>NZ_JAMBDM010000015.1:0-169456 GCF_025142895.1 Paenibacillus sp. p3-SID867
AAGCGCTGAAAGCATCTAAGCGTGAAGCCCCCCTCAAGATGAGATTTCCCAACTAGTAAGACCCCTTGAAGACGACGAGGTAGATAGGTTGGAGGTGGAAGTGCAGCAATGCATGGAGCTGACCAATACTAATCGGTCGAGGGCTTATCCAAAAAAATATTTCAATGTGCTGCAAATTTCGTTTCGTATCTAGTTTTCAGGGAATCAATCTCTGTAACTGCATACAAGTTATGATGGAGAGATACCCAAGTGGCTATAAGGGGACCCTCTGCTAAGGGGTTAGACTGCGTAAGCGGTGCGAGGGTTCGAATCCCTCTCTCTCCGCCATTTGAATAACTTGAACGCAAATAGGTTTATATGGCGGTGTAGCTCAGCTGGCTAGAGCGTACGGTTCATACCCGTGAGGTCGGGGGTTCGATCCCCTCCGCCGCTACCATACATACCTGGAGGCTTAGCTCAGCTGGGAGAGCATCTGCCTTACAAGCAGAGGGTCGGGGGTTCGAACCCCTCAGCCTCCACCATGTACTATTTTTATCACCTTACCATGCCGGTGTAGCTCAATTGGTAGAGCAACTGACTTGTAATCAGTAGGTTGGGGGTTCAAGTCCTCTCGCCGGCACCATCTTTAATAATGTGGAACTGTGGTGTAGAGGCCTAACATGCCTGCCTGTCACGCAGGAGATCGCGGGTTCGAATCCCGTCAGTTCCGCCATTATTAATTTTAAGGAATAAAAATAGTCGGTTTTCCACAGATTAAAGTGGGATGCCGAACTTTATTTTTATGTCATTTATGTAAGGCTCGGTAGCTCAGTCGGTAGAGCAGAGGACTGAAAATCCTCGTGTCGGCGGTTCGATTCCGTCCCGAGCCACCTTTATATCCTGGAGGATTAGCGAAGTGGCCAAACGCAGCAGACTGTAAATCTGTTCTCGTCCGAGTTCGGTGGTTCGAATCCATCATCCTCCACCAGTAATAAGAGCCATTAGCTCAGTTGGTAGAGCACCTGACTTTTAATCAGGGTGTCGAAGGTTCGAGTCCTTCATGGCTCATCCGAAGAGTCGTCAACGTTGTTGACGGCTCTTTTTGTGTTGTTTTAAGCTGTTTTTGTACAATGTAAATAGGCTTAGAGAGAAGGCATTGTCGCTTGTACTGGGTCTTATGCTAAAATAAGAAAAAACGATAAAGTGGTGGAGTCATCAATGGTGGAGATGGAGCACATCGTTCAGAAACTGGAGCAGACCTTGGGTACCTCACTCGGTTTAAAAACATTGAATGATCAGGAAGCGGCATGGTTAACAAAATCAATGGCGACCTCACCGCCATTCGGTGATCGGATTGGTCATGAGGTAAGAGCCCAGGGGTCTGATAACCGTGTAGAAAACGGAAACGGAACCTCGCACAAATCACAAAGGGTTAACGGCGCCTATGCTCGCAAGGACCTGGGTGAGATTTGGATTCCAGTGAATCCACAGGATCCTAGCCGGGTAATCGTAGCGGATCAGGGTGCTCTGACGGAGTCGGAGATTGGGCTTATAACTCTACTATTGTCGAGCCTGCAGGATACGATGTCAGGGGGAGTACCCAAGAATACCGGTAAAGTTGAAGAAGAACGACGCGCCCAACAGTTGGGTGGTTGGTTAAAGGAACGCCTGCAAGCCGGTGAACTGCTTGCTGAATTACCAGAGGAAATGTGGATTCGGACAAGTTTGACAGAGGACATGGTTCCCTTTCTTCTAATTCATGAGAGCGAGCATGCCCCCACTCCAAGTTATAAGGCGCTGCATCGATTACTGCGCAGCTATTTTGGCGGGGACATCATTCTGGTGCCGCTGCTTGATAAGGAATGGATTATCCTAGCGAACCAAGAATTGCTGGATGGTATAACGACGGATGATAAAGAGGATACTTCGTTGGAAGGCGACCAGGATTTGCTCTCCTTATTCTGTATGGGGCTCTACGAGCTGATTTCAACGGAATGGGTGGGGGATTTCCATATCTCTGCGATACCGGCGGTTAATGCGCTGCACGCTCTGCCACAGACCGTTAGCATGTTAAGAGAGACCATGACCATCGGCCGTACATTCCAGGTCAAGGAACATATCCATTTATCGACCGGGCTTCATCTGGAGCGTCTGGTTTATAGCATTCCCGAGTACCAGCGCAATCAATTTCTGCGCGAGTACGCTGCCGGCCATACCGATTTGTTCGAGGATAGCGAGACATTGTCAACGCTCGAGTCTTTTTTCGAATTGGATTGTAACGTGAGTGAGACGGCCAAGCACCTGTATATCCACCGTAACACGCTGCTGTACCGCCTGGATAAGATTAAACAGGAGACGGGGCTAGATGTTCGCAGCTTCAGTGATGCGGTTTTAGTGAAAATAACGCTTCTATTGTATAAAGTGACGAAAAGGAAATAGGTTTTTTGTGCAGATTGTGTATAGCAAGTCAGGTGCCTATGGGGTAATATAAGATTATAAATTAATTGTATTCGATTTCATAACATTCATATGAGGGGGCAAATGCACATGGCTGGTGTACGCTTAGAGCATATTTACAAAAAGTATGCAGGTTCGGATAAAGCAACTGTAATTGACGTTAATTTGGATATTAAAGATAAAGAATTTTTGGTTTTGGTAGGTCCTTCCGGTTGCGGTAAGTCCACGACACTGCGTATGATTGCAGGTCTTGAGGAAATTTCTGAGGGTAAACTTTACATTGGCGACCGTGTTGTTAACGATGTAGCACCTAAAGATCGTGACATCGCGATGGTATTCCAATCCTACGCCTTGTATCCACATATGAACGTATACCAGAACATGGCATTCGGTTTGAAACTCCGTAAAGTGAAGAAAGACGAAATCGATAAGCGTGTACGTGAAGCAGCAAAAATCCTGGATATCGAGCATTTGCTTGAGCGTAAGCCAAAAGCTCTGTCCGGTGGTCAGCGTCAGCGTGTTGCCTTGGGTCGTGCGATTGTCCGTGATCCACAAGTCTTCTTGATGGATGAGCCGCTTTCCAACTTGGATGCGAAACTCCGCGGTCAGATGCGTGCCGAAATCACCAAGCTGGTTAAGCGTCTTGAAACCACTTGTATCTACGTAACGCATGACCAAACAGAAGCTATGACAATGGGTGACCGTATCGTTGTTATGCAGGACGGCATCATTCAACAAGCGGATTCCCCAGAGCAACTGTACAACAATCCGAACAACCTGTTCGTTGCTGGTTTCATCGGTTCCCCAACCATGAACTTCATCAACGGTAAATTGTCCGAGCAAAACGGTGGCGTATACTTCACTTCCCAGGGCTTGAACGTTCAAGTACCAGGTGGTAAAGCACAATTGCTCAAAAATAAATCCATGATTGGCAAAGAAGTGATCATGGGTGTTCGTCCGGAAGATATTCATGAAGAGCCAGTCTTCCTGGAAGCTTCCCCGAACACAATCTTCTCTGCAAAAGTCGATGTAACCGAGAACCTTGGTCACGAAATGCTCTTGTACCTGAGCGGCTTGGGCACCGATACGGTTATCGGCCGTGTAGACGGACGTTCGACTACTCGCGAAGGCGACAATGTGAAATTGGCACTCGACATGAACAAAGTTCATATCTTTGATAAAGAGTCTGAATTGAACGTATTGCTCGAAGACTAATCTTCAGCAATCGGGATCTCTTGAAAACCGCCCCCTCAAGGGGCGGTTTTTTTAGGAGAAAAAGACAATATCATGCTAGGATTCTCGCCCTGGGAAAAGGTTTGGATCTCCTTTGCCGATGCCAGTTGAGGTTTTCCATGGGCAGCAATCTATTTAAAGCACACCTCTATATAAGCCTAATGTCGCAATGGAGTAGTCGGTTAGAATTGCATTCATTGGCTTTTTTCGATAAGATAAGCACAAAGCAAGGCATACATAAGTATTGAACATATGGGATGTTGAGCATATTTCATGATAATTCCCAGGTCGAGATAAGTGTACAGAAGTGCTCTTTAGGAATAACTGAATAATGGAATATATCATCCAAGACGGGCCGTGCCATATGGCGGTTTCGTTGTGATGTCAACATACAATGGAAGAAGAGGGGTAAGACCATGGCCAAGAAAGTGAAGGTATCCGAGCTGGTCCAGCAGTTTCAGCTGGAGGTCATCGCAGGTGAGGAGGGCTTGAAACGTCAGATTACAACGGACGATCTGAATCGCCCGGGATTGGAAATGGCCGGTTATTTTGAATACCATCCGCGGGAGCGGGTTCAGCTTATGGGGCGCACGGAGTTGGCTTTCTTCGGAATGCTGAAGCCGGAAGAGCGTAAAGAGCGGATGCGCAGCCTGTGCACGGAAGAAACACCCTGTATCGTCGTAACACGTTCCTTGGAGGTGCCGGAGGAACTGGTGGAACTCGGGAATGAGAGAGGTTTGCCTGTACTGCGCAGCAGCATGGCAACAACCATTCTGACAAGCCGATTCACAAGCTTTCTGGAACGCAAACTTGCACCAACTACAACCATCCACGGGGTATTGTGCGATGTTTATGGCGTAGGGATGCTGATAACAGGCTCAAGCGGTATCGGGAAAAGCGAGACGGCACTGGAGCTCGTCAAACGCGGACACCGATTAATTGCGGACGATGCGGTGGAGATACGTCAGACATCGGATTTTCAGCTGCACGGTACGGCGCCGGAGCTCATTCGCCATCTTCTGGAGATTCGCGGAGTCGGTATTATTAATGTAATGACGTTATTCGGTGCAGGAGCCGTTCGAAACAATAAACGGATTACCCTTGTTGTGCGATTGGAAGCCTGGCAGCAGGATAAACAGTATGATCGTCTGGGGTTAGATGAAGAAACAACACGAATTATTGAGACGGACATCCCTCTGGTCACCATTCCGGTTCGTCCAGGACGTAACCTTGCGGTTATTATTGAAGTGGCAGCTATGAACTACAGATTGAAACAAATGGGACTGAATGCTGCGCTGCAGTTTACGAACAAACTGACAGCTACGATCGCTGAAGATATGGACGATTTGGACTAGGACTAGGGAGGTTATAAAAGATGCAAACATTGCTCATCGATCCGGTGGCGTTCTCCATCGGATCGCTGCGTGTTCATTGGTATGGCTTGATTTTGGGTTTGGGTGCTTTGGCGGGGCTGTTACTGGCCATTCGCGAGGGGAAGCGTTTTGGTATTCCGCAGGAATTTTTCATGGATTTGCTCTTGCTTGGCGTGCCTTCCGCAATCATTGGTGCTCGTATTTATTATGTAGCTTTTAAATGGGAAGACTATAAAGACAACTTCCTGGACGTGTTCAAAATATGGAACGGCGGGATTGCCATATTCGGTGCCCTGATTGGTGCCATTATCTGTGCGTTGATCTATGTTCGCAGAAAAGGCTACTCCTTCTGGCGGATTGCCGATATCTGTGCTCCGTCCCTGTTGGCCGGCCAGATCATTGGTCGCTGGGGGAACTTCGTGAACCAGGAGGCCTATGGCGGTCCTGTAAGCGAGTCCTTTTTACGCGGGCAGCTCCATTTGCCTGATTTCATCGTCAATCAAATGAATGTACAAGGCGTATTCCATCATCCTACCTTCCTATATGAATCCTTATGGAACTTGGTGGGTATTGTCATTCTCCTTATTCTTCGCAGGCAGAAATTCCTGCGCGCAGGCGAGCTCTTCATCGGATATTTCATCTGGTATTCCATCGGTCGATTCTTCATTGAAGCCGTACGCACGGACAGTTTGGCGTTCCAAGGCGCAGCCGGACTTGCCGACTTCATTAACAATACGTTATGGGCACCGATGACTTGGATGGGCTTTGAACTGGGCCATCTGGACCCGGCTTACGGCAATATTAGGATCTCCCAGCTGCTGTCCGTATTGATTGTCATTGGAGGCATCGTACTGATCATTGTGCGCCGTGTAACGGGTCGCGCCAATGTGCGCTATTTGGACCCTATCGTGTCAACGAAAACCGGAGCAGGTCCTACACCTGAAGCGGACCTTCAGACCAATAAAGCCGCGAAGTCGTCTGCGCAGGCACCTGTTAAGCAGGACAAACCGGCAGCAGAGCCAGCAGAGACGGCTGACAAAAGCTCTCTAACCCAAGTCCAGGAGCCGGAAGTTAAATCGTCCCCAGTAGAAGATACTCCGGCAATAAACCCAGATACGGAGGACAAAAAGGAGTAGTTGCAGCATGATCGAAACCGTACTGTTTGATTTGGACGGAACCATTATTGATACGAATGAATTGATTATCTCGTCGTTTCTGCATGTCTTCGAGGCTCAGACCCCAGGAGCGCTAACCAGGGAGCAGATCATTCCACATATGGGAACCACGCTGGAGCAGCAGCTGCAGGCTTTCTCGGGGGGCGTTGAGGACGTTAGTCCGCTTATCAAAGCATACCGCTCCTTCAACACGCTTCATCATGATG
Source organism: Paenibacillus sp. p3-SID867 (assembly GCF_025142895.1). Lineage (NCBI taxonomy): Bacteria > Bacillati > Bacillota > Bacilli > Caryophanales > Paenibacillaceae > Paenibacillus > Paenibacillus sp. p3-SID867. The sequence goes on from NZ_JAMBDM010000015.1 coordinate 6,424, forward strand.
AGATGGTTCGACCGTTCCCCCATGTAAATGAAGTCGTGGAGCGTCTTCATCGTCACGGGCTTTCACTGGGGATCGTAACCACGAAGATTCGTCCTTCCACGATGATGACTTTGGAGAAGTTCGATCTGGAGCGTTTCATGTCGGCGATTGTGACGGTGAACGACGTCGAGCATCCGAAACCGCATCCTGAGCCTGTTCTGACGGCGATCGAGCGGCTGGGCGCCAATCCGGCTACGACGTTGATGATCGGGGACAGCCCGGTCGATATTCAATCTGCCAAGGCGGCGGGCGTGAAGGCCGCAGCTGTAGCTTGGTCCCTGAAGGGTGAGCAGAAGCTGATGGAGTATGGTCCGGATTATGTTTTAAAGGATATGAAAGACCTGTATGAGATCGTAGGACTTCAAGAGGAATAGGAGTTTTGGCAGCATGGCCAGAAAGATTACCCGTTATCCTGTAGAAGGGCCCAACGCGTTATGGCAAATCTACCGCACTGTAAGCCCGTTCAAGGGCGTCAAGAACTTCATCTTTATCCAGTTGGCCCGCTATTGTCCTATCCTGCCCTTGAAGAACTGGATATACCGTCATATGCTCGGGATGAAGGTGGGGAGGCATACCGCGTTTGGATTGATGGTCATGGTGGATGTGTTTTTTCCGGAGAAAATATCCATCGGCGAGAATTCGGTGATCGGCTACAATACAACGATTCTTGCCCATGAGTATTTAATAAAGGAATATCGTCTGGGTGAAGTGCGGATCGGGGAGAACGTGCTCATCGGCGCGAACACCACGATTTTGCCTGGTGTAACGATCGGAGATGGCGCGGTTGTTGCAGCAGGGTCTGTCGTACATAAAGATGTGGCACCGGGTGTTTTTGTAGGCGGCAATCCATTGCAAGAGCTGAAGAGGACATCAACGGAAAGTGAGTCAATTTGAGGTAATGTGACAAGTTAGGTTCTCAAGCTACCTGAATTATTGTAGAATGAGTAGAGGATAACATGACACAAAGCGATTCAATAGTCCCCTGGGTATGATAGCCTTGAGGGACTTTTTTGCCCGCCTATCCTTATACAATGACTCTATGAAAATACTTGAAAACAAGGAGGCGACGCCTGACATGAGTGCAACGCTGAACAAAAAGGAAAGGCTCCCGCAGCTCGATATTTATCGTGCGCTGGCCATCCTGGGCGTGCTTCACGTTCATGCGACTTCATTTGCAACTGTGGATGCGATTGATTCGCGATTCTATTATATTATTAATTTTTTGAATATATTTTTTAAATATGGTACACCCTCGTTTATATTCCTAAGCAGTTTTGTCCTGTTCTATAACTATGCGGACCGGCCGCTGACCAAGGATCTGATCAAAAACTTCTACAAACGGCGGCTCTTGTACATTCTGCTGCCTTATGTGTTGTTCTCGATCATCTATTTCTTTGTGCGGATGTATCAGAACGGGTTGCTCAACAGCTCATTTGATCTATGGGCGCAGATGCCGATTTTCTTTGAACGCTTGATTCGGGGGCAGAACTATACGCACTTATACTTTGTGTTTATTAGCTTGCAGTTCTATATCCTGTTTCCGATATTCCTCAAGCTGTTCAAATCGTCCCGGTTTCTCGTACGGTGGGCGGTTCCCATCGGGTTCCTGCTTCAATGGGGCTTTATCATATGGAATAAATACGAGCTGCACTACACGTTTAAAGGAAGCTTGGCGATCTCGTATTTAGCCTACTATATGCTGGGTGCTTATCTGGCGATGAATTACGACAAATTCAAGGGCTGGCTTACGTCATCTTGGAAAAAGCAGACGTCAGGTCAAAGAGCAGGTACAGTCGTGTTATGGGCGGGCTGGCTCGCGATGGCGCTGACGCACGTGCAGATTTGGTACAATCAGAGATTGCACGGTGCCAAATACGACTCCCTGTTGTACGAGATGTTATGGAATCTGCACACGGTTTTCTCCGCCATTGTGCTGATGCAGCTAGCCAGCTGGCTGTATAACAGCGGTTGGAGACTCATCGTGAAGGTGCTGACGCGGATTGGCGAGTTGTCTTTCGCGATCTATCTGGTGCATCCTCTCTGGCTGTTCCTGTATCGGGAGTACGATCTCAAGCTGAATCCGGTAACCGATGATTATCTCATCTGGATTTATGGCGGCATGGTAACTGCGCTGATTGTTAGTGCGCTGGTCGTACAAACGGTGTTCCGGTGGATTCCAGGCTCCTGGGTGCTGCTTGGCAGCGTTCCACGATCATTGAAGCCATCATCCAAAGCGCCAAAATCGCCATCGCAGAGAAAAGACACCGTTGCAGGCGACAGCAAGAAATCAGTTGATCTATAATCATAGCAGGCATATTCTTTATTCTTACCAAACATGATGAAGCAAAGCCGTCCGGCAATCGGGCGGCTTTTTTGTATGATTGGGTCATTCAGAGATTACGGGGGGCCTAATCATACGAAACCAGCTAATGTATTTGTATTTATGCCGCAAAAGACATGGGAGAGGTTTAACCCATAGACAAGCAAGCCACTCCAGCTTGTTCTTGTGTTACAATTATACCCAGAAGTTAAGCGAATTCTTTGGCGGCTAAGGTGAAGAACAACAGAGAACGATACATAGCAGGAAGCGTCCATGATGCATTGACGATCGGGCAGAGTTCATGGTAATATAGCCAATATCCTTTAATTAGGTACCACTTTACCATATTAAAGACTTTTCTGAATTTGAGGTGGAGCGTCATGTCTAAACCGAAAGGCTTCGAGAAACCGGCAGGTGTTCGTGATTATCTCCCTCATGCGGTCACGAAGCTGCGCCGCATTGAACGTGAAGTGCTGGCATGTATGGACCGCTGGGGATACCGGCAGATTATGACACCAACAATGGAATATTACGATACGGTAGGCGTGGCTAGCTCTACGTCGGACCAAAAACTGTTTAAATTATTGAATAAGCGCGGAACGACAATGGTGCTGCGGTCCGATCTGACCGCTCCCATAGCAAGGGTCATGTCGTCGCTGCTGAAGGATGAGCCGTTACCGGTGCGTTTGTCTTATCATGCGAATGTATTTCGCGCAATCGAAGAGGAGGCGGGCCGGGAGGCTGAATTCTTCCAGACGGGTGTAGAGCTTGTAGGCGACGATACACCGGAGGCCGATGCCGAAGTGATTGCACTGGCTATCGAATCCCTGAAGGCGGCAGGCGTGGAGAAATTCAAAATCGCGATGGGGCATATGGGTTACCTTAATGGCCTGCTCCAGGAATTGCTGCCTGAGCGGACGGAGGATCAAGAGAGCCTGAAGCAGGACCTGCTGAACCGCGACTATGTCGGATACCGTAACACCATTGCCAGTCTGCTCCTTACGGAGACACAGCAGGACCAGCTGGAGGGAATCCTGAAGCTGCGCGGGGGCCGGGAGATTGCCGGGCAGGCACTTGAGATTAGCAGCAACAATCTCGCAAGAGCTTCTATTGAGCATCTGTGCAGAGTATGGGAGGTGCTGGAGGCATACGATGTCTCCAGGCATGTTCTGTTTGATCTGACGATGCTCGGGGACTTCTCCTATTACACCGGAATGACATTCGAGGGATATGCCGCTGAACTTGGCTCACCGGTCGCAAGCGGCGGTCGTTATGATAAGCTGCTGCAGCAGTTTGGCCGTGCAGTCCCGGCAACAGGCTTTGCACTCAAAACTAATCGTATTCTGGATGGGGTGCAGGGCGAAGAGATTGCGGAGGAGCTGCCCATTCTGATCCGTTACACGGCTTCTTGTCGCAAAGAAGGTTTGGCGAAAGCGTCAGAACTGCGGGCGCAGGGCCATACCGTCATCACTTCGATCATTCCGGATTCGGCGAATATTCGCGATGAAGGCGTGCCCGTCGTATCCGGCAGTCTGCTTAACAGAGGCTACCAGGAGATCATTACCCTTCGATAGAACGTTGATATATCACCCTATTTTATATAGGTCAAGGTCAGGAGGATTTGAACGTGGCGGAAACGTTGAAAGTAGCGATGCCCAAAGGGCGTATATATAAAAAAGCATCCGCGCTGTTCCGTTCAGCCGGACTTCCGATTCCCCTCGATGTGGATGAGACGCGCAAGCTGGTCATTCCCTTGCCGGAGGCAGGAATGGAATTTATTCTGGCAAAGCCGGTGGATGTGCCGACTTATGTGGAATACGGTGTCGCGGATATCGGAATCGTTGGCAAGGATGTGCTGATGGAAGAGAACAAGGACGTCTATGAGCTGCTCGATCTCGGCATCGCAAGGTGCCGGATGTCGGTTATCGGCTTGCCGGACTGGAAGCCGGGCATTCGGCAGCGGGTTGCCACCAAATATCCGAATGTCGCTTCGCAGTATTTCCGTGAACAAGGCCAGCAGGTTGAGGTGGTTAAGCTGAACGGTTCGATTGAGCTTGCACCCCTTATCGGGTTGGCGGACCGGATCGTGGATATGGTGGAAACAGGCCAAACGCTCAAGGAGAACGGACTGATAGAAATGACCAGCATCTTTGAGATCACAAGTCGCCTGATTGCCAATCGCGTCAGCTATCGGATGAAGAATGATGAAATTCAGGCATTATGCGATCGCCTGCAAACGGTCATTATGTCTGAGGGAGCGAATATACAGCGCTAAGAAACACAGCTACAAACAGGATGAGTATGGTGATCGGACAGATTGATTATCGATTGAGTCAGAAACGATATGCGTGTATCGAAAACAGAATGTGATGCAAGCAGCGGGATTGGGGGAGATTAAGGTGAAGGTTGTATCAGCACGGGACTTTCAGCTGAAACGGGAAAATGATTACGGCACACCAGAGCAGAATGAAGTCGTGAAGGCGATTGTGCGGGATATTCGGTCTGAAGGAGATGCTGCCTTGCTGCGGCATACCGAGCAATTGGACCGTGTCCGTCTGACCGCAGATCAGCTTCGAGTTACAGAAGAAGAGCTCAAAGCGGCTTATGATCATGTGGAGCCCTCGTTCGTGAAGGCAATTCAGGCTGCCGCGGAAAACATACGCGCTTTTCATGTGAAGCAGAAGCGGAATTCCTGGATGGATCTTCAAGCCGACGGCAGCATCTTGGGGCAGATCATTCGCCCGTTGAAACGCGTGGGTGTATATGTGCCCGGAGGAAAGGCAGCCTATCCTTCGTCCGTGCTGATGAACGTAATCCCGGCGCAAGTGGCAGGCGTGCCCGAGATTGTCATGGTCACTCCCCCGGCAACCGGCGGGAAGGATGGGATTAATCCCTATATCCTGGTAGCTGCGGCCGAGGCCGGCGTTACGGAGATCTACCGCGTTGGAGGAGCTCAGGCCATTGCGGCGTTGGCCTACGGTACGGAGACCATTTCCCCCGTTGATAAAATTTGCGGTCCCGGCAATATTTACGTTGCGCTGGCCAAGCGAGAAGTATATGGTGCGGTCAATATTGACAGCCTGGCCGGTCCGAGCGAGATTGCAGTATTAGCCGATGACAGCGCGAATGCTTCGTATATTGCGGCGGATTTACTCTCCCAAGCAGAGCATGACGAGATGGCTTCGGCCATTCTCGTAACGCCTTCACGCAAGCTGGGTGAGGCCGTTGCCGCCGAGGTAGAGCGGCAGCTTGAGATGCTGCCGCGGCGCGACATTGCCCGGGCCTCCGTGGACACTTACGGCGCGGTGATCATCACGGAATCCCTTAACGAAGGAATAGAAGTTATTAACCGTTTGGCGCCGGAGCACCTGGAGATCGTGACGGCGGAGCCGATGGCCATCGTGGGCCAGATCGAGAACGCAGGCGCAATCTTCCTCGGGCCATATAGCTCGGAGCCGGTAGGTGATTATTTTGCAGGGCCGAATCATATCATCCCGACGAATGGGACGGCACGGTTTGCGTCGCCGGTGGATCTGGACGATTTCATTAAGAAATCGAGCTTGATCTACTATAGCAAGGAAGCGCTGCTGCGCGACGGAGAGCAGATTATGGAGCTGGCCCGGCGAGAAGGGCTTGAAGGCCATGCCCGGGCGATCGAGATTCGACTGGAGCAGGAGCGTTAATCAATAAAGAGGAGCATCAATGATTCGTTATATTAGATACGTATAGAGGAGGCAGTCAACGTGAGCAGTTTGGATGCAGCAGCAAGATCAGCCGGCGTGAGCCGCAAAACCAATGAAACCGATATTGCCTTGGATTTCAATGTCGATGGAACCGGGATCTCGGAACTGGAGACCGATGTACCGTTTCTGAATCATATGCTTGATTTGTTTACGAAGCATGGCCAATTTGATCTTCGCGTGAAAGCGAAGGGGGATATTGAGATCGATGACCATCACACGGTGGAGGATATCGGGATTTGCCTGGGGCAGACGTTCCGCGAGGCGCTGGGCGATAAAAAGGGTATTAAGCGATATGCCAGCGTGTTTGTACCGATGGATGAGGCGCTTGCTCAAGTCATTGTAGATATAAGCAATCGCCCGCATTTTGAGTACCGAGCGGAATATCCTTCGCAGCAGGTAGGCTCTTTCCATACCGAGCTTGTTCATGAATTTCTGTGGAAGTTGGCGCTGGAAGCCCGTATCACGCTGCATGTCATCGTTCATTACGGACACAATACCCACCATATGATTGAAGCGGTATTTAAGGCGCTTGGCCGTGCATTGGATGAGGCGACTACCGTGGATCCGCGGGTGACGGGCGTCCCATCCACGAAGGGAGTGCTCTAATCGATGGCGATTGCAATCGTGGATTATGGCATGGGCAATCTGCACAGTGTGAGCAAAGCAGTGGAGCGGCTTGGGTATGAGCCGCTCGTCACGGGGAAGCGGGAGGAGATTCTGGCTGCGGATGGCATCATTCTGCCGGGCGTCGGCGCGTTCGGCGATGCCATGGAGCAACTGCGCGAAACCTCGCTGGACTCGGTCATGAAGGATGCTGCGGAATCAGGGAAGCCGCTGCTGGGAATTTGCCTCGGCATGCAGCTCCTGTTCAGCCGGAGTGAGGAGCATGGCCAGTTTGAAGGGCTGGATATTTTGCCCGGATCGGTTGTTCGGTTTACGGGTGGTGACTACAAGGTGCCGCATATGGGCTGGAATTCATTGCAGTTCGAGAAGCGGGAGCATCCGCTGTTTGCGGGACTTGAGGAAGGTCATGTGTATTTTGTCCATTCGTATCATGTTCTTCCTGAGGTTCAGGCTGATTTGCTGGCGGTTACCGATTACGGTCAGCCAGTGACAGCCATCGTGGGGCGCGGTTCGGTGTACGGCATGCAGTTCCATCCCGAGAAGAGCGGGGAGCTTGGGATGAGCCTGCTTCGCAATTTCTTGGCTTTGACATTAACGTAATGTAAGGCGATCAAATAGACCAGAAGGAAAGTGGGAGTGGGGATGTCCTCTTTTATCATATATCCGGCAATCGATATACGTGGCGGCAAATGCGTCAGACTCGTGCAAGGCGATTATAATCAAGAAACGGTATACAATGATAATCCGCTGGAGGTAGCCAAATCGTGGGAAGAGCAGGGCGGCACGTTTATTCATCTCGTGGATTTGGACGGAGCCAAGGCAGGCCATCCGGTAAATGACGATATCATCGGGAAGATCGCAGCCAGCGTCCAGGTTCCGGTTCAGGTAGGCGGAGGCCTGCGCACGCTGGCGGATGTGGAGAGGCTGTTGTCGCTTGGCGTCAGCCGGGTGATCATCGGTACGGCGGCGATTGAAGACCGTGTCTTTACGGAAGAGGTGCTGGGCAAGTACGGGGATAAGGTGGCCATCGGGATCGATGCGCGCGACGGATACGTGGCAACTAGAGGCTGGCTGGAAACGTCCGAGGTTCAAGCCGAAGTGTTGGCTAAGGAGCTGGCAGCCAAAGGAGCGGAAACCTTCATCTTTACCGATATTTCCCGTGACGGGATGATGCAGGGGCCTAACGTGGAGGGGATTGTCTCGCTTGCCAAAGCCAGCGGCCGCTCGGTCATCGCTTCGGGCGGCGTGACGAAGCTGGACGATTTGCTGGCGCTCAGCGCGCACAGCGGTGACGGTGTAGGCGGAGCAATCGTAGGAAAGGCACTGTATACAGGCAATATTGACTTGAACGAGGCCATTACGCGAATCAAGTGAGGCCGGACCTAGGTTCCGTTCAAATAAGCGATTAATCGACAGAGTTCATAGGGGAAGAGGGGAAAGGCATGCTGGCAAAACGGATCATACCTTGCCTGGACGTGAAGGACGGCCGGGTGGTGAAGGGCGTAAATTTTGTGAATCTCCGCGATGCGGGCGATCCCGTGGAACTGGCGGCTCTCTATGACCGGGAAGGCGCAGACGAGCTAGTCTTTCTGGATATTTCAGCATCGGTCGAAGGCCGGGCGACGATGGAGGAAGTCGTGCGGAGAACGGCAGGGGAAATTGCCATCCCTTTTACCGTGGGTGGAGGCATCTCGTCCGTCGAGGACATGAAGCGGATTCTGCGGGCGGGCGCGGATAAGATCGGGATCAATACGGCAGCGGTCAAGCAGCCGGAGCTTATCTCGGCCGGAGCGCGCAAATTCGGCTCCCAATGCATCGTTGTAGCCATCGATGCCAAGTACAACGAAGCGTGGGGAGAATGGGAAGTGTACACGCACGGCGGACGTACGCCCTCCGGCATCAAAGCGCTGGATTGGGTAAAGCAGGCGGAAAGCCTGGGTGCGGGCGAAATTTTGTTGACCAGCATGGATGCGGACGGAACGAAGGATGGGTTCGATCTGTCGCTAACCTCTGCCGTATCTTCGACGGTGCAGATCCCGGTTATCGCGTCCGGCGGCGCAGGCAAAGAGGATCACTTCTATGACGTGTTTACCAAGGGCAAGGCGGATGCGGGTCTTGCCGCAACGATTTTCCATTATAAAGAGATCTCGATTCCTCATCTGAAGTTGCAGCTTAGTCAAAAAGGAGTGGATATACGGTGAGCGAAGATATGTTGAAGGATTTATCCCTGGAGCAGGTCAGCGAGCATATCCGTTGGGATGCCTCGGGCTTGGTGCCGGCGATTGTACAGGATGCACAGAGCAAGCAGGTGCTGATGATGGCTTATATGAATCGGGAGTCTCTTCGCTTGACGCTGGAAAGCGGGGAAACTTGGTTCTGGAGCCGTTCGCGCGAGGAGCTGTGGCATAAGGGAGCAACTTCCGGGAACGTCCAGACCGTGGTTGCCATGACGTACGATTGCGATGGAGACACCCTCTTGCTGCAGGTGAATCCGAAGGGACCGGCTTGTCATACCGGACAAACGACCTGCTTCTTCAATGAGATTACGGTTCAGGGGCAGAAGAGCGGGCTTGTGAACAACCGTGCAGCTGCAGAGAGCGGGCGGTTTGCGGTTCTTGCCGAGCTGGAAGAGGTTATTGCCCAGCGTGAAGTGGAGCGGCCTGAAGGGGCTTATACGACTTACCTTTTTGATAAAGGGGTAGACAAAATCCTTAAGAAGGTGGGCGAAGAAGCTTCGGAAACGATCATCGCCGCCAAAAATAAAGACAATGCCGAGCTTAAGCTTGAAATCAGCGATCTGATCTACCATCTGCTGGTACTTCTCCAGGAGCGGAAGCTCCCGCTGGATGAGATCATGGATGAGCTAAGCCGCCGCCATGAACGGCCGCGCCGCGATTAGGAGGCTTACCGATGCATATTGATTACCATACCCACCATGCCCGGTGCGGACATGCCGAGGGGCAGCTGGAGGAGTATGTACGGCGCGCTATTGAACTCGGGATGGATCAATTGGGCTTGTCGGATCATATGCCTTTGATACACGTGGATCCGGAGGCGTACTATCCGGAGATGGCCATGCCAATGGACGAACTGCCGCGTTATGTGGAAGAGTGCCTGCAGTTGAAGGAACGCTACCAAGGGCAGATTGACATTCGGATCGGACTCGAAGGCGATTATATCGAGGGTTATGAAGAACAGATTGAGCGAATTGTGAATGACTATCCATGGGATTATGTCATTGGCTCCGTTCATTTTCTTGGTGAATGGGATATTACGGATTACCGTCAGACCAAAGGCTGGGAGGGCAAGGATCCGCTTGAGGTTTATAGACGATATTATGATGCGGTGCAGAAAGCTGCTGCCACCGGCTTCTACGATATCATGGGGCATCTGGACGTGATCAAGCGGTTCGGTTATGGGCCGGGTCCCGAGCAGAAGCCGGAAGTGATCGCATTGGAGCAAGCAGCGCTTGCGGCCGTGGCCCAAAGCGGAAAAGCCATGGAGCTGAACGCCTCCGGCTTATCGAAGGCCTGTGAGGAAATGTTTCCAAGCCGCCGCATGCTGGAGGAAGCGATGAAGCTTGGCATTCCGTTGACTTTAGGGTCGGATGCCCACCAGCCGATGAAGCTGGGCGAGCATCTGGATCAGGCCCGGGCACTGCTATCGGAGCTTGGCGTTCGGGAGGTTGCGACCTTCCGTAACCGGAAGCGGGAGATGGTGCTTTTGAATGTTGAGGGAAACCATGTATAATAAAGAAAAGCACTAATTGCAAACAGGTTTATTGCAGACGGCTGTTTTCTACTCCTAGAGACCCTTCTTCGAAGAGGTTGACGGAGGCGGGAACGGCCTGATTTGACGATAGCGCTTTCAACGAGATCCCTGCATCAGCCGACATTATCAACCACTCTCGTCAGGAGGTCCTCATGTATCGTTCATTACGATTGTTCGCCGGCACTTCAAATCCGACGCTTGCCGCAAATATCAGTCAGCAGTTGGGAGTTGAACTGGGAAAGATCAAGATTTCCCGCTTTCAGAGTGGCGAAGTTTATGTGCACTTTGAAGAGAGCATCCGCAATTGCGATGTTTTCCTGCTGCAGTCCTTTTCTCACCCTATCAATGAAATGTTCGTGGAGCTATTGGTGATGATTGATGCCGCGAAGCGCGCTTCCGCCAGAACGATCAATATCATTGTGCCTTATTACGGTTATGCCAGACAGGAACGAAAGTCAGCGCCGCGTGAACCGATATCGGCCAAAATGGTAGCCGACGTGCTGACCACAGCCGGTGCCAACCGCGTGATAACCATCGATCTGCATGCGCCAGCCATTCAGGGCTTCTTCAATATACCGGTGGATCATCTGACTGCGCTGGATTTGATTACGGAGTATCTGAAGTCCAAGAACATCGAGAATCCGGTTATCGTTTCTCCCGATGCCGGACGGGCGAAGACGGCCGAGAAGCTTTCGAGCCGCCTGGGGTCGCCGTTTGCCATGATGGTCAAGCAGCGTCCTGCCCATAACGAAGCGGTAATTACCCATGTCATTGGGGACGTGGCGGGTCGCACGCCGATTATTATCGAAGACTTGATTGATACGGGAACCACCATCGTGCAAGTGGTGGAAAGCTTAAAGGAACGGGGAGCCAATGATGCCATTGTGTGCGCGACCCATGGCCTTTTCTCCGGTGAAGCACTTGACCGTCTCGACCATGCACATATCGAGGAAATCGTGGTCACAGACTCTATTGTGCTCCCGGATCATCACTGCAAGATGCGGCTTAAGGTGCTGTCCGTAGCGCCAATGTTAGCCCAGGCAACCCATATTATTATCGAGGGCGGATCGATCGCCACTTTGTTCAAAGACGCCGGTGTGTAAACTGGTGTCTTTTTTCTGCAAATGACGTTGAAACTTGTGTTATACTGTTGTGGATAGAGGAGCAAGTTAAAGGAGGTGCCTTGCTTTTCGTGAATGGTCATCCATATGGGTCCAGTGACCCCCACAATGTTATATCTATCGAGATGAATGCCAATTTCTTCTTCGATCGCGCGGTTCGTTCGCTTGATCGTTTCCAATATGACAAGGCTCTGAAATATTTCCGCAAAGCTGTTGAATATGAACCGGATAATCCGGTGAATCATTGCAATATGGCGGGTATATTATCAGAGACGGGAGATTATAAAGCTTCCAACGATGTGCTGGCTCACATTCTGGAGCAGGTTGACCCGTTGATGACGGAGTGCTACTTCTATATGGCGAACAATTACGCCAATATGGAGCAATTCGAGAAAGCGGAAGAAGCGCTTGTTACCTATCTGGAGGAAGACCCGAGCGGTCAGTTTTTGGATGAGGCTGAGGAGATGATGGAGCTGCTTCATTACGAGCTGAATCGTCCAGCCAAGCTGAACCGGATCAAGAGTCGTGAAGGCGTGGTCGAGCATGAGCATGCGCGGGCACTGCTGGAGGAAGGGAAATTCGCACAAGCGGTCAAGCTGTTGGAGGAAATCGTCAAGGATAATCCGGATTTTCTGGCTGCGCGCAACAATCTGGCTCTAGCCTATTATTATATGGGACGCTTTGATACCGCGAAGCGCACCATTGGCGAGGTGTTGGATCAGGAGCCGGGCAATCTGCACGGTCTATGCAATCTGGCTATCTTCTTTCAGCATGAAGGAAATCAGGAGCAGCGTGACCGATTGATGGACATGCTAACGGTGACGGTTCCTTTCCATCAGGAGCATGTGTTTAAGCTGGCGACAACGATGGGAATACTGGGGCAGCACGAAATTGCCTACGGTCATTTTCGCCGTTTGTTGAAGGATGAGGAGTTTAGCGGAGATCCTAGCCTGTATCATTACACGGCCGTTGCGGCATGCAATAGCGGTTATTATGACAGGGCCGAGAAATATTGGCGGCAAGCATTGAAGCTGGATGGGGATTCGGTGATTCCGGATTTCTATCTGGCACAGCTGCAGAAGCGTAAAGAGACCGGTACGAAACAGATGAAGGTGAGTTATCACTATCATCTTCCGTTCGAAGAGCAGTTCAAACGCTGGGAGCATGACGGCGACAAATTGACGGAGGAAGCGAAGCAAAATCCGCTGATTCGTTCTTCGTTCTTCTGGGCGCTCCGACATGGCGACCCCCATACCAAGCTGCAGGTGATCCGGACGCTGGAATTGATTGCCGATGAAGAGGTGCAGCATGCGCTGCAATCGTTCCTGCAGGAACCGGGAGAGGATGCGGAGCTGAAGGATGCCGCCCGCCTGGTGCTCCAGCAGATGGAGGCCGCAAGCAATCGGCTGAAGGAACGCCGCGACGATCGCGATATATCCAGCAGCAAGACCCGCGAGGTGCTGCCGGATTGGCTGCCTTCCTGGAAGGCGGTGCTGGAGAAGGCAGAGCAGACCATGGACATGCGGGTAGACGCTTTTTGGAAAAAAGAGATGGAGAATCTCTGGTCCGAGTTCCTGAGCCGGCTGTACCCTGATATTCCGAACATTCGGAATGTGGAGGGCTGGGCTGCGGCATTGGAATATTTGACGGCCAAGAAGCGTGGAAGAACCCTGACCTATGAACAAGTAGCTGTCCGTTACGGCATTTCGCCATCAACGGTGAGCCGTTACGCACGTCAAATGGATAGCGTATGTGAAACGAAAGCACAGCCGGATGATAATTTCCGGCCATTTACGGAAAACATTTAAGTAAGAACCCATATTCGGATACTTAGGAGACCTTGGTACATGAAGATTCCATAAGTCCTGAATAGGATGTAGCACGTAACAGAAATCGACACCTTAAAGGAGGCCGTATCTATGTACAAATCAATCGTAATCGGAACAGGACCTGCCGGATTGACGGCAGCCATCTACTTGGCACGCGCGAACTTGAAGCCGCTCGTTATCGAAGGAATGCAGCCGGGCGGTCAGCTTACGACAACGACCGAGGTTGAGAATTTCCCCGGATTTCCGCAAGGAATCATGGGCCCCGAGCTGATGGATAATATGCGTCAACAAGCGGAGCGCTTCGGTGCGGAGTTCAAGAGCGCCTGGGTCGAGTCCGTTGATTTCTCCGAGCGTCCGTTCAAGGTGAATGTCGAGGGCATGGGCGAGCTTCTGGCTGAGTCCGTGATTATCTCGACGGGAGCTTCCGCGAAGTATCTCGGAATTCCGGGAGAGCAGGAGAACGTTGGTCGCGGCGTAAGCACATGCGCCACTTGCGACGGGTTCTTCTTCCGCGGGAAAAAGATCATTGTTATCGGCGGGGGCGATTCCGCGATGGAGGAAGCCAGCTTCCTGACGCGTTTTGCTTCCAGCGTAACGGTAGTGAACCGCCGCACCGAGCTGCGTGCATCCAAGATCATGCAGGATCGCGCGCGTGAGAATGAGAAGATCCAGTGGGCTCTGGACCGTACGCCGGTTGAGGTGGTTACCAGCGAAACCGGAGTTAAAGGGTTGAAGGTCCGCAACAATGAAACGGGAGAAGAAGAACTGATTGAAGCGGAAGGTGTATTCGTGGCGATCGGCCATACGCCGAATACGGGCTTCCTTGGCAATCAGATTACAACCGACCCGACAGGCTATATCCTGGTTAAACCGGGAACGACGGAGACGAACATCCCGGGCGTGTTTGCTTGCGGCGATGTCCAGGACACACGCTACCGCCAAGCGATTACGGCTGCAGGCACAGGCTGTATGGCCGCTATGGACTGCGAGAAATATCTCGAAGGCCATATGGTGCATGACTGGAGCGAAACACTGAATAAATAATCCCTGACTTTTAGGGGATGATATGTGAAATAGAAAAAGCCTCTGAGCTATACAGCTGACGGTTTTGGCGATACTAACATCTCGTACCTAACCTGTCTTGTGTAGCCCGGGGCTTTTTTTGCTGATGTTACAGGCTTAATGCCTTGTTGGCATTCTTCACGTCATTCTCCAGCAGCTGCTTCAAATTGTAGGAAGGATACAGACCGCGCGCATACATGAAATAGAAGACCTTGCCGTGCAGTTCAATGGCTTTGTTCAATTGTTTCTGCAGGGTTTCTCTTACGCTTGGCGTTGCGGCTTCGGTAATGGCAATGGCGTAGCTGCGGACAGAGGTTTTGGCGAAACCCAGCAGATGGCCTGCGTAATACGCCGTCAAATCGGCACCGGAAAGACTGCGGGTTCCTGTGGGCGCTTGTGAAAAATAAGGCAGGAGTTCCCTCAGGTTTTGTTCTACTCCATTTATCGCTTCTGTATACAGCCCATGGAGCTCCGGGTCCTTGATATCATGTAATGACATCTTGAACCCCATCAGGTTATTTGCCTGAAAGGCGGTTAATTCATGAATCTCCAACGTTTCATGCCAAGCGAGATGCCTCGGATTTTGACTCATGCTCAAGTAGATTCTCCTCCATAATCAATATGCGATAGCCTATTCATCGGATGGAGGAATGGTGCAACTGCCCAGCCACAAAACTTACAAATCTAGCGACAACCGCACCATATCGCGCAGCCGCATGCCATTTTCGTAGATTTCTTCATCATAATGACGGACAAAAAAGTCCCGGTCGATGCCTGTCATCCGAAACCCGCATTTCTGATACAGCGCCAGCTGCGCCACGCCCGTACTCCCTGTTCCGACTTCAATGGTTGCATATCCAAGCTCTCGGGCCTGCCCGATGGCATGATTCACAAGCTGTTTGCCATATCCCTGGCCGTGCAGATTCTCGCTTATGGCAACGTTAACGAGTTCGATCGTATCAGGCCTTGTAGGCAGCAGGACGTAGACCCCGATGGGATGCGTGTCCTCCTCAGCGACATAACAATGACCGCGCTTTACATAGTCCTCAACGAGCCTTATCGATGGATCTGCAAGCAGCAGCAGGTCCATTGGGGGTTTTTCATGAGTATTCAGCTTTCTAATGTTCACGAGTTTCTCCCTCATTATCATCTATAGTGATTATAAAAACAGGTTTATTGTAACATGCCTGGCCATCGATTTCCTGGATTTGGATGATTTCAACTGGCGGTTGAATTCTCTTGGGATTCAATAACCAGGTTATTGTATGCCTTACGCAGCGCCCCTACAATGTGGTTATATAGGAGCGTGATACATATGAGAGACATGTTAGCCAAAAATATTCATCGATACCGCAAAGAACGGAGGCTCACCCAGGAGGGGTTGGCCCATAAGCTGGGCGTTACGTTCCAGGCGGTGTCCAAGTGGGAAACGGGACAGACCATGCCTGATACGGCGCTGCTTCCGGAGCTGTCACAGCTGCTTGATGTCAGCATCGATAAGTTGTTTGGTTATTCTGCGACGGGCAAGCCAATCAGCATATATGAAGAGGAGTACAAAACACCGGAGTACTATTGGGGCACGGAGCCGAATGCGGCCTGTTATCAGGTGCTTGAAATGATTCCTCCCACAAGAAGGGTGAAGCTGCTGGATATCGGGTGCGGGGAAGGGAAGGATGCCGTGTTTTTTGCGCGTAACGGCTATGATGTCACAGCATTCGACATTTCGGATGCGGGGATTGAGAAAACGAAGAAATTGGCCGATCATATCGGGGTTCACGTGAACGTATTTAAGGCGGATATTTCGGATTACCGTTTGGATTCGGAGTTTGACGTGCTGTATTCCAGCGGCGTTCTGCATTATATCAGACCCGAGTATCGTGAAGAGATCTTTGCTAATTATAAAAAATTCACGTCGGCCGAGGGGCATCATTGCCTTAATGTGTTCGTACAAAAGCCGTTCATTGCGTCTCCTCCCGAGGATGAGCCGTACGCTTACGACTGGAAATCCGGGGAGCTTATGATGCATTATCACGACTGGTTGATTCACAGCTGCCCGGAGGTGATTTTTGATTGTAACTCATCGGGTATCCCGCACCGGCATGCGATGAGTAAGTTGATTGCACAGAAGGTGTAAATGGAAGGGAGGTTGGGCGGTTTTCTTGCTTTTACACATAAATATGAGGATTGTTAACATAGCGGCCCCATCTCGGACATACATAAGGGTGTAGGAATAATATTGGCATGGGAGGTCTTTCATGAACAACCATAACCATTTTGGTTATCCAGCCCCGCCTGCGGGTTATGCACCGGGTTACTATGCCTATCCCCCGCCCCAACCTATACCGCCGAATTACGCGCCGCGTACCCTGGCAATTCCGCAGCCAGCCCACTACGCAGCGCTGGTTGAACCGGCATTTATTGAACATCTGCTCCGGCATAAAGGAGCCAAGGTAGTCATTATGACCACCGCGGGGAAAGTCGATGGGATCTTATCCGGCGTTGCGGTGGACCATCTTCAATTGACGGTCGGGGATCATAAAGCGCTGCACATTCGTCTGGCCGAGGTGGTGTACTTCGAGGGAGTTCCGTTCTGATAAACAGGGATCAAAAATAGTTTAAACGAAAAATTACCTGCTGGTAGGGAAGGATTAGGCCGGCAAAGCGCCAATTTATACAGTACAGATCCGAAGGCGTTCCGATGGGGACGTCTTTATTCTATTGAACTGAGGCCGACCGATTTGGGGTCGGTGTGGAGGAACGATGAAAAAAGTACGTATTCCATTCGACATCAAGGCGCTGCCTGCCAGCTTGCAGCCATATATCCAGACCGCTGCCGTCTATGACAGCAGCTCATCGGAACAGGCCAAAACCCTGTACATCGAGGGAGCGAACCAACCGATGTTTTTGAAGATAGCGAAACGGAGTGAACTTAAGAGAGAAGGGATGATGTCGGAATATCTGCACGGAAAGGGCCTGGCTCCCAAGGTGCTGGCTTATGAACAGCATGGCGAGAACGATTACCTGCTGACCGTCGCTCTGCAGGGTGAAGATGGGGTGTCCGGGGGACACCTTGATGATCCGAAGAGGCTGGCTGCCGTGTTCGGGGAGAGTTTGCGTTATCTCCATTCTGTATCGGCTGCGGATTGTCCCTTTCCGAATCGAACGGCTGAACTTCTCCAGGAATATCAGGAAAGTTTCATGAACAAAACGGAAGATATCGAAGGGTTTCCGGGTGGAAGAGAACAGGCTCTATTAAGCCTTGAGAAGCTGCAGGGAGCAGCACATCATGATGTGCTACTCCACGGCGATTATTGTCTGCCGAATCTGATAATGAGGGATTTCCAGCTTGAAGGTTTTATCGATCTGGGTTATGGCGGGATCGGGGACCTTCACTACGACCTCTATTGGGGGATATGGACGCTGCGATATAACCTGGGGAACGATGACTACAAGGATATTTTTCTCGACCATTACGGCCGGAGCGATTTCGATCCGGAGAGATTGGCGTTATGGACTGTACTGACGGATCGTATCTAGGAGGAAAGGGAGATGCACATGGAATCATATCATATTCGAGTCGCTGGCCGGGAGGATGTATCCTTTCTACGGGAAATGCTGTATGAGTCCCTGTATGTGCCCGAGGGAGAGGAGCCTTTTAGCAGGGATATCCTCGAGGAACCGTTTATGAAAAAATATGTGGAGAACTGGGGGAGAGAGGGCGATTTAGGCTATATTGCCGTGAATGCCACAGGAAAGCCGACAGGCTCGATTACGATCCGTTATTTTGATGAAGGGAACAAGGGATTCGGTTACGTGAGCGATGACATTCCGGAACTGGGCATGGCGCTGCTGCCGGAATCCCGCGGGCAAGGGCTCGGAACGGCCCTGATGAAGGAATTGTTCAGAGGAATGAAGGAGCAGGGAATTCAAAAGGTATCGTTAAGCGTCGCTCCGGAGAATACGGCCGCTATGAAATTATATGAGCGGTTCGGATTCCAGGAGGTGGGCATGAGCGGAACCTCTATTACGATGCTTGCGGATGTAATCTGAAGAATGAGAATTGGGGATCTAATAAGGGAAGATGGGGGGATCGCGATGCTGGTGTACGAGGCTGGACCGATTACGGTTCGCGAGCTGGAGGAGAAGGATGAAATATCCTTAGCTTCTTGGCTGTCCAATCCGGATGTGCTGCAGTATTATGAGGGACGGGACAATCCTCACGACGTGGAGCGGGTGCGGGAGCATTTTTACGTGGATGATGATGAGACTCGCTGCATCATTGAGCATAATGGGAAACCGATCGGGTATATTCAGTTTTATCTTCTGGATGAAGAGACGTTAGGCGAGTATGGATATAACGGGAGTGATGCAGACTGCAGAACCTTCGCCACGGATCAATTCATCGGGGAGCCGGATTATTGGAATCGAGGCATCGGTACGAAGCTCATGACTTCCATGGTGGAGTATCTCGTGTTTCAGAGGCAGGCTGATCGGATCGTAATGGACCCGCAGGCATGGAATGAACGGGCGATTGCTTGTTACGAAAAGTGCGGCTTCCGGAAGGTGAGACTGCTGGAGAAGCATGAACAGCATGAAGGTGAACTGCGGGACTGCTGGATTATGGAGTATCGGGCAGAGCGAAAGTAAATCGATTGGGCATTGAAGGGATGGGCCGGAGCGGCTAAGATTATACGTGCTGCGTTTTCAGTGTAGGTAGGAAGCAAAAGAGTACGGGGCCTAGAGGAAACCGTACTCTTTTGCTCTTTTTCTTTAAATACTCATATCTTAAGATGGGTCGCTCTATAGATCTTAGGGATCAATCCTCTTTCAGCTGCAGCTGGTGCTTGACGAATCCTCCCCGTTTCATGGAATCGTAACCGTTAGCGGTATTCCCTTGGAATACGGCGCGCGACCCCGGTTCGGATGGCTGCCTGGATGACAAGGTCCCGGATACCGCTGACGACTTGTTGGTTGAATACGCTCGGGATGATGTAATGCCGGCTCCGTTCCTTGTCCGTGACCGCCGATGCGATCGCTTCGGCCGCGGCGAGTTTCATCTCCTCGTTGATGGCAGAGGCTCGGCAGTCCAGGGCGCCGCGAAAAATACCGGGAAAACATAACACGTTGTTAATCTGGTTCGGGTAATCCGAGCGGCCTGTTGCAATGACGCCCGCGATATCCTCTGCCTCCTCCGGCAGAATCTCCGGGATCGGATTGGCCATCGCGAAGACGATCGGACGCTCTGCCATCGCTTGAACATCCTTTCTCTTCAGGATTCCACCGGCAGACAAGCCGATGAATACGTCGGCGCCCTGGATGACGTCTTGAAGTGAACCGGAACGCCGTTCGGGGTTGGTGTTGCTGGCGTACCATTGCCACATTGGATGGTCATACGTCTGATCGGAGGTCAGCGCGCCGAGGCGATCGACGCCGATGATGTTCTTCACGCCCGCCGACATAAGTATTTTGCTGCAAGCAACGCCTGCGGCGCCAATGCCGCAGACGACAACCTTCAGATTCTCTACGGATTTACCGACGACCTTCAGCGCATTGATCAAGGCTGCATACAGGACGACGGCGGTTCCATGCTGGTCATCATGGAACACCGGGATGTCCAATTCCTCGCGCAGACGCTGCTCAATCTCAAAGCATCGCGGCGATGAGATATCTTCCAGATTGATACCGCCAAACGCGGGAGCGATCGCTTTGATCGCCGTAATGATCCCTTCGGTATCCTGTGTATCCAGACAGATTGGGAAGGAGTCCACATCCGCCAGCTGCTTGAAGAGCATCGACTTGCCCTCCATCACCGGCATGGCCGCATAGGGGCCAATATTGCCAAGTCCCAGGACGGCGCTGCCGTCGGAGATGACGGCTACGGTGTTGCGCTTGACGGTGAGCGTAAAGGCTTTACGCGGTTCTTCGTGGATTGCCATGCATACGCGAGCAACATCCGGCGTATACACGCGGGAGAGGTCGTCGCGGTTCTGGATCGGCGCTTTCAGCTTGGTTTCAATCTTTCCTCCAAGATGGAGCAGGAAGGTGCGGTCAGATAGATGCAGCAGCTGAACGCCGGACATGGCGCGAATGCGCTCGGCAATAATGTCGATGTCGATGGTGTCGATCACCGTGATGGTGACGTCGCGAATCGTCGTATGCTTGCTCGTCTGAATGACGTCAATGGCCACGATATCGCCTCCCGCCTCGAAGATGGCGGCCGTTACTTGGCCAAAGCTTGCTTCTTCCGTATGCATTTCGATTCTTGCGATGACACTTTTGCCGCCTAGTTTGCTGGTATTCATGACTGCCTCCTTGGCTTATCGATATTCGTATGATGGGTTAGCCTTCTTCGTTCACGATAACTTCCTTGCCTTTTCGTTTGAGTAGAATCGGAACGATAATCCAAAGCAAGGCGATGATGAGGAATGCCAGCGACATCGGCTTCTGCAGGAAGATCATAAAGTCGCCGTTGGATGTGGTCAGCGCCCGGCGCATATTGTTCTCGATCATGGGACCCAGCACGAGTCCGAGCACCAGCGGCGCGAGCGGAAAGTCATTGCGGGCCAGCAGGAAGCCGGCAATGCCGCAGATGAGCAGCAGGACCAGGTCAAAGATCTGTGCTTGAACGGCGTAAACGCCGAAGATGGAGATGGCAATGATGATGGGTATGAGATATTTGGCCGGGGTCTGGATGACCTTGGCAAATACTTTAACCAGCGGCATATTCAGTACAAGCAGCAGCAGGTTACCGATGAGCATGCTGGCGATCAGTCCCCATGCAACTTGAGGGTGCTCTTCGAACAGCAGCGGGCCTGGCTGGATGTTGTACATGATGAGTGCCCCCATCAGGATGGCAGTTGTTCCGGAACCCGGAATTCCCAGTGTCAGCAGAGGGATCATAGCGCCTCCGGATGCCGCATTGTTGGCCGACTCGGGTGCAGCAACGCCAGCGATATTGCCTTTGCCGAAGGATTCGGGATGCTTGCTAACCTTTTTCTCAACGATATAACTGAAGAAGGAAGCAAGCGTTGCGCCGGCACCCGGCAGGATGCCGATAAAGAAGCCGAGGATCGAGCCGCGGGCAATCGGTCCCGCGCTATCCTTCATGTCTTGGCGTGTCGGGAGGATGCGGCCGATCTTGGAAGTTGGACCCGCTGCGTAGTCCCTCTCCAGGATGGATTTAAACACTTCGCCAAGGGCAAACAAACCGACGGCAATCGTTAGAAATTCCAGTCCGGAATACAGGATGGGAATATCGAAGGTGAATCGGGCGACGCCGGATACGGTATCCATGCCGATGGTCGCGAGCAACAGACCGAATACGGTCATGATGAGCGCCTTGGTGATCGATTTACCTGCAAGCCCGCTTACTGCACAGAGTCCCAGCAGCATGAGCGAGAAATAATCAGCTGGGCCGAATTTAATCGCTACATTGGATAAAGGCTCCGCCAGCGCGATCAACGCCACAAGCGCGAAGAGCCCGGCTGCGAACGAGCCGATCGCAGCGATGGACAAGGCGGGGCCTGCCCTGCCTTGCTTCGCCATCTGGTAGCCGTCCAGCGTCGTAACAACAGAAGAGGACTCCCCGGGCGTGTTCAGCAGAATCGAAGTAGTAGATCCGCCATACATGGCTCCATAATAAACGCCTGCCAGCAGAATGATTGAACTGGTTGCTGCCGCTTCCGCCGGCAAGCCGCTAGTCATGGAGGCGGTGACGGGGATCAAAAGCGCGACGCCGCTCATCGGACCGATGCCGGGAAGCACCCCGACCGAAGTGCCGATCAGCACGCCTAAAAAGGCAAAGAGCAGGTTATGCCACTGCAAGGCGGTCATAAAGCCGTCCGCCAGATAATCCAGAACATTCATTGTAGATTCCTCCCATGCTCATGATAGCCAAGACGGGAAGCCCGGCATGGAGCCTTCCAGCAAAACAACAAAGATGACGTACACGCCGCCGGAGAACAGCGCGGAGATTAGAATGGATTTCAGCCACTTGCCTCGTTCCAGCGTCTGAAACGCAAACAGGAGGAACAGGAAGGTACCGATGATATATCCGATGAATTCCAGGAAATAGGCATAAAGAAAGGCTGCCGCAAAAATCATGAAGAACCGTTTGTAGTCCAGTTTCTCTGTACGGTTCTCCGCCGGCTTGGCTTTCAGGGCTTCATAAAACAAACGAATGCTCAGCAGCACAAGCGCCAGCCCGAGGCCGAACGGGAATATGTTAGGGCCAACGGTGCTTCCGTACGCGGATGAGCTGATCTTGGCGCTCTGCCACATAAAGCCGATGCCAAGGAGCAGAAATACGATGCTGGCGTAGCGGTCAAACGTTCTGTTCAAGGTGGACACCTCCTCAAGGATGAAACGGGAGAGGGGAGGGGAGCGCACCGCTCCCTCAACTCCAAGGCTTACTTCTGCATACCCAACGCTGTGAGCAGCTCCTGCACGTCTCGCTCCTGTTCTTCAAGGAATGCCTTGAAGTCAGCAGCGTTTCGGTATTCGCTTGCCCAGTCGTTGGCAACCAGCTCTTTCTGCCATGCTTCGTTCTCGGAGAGGTCCTTCAGCGTTTTATCCCAGAAGGCCAGCTGTTCTTCCGTCAGTCCCTTCGGACCGAATACGCCGCGCCAGATCGTAAATTCGGCATCCAGACCGAGCTCCTTCAGGGTCGGTACATCCGCGAAGTCTCCGCCCAGGCGTTCACTTGAAGTAACGGCCAGGATTTTGATCTTGCCGGCTTTCAAGTAACTGCCGAGCGAAGAGATATCCGTGCCGATCGCATCGGCATTGTTGCCGAGGAGGGCCGCGATGGCTTCGCCGCCGCCATCATAAGATAAGTACTTAACGGTTCTCGGATCCACGCCGGATTTGAATGCAGGCAGAACGCTGATCAAGTGGTCCATCGAGCCCGGAGCGGAGCCACCAGCTAGCGTGACTGAAGTGGGATCGGCTTTGATCGCGTCGATCAGCGATTGCAGATCGGTAAATTTGGAGTTTGCCGGTACGGCAATCGCTCCAAAGTCTTTGGTCATTTGGGCGAGCGGTGTCACGTCTTTGTAGCCAAATGGACTGTTCCCTTCTTTTTTCAGATTGTTAATGAGAATGGGCGGAGAACTCACGAACAGCTTGTAGGGATCTTCGTTGTCTTTTGCCACGTATTCCGCGAGAAATACGGTCCCGCCGCCGCCGGGTTTATTCTCAACCGTCATGGTCTGTTCGATGAGCTTCGTTTCCGTTAATACTTTGGTGAGGGAACGGGCCGTTTTGTCCCATCCACCGCCGGCGCCTGAAGGCGCGGTCACGATAAATGGTTTTTTCGGATAATCGCCGGTGCTGCTTCCGGAAGTACTGCAGGCTGTCAAGCTCATCGCCAGGACAAGTGCAGAAGCTATGATTGTGAAGCCGGTTCGTTTTAGCATGAATGAGTTCCTCCTTTATGGATAACCAATGCTCGTAACTACTGTAAGCGCTTACTTTATGAGATTCCTCTATACTACCATCGTGAATCTAGCTTGAATAGAATTGCGACATAAGTTGAAAAAGCTTCATTTCGCTAATTTTGTTCATAAAATTCACGGCCGATTTTTGTCAGAGACTATTGTTACAGGTGTGATCTAGAATACAATAGGGAAATCAGAGCCGCGTTTATGGCGATAATCCTTATGGAGGAATATGAATGCGTTTACAGACGAGATTGATTCTGCTTATAGGCACCCTTTTGTTTTCTGTTATTGTCGCCTTGACCTTCAGTTTTGAGCGGCTGCTCGTCACAACGCTGGAGAAGAGCATTGGCGCTTCGGCATTAAAGCTGGCGAAGGCCGTGGCGGAGATGGACGTCATTCAGGACGCGTTCGAGGAAGAGAACCCGTCTGCCATCATTCAGCCTGTGGTCGAGGAAATTCGGCTGGAGACGGACGCGGAGTATATCGTCATCGGTAACCGAGAAGGGATCCGTTATGCGCATCCGCTCGCCGATCG
Organism: Paenibacillus sp. p3-SID867; assembly: GCF_025142895.1. Taxonomy (NCBI): domain Bacteria; kingdom Bacillati; phylum Bacillota; class Bacilli; order Caryophanales; family Paenibacillaceae; genus Paenibacillus; species Paenibacillus sp. p3-SID867. The sequence continues at coordinate 30,908 of NZ_JAMBDM010000015.1, forward strand.
GATTGGCAAAGAGATGGTCGGTGGCGACAACGGCCCGGTACTGCAGGGCATGAGCATCATATCGAAGGCGATTGGCTCCATGGGACCCTCGCTTCGGGGGAAGACGCCGATCTACAATGATAAGAATGAAATCATCGGTATCGTATCGGTCGGCATTTTAATGAAAGATATCGAGATATCAGCACAATCGTATCGCAATCGTGTCCTGTTCTTTGCAGGACTTGCATTAATCCTGGGATGTTGCGGCGCTATATGGATATCGTCCAGCGTCAAGCGATCCATTCACGGGCTGGAGCCCAAGGAAATCGGCTTATTATATCAAGAGAAACGGGCGATTCTGGAAACGATTCATGAAGGCATTATCGCTGTCAATCGGGAGGGCATCGTAACCTTGGCCAACCATACAGCCATGATGCTGATCGATCCGGAGGAGCGCAGGGTGATCGCCGGGCAGTATATTCAGGACGTTATCCCGGGCACCAGGCTGCTGGAGGTGATGCAAACCGGGGTAGCAGAGAAAGACCAAGAGATGGTCATTAACGATCATGCGGTTGTGGTGAACCGGCTGCCTATCTATGATCATGAGCATCGGATTGTAGGGGCGGTCTCCAGCTTTCGAAACAAGTCCGAGCTGCTGCACTTGACCGAAGAGCTCACGCAGGTGAAGAGATATACGGAAGCGCTGCGCGCGCAGACGCACGAATATTCCAACAAGCTGTATACGATATACGGCCTGATTCAGCTGGAATCGTACCAGGAGGCGATGGATCTGATTACGCATGAGACCGATGTGCACCAGAACCTGATTCAATTCCTGCTGCAGGAGATTCCCGATCCCATCATCGGCGGCATTCTTATTGGAAAGTTTAATCGCGGAAGCGAGTTGAAGGTGAAGGTTGAGATCGACCGGAGCAGTTCCTTTAAAGACATTCCCGGTCATATTAGCCGAAACCAGCTCGTCACTATTATCGGTAATTTGATCGACAACGCCATGGAGGCAGCAATGGGATCCAAATCGGACAATAGATGGGTAAGGATAGAGTTACACGATCAGGCCAATGAATTAATGATCGAAGTATCCGACAGCGGGACCGGTATTGCCGAGGCTGGAACGGATCGACTGTTTGAGCTGGGTTACTCCACCAAGGGGGAGCGCAATCGAGGTTTTGGCCTATCAATCGTCAACGGGACCATACAGCAACTGCAGGGTACCATTGCTTTCCGCAACGCACCTGAAGGCGGGGCCGTGTTCACGGTCAAGATACCAAAAACAAGGGGAGATGTTCATGATTCGGGTAGCAATCATTGAGGATGATGTGCGTATTGCCAGCATTAATCAGCGGTTCGTTGAGAAGGTGGAGGGCTTCGAGGTGATAGGCATTGCAACGGATCGGGCCCAGGCGCATGAGCAGCTGGATATTCTGGCACCTGATCTGGTGCTGTTGGATTTGTATTTTCCCGATATGTCGGGATTGGATCTGCTGCAGCACATTCAACGGGGATATCCGAATACCGATGTTATTATTATAACGGCAGCCAAGGAATTCGATACGGTGCGGGAGGCGATTCGCGGCGGTGTGTACGATTTTATGATCAAGCCGGTGGTCTTCGACCGTTTCCAGGAGAAGCTGAAAGCCTATCGAAAATATTATGAGCAGATGAAGCAGCTCGGCGGCGCGAACAAGCAGATCGATCAACAGGGCATCGACCAGCTGTTATGGCGTGCCGGTGAACGGATGGACAGGGAAGTGTATTTTCCAAAAGGCATCGATAAACTGACGAGCGAGAAAATCCTGTCCTACATCGAGGAGTCCGGGGACGTGTGGACCGCGGAGGAATTGGGCAAGCGTGGAGGCTTCAGCCGAACGACAGCAAGAAGATATCTGGAGTACTTCGTGGAGAAGGGCGTCCTCGTGGCGGATATTTCCTATGGCACGGTAGGCAGGCCGGAACGGGTATACCGGAAAGCGGAGGATTAAATAACAGGATGATGGTGCGGCAACTCTCCTAAGCTTGCAGGGTTATCGCTTAAGCTATTACCTGTATTCTCAGAGAAAGGACGGACGCTATGATTACTACCGTTGTTTTTGATCTGGACGGGACCCTGCTTGACCGCGATACATCACTGATTCGCTTCGTACAAGACCAGTATGATCGTTTATTGCTCCATGATGCGGCAGTGGACAGAGAGGTGTATGTGAGACGGTTTGTTGAGCTGGATCGCAGAGGATATGTATGGAAGGACCAAGTGTATCGTCAGTTAATCGAGGAGTTTGCTCTTCCTCTGCCATGGGATACCCTCCTGACCGATTACATATCCGAGTTTCATCAACATTGCGAAAGGTAAGGGAATAAAACTCGGACTGATCTCCAATGGTTACGGCGAATTTCAATATAACAATATCAAGGGACTCGGCATCGAGCCTTATTTTGATATTATTGCGATTTCGGAGTGGGAGGGCTTACGCAAGCCCGATCCAAGGATTTTTGCCAATACATTAAGCCGTCTTAAATCAAAGGCTGAAGAATCGATCTATGTCGGCGACCATCCGGACAACGACGTAACCGCAAGCCGGCGTATCGGCATGAAGGGCATCTGGAAGCGGGATCCCTACTATGATCCGGACTTCGCCAAGGATGGGGAGATTACCGATTTGCTTGAGATTATGAATTATTTGCAAAATTGAAGAACCATTCCCTATGCCTCCTCGTTATTATGATATGAGCCTAATCGGGATAACCGGTTGTGCTGGGTGAGGAGGTTCCACGTGAATCGAAATAAAACCATGACCTTAACAGGCAAGGGTGAGAAGTGGAAAGCAACTTATGCCATTACCCATCAGGATAAGATCAATGCGAAGTTTACCGTGTTTCAGGATTCGCTTGGCGGAAAGCTGAAGCTGCAGTACTTAGGAAAGGAACCTCTCGACCATGGCAAGGTAGACTATCGGCTGGAGGATATGGCGGGCCACTTTATGGAGGGCGGAATCGTCGTGGGGATCGACTATGCTGCCATGAAGGAAACCAAGGGGAAGCTTGATTTGGAGCATCTGCTTGATATGATGAACCCTAACAAGGATCTAACCCTAAAGATAGAGTGGAACGGGTATCGTGAGCAGTTCACGCTGGGACTTCCCAGGAAGATCAGCTTTGGAAAAGCTGCGCGTAAGCAGAAGTAATAACTGGACTTCATGGAAGCTGTACTGGGTCTGGCTCCCGTCAACCAATGCGTGAAGGTAGGAACAATGACCATGTTATTCCGATGACATTCACTCAAATGCTTCTTGCATATGGTGATCCTGCCCACACTGTTGGTGTGGGTTATTCGGTTTTGGGGTATAACCGGAAACCCCCGGGTTAACAGCAGGGCCGATTATGACGCGGGTGTGCGTTTTTTTAAACGCATTTTAAACATAGGAATCCCCGTCATTTAAACTTGATCCTGTAACTTATAAGTAGAACATCACAGAGGGAGTGAACGAAGAGCATGCTGGAAGCCTATCTGTTTCCTATATCTTATGCATTTTTAACCTTTCCCATAGCGGCTTTGCTGTGCGCAGTTCCCTTTCTGATTGTGCAGTATCGCAAATATGGTTATTTTAATAAATTCCGGGGATTTCTGCTGTATCTATTTCTGCTCTACATGATGAACGCGGTGTATCTGGTGCTCCTTCCTTTGCCTGCCTCGCGGCACAATTCCCCGATGAATGTAGCCTCGGTCATGCAGTGGATTCCGCTGAATTTTATACAGGATATATTGAAGGAGACCAAGGTGGTATGGGGCGTGCCCTCGACTTACCTGCATTTGTTGAAGGAAAGAGCCTTCTTGCAGGTCGTGTTTAACGTATTTCTCGTGGTTCCGTTCGGTATGTTCCTGCGTTATTACGCTCGGGCATCCTGGCTTACGTGCTTGGTGGCCTCATTCGGACTATCGCTGTTCTTCGAGGTGACCCAGGTGACCGGCATTTACGGCATCTATGATCACCCTTACCGGTTGTTTGATGTGGACGATCTGCTGTTGAATACCATGGGTGGGATGATGGGATTCGTGCTCGCGGATTGGATGAAAAATCACCTGCCACGCCTTGATCGACTGGACGAGACGGTGGATCTGTCGCAGAAACGGGTCAGTTATACGCGCCGGGCGATCGCTTTTGGCATTGATGCAGGGGTCGTGCTGCCGATCATAGGCGTGTTGACCGTACTGAACGTGAGGGGTGCGTATTTTATTGTCGTCATTTTATATCATATCGTGCTGCCTTATATGATGCAGGGACAGACGCTGGGCAAGTGGATTGTCCGGGTCCAGATTCGAGGTGCAGAGGAACACCTGAAGTTGAAGGAAGTGATTACCCGTAACGGTCTGTTATATGTGGTATGGGGTGGACTTCATGCCCTGCTTATTACCGTTAATGTCTTGGGTTCACAAGTCCTGGCTGCCATGTATGCACTAGGGGTATTGCTTCTGGATGGCGTTGTGTGTATCCATGTGCTGTTATGTCTCATCCATCGTGACCGGAAGCTGCTGCATGAAGCCAAGAGCGGAACGAGGCTGGGTATTGTAGAGAATAAACCATTAACCAAGACGGATTAATTAAGGTTACCACAGGGTCTCTTATTTGTTATAATGTGGAAAATGGGTTCGCCGAGGAGGAGATATAACTGAAGGGTAAAATCCTCTCCATTTCCGCAATCATTGTGGGGTTGCTGTTTATTTCCAATCAGCATCTGGGCTATTCGTTCGGGGATGATCTGTTTCGCTGGGCAGGGATCTCGCCATGGACTAAGCAAGGCAATTATGGCTTTCATCTTCCTGTAATTACCGGTCTAGTTTTGTTGATGGTCGGTATCCTGTGGGTGGTCCGCAGATATCGCCCCCGTTATCCGAAGATCATGAGCCGGGTGATGGTCGGCTGTGTTGCATGGATCGTTATTTTTCCATTTATATCAGAGTTTGTTATGTATGTGGTGAATTATAATTCGAGCGGAATATCCACCGTGTCCTACTCCAGAAAAGACAGCAATTGTGATTATCGCTCAGAGAATGATGCTATTCGGGCACACTGCCAGATTCATATTTACAGTTATGGCACTGAGCAGCAGGTTATGGTACGACCGCTAAGCGTTAATATTGGAGGGAAGATGGTTAATTTCGAGCCTAAGGCAGTTACGGTTCGGCCTCGAGGGGTGGTGCAGGTCGAAGAAACCTTTGAGGGTTCGACAGAGCAAATCGATGCTTCATACGGTGTTTCAGGCGGAATAAACGAGCCAGGCATCGAGTTGATCGTCGATGGCAGGAGCAAGCAGATAAAATAGCCTCCCGTTACGTATGAAGGTACATGACTCTGATATCCGAGGTGGACCATGGTAAATTTCCATCGTACGGAATGGTATATGAAATTACCGATCACCTACCATACGGATCGGGAAGGGACCTACGGCGGCAACTTCTCTAATATTTACCCAAAGGGAACAAAATACTATGCCATCCAAGGAATTACTCCGGAATCCGTGATCGCGGTTGAGACGCTGGAAGGCTATGTCATGGCTCGTTATGATGGTGAGTCTGGCGGGGCCCGTGTTCCGTGGGAGATCATTAAGGATTGGATTGTGGCAGGGTTCATCCTTCTGATCGTTGTGTGGGTGGCGGCCGTTGTTCGCAAGAAGCGGGCGAGTGGCTCATATAGGCGCTAGATGGCTTCGGGAGTTAGGCATTTATTCGTGATGTGTTTATAACACAGCCGGTATTCTTTGAGCATGCTCATAGGACACCGGCTTATTACATTCATGTATTTGTACGAATTGCAGGCTGACTCATGGAGGATTTATATTTGCTACAATAGAATACAGAACTAGAAACCGATACAAAGGAGACAGCTCATGAAACCGATACGAAACTCGGCCAAGGCCGTCATTATGCGGAATCATCAAATTCTTCTAACGAAAAACGTAGATCATTTGGGGGATTTCTATCTGTTCCCTGGCGGCGGACAAGAGAAAGGGGAAACCTTGGTGCAGGCGGTGCTCAGAGAGTGTCAGGAGGAAATCGGGCGTAAGGTGGAAGTTCGCGATCTGCTGCATGTCCGTGAATACATAGGGTCCAACCACGAGTTTGCGGAATGGGATTCCGATGTGCACCAAGTGGAGTTTTATTTTGAGTGCAACTTGGCGGATGCAGGGGATACCTTTCTTGGCCATAACCCGGATGAATACCAGGTGGGTGTGGAATGGATCGATCTGTCCGCATTGGATGACATTCGGGTATACCCTCGCTCCCTGGTTAAGCCGCTTCAGGATAAGGCTGCGCGCCCCGTGGTTTGCTATGTTGGCGATACGAACTGATTTTATCTACAGAAAATGTTCAAGTTTGTGATCTAAATTCAAATGAGATGATGGAGGATGCCGCGTATGGATCAATGGGAATACAAAACGCTGAAATACAAAACCGGAGGATTTCTCGGAGGCAAGGTGAATGAGGAGGAATTCGAGGATTTATTGAACAGCTACGGTATTGACGGCTGGGAATTGATCTCGTGCTTTGATACGAGCGTGCATCAAGGCCAGTCCAGAGACATCATTGCCGTGATGAAGCGAAGGGCATATCTGGGGTAGAGAATGAATAGAGGGGAGACGATCTGATGATCATTCGCGAGACAGAGGATGCTTTTGTGATGACCACCCAGGACGACCATGGCCGATTCTCGGGCGATGTTGCCCGGGGCTTCCGGCGAGAGCTGTTTATGGATGAGTCTGTATTGGAAGAAGTACTGCTGGCTATTACCGAGCATGACCGCGCTTGGCTTCGGATGGATGACACGCCGATTTGGAATGACGAGAGCCGGACTCCGTATACTTTTATCGATTATCCGGTCCGGCCGAAAATGCTAATGTATACCAAGGGTGTTGATGAGATCGAAGCGATGAGTCCTTATGCAGGGTATCTCTGCAGCCTTCATTTTGCGTCGTTTATGAAAAATGCGGCGGAAGCCCCGCTGGTAGAATTCTACCGTTCGGAGACGGAACGGCAAAAAAGACTGCGTGAACAGTTTTCATTTCCCGATGAAGATGTGGTTAACAGGCAGTTTGGCCTGCTGCAGCTGTGCGATGATATCTCGCTCTATGTAAACATGAATGCACCCGGTGTTCCCAAGGATCAGGAGCATCCTTGGTTCAAAGAGGGCTTCGATATGTCAATCGATGGGGAAAAGGTTATGGCGTCCTGGGCAAGCGAGCATGAAATTCGATTGCGTCCATTTCTGTTCGAACAGGCATGGTCGGCTTCAGTGAAGTGGAAATATGTGCTGAAGGCGAAGATTGATCAGCAGGGAGTGGCCAAGGCATTTGATGGAGCAGCGTGGACGGATCAGACGGTTACTTTTGTACCGTAAGTTTATATAACGGTCATCCTTCATCGGCAAAAATATGATATGATCACCACAGTGGGTTATAGACTGGACGATTTGATTCTGTAGGAATGTAGAGGATGAATAATGAAGAAAAAGGAATTTTTGATCGTTGCGCTGCTTAATTTTTTGGCTGCGATAGCGTTCTTGGTGGTTGTTTTCATTACGGATCGAAGCTCTTGGCAGTGGGGATTTGGAGTCGTTTCACTGTTGTTTGCGATTGGTGGAGTAGGAAACTTGGTTTTGCATGCCAAGAACAAGTAAAACCTCCTTCGTAGGGCTATCACGATAAGATTCACTTTGTAAGGCAGGAGGATTATGATTTTGATAGAATGGAAGAACCTTTATCGGGGTGTGCTGATGGGAGTCAGTGACCTGATACCAGGTATAAGCGGCGGCACCATTGCTGTCGTGCTCGGTATCTATGATCGTTTGTTGGCGGCTATCAGCGGATTTTTCAGCAGGGAATGGAAGAAGCAGCTGGGCTTTTTGATTCCGCTTGGCGTTGGAATTGGAGCAGCTCTATTGCTGCTGAGTCGCTTGATTGAATACCTGCTGGCAAGCTATTATGAGCCCACCCAGTTTTTCTTTACCGGATTGATTTTAGGGGTGTTGCCTCTTATTCTACGTAAAGCGGAGGCAAGAACCAAATTCAAAGCCGTGCATGTGGTCGTGTTGATTGCAGCAGCCGGTTTATTGGCTTCGACGGCCTTTCTCAGAACGGATGCCACATCCGATCCGATAACGGTCCTGACCTGGTCCAACGGGATCGGACTGTTCTTATCCGGCTGGTTAGCCAGCATGGCGATGCTGCTGCCTGGCATTAGCGGGTCATTTGTACTTCTCCTTCTAGGCGTATATTCTACTGCCATTTCAGCTCTTTCCTCATTAAATATAGGAATTATAGCTGTCATTGGTGCGGGAGTGGTGGTTGGCTTTGTAGTTAGCAGCCGGTTGATTCGGTACCTGCTTGACCGTTTCCCATATATGACGTATGCCGTGATTATTGGATTGATATTAGGATCTATTGTTATCGTATTTCCGGGTATTCCGTCCGGAACGGGGATGATGGCTACCAGTGTAGGCACCTTGCTGCTGGGGCTTATCGTAGCGGTATTCATGGGTAGAAAAGAATAAGCTTGAAAATGTAAAACAGGGAGCCGCGTGCTTCCTGTTTTTAGGTTGACACGGAGTAACTTGACTATGGCGGAGCGAAGCGTTGAGGTGGAATATGAATCAATTATGACTTTACTTGTCATCATATTTATGTGATAATATTCACAAATGGTGGCGATGTTTAGATACCGATGTTGTCTTTCCAAGTAAAGGAGCGTTATTCATGAGGAATAATGGGATTTGTGTCAGCTGCGGCGGCGAGGTATACCCTGCTTCTAACAGATGCGCTCAATGCGGAATGCTGCAGACGTCCGGTCCAACCAAGCACACATTCATGCTGCAGGTCGCTTCGATGATTGGTGCCGGGTTGCTTATTTTTGCAGTCCCGGTGATCCTGCTGATGATGTGGAGATATTAGGATCGAAGCGAATCATTTGTATAAATCCCCCACTGGAAGACTGTGATTGAAGCGTTCATCAAGTGATGAGGGGGTTTATTTCATTATATTGATCTTGTACCGAGACTCTCATTCAGGATGCATGGTAAAATACCCCTAACTAGAAAAAGGATGGGGTTCGCGATGATACATATAATAGAAGAATTTGCTGCCAGCATTCGTTTTTCGGGTGCTGTGCTCGTAACCGACGAAAATGACAACATCGTATGGAACGGTGCCTTCGGTTATTCAAACCGGGCCGATCAGATCCCGAATCAAGCAGACACCCGGTTTGGCATTGCCTCAGGCTGTAAGCTGTTCACCGCGATTGCGGTTTGTCAGCTTATCGAACAGGGCAAGCTGTCGCTGGACAGCAAGCTAAGCGATTGTCTGGATATTCCGCTGCCTAATTTTAGCCCGGAGATTACCGTTTTTCATTTGTTGAGTCACAGCTCGGGTATCCCGGATTACTTTGATGAAGAGGTTATGGACGACTTCGAGGATCTGTGGAAGACAATTCCCATGTATACACTCCGTAACGGAAGGGATTTCCTTCCTCTGTTCCAGGATAAGCGTATGAAATTTCAGCCCGGTGAAAGATTCCATTACAACAACGCAGGATTTGTGGTGCTTGGCCTGATCGTTGAACAGCAGGCTGGAATGCCGTTTCGCGACTATGTCCAGCAGTTTGTATTGGAGCCGTGCGGCATGCAGCATTCGGGATATTTTCCGCTGGATCGTCTGCCCGCGAATACGGCTTACGGGTATATTGATGAGGAGGACGATACGTGGAGAACGAACCAGTATGCCATTCCGATTCAAGGTTATGCCGATGGCGGGGCCTATGTGACGGCACCGGACATGATCAAGTTATGGAGATCGCTGATGAACAACACGATGCTCACCGCACCCCTGACCGAGAAGCTGCTGGCTTCACATATACAAGTCCCTGGCAGTGATCTGCATTATGGACTTGGCGTGTGGATTACCAAGAAAAATGAGAATGTGTTTAAATACCACGTCATGGGCTATGATCCGGGGGTGAATTTTCGGTCTGCTTATTATCCGGCCACCGGTCATACCCTTGTAGTGGCTTCCAATGCCGTTGGTGGCGCTTTTGAAATGATGCAGTTCATCGAGGAAGAATGGTTGAAGTGATCTGATCTATATGAAACAGCCCCGGGCCTTGAATTGGTCAGGGGCTGTTGCTTTGTTGATTCCAAGATCAAGCGGGTGCTGAGACTTACGATTCAGCTTTGAAGTACCGATTCGCCGCGGGTCGGAACATAAACATCAAGGCTGCAACAACGGCGATTATATGAAGGATACGGCTGGAGGCAAACAGGATGGATATATTATCTGCATTAGCAAATGCGTCCCAAAGGGAGCCGCCATTTATGAGCCATTGGATGGGGTCAATGATAAGGGAGAGAATGCCAAACCCGCCTAAAAACAAAGCGAGTGTGATACGCGCCCAATTCTTACCACGAAGCATTCTGACCATGATGTAGACAAGGACTGCGAACATCATGGTTCGTGCTGCGACTTGAGTGAGAATACCGACAATTCCAGCACCCGTTTGGCTGGATATCGAATCGATGACAGCCAGAGTCATCTCGAATACTCCTGCACCGATGGCAATGATCCATAACAGAAAGGACTGGAACACCTCAGAGGGGATAGCATCCTTTTTCAAGATTCATCATTCCTTTCGTGCTAGAGTGATACAATAACACGTTGTTAGGAGAAACAGGTTTAAACGATGGTGCGTCTGGCCGTGAACCACCAGCCTCCTGCAAGCAGAACGAGGGAGATAATCAGCGTGAGCCCAAGCCCTTGTAGCAGCGAATCGTTGAAGAGAAGGGCCAGCAAGCCGTCAGCCAGCGTATGCCGGAGTGAAGGAATGGAGGTAAAGATCGGGATTGCCGCAATAAATACCACCCAGATCACCCAGCCCATGATGTGACGCAGACCGGAAAACAACAGATTCAGTAGTGAAATAAGAAGCAGGTAAGCGCCGAATTGATAGAAGAACATGCCAACGATTCCAAATTGAGTCCACCCAAAGATTTCAAGAATGTTGAAGGTATTCTCGTATTGTCGTATAAAGCTGATCTCCACCTGTAACCAGATGATATTGAGGACAGCAAAAATGGCGGACCATATGGAGTAAACCAGAAGCATGCCAACATAATATTCTTTTCGTGTAGCTCCTAAATTCATTACCCGCCGGAACAAGCCTGCCGGGAGCACGCTGCCTACAAATATAAGGAACACGATGAGGAGATTGGCCGCAGACACCTGCGTATTCTCCGTACTGTCTCCAAGAGACAGGCTTACGATTACATTTGTAATCATACTTATCGCAACAGTGCCCAGCATCACCAGGAGATAAGGTCGAAGCTGAAGAAATGAAGCCCTCATAAGCGCAGTGGTTTTATTCAATGGATTGACCTCCTTCGATCAAATAGGAGAAAAACTTTTGCAGCGGTAAACCGTCAATAGCGATACCAAGCTTGTTGGCTTGTGCACGGTCTGCCTCATGGATGGCTCCATATATCGCGGTTAAGGAACCTTTACCATAAGATTCTTTATAGATCACGTGGCGATCCTTCGTAAACAGTTCGACTTGCTCCTGGTTCCCGGTCAACAGATGAGAATTGGCACGGATATGGTCAACATCGTCATGCAATAACATAGCGCCGGAATCCATGATGTAAACTTTCTCAACAACGGTTGCGATCTCATCAATAAGATGGGTCGAGAGCAGGATGGTCCGTGGATGATTGGCATAATCCTCAACCAGAACGCGATAAAATCTCTCTCGCATGAGCACATCCAATCCCAGCACCGGTTCATCAAATACGGTAATCGGGGCCCGGCTGGCCAGACCGATAATGTTTCCGATCAAAGACTCCATTCCCCGTGACAGCTGGCGGATTTTTTTGTCCGGGTTCAGCTTGAATGTCTTCAGCAGGCTCTGGGCATAATCCCAGTCCCAGTTCTCGTGAAAGGCCGATGCCAAGCGCAGCACTTCAATCACCTTGGCACCGCCGAAGAACAAATTCTTCTCTCTTACGTAACAGATCCCTTTCGGGGTTTCCCCATGCTTAAGCTTGACACCCGAGACCTGGATGCTGCCATGGTCGGGAAAAGATCCCCCGGTCATCATATTAAGCAGCGTGGTCTTTCCGGCGCCATTGCGTCCCAGCAGGCCATAGATCGTATTCTCTTCCAGCTGGAGCTCCAGATTTCGGACCGCTTCCGTACGCCCGTAACTCTTGCTCAGGTTGGAACAGGTAAGTATTGCGTTCATCGTGCTCATCTCCTATCTCTCTGTTTGATCATTTCTATAACGTCGTCGGTGGTCAATTCAAGCTTTTCCGCTTCATCAAGCAGCTTCAATACGAGTTCGTTGTAAAACCGGTCCTGCCGCTTGGTCAATATGATCTGTTTGGCATCTGCTGCAACAAACATGCCGAGCCCCCTTTTCTTGTACAAGATCCCTTCATTGACAAGCAGGGCAATGCCTTTTACAGCTGTAGCGGGATTGACCTGAAAAGTACTCGCGAACTGCGACATCGAGATAATCTGATCATCCGCTTGGTATGTCCCGTTCAATATGTCATCCTCAATCATATCTGCGATTTGCTGAAAAATCGGCTGTCCTTCGTCAAACCTGGAATTCATGATATCACCCTGTCGGTATGTTAGTCTTGTAACATACTATAATGCCAAGTGGAAAGATGTGTCAACTAAAAAAGAAAAAAACAGGCCAACGTAGGCCTGTTTGCGATTGAAGTACAAAAAGCCCCCGTCTTGAAGAGACGGGGGGAGGTGTGTGAGCAATCTGTGAGGGGCCTATATCCAGCCCTTCTCCTCCGCCATCGAGATGGCCTCGATCCGGTTCTTGGCACTCAGTTTGCTTAAGATCTCGGACATATAGTTGCGGACAGTCCCGTAGGATAAGTGGAGCTTCGACGCAATTTCATTAGAACTGTTACCGTCGGCAGCCAATCGCAGCACTTCCCGTTCGCGTTCGGTCAGCGGATTGGCACCCGCACCTGACAGCGTACCGAATACGAGCTCAGGGGAGACCTCCCGCCGTCCATCCATGACTCGGCGGATGGCTTCTGCCAGCCGTTCACTGGGCTCATCCTTAAGCAGGTATCCCTGAACGCCCGCCTGCACGGCCCGCTCGAAATAACCGGGCCTAGCGAAAGTGGTCAGGATGATGACCCGGCTGGGATAACCGCGCAGCTTTACTTCCTCCGCCACTTCGAGACCGCTGCGCGCAGGCATTTCGATATCGAGCAGGCATACATCAGGTTGATGCAAGGCAATCAGGGACAGCGCTTCATCACCGTCGCCGGCTTGACCAATCACATCAATATCGTCTTCAAAATCAAGCAAGGAAGCCAGAGCGCCGCGCAGCATTCTCTGGTCCTCGGCGATCAGCACTTTGATGCTCATGGGAAGTGTCCTCCTTCCGGTTCTTGATGATGATCGGAACACGAATTACTAATATCGTGCCTTGTTGCTCGGAGCTGGCCTCAACGGTGCCCCCGATAAGGGATAGCCGCTCAGCCATGCCTTTCAGGCCATTACTGTTGGATGAAGCTGATGGATCTTCTTCCTTGCTATGAAGACCAACGCCATCATCGGCCACCTCTAGCCGCCACTCATTGCCCAGCGACTCGATGGCAATCCGGCACTGGCTCGCCTGACTGTGCTTCACCACATTGGTTACGGCTTCCCGCAAGCAGAGGCTCAGAATATTGTGGGCCAGGTCGGAAATTCCCTCCAGCTTCGGATTGCCGGCACAGCTGAACTGGATATCGGCGCTCTCCAGAATGATCTGGGCCTCGACCAGTTCCTCGGGCAAGGTGGCGGTCCGCATGTCGGATACCAGCTCACGCACTTGGCGGAGCGCGGCCCGCGAGGTGTTCTGAATCTCCCGGGCCTCGATTTGGGCTTTCTCGGGATCCTTTACCGCCAGCTTCTCTACAAGCTGGCTCTTCAACGTGATAAGAGACAGGGTATGACCCAAGGTGTCGTGAAGATCTCTGGCGATACGCATCCGCTCTTCGCCTTTAATCAGATTGCGGATCTGCTCGTTAGCCTGCGCGAGCTCCTTCTCCAGCTGCTGCCGCCGGTTTAGAGAGCGGATGCCGAAGGGTGAGAACAGCATGATGAGAAAGAAAGGAATCATAAAGACCAGATCCTTCCATCCCAGCATGCTTGCGTTTTTGATTAAGGGAACAACCTCTATGATGGCAAACAGCACAAGGGATATCGTGAATTTGCGCCGGTCGGTATACCAGCCGATGAAATTGGCAGTGAAAAACCCCATATACATATAGGTGGGGTGGTACCACATGCAGAGAATGAAAATGATGGACATCTGAATGCCGAGCCACCAGAAAAAACGAGGCGTGCCAGCAGCGAAGTAAAGCTGGCGGTACGTGAGGAGAAACAAGGCAATCAGCGTATATCCAATCCCCATCTTCCAACCTTCTTCGCTCATCATGTTGATTACGGGCAGAGATATATAAATGAGCCACAGATAGGGGAAAAACCCCAATTGCGTTGGAAAAACCTCAAACCCTGCGGATTTTGCGTCTTTCAATTTTTTCATGAAGCCATCATCCTATCCCCTTAATCGGCTTGTTGTTTTTTCCGAATATAGGTGGATAGTAACATAAATACTGCCAAATATCCTGCTAAAACCATGAAATTATCCAGTCCCGGCGCTTCTCCGCGAACGATTGACCAGGCACCTCCGCCAAAATGATAGGAGGGCATCCATTTGCCGATGGCTTGCATGATGGAAGGCATCGCTTCGATCGGGAACCACATCCCGCCCGTAACGGCCAGCCCTAAGTAGATGCCGTTGCTGACGCCGCTTGCCGTGTCGACCCGTTTCATGGATCCAATCAAGGTACCGATGGCAAGAAACGGGACGGATGCGATCAGAATCCAAAGTCCGCTGAGCAGCCATTGTCCGAAGGTGAGGGAGACTCCGTTAATCAGGTAGCCGGCTACAAAAATGACGAGGATGCAGAGCAGATGCATAACCGTCTGCACAAACATTTTGCCAAAGAAATACACGCTGCCAGGAAGCGGCGTTACCCGCATATATACAGCCCAGCCCTGGACTCTCTCTTGCACGAGGCGAATGCCGAGCGACATGATGGCGGTGCCCATGACACTGAAGGACGCCATCGACATGAGATAGTGGGCCTGCCATTGTCCGGTATCGTCGGCCCCCGTATTCACGACCCGCGTAAAGATGAAATAGAACAGAATTGGCATGGCCAAAGACCAGAAAATATAATACGGATTGCGTACCATCCGGAGTAATTCCATTTTGCACTGCAAGGTGATCAGTTTCCAGGTTGTCATCTTATACAGCCTCCCCTTGATCCATCGTTAATTGGTCGAATGCTTCGTCCAGGCTTCCTTGATCGATGCGAATGTCGCGTACAGCCAGCCCGGCCCGGAACAGAGCCGCCAGCGCCGTGTCCGTATCATCGGTAACGGCGTTCAGCCGGCCGTTGTGTTCATACACATCGGTTACGCCGGGTACCTCATGAAGCAGCTCCTTGACCTGCTGGTGGTCCGCATCCACGATAAAGGAAACCGACCTTCGTGTCAGCTTGGCTTTGATCGCTTCCGGCGTGCCATCGGCGGCAACCTGACCTTGATGGAACAGCAGAATGCGGTCGGCCATATCGTCCGCCTCTTGCAGATAATGCGTGGTAAACAGAATCGTTTTGCCCTGGTCGGCAAGCTTGCGTACCGTCTGCCAAAATAGCCGGCGGGCCGATGTATCCAGGCCGACCGTTGGTTCATCGAAGAACAGCAGCTCGGGGTTGCCCGCAATCGCCAGCGCAAAGCTGAGCTTGCGTTTCTGGCCGCCGGACATTTTGACAGCCCATTTATTCAGTTCTTCAGCGGTAAGTCCGCTCAAGCTCGCGATTTCATCCAGTGTTAGCGGGTTCGGATAATAGCCTCGGATGAGATTGATAATTTCGCGCGTCCGCAATCCGTCCATAACACTGACCTCTTGAAGCATGGCGCCGATCTTCTCACGTACCTTCAAGTCCTTCGGACTGCGCCCGAACAGGAGAACCTCACCCTGGCTGGCGTCTTTAAGGCCGAGCATCATGGAGATGGCGGTTGATTTCCCTGCTCCGTTGGGTCCGAGAATGGCTGTGATCGACCCTTTCACTATCGTAAACGACACTTGGTTGACGGCTTTTTTGCTTCCGAACATCTTGGTTACCTGCCGCAGCTCTGCAATAGGTTCTTGGATTGGGTTTGTCATGGAATCGCTCCTCCGTAATCGAAATGATCTGAATTCATCATACGAAAGCAGAGGAATGCCTGTTAGTAAAGGATGTCACCACTTCAGAGTGACAATTGTCATATCGATCTGCCATAGGGAGAGGGGAGTTAGATGATGAACAAACAAGGGAGGTTTCGCGGATGTTTGGACACGCTTACATAATCGAAATTAAAGGACTGCTTACCGTTTTCCGTCACGTGGTGTTCTCTTGACCGCAGAAGTGCCTTCAATTATAGTGGGTACAGTAGGAGCAATCTATAATATAGAAGGAAAAAGGTGGCTTGAAACATGTCTGAGAACATCTACGTCGGTGTCGATCTGGGCGGAACAGCAATTAAAGTTGGAATTTGCAATGAAGAGGGGCATCTTCTGCATAAGTATGAGGGGCCGACGGAAACAGCCAAAGGCGTTGACACGGTTATTGACAACATTGAGAAATATGTGCGTCACATTGTGGAAGAATCGCCATTCAGCTGGGATCAACTTGCTGGTGTGGGAGCTGGATTCGCCGGCTTTACGAATATTCGTGAAGGCATCATTATTCTGGCACCGAATGTAGGATTTAAAGATGTACCGATTCGCGCACTGCTTGAAGAGCGTCTCGGCAAGCCCGTCAAAATAGACAACGACGCCAATGTAGCTGCATTGGGTGAAGCCTGGAGCGGCTCAGGGCGCGGCGTTGAGAACTGCGTATGCTACACGCTGGGTACCGGTGTTGGCGGAGGCATTATTATTAACGGCAAGATTTATCAAGGCTTCGGCGGCATGGCTGGCGAGCTTGGACATATCTCGGTTGTGCCGGACTTGGAAGCGATTCAATGCGGATGCGGTGAAATGGGCTGTCTGGAGACAGTTTCGTCGGCAACCGGCATTATCCGTATGGCGAAGGATGCCGTAGAGCGTGGGGACCGTACTTCCCTTGCCCATGTAGAGAGCATTGCGGCGAAGGAAGTGTTTGATGCTGCAAAGGCTGGCGATGAAGTTGCCATTCGGATCGTGAATCGCGCAGCTTATTACCTGGGCAAATCTATGGCTGCCGTTGCGGCCGTGTTGAATCCGGAAGCCTTTATTATCGGCGGCGGCGTATCCAAAGCCGGCGACATTTTGTTTGATGAAGTCCGCGCTGTATTTGCGAAGCTGACACCAGAGCCGCTTCAGCGAGGTGTGCGTATCGTTCCGGCTGAGCTCGGCAATGATGCCGGCGTTGTAGGCGCTGCCGGACTGCATTTGCGTTCGTAATCATTATTCACCATACATCGTCTGATCTAAACTTATAAGGGAGGGAAAGCTGATGCTGGAAGCAGCCAACCGAGGCAGCAACACATCATCCATGGCCACCCTGATCATCATCACCGGGATGTCGGGAGCAGGTAAGACCTTGGCCGTACAAAGTCTGGAGGATCTTGGATTCTTTTGCGTCGATAACCTGCCTCCGGTGCTCATTCCCAAATTCGCGGAGCTGATCGATCAATCCAAGGGTAAGATCGGCAAGGTTGCATTGGTCATCGACCTGCGTGGCCGCGAATTTTTTACGGCTCTATCGGAGTCTCTGAGTTACATCAAGGACCACTTTACCATCCACTGCGAGATTCTATTCCTGGATGCAACGGATTCCGTGCTTGTACAACGTTATAAGGAAAGCCGCCGTCGCCATCCGCTCGCTCCGGAAGGCATGCCGCTTGACGGAATAAGGTTGGAGCGCAAAATGCTGGATGAGCTGAAGAATTCGGCTACCCAGGTGATCGATACGAGCAATATGAAGCCTGTGCGATTGAAGGAGAAGATTATCTCACGTTTCACACATCTGGAGAGCAGCACGTTATCGGTAAATATCACATCCTTTGGGTTTAAATACGGGATTCCGATTGACGCTGATCTGGTGTTTGATGTGCGCTTTCTGCCCAACCCGCACTATGTGGAGCAGCTGCGCCCAAATACCGGCCAGAACAGTGATGTATATGAATACGTGATGAAATGGCCGGAGACGCAGGCGTTTCTAACCAAACTGCTCGATATGCTGCATTTCTTGATCCCGCAGTATCGGAAGGAAGGCAAAAGCCAGGTTATTATCGGCATTGGCTGTACCGGCGGGAAGCATCGCTCCGTTGCGATAGCGGAATACCTTGGCAAAATGCTGGGCGTTAGCGAAACGGAGACGGTATCGGTGAGTCACCGTGATTCCGATCGGGATCGGCATTAATTAAGGGAAGTGATAAATGTGGCTGTGCAAGCTAGAAAGCGTCCCCGCATCGTCGTGATGGGTGGAGGAACCGGGCTGTCCGTTATGCTCCGGGGACTCAAGGAGAAGCCGCTTGATATTACGGCTATCGTTACCGTCGCTGATGATGGGGGAAGCTCCGGCATACTGCGTAGCGAATTGCAGATGCCGCCCCCGGGAGATATTCGAAATGTACTTACAGCGCTCGCCGATGTGGAGCCGCTGTTATCCGATATATTGAAATACCGCTTTAAGAATGGCTCGGGACTGGCCGGGCACAGCCTCGGCAATTTAATCTTGGCTGCCATGACGGATTTGCACGGTGATTTTGTCACGGCAGTCAAGGAGATGAGCCGGGTTTTTGTTGTTCGAGGACAGGTGCTGCCCGCGGCGGGTGAAGCCGTTATTTTGCATGCAGAGATGGAAGACGGTTCTATTGTGACCGGTGAATCCAAAATCCCGGAGGCTGGGCGCCGCATTAAACGGATCTTTCTGGAGCCGGAGCATGTTGAGCCACTGCCGGAAGCGCTGGAGGCGATTCAGCAGGCCGATGCGATTCTGATCGGTCCGGGAAGCCTATATACCAGTATTTTGCCCAATTTACTTGTTCCCAAGCTTGCTGAAGCCATCGTATCCTCTGAGGCGATCAAAATGTTCGTGTGCAATGTGATGACGCAGCCTGGAGAAACCGATAATTATACGGTGAGCGATCATTTGCAGGCCGTTTACGATCATATTGGTCTTCATCTGTTCGATTATGTTATTGTAAATGATGGCGAAATCCCGCCGCAGGTTCAGGATAAGTATGCTCAGAAGGGTGCAAAGCCCGTGTTCCTGGATCGTGATGAGGTGACCAGCAGAGGGTACAAACTCATTGCAGATAAGCTTGTGCTATTTAGAACATACTTAAGACATGACGCTGACAAGCTGAGCAATCATATATTTCAGCTGGTACAGGATTGGATTACACGAAAGGGGTGAGTACCTTGTCCTTTGCGGCACAGACGAAGAAAGAACTGACAATGATCGAAAGCCAGAACTGCTGTGAAAAAGCCGAGCTGTCCGCGCTCATTCGGATGAACGGTTCTGTTCAGCTTTCGAACAAAAAGGTAATCCTGGATATTTCAACGGAAAATGCCGCGATTGCAAGACGTATTTATTCCTTAATTAAGAGGCATTTCCAGGCACATACCGAACTTTTGGTGCGTAAAAAAATGCGTTTGAAGAAGAATAACGTATATATCGTTCGTATTCCCGCCCAGGTTCAGGAGATACTTAAAGAACTGCGCATCGTTTCCGAGGGCTTTCTGTTTCAATCGCGGATTGATGAACAAATCGTTCGCAAAAATTGCTGTAAACGCGCTTATTTGCGCGGTGCCTTTATGGCTGGCGGATCCGTGAACAATCCGGAGGGGTCTTCATACCATCTGGAAATTGCCTCAATGTATGAAGAGCACTGCCAGTCCCTGGTGGATCTGGCGAATGAGTTTCATCTGAACGCACGCTGCATCGAGCGGAAGAAAGGCTTTATCTTCTACATTAAGGAAGGCGAGAAAATCATCGAGTTCCTTAATCTGATCGGTGCCCACCAGGCATTATTCAAGTTCGAGGATGTCCGGATTATGCGGGATATGCGGAATTCGGTGAACCGGATCGTAAACTGCGAGACCGCCAACCTGAACAAAACGATCGGCGCTGCCGTCCGTCAGATTGAGAACATTAAGCTGCTCCAAAAGGAAATGGGTCTTGAGAATTTGCCCGATAAACTGCGGGAAGTGGCTGAAATTCGACTGGCTCATCCGGACATGAATCTGAAGGAAGTCGGCGAGCTTCTTAAAGGAACCGTCAGCAAATCCGGCGTTAATCACCGCCTGCGCAAAATCGACGAATTGGCCGAAAAGATTCGGAATGGGTAAGAATTTTTTCTTCTAGTGTCCTGTATGGTAAAATGGTATAATATTATAAAATGTCAATCGCGCTTTCAATGCAGCAGATTTATTAGATAGGGGGTAATTTTCATGACAAAGCACCCGGTAGTCGTTCGGTTAAAGACGGGTCTTCACGCCAGACCGGCCGCGCTGTTCGTTCAGGAAGCGAATAAATACTCATCTGAAATCTTCGTTGAAAAAGATGATAAAAAAGTTAATGCCAAAAGTATCATGGGAATTATGAGCCTTGCGATCAGCTCTGGTACGGAAGTTTACATTAGTGCTGAGGGAGCCGACGCGGAGCAAGCGGTTACTTCACTCGTGAACTTGGTGAGCAAAGAGGAACTCGAGAACCAATAAGGGTCACCGTGATTGAAGTTTAAGAAAAGTCTTGTTACTGCAAGGCTTTTTTTGCTATCAAGGCCTTCTGTTGCTGGATTCTCGCTTGGTTTTCGTGCGTACATATGGATAGATTTCGAGAAGGGGCGGAGAAATCCGCTCTTTTTGTACATCGTGCGCACTGCTGCTGCGTGGTCCGGGGCATACTTAGATGGCTTATTACTATATTGGAATATTGGGGGTCCCCGCAAAGTAGTTGGAATAAGATCGTAGCTTAGGCTCCATTTGGTGGGGTCATTTTAGGTTGTTTCTCTAGAAATAAGCCTTCGTTTAACTTCAGTTTAACTTGTTGAACTATTCTTTCCTTACAGACAATAAACAAGGATGGAAGGGAAGAGAAAACGATGAGAGAAACGGACCATACTTCTATACAGGAAATAGCTCAGGAAAGGCAGGCCGGCAGCGGCAAAGCGGGTTCGCAGGCCTTCTTCCGGCTGTTAAAAGAAACGAAACCGCCGATGCTGCTGCTGATTGGAGCCATCTTGCTGAATGTGGTATCAACCCTGGTCGGGCTAGTCATTCCGATGTTTACAAAGAGCCTGGTGGATGGCTTCTCCTTAACGGATATGAACCGCTCCCATATCATCGGACTTGGGATCGCATTTGTGGTGCAGACGATAGCCTCAGGGGTTTCGATCTTTTTGCTGAGTTATACGGGACAGAAGATGGTGGCCGCCCTTAGGGAACGGCTGTGGAAAAAGCTCCTGGTGCTGCCGATCCGCTACTTCGATCATAATCGTTCAGGGGAATCGGTCAGCCGGATGACGAATGATACAGGAGTGATCAAAAGTCTCATATCGGACCATGTGGCCGGATTTTTTAGCGGGATTATTTCTATCGTCGGTTCCATTGGGGTGCTCCTCTATCTAAACTGGAAGATGACACTGACGATGTTTATCGTCATTCCGATTGCAGCGCTGATTCTTGTGCCGCTTGGCAAGAAAATGTATAAAATCTCGCTTGGCATGCAGGATGAGACGGCTACGTTTACGGCGAATATCAGTCAGGTGCTGTCGGAGATTCGTTTGGTGAAAGCATCAAACGCTGAGGACAGAGAGTATGAAAATGGGCATAAAGGGATCACCAATCTGCTAAATTTCGGGATCAAGGAAGGTGTAGTATCCGCCTGGATCGCGCCGCTGATGTCTTTCGTGCTGATGATGCTGCTGGTGGTGGTCATCGGGTATGGCGGACTTCAGGTATCCACAGGGGCATTGACCGCCGGCGAGCTGGTTGCGTTTATCCTGTATCTGATTCAAATCGTGATGCCGATGACGCAGTTAACGACGTTTTTTACCCAGTTTCAGAAGGCCAAAGGAGCAACCGAGCGAATATTGGAAACACTGGATGCAGAGGAAGAATCCATTTCGGAAGGTAGCGATGTGGTGAACGCGAATCAGCGGGTGTCTATCGAGAATCTGTCGTTTGGTTACAAACCGGATGAGCTGGTACTGCATGATATCAGCTTTCAGATGGAGCCGGGCACGGTCACGGCAGTGGTTGGACCGAGTGGCGGAGGCAAAACGACGCTGTTCTCCATGCTTGAGCGTTTTTACCTACCGCAAAAAGGACAGATCCGATTGGGCAAGACGGCGATTGATACGTTCTCTCTACGCTCATGGCGCGGGTTGATTGGTTATGTCTCACAGGATAGTCCAATGATCGCGGGAACCATTCGCGACAACTTATGTTATGGGATGGACCGGGAAGTGAGCGATGGGGAGATCCGAAGAGCGGCAGAAATGGCCTATGCAGATGGATTTATCGACGAGCTGCCGCATGGTTTTGATACGGATGTGGGCGAACGGGGCGTGAAGCTCTCCGGCGGTCAGCGGCAGCGGATTGCCATAGCCAGAGCCTTGCTGCGGGATCCGAAGATTCTGATGCTGGACGAAGCCACCTCCAGTCTGGACAGCCGTTCCGAGATTGAAGTGCAGAAGGCCCTCAAGAACCTGATGGCTGGCCGGACGACGATTATTATTGCGCACCGGTTATCCACGGTTGTAGGAGCGAATCAGATTATTTTCATTGAAAAAGGAACGGTAACCGGACGGGGAACGCATGATGAATTGATTGAGCAGCATGACATGTACAGAGAGTTTGCCGTGCAGCAGCTGCAGATGAATGAAACGATTGAGGCCTAAGGGTGCCTTGAAATGCTGGGGAAGAAGGGAGGGCCACCATGGCAAAAATATTGGTAGTGGACGACGACCCGAATATCCGCGAACTCATAAAGGTGTTTCTGGAGGAAGCGGGGATGGAAGGGGTATTCGAAGCCTCGGATGGCGTCGAGGCCTTGTCCGTCATGGAACAGACATCCGTCGATCTGGTCGTGATGGATATCATGATGCCGAATATGGACGGATGGGAGCTGTGCCGGGAGATCCGGAGGAACACCGGTATTCCGGTGCTGATGCTGACGGCAAAAGGGGAAACGAGGCAGATCGTGAAGGGTTTTGAGCTGGGTACCGACGATTATCTGGTGAAGCCCTTCGAACCAGCGGAGCTTGTTGTGCGCGTCAAAGCGCTGCTGAAGCGGTATCAGGTAGCCGCATCGCAGACGGTGACCATCGGCAAGCTGCAGATGAACCGCAGAACCTATGAGGTCAAGGCGGGTGATGAGGCTTTTACCCTGCCGCTGAAGGAGTTTGAGCTGCTCTTCAAGCTGGCCAGTTATCCGGGGAGCACGTTGCCGCGCGACAGGCTGATCGAAGATATATGGGGATATGACTTTGAAGGGAACGAACGGACGCTGGATGTCCACGTGAATCGGCTGCGGGAGCGGTTCCCGGAGGAGAAATACCGGTTCAGGATTCGAACGGTGCGCGGTCTGGGTTACCGCCTGGAGGCAGGTGAAGGTTAATGAAGAAAACGCGCAAAATATTGTGGAAGATCGTTCGGGAAACGCTTCAGACCATCTTGGTCTTTGCGGTATTAGGCGCGTCATGGACGGCGGCGACCTATGTGACGCGGTTTATTTACACCTGGACGGGAACGCCGCGTTGGGATTATGTCGTCCAGCTGATCAACTTGTTTGTTGGCGTCATCATCTTCTTCCTATGCATGCTTGTCGTGGGCATGTTCTTCAAGCATCGGCAAATGGCCATGCTGAATTCCATTACGGATGCCATGCGCCGGATATCGCAGGGAGACTTCAAGGTAAAGATGAACGAAAATGAATGGCGCGGGGAGTTCAAGATGATCGCCAGCAGCATTAACGACATGGCCGGCGAATTGGGGCGGATGGAGACCATGCGTCAGGATTTCATCTCCAATGTGTCCCATGAAATTCAATCCCCGCTTACTTCGATTCGGGGGTTTGCAAGGGCGCTCCGAAATCCCCGCCTCACGGAGGAGAAGAGAGCCCGTTACCTGGAGATTATCGAAGGAGAGAGCCGCCGCTTGTCGCAGCTGAGTGACAATCTGTTAAAGCTGTCATCCCTGGAAGGAGAGCAGCCGGCATTCGAAAGGGCCCGTTACCGGCTCGACGGGCAGCTGCGTGCGGTCGTTTTGGCGCATGAGCCGCAGTGGCTGGCGAAACGGATTCAGGTGGATTTGGATCTCGCAAAGGTAGAGATTGAGGCCACAGAGGATCTGCTGAGTCAAGTGTGGACCAACTTGCTGCACAACAGCATCAAATTCACGCCGGAAGGCGGTATGATCACCATCGTGCTAAAAGCAAGGGAAGACGGAGCCGAGGTTACGATGACGGATACGGGGGTCGGGATGTCGGAGTCGGACCAGCTGCATATATTCGAACGCTTCTACAAGGCGGATAAATCGCGCAATCGCGCCGCTGGCGGCAGCGGGCTTGGATTATCGATCGTGAAGCGGATCGTCGATATTCATCAAGGTAAAATAATGGTCCAATCCGAGCTTGGGAAGGGCTCGGCATTTACCGTGAAGGTGCCGTATAAGCGATCACTGGATACGAAGTAGTGATCGTGCGGTGAAGGTTGGACATAAGACATAAAGCATTTCCTCGGTAATCTTGCGAATGTAACGGACACCAAGGACCTTATTTTCCGAATGAAGCACCATAAACTAAAATAACGGACACCAGATCCGTTATTTTAGGATTTGTATAGCTAAATGCAGTCTTTTGGAAGGAATAACGGATCCTTAGTCCGATTGTCTTCGGAAAAGCCCCATTTCCCATCAAATAAGGTACTCTCGGTCCGTTAGCTCCACTAAAGCAGGGTTCAATGCACATGAATATGCTCGACAGCTGAGCACATTCCGAGGCCACGCACCGTGTTTACCGCGTGCCTTTCCCGCGCGGTGTAATAATGGCTGCTGCAAGATGATCAGCGTTGAGTGCACCTCGGCCACTCATCGTGCGCACAGGGAGCAGTGCGCACAGGGAGCAACCCGCAAGGTACGTGCAGCCATACGGCAACGGTTGCTACAGGTAGGTTAGCTGCACCATTACAGCACCTTCTCCAAAAAGCTGATCGTACGCTCATGCTTCGGTCTGCCGAATACTTCCTCCGGCGGGCCTTCCTCTACGATATACCCGCCATCCATGAAGATCACCCGGTCCGCAACCTCGCGGGCAAAGCCCATCTCATGCGTGACGATCATCATCGTCATGCCTTCGCGCGCCAGATCCTTCATGACGCCGAGCACTTCGCCGACCATCTCCGGGTCCAGCGCCGATGTCGGCTCGTCAAACAGCATGATGTCCGGATTCATCGCCAAGGCCCGGGCGATCGCAACACGCTGCTTCTGACCGCCCGACAGCTGGCTGGGGAAGGCCTCCGCCTTATCGGAGAGTCCTACTTGCTCCAGCAGCTTCAGCCCCGTGGCACGCGCCTCGGACGCGCTCTGCTTGCCCAGCTCGACCGGGGCAAACGTGATGTTCTTCAGCACATTGAAGTGGGGAAACAGATTAAAGTGCTGGAACACCATGCCGATGTTTTCACGTGCCTTGTTGATGTCCGTTTTAGGGTCATTGATATCCTTGTCATGCACGAACACCCTGCCTGCCGTAATGTCCTCCAGTCGGTTGATGCAGCGCAGGAAGGTGCTTTTGCCGGAGCCCGAGGGCCCGATGACACAGACAACCTCGCCTTCCTGAACCTGCATGTTAATGCCCTTCAGCACCTCGTTCGTGCCAAAATTCTTCTTCAGTCCTTCTACGCGGATTTTATCCATGACGCACCTTCCCTTCCAGACGGCCCGAAATTTTGGTCAGAATGGTAATCACGACCAGATACATGATGGCGACCACGAGCCAGATATCAAACGAAGCGAACGTTCTTGCGATGATGATTTTCCCGGATTGGGTCAGCTCGACCAGGCCGATTACCGACAGGATCGATGTATCCTTGAGCGTGATCACCAGCTGGTTAATAAAGGTCGGGATCATGACCTTAATCGCTTGGGGAATGATGATTTTCATCATGGCTTTGCGGTATGGCAGACCGAGCGAACGGGCAGCTTCCAGCTGTCCAGGGTCAATGGATTGAATACCGCCCCGGATAATTTCCGTGACATAGGCACCGGCATTCAGGCTAAGTGTCAGGACAGCTGCCACGATCGGCGACATCGTGAACCCGAGCGCTTGCGGAATACCGAAATAGATGAAGAAGGCAAGGACCAGCAGCGGTATGCCGCGGAAAATATCCACGAATACAGTTGCGATGCCTCGAAGCCATTTATTGCGTCCAACCTTCATAAAACCGAATATCAACCCTAGGAAAAACGCGAAGAACAGCGATACGATGGTCAACAGCAGCGTATTGCCAAGGCCCTTCAGCAGCGAAGGCAGCGACTCCACGATCAGCTCCCAGCGGCTTTGATTCGCGGCGCCTACCGCATTTTCGCCAATGTATTTTGCCTTAATACGTTCATACTCTCCGCTTGCCTTCAGGTTGATCAAGCCGGCATTGAATTTCTCCAGAAGCTCCTGGTTCCGTCCCTTGCCGACGGCAAATCCGTAGGAGGCGCCGGGCTCCATTTCCGTGACGATCTTCAGTCCGTTGTTCTGTTCGACTCCATAAGCCAATACGGGGAAGTCGTCAAAACAGGCAACGGAATTGCCGGTCCTGACATCGTCATACATCTGGGCCGAATCGTCAAAAGGCACGATGGTGAATCCGTATTTGGAGGATATGGATTCAGCAAAACTGTAGCCCTCCGTACCGGTTTTGACGGCGACTTTTTTTCCTTTTAAATCCTCATACCCTTTAATAGACTCCTGATCCTGGCGAATGGCCATGACCACACCTGAGTTAAAATAAGGTTCGGAGAAGTCGAATTTTTGCTTTCGCTCATCCGTGATGCTCATGCCGGCAATAACTCCATCGACCTGATTGGCTTCCAGCGCCTGAACCGCCGCATTGAAGCCGAGCGGCTTGATCTCATATTTGAAATTTTGGTCTTTTGCGATCGCATCCAGCAGATCCATGTCGATACCGACAAATTTGCCGCTTGCATCCTGGAATTCAAACGGGGCAAACGTAATGTCCGTTCCGATCTGATAGGTTTTACCGGAGGCTGGCTCTGCCGCGGCGCTTGCCGCCCCGTATGGCATGCCCGCTGCCATGAGTATCAGCAGTGACATGAACGCGTATAACATCCGGAATGATTTCATAGTGACCTCCTCTTTTTAAACACCGATGTAAGTTAGTTACCCATTAAGGCTTCCTTATTAAACAGTTGCCGTCTTCTTCATTGGGTATCTTATTTTGCTAATCAACCAATCATGCCTAGATATACCAATTAAATGGGGCGTACCGAAATAAGTTGAAGAAAAATCTCAAAACGCTCCAATCCGGATGCAACATTTACCAATGCCCTCACGTTAGAAGGGTAAGGCAAGCATGGCAGCGATGCCAATATTGAAGGAGGCTGACAATAATGAAAAAATGGGTCAAACAAGTAGGTTCCATCATGATTGCAGGTGCACTGTTGACTGGAAGTACGGCTGTAGTAGGATTGAGCGGGGCAACCGAGGTGCATGCGGCGGAGGCAGCACAGCAAAACCTTCTGACCGTACTCGGTAAAGGCGAGATCTCGGTGAAGCCAGATATCGTATATCTTTCCATCGGGGCTGAATCATATGCGGAAACCGCAAAATCTGCACAGAAGAGCAACGCACAGAAAATGGATAAGATTACGAAGCTGCTGAAAGAAACCTGGAAGATCGATGACAAGGATATCAAAACCGAGCAGTTCTATGTACAGCCTAACTATACGTACTCTGATGATAATGGACGTAAAGTGAAAAACTATTCGGCGTATCATTCTCTGGAAGTCACGCTTCGCGACTTAAGCAAAGTCGGTGATGTGCTTGATGCAGCGTCCGATGCCGGCGCCAATTCCATTGGAAACGCACGTTTCTCGGTTGAGAACCGCGATGCGTTCGAGGCCCAAGTGATTGATAAGGCGATGGCGAATGCAGACCTGAAAGCTCAGGCGATGGCAAAAGCCTCCAAGCGCCAGTTGGGTATCGTGCTGAACATTGTGGAAGGTTCCGTTGGTGTAGATACCATCTACGGTCTCGAAAAAATGGCGTTGGAAGCACAATCCACGGCAGCGGACGCGGGCGCAAACACATCCGTGAAGCCGGGCGAAATCAAGATCTCGACGCAGCTGTACGTGCAATATGAGCTGAAGTAGCAGCTGTTTATGACTTAGAATACAGAAAACCGTTCATCCGGGTATTACCGGGGTGGACGGTTTTTTGTGTATCCTTTTTTGAAAAATGAAATACCATAATCAGGGCCCACATCCGTCCCTTCCCCTGTCGAAATACACAGAAAAGTGTTGTGTATAGGGGGAAAACGAGGTATAGTGAATATGCGAAAAACTGAACTTTGATCTGAACGTTACAGCCATACCCATGGATATGGCTTTTTTTTCTTAGTAGAGACTTTTAGCCGCCTCCACCTTTAAGAAACGGATTCTGCCAACCTGAGCACAACAGGCAGTAGGACCGTTTCTTCTTAGTGGGGAACGTTTTTGTGCATCCTGGTTAGCAGGAATGTACACATGGAACAGGTCACATTTTGAAGAAGGGGTTGATGCATGTGATTGAACTTGTCCAGATCGAGAAGCATTTTCAGGGACAAGCGGTCGTGCATCCGCTGTCGCTCTCCATTAAAGAAGGGGAATTCCTGACTTTGCTGGGCCCCAGCGGCTGCGGCAAAACGACGATTCTCCGAATGATAGCAGGATTCGAACAGCCAACCAAAGGGCAGGTCTGGCTGGCGGATCAGAATGTGACGGAAATGCCTGCGAACAAGCGGGATTTGAATCTGGTATTCCAACACTATGCTCTGTTTCCGCATATGACCGTAGAAGATAATATTGCTTTTGGGTTGAAAATGAAGAAAATGCCGCGTCAACTCATCAAGGAGCGGGTGGACGAAGCCGTTGCCATGACGCAGCTGACCGCCCTGCGGGAACGCTTCCCGCACCAGCTGTCCGGTGGACAGCAGCAGCGCGTCGCCATCGCCCGCGCCATTGCCAACAAACCGAAGGTGCTGCTGCTGGATGAACCGCTTGGCGCACTGGATCTGCAGCTGCGGAAGAATCTGCAGTCCGAGCTCAAGCATTTGCAGCGGACGCTCGGGATAACGTTTGTATATGTAACGCACGACCAAGAGGAAGCCATGATGCTCTCCGACCGGATCGTCATCATGAACCATGGACGGGTAGAGCAAATCGGTACGCCGCGCGAGATCTATGCAAGACCGCAAACGCTGTTTGCCGCTACGTTTGTAGGGGAGAATAACGTTTTTTCCTCGCCAGAAGGTCTCTTTGCCGTGCGGCCGGAGAAACTCATTCCCCAGCGGGAATCGGGTGCCAAGAAGAGCGGCGTGATTGAGGATGTGCAGTACCTCGGCAGCGTTCATAAACTGCTGGTCCAACTGGATGATGAGCCGATGAAGGTCATGATTGCCCTCGATATCTCGGATGATCAGCCATGGGAGGTTGGCGAACGGGTTGGGGTGAACTGGAACGCCAAAGATGAGGTGATCATCGGATCATGAGGAAATCAAGGTTCCTATTGACTCCGGTCCTGCTGTGGTTATCCCTGTTCCTGATCGTTCCGATGCTAATCGTGGTCGGCATCTCCTTTCTCTCGCGGGATTCGCTGGGGAACGTCGTGTTTTCCTTCAGTCTGGAAGGATACAAGACCTTCTTTGATCCATTATATTTGGGGATCTACTGGGATACCTTGGTACTGTCGCTGCTGACTACGGTGATCTGCTTGTTAGTCAGCTATCCTTTGGCCTATTATATAGCCAACGCTTCCCCGCGTATCCAAACCTGGGGATTAATTCTGATCACGGTCCCGTTCTGGATCAACTTTTTGATCCGCACCTATGCCTGGGTCCTGCTGCTTCGGACCCAAGGCGTGGTGAACAGCCTGCTG
This sequence comes from Paenibacillus sp. p3-SID867, assembly GCF_025142895.1. Taxonomy (NCBI): domain Bacteria; kingdom Bacillati; phylum Bacillota; class Bacilli; order Caryophanales; family Paenibacillaceae; genus Paenibacillus; species Paenibacillus sp. p3-SID867. The sequence goes on from NZ_JAMBDM010000015.1 coordinate 61,147, forward strand.
CTGTGGATGGGATGGATCGACGAGCCGATTCAGATGCTGTATACGTACGGCGCCGTACTGCTCGGGATGGTGTATAACTTCATCCCCTTCATGGTGCTGCCGATTTATGTGGCCCTGGAGCAGATGGACAAGCGCCTCCTGGATGCGGCCAGCGATCTGGGCGCTTCCAGGTGGAAAGCATTCCGGCACATTACCTTGCCGCAGAGCAAATCCGGCATCATGACTGGAGCGGTTCTGGTCTATGTCTCGACTTCCGGGATGTTTGTAGTTACGGATATTTTGGGAGGCGCGAAGTCCTCCATGATCAGTAATATCATTCAGCAGCAGTTCCTGGGTGCGCGCAACTGGCCCTTTGGAGCGGCGTTGTCGGTGATCTTTGTGATTACGTCCCTGGTGCTGATCCTGCTCTTTAACCGGGCGATGCAAGCCCGGCATCAACGCGTAGGGGAGGAGAGATAAGTGAAGAAGAAGAATCATCCGCTGCTTGGAATTCACTCTTTCCTTATGATGGCTTTCATCTATATACCGATCATCATGATCATCATCTATTCCTTTAACGACACGCGGCTTAGCGGCAACTGGGAAGGATTTACGCTTGAATGGTATGTGTCGCTATTCGAAAACCGGCACGTGATGGAAGCGCTGATGAACAGTTTGACGGTGGCGGTCATATCGACGATCGTTTCCACCCTGCTCGGAACCGCAGCGGCGCTCTCGCTTCGGAGTATGGGGCGCAGAGGTCGCAGCGGTATGAATGGGCTGCTGTATCTGCCGGTCATTATCCCGGATATTATTATGGGGCTGTCGCTGCTGGTATTGTTCAGTCAACTCAATATGCCGCTCGGTAAAACGACCGTTATTATAGCCCATATCACCTTCAGTATGTCTTATGTATATGTTGTAGTTACGGCCAGATTGTCTGGAATGGGCAAACAACTCGGTGAAGCGGCGCAGGATTTGGGAGCTACGCCTTGGCAGACGTTCCGGCACGTCACGCTGCCGCAGATTGCACCGGGCATTATCTCCGGCGCCTTGATTGCTTTTACGCTCTCATTGGATGACTTTATGGTCAGCTTTTTTGTCGCCGGCCCAAGCTCAACGACGCTGCCGATCTATATTTACGCTCAAGTGAAGCGCGGCATCTCGCCAGAGATTAACGCGCTGTGTACGCTGCTCATTCTGGTCAGCATCACGCTGATTCTGTTAGCCCAATATATTCTTAACCGCGGCAACGGACAGAAGAAACACAAAACATTACCGATTTAAGCGATAGAACGCTTTTTTCGAAATAAAACATGGAAGTGGAAAGAGAGGAGATATTGAATTGAAAAAATCAAGATGGACCCGCCTGCTGACGGCAGGCATGGTTGCGGTATTGTCTGTAGGACTGCTGGCCGGCTGCGGCTCGGATAAGGAGACGCTTCATATTTACAGCTGGGCGGATAATTTTGATCCCGAGGTGCTGAAGGACTTCGAAGAGAAGTTCGACGTGAAGGTAACCTACGACAATTACGCAAACAATGAAGACCTGCTGGCTAAAATCAAGGCTGGCGGCAGTGGATATGACCTCATTCAGCCGTCCGATTATATGGTCAAAACGATGATTGAATCGGAGCTGCTTGAGTCGCTTGATATGAATAATATCCCGAACTTCGTCAATCTTACGGATACTTTCAAAGATCCTTCTTATGACCCGGGCAATAAATATTCGATTGTCTACACGTCCGGTGTAACGGGAATTGCATATAACAAGAAGTATGTGAAGGACGAAATCAACAGCTGGGAAGACCTCTGGAACCCGGAATACAAAGGTAAAGTCCTGCTTCTGGACGACAACCGCGAAATGATTGGCATGGCGCTTAAGAAGCAAGGAAAGTCCAACAGCAGCACAGATGAAACGGAAATCACCGCAGCTGCGGATGAGCTGAAGAACCTGCTGCCGAATGTGTTAGCGTTTGATACGGATAACATCAAGCAGAAGATGATCCAAGAAGAGGGCTGGATTGCTACGGTCTGGTCCGGAGATGCGGCCTTTATTGCAGCTGAGAATCCGGATGTGGCTTATGTCGTGCCAGAAGAAGGGGCTACCATCTTCTCTGATAACTACGCGATTCCTAAGGGTGCCAAGAATAAAGAGCTGGCCGAGAAATTCATCAATTTCATGATGGAGCCTGAGGTCAGCGCCAAAAACTATGAATTTATCGGATACAGCAATCCGAACACCAAAGCGATGGAATTCCATAGCGAGGAATACCGCGCCAATACGATGATCAACCTGACAGATGAAGAGCTGGGCCGTACCGAATGGCTGGATAATGTCGGTGACTCGCTCTCGATCTATGATCGTTTATGGACTGAACTGAAGAGCGGTCGTTAATTATAGGGCTTGCATTTTCATATTTTTGTAATAAAAAGAGTCTGTCCCATTGGGGGCAGGCTCTTTTTTGTTTGTAAAGAATAGGCCCTTAGTCCCGGAATAGGAAGAAATAGCCGATTTATATGAATCAAACCACAACTTCGTGGCCCGTTTCGTTGTTATATATAAAGGAGGACGCAAATAACTTAAACCAGGTTTCGATACGTTTAATCAGGAAAAGGAGAAAGCGGCTTGAGCGATGTGATGGGCTTGTTGGTTATTGCAGGAATCGTTGCCGTCGCAGCAGCGGTGTTGTTTCTGAACATCTTCAGGAAAAGCGCGCTGTATCTGCTGTTATTGAGTATTCACAGCCCTCGTTGCCATCGGTTTGATTCTTCTAGCTTACGTTGTTCAAGGCAGTGAATTGCTGCTGCTTGCGGGTACATGCGCTCTCTTGTTCGGTGTATTTCTAAGCGTAAAAGCATTCATGCAGAAGGATTAAACGAACGTATAGGTCCCGAGGCATGGAATCAAAATTGTCATTGACTTTGTTACCAATACATTGAAAGCTTTCCTTATAATGATTAAGGGTAATAGATTAACAACTAACGGAAACTTAATTTAACAAAGGTGGAATTCTGATATGAATCCTAAATTACGTGTATGTGCATCATTAATTGCAACTAGCGTCCTGCTTGGCGGTCTGGGTTTGAGCGGACAGGTCATCGATGCAAGCGCCGCTAAGGCACCCGTTTCCGCCAGCCAAAAATCGTCGAAGAATGAAGTCGTACTGAAATGGAATGGCAAGACCCTGTCACAGAAAGGTCTCGTGCTGCACGGGGTAACTTATGTGCCGGCAACCGCTTTGCGGGACGGCCTGGGAATGCCTCTTAAATATGATGCAAAAAAACGTACGTATACACTGGGCAACGGTTATAACAAACTGAGTGCCATCGTATATGATTCAACTGAAATCGGTATTCTGGTGAACGGTTCGTATGCCGGCGAGCCTGGGGGACAGATCATTAATGGTCGTCTGTATGTGCCATTCAAAACGGTCAGCGAATACATGGGTGTTCAGGGACAATGGAACTCTTCCGTGAAAACACTCAGCATGACGCAGAAGAAACAGAACGACATTACGATCAAATCGGCTACGCTGAAGAAAAAGATTCAGGGCGTGGATGCCGTTGTGAACTATCCTGTAATCAGTGGACTTGCAAATGCGGAGGCGCAAGCCGAGATCAATAAAGTACTGAAGGAAAATGCGTCCGGCGTAATCACCGGTGCCGAAGGGAATGCTGAGGAATTCCCGCCATCGGAATCCAGTTTCCCTTACGAGTTCAGTGGGGATTTCGTGGTCCATTATAACCAGAATGATATCCTGAGCATTACAGCATACGATTATTCCTACACGGGTGGCGCCCATGGCATGACCTTCCGTAAAAGCTTCACGTTCTCCTTGAAGGATGGCAAGCAGATGAAGCTGGGCGATTTCATCAACATGCAGGGCAAGAACAAACAGAAGCTGAACAACCTTGTGCTGAACAAGCTGAAAAAAGAAGGAGGCTACCTCGGCGGATTTGAAGGCGTGCCTGCCGATGCTGATTTTTATGTGAAGGATAATGCTGCGGTGCTGTACTTCCAGCTTTATGAGTACACCGCGTATGCCTATGGATTTCCGGAGTTTGAGTTGAAGCTGAAAGAGTGGAAGTAAGAGCATACGGTAGCGGTTTGTGTAAACTGCAATCATTTATTTTCATACTATAGCTTGTTAGAAACATGATGTTGTCCTAATGTAACACTGTACTGGAACGAGTTACGAAAATCCCTTGATCATTTGAGTGTGGAGCGTGTATTCTCCTTACCTGCGATCAGGGGGTTTTTCGTTTACCTAGAGGTTCGCATCCGTGCATTATTAGGCTTTACGCAATCCGATTGCCCGTGCAAAGGAACCCTGCCCGGGCTTTCCTCTATTCCCCTCCCCACAAGTTAGAGGCAGGCCTTTTAGGAGGGGGATGTCCTTTCCGTCTTTATGTATTATTGAAAAAAACGTACCGAAGTGAGGGTATCCTTGGAGGAGCAACGCGTTCGCCTTTGAAATCGGGAAACCTCCCTATCCATTCATTCAAGTTTCCCGATTTCAACAGCGACCGGAGGGGATATTCTCACTATTTAGTACTCAAAGTTTTCAATGATCCAGAGGATAAGAAAGGGCAGGCACCGGATAACGGCGCCTGCCCTTTACTTCATTTCTTTTATAAGCCTTGCGGTGGTGTATTCTCTAATACTTGATCAATCAGACCGTATTCTTTGGCTTCGTCAGCCGTCATGAAGTAGTCGCGATCGGTATCCTTCTCAATGCGCTCCAGCGGTTGGCCAGTGCGATCGGACAGGATGCGGTTCAGCTTGTCGCGCATTTTGAGGATGCGGCGAGCACGGATCTCAATATCCGTGGCTTGACCTTGTGCGCCGCCGAGCGGCTGGTGAATCATAATCTCGCTGTTAGGCAGACCGTAACGTTTGCCTTTAGCGCCTGCGTTGAGCAGGAATGCGCCCATGGAAGCAGCCATGCCGACACAGATCGTCGAAACGTCCGGCTTAATGAACTGCATCGTATCGAATATCGCCATACCTGCGGTAATGGAACCGCCAGGACTGTTGATGTAAAGATGAATATCCTTCTCAGGATCCTCAGCCGACAAGAACAGCATTTGGGCAATGATGGAATTGGCGACCACGTCATTTACGTCGGAGCCGAGGAAGATAATGCGGTCTTTCAGCAATCTGGAATAGATGTCGTACGCCCGCTCACCGCGGTTGCTTTGTTCAACGACCATAGGTATAAAACTCACGTGGAAAACCTCCTCTTAAGTACCTCATATAAATACTGTTACCGTATTACCCACATGATAAACAATTTAAATCAAAAAGTCAAAGATAGTCAAACTATTGGGTAAAAAAAAGAGCCGTCATGGGCGCTTTAGGGTAATCAGTATAGAGAATAAAAGTTATAATGGCGCGCCCGCGAGGAATCGAACCTCGATCTCAGGCTCCGGAGGCCTACGTCATATCCATTGGACCACGGGCGCAAAAAAAATTAGCAACGAAGTTGATTATACCGCATCTATTTAAAAAATACAATAGCAGACAAAACTTTGTTCCTATTATATAGACGAGCCAGTACTTGGCCATAATGTATAAGAATGCCCGGGGCAGAGAAATATACTTTCGGACACTTGCAACCGGCATAATTATTGGTTAGAATAAAGGTGGGACTTAAAAAGTTCAACTGGGACATTTTACGACCAGCTAGAGAAGAGCCGAGACGAAGTTTGCAGGAGTGGAATGCATGCGTAACCTATTAGAAATACAAGAGCAGCTTCTGCCGGATCTGATGGACACTCTTAAACGAAGGTATACCATCCTTCATCAGATCAAGTTGTCCGGAATTGTTGGCCGAAGAACATTGGCTTCATCACTCTCGATGACCGAGCGTGTTCTCAGAGCAGAGACTGATCTTCTGAAAGCGCAAGGGCTGATCGAGATTGAAACGCTTGGCATGCGCATCAGCAGCTCAGGGATATGCTTGCTGGAGGAACTGGAGCCGGTCATGAATGAGTTATTCGGACTGGTTGAACTGGAAGAGAAGATTCGTCAGGCTTACGGGCTTCGTAAAGTGGTCATTATTCCCGGTGACAGTGAGTCATCTCCGGAAGTCAAACGTGAGCTTGGCCGGGCCGGAGCAAGAACGCTGCTAAGTTTTGTCCAAGATGGAGATACGATTGCCGTAACCGGCGGCTCCACGCTCGCCGAAGTGGCCGAGCAGATGTCCTCTTTGCCAGGCGGCGAACCGCTGACAAGCACTTGGTTTGTGCCAGCGCGGGGCGGTCTTGGGGAGAGCGTGGAGATTCAAGCGAACACCATTGCTTCCAAGATGGCAAAGCGCGTTGGAGCTGAGTACCGATTGCTTCACGTACCGGATCTGCTAAGCGAGGATGCCTATCAGTCTCTGGTGCAGGATCAGCATATCCAGGAGATCGTGGATGTGATCAGGCGCTGCCGAGTCATTATTCACGGCATCGGAGATGCCATGGAGATGGCAAGAAGACGCAAGCTGGATGAAAACTCTATTCAGAACTTGCAGGCAGATGGCGCGATTGCGGAATCCTTCGGCTACTACTTCAGTGAAGATGGTGAAGTTGTCCACAAAATGCTTACTCTCGGGCTGCGGCTTGAGGATATTATGCGGACAGAGACGATCATCGGCATTGCTGGGGGTCAAGGCAAGGGTAAGGCGATTCACGCGGTGTTGAAATTCGGACATGAGGATATTCTCGTTACCGATGAAGCCGCGGCACTGGAAGTCGAGAAGGAGATTGACGCCGGGATTTGAACCCACGGGCGTGCACACTGATTTTTCCTTATTGTTGTCTTGATTGGCTTAACGGCCAATCTTGAATATATAAATTTTACAAATATGGAGGGAACTACTCATGGTTAAAGTAGGTATTAACGGTTTTGGACGTATTGGACGTAACGTGTTCCGCGCTGCGCTGAACAACAGCGAAGTTGAAATCGTGGCAATCAACGATTTGACGGACGTAAGCACGCTGGCACACCTTTTGAAATATGACACAACTCACGGAAGACTTAATGCAACGGTTGAAGCTAAAGAAGGCGCACTCGTTGTAAACGGCCGTGAAGTGAAAGTATTCGCTGAGCGTAACCCTGAAGCATTGCCTTGGGCTGAGCACGGCGTTGAAATCGTTGTAGAATCCACTGGTATTTTCACAGCGAAAGACAAAGCTTCCGCTCACTTGAAAGGCGGCGCTAAGAAAGTTATCATCTCCGCTCCAGCAACTGACGAAGATATCACCATCGTTATGGGCGTTAACGAAGACAAATACGATGCAGCTAACCATACTGTAATCTCCAATGCTTCTTGTACAACAAACTGCTTGGCTCCTTTCGCTAAAGTTCTTGACGAGAAATTCGGTATCGTTAAGGGTATGATGACTACGGTTCACTCCTACACGAATGACCAGCAAGTGCTTGATCTTCCGCACAAAGATCTGCGTCGTGCTCGTGCAGCTGCTGAAAACATCATTCCATCCACAACTGGTGCTGCTAAAGCGGTTAGCCTCGTTCTGCCACAATTGAAAGGCAAATTGAACGGTATGGCAATGCGTGTACCTACGAAGAACGTTTCTGTAACGGATCTCGTAGTTGAGCTGTCCCAGAATGTAACCCTTGAAGATGTTAACGGAGCTCTGAAAGCAGCTGCTGAAGGCCCGCTGAAAGGCATCTTGAACTACTCCGAAGAGCCGCTTGTATCCAGCGACTACAATGGCGACCCAGCTTCTTCCACTATCGATTCGCTCTCCACTATGGTAGTTGGCGACAACATGGTGAAAGTTGTTTCTTGGTATGACAACGAGTGGGGCTACTCCAACCGTGTCGTTGACCTCGCTGCTTACATCGCAAGCAAAGGTCTGTAATTGATCTAGCCATACAATCGAAGAGGAGTTCCGTTTCACGGGTCTCCTCTTTGGTTCATGGTTTTTCCTTGTTTTCATGCCAGAGCACTGGGAAGAATAGACAAGATCCGGGCGCTGGTTAGCGATAGAGAGAGAAACGAGAGCAACTGCATGCTGTCGGTGAGGAGAATAGTTTTCTTAGGAGGAACGTGGAGATGAACAAGAAAAGTGTACGTGATGTAGAAGTAAGCGGCAAACGGGTGTTTGTCCGCGTCGATTTCAATGTACCGCTCGAAGATGGTAAAATTACAGACGACACTCGTATTCGCGAGACTTTGCCGACCATTAAATATCTGGTAGAGCAAGGAGCGAAAGTCATCCTGGCCAGCCACATGGGTCGTCCAAAAGGAGAGGTCGTTGAATCTTTGCGCCTGACTCCGGCAAGTCAGCGTCTGTCCGAGCTGCTCGGCAAACCGGTAGCCAAAGCGGATGAAGCAGTAGGAGAAGCCGTTAAAGCTCAAGTCGAGAAGCTGCAAAACGGCGATGTGCTCGTGCTTGAAAATGTTCGTTTTTACGCTGGTGAAGAGAAGAACGATCCGGAACTTGCGAAGCAATTCGCCGAACTGGCCGATCTGTTCGTGAATGACGCGTTTGGTGCTGCTCACCGTGCGCACGCTTCGACAGAAGGTATCGCTCATCATCTTCCGGCTGTATCGGGATTGTTGATGGAGAAAGAGCTGTCCGTTCTTGGTAAAGCCCTTTCGAATCCGGACCGTCCTTTTACCGCCATCATCGGTGGATCGAAGGTTAAGGACAAAATCGACGTGATCGACAACCTGCTTACGCTTGCTGACAATGTCATCATCGGCGGTGGACTTGCTTACACGTTCTTCAAAGCTCAAGGCCATGAAATCGGCCAATCTCTGCTTGATAAAGAGAAGCTTGATGTTGCACTCGGTTTCATCGAGAAAGCTAAAGAGCTGGGCAAAAACTTCTACCTGCCGGAAGATATCGTCGTTACGGACGAGTTCAGCGCAGACGCGAATACCAAGGTCGTTGATATCGACGGCATTCCTGCCGATTGGGAAGGCGTTGACATCGGACCTAAGACTCGCGCCAAGTATGCAGAAGTGATCAAGAACTCCAAGCTTGTCGTGTGGAACGGTCCTATGGGCGTATTCGAAATCGCTCCGTTCAGCAACGGTACTCGTGAAGTGGCACAAGCTTGTGCGGATACGGAAGCTTACACGATTATCGGCGGCGGCGACTCGGCTGCAGCTGCAGAGAAATTCGGTCTTGCCGACAAGATGAATCACATCTCGACAGGCGGCGGTGCATCTCTTGAGTTCATGGAAGGCAAAGCACTTCCTGGTGTTGTGGCACTGAACGACAAATAGAAATAGGCACTATATTGGATAGCAAGTGGATGAAGTTTGGACCCCGATTCTTCGGGGGAATAAAGGAGTGAATCGTGTGAGAACACCTATCATAGCTGGTAACTGGAAAATGTTCAAAACCGTTCCGGAAGCAGCTTCATTTATTGAAGATGTGAAAGGCAAAGCGGAAGTAGAAGGCGTGGAAAGCGTGGTTTGCGCGCCATTTACCAATCTTCCTGCATTGGTTGAAGCGGTCAAGGGCACGAACATCAAAATCGGTGCACAAAATCTTCATTTTGAAGACAATGGCGCCTTTACGGGTGAAATCAGCGGTTTGATGCTGAAGGATCTGGGCGTGGACTATGTCATTATTGGACACTCCGAGCGCCGTCAGTATTTTGCTGAAACCGATGAGATCGTGAACAAGAAGGTACATGCGGCATTCCGTCATGGTCTTCTTCCGATCGTATGCGTCGGCGAGAAGCTGGAAGAACGCGAAGCCGGCCAAACCAAAGACGTGTGCAAAGTACAAACGGAAGCAGCGTTCGCAGGTGTTCCTGCTGATCAAGCGGTTCATGTCGTTATTGCATACGAGCCAATCTGGGCGATCGGAACGGGCAAATCCTCTACGGCAGAGGATGCGAACGAAGTTATCGCTTATATTCGTGAACTCGTTAAAGGCCTTTACGGCGAAACCGTTGCAGAGCAAGTTCGCATTCAATACGGCGGCAGCGTGAAGCCTGAAAATGTAGCGGAGTATATGGGACAAAGCGACATCGACGGCGCGCTCGTTGGTGGTGCAAGTCTACAACCGGCTTCCTACATCGCACTCGTTGAGGGGGCGAAGTAAATGTCTGCTCCAAAACCCGTAGCTCTGATTATCATGGACGGTTTCGGGCTTCGCAACACCGAGGTGGGCAATGCGGTCGCTCAAGCGAACAAGCCTAACTACGACCGGTATTTGAAGCAATACCCGAACACCACGTTGACTGCTTGCGGTGAAGCCGTAGGCTTGCCGGAAGGTCAAATGGGGAACTCCGAAGTGGGTCACTTGAACATCGGCGCAGGCCGGATCGTGTATCAGGACTTGACCCGCATCACGAAGTCGATTCGTGAAGGAGAATTCTTCGAGAACGAAACGCTGGTGGAAGCCGTTCGCGCTGCTAAGAACAACAACAAGAAGCTGCATCTGTACGGGCTGGTATCCGACGGCGGCGTTCACAGTCATATTGAGCATATGTTTGCCATGCTGGATCTTTGCAAGAAGGAAGATTTTCATGACGTATACATCCATGGCTTCATGGATGGACGCGACGTGGCACCGGACAGCGGCAAGCAGTTCGTTAAGGATCTGATTGCGAAGATCGAAGAAGTGGGCGTTGGACAAATCGCTACGCTTTCCGGTCGTTATTATGCGATGGACCGCGACAAGCGTTGGGATCGTGTCGAGAAGGCTTACCGTGCCATGGTGTATGGCGAAGGACCGAAATATACGGATCCGCTGAAAGCCATCATCGAATCTTACGAGAAATCGGTTTACGATGAATTCGTAGAACCGACCGTGATTGTGAATGGTGAAGGCGAGCCGGTTAGTCTGGTGGAGAGCGGAGATTCCGTTATCTTCCTGAACTACCGCCCTGACCGTGCGATTCAGCTGTCCCAGGTGTTTACGAATAATGATTTCCGTGGTTTTGAACGAGGACCGAAGTTCCCGCAAAACCTGCATTTTGTATGCTTGACGCTGTTCAGCGAGACGGTGGAAGGCTTTGTTGCCTACAAACCGAAGAATCTCGATAACACGCTCGGCGAAGTGCTGGTTCAGCACAACAAGAAACAGCTTCGGATTGCGGAAACCGAAAAGTACCCGCACGTGACATTCTTCTTCAGCGGTGGACGCGATGTTGAGCTTCCTGGTGAAACGCGCGTACTGATCAACTCGCCGAAAGTGGCGACCTACGATCTGAAACCGGAGATGAGCGCTTATGAAGTGGCGGATGCTTGCGTGAGAGAAATCGAAGCGGATAAGCACGATGCGATCATCTTGAACTTCGCCAACCCGGACATGGTAGGTCATTCCGGTATGCTGGAGCCGACGATTAAAGCCGTTGAGACTACGGATGAGTGTGTTGGCAAGGTTGTTGAGGCTGTTTTGGCAAAAGGCGGGGTAGTTCTGATTACCGCTGACCACGGGAACGCGGACATGGTATTTGACGAGAATGGACGTCCATTCACCGCACATACTACAAACCCGGTTCCGTTCATCGTAACGGATGAGAATGTAACGCTGCGTGAAGGCGGTATTCTTGCCGACATCGCGCCAACCATTCTCGACCTGATGGGTCTGCCGAAGCCGGATGAAATGACGGGAACTTCCATGATTGCAGCACGTAAATAAGTGGTTCATAATGGAACATAAACATAACATTAAAAGGAGACTATACACATGACTATTATTTCTGATGTATATGCACGCGAAGTCCTTGACTCCCGTGGCAATCCAACCGTAGAGGTTGAAGTATACCTGGAATCCGGTGCAATCGGTCGCGCGATCGTTCCATCCGGTGCTTCCACTGGCGTTCACGAAGCCGTTGAGCTCCGCGACGACGACAAATCCCGTTACCTGGGCAAAGGCGTTCTGAAAGCCGTTGAGAACGTGAACGAAATCATCGCGCCTGAAGTGATTGGCATGGACGCTCTGGACCAGCTTGGCATCGACAAACTGATGATCGCTTTGGACGGTACGCCGAACAAAGGCAAATTGGGTGCGAACGCAATTCTGGCCGTATCCATGGCTGTAGCTCGCGCTGCTGCTGATGCATTGGATCTTCCACTGTATGTTTACCTTGGCGGATTCAACGCAAAACAACTTCCAGTACCTATGATGAACATCGTTAACGGTGGCGCTCACGCGGACAACAACGTTGACGTTCAAGAATTCATGGTATTGCCTGTTGGCGCACCTAGCTTCAAAGAAGCGCTTCGCATGGGCGCGGAAATCTTCCACAACCTGAAATCCGTTCTGAAGGGCAAAGGCCTGAACACAGCGGTTGGTGACGAGGGCGGCTTCGCTCCTAACTTCACGTCTAACGAAGATGCACTGTCTTCCATCATCGAAGCGATCGAAAAAGCCGGCTACAAGCCAGGTGAAGATGTATTACTGGGTATGGACGTTGCTTCCACCGAGTTCTTCAAAGATGGCAAGTATGTTCTGGAAGGCGAAGGCAAATCCTTCACGCCGGCAGAATTCGTGGACTTGCTCGCTTCTTGGGTAGACAAATACCCAATCGTAACCATCGAAGACGGATGCTCCGAGGACGATTGGGAAGGTTGGAAATTGCTCACCGAGAAATTGGGTAACAAAATTCAACTCGTGGGTGACGACCTGTTCGTTACCAACACCGAGCGTCTGGAAAAAGGTATCAACGAAGGCATCGGTAACTCCATCCTGATCAAAGTAAACCAAATCGGTACATTGACTGAAACGTTCGATGCGATCGAAATGGCAAAACGCGCAGGATATACGGCTGTTATCTCCCACCGTTCCGGTGAGTCCGAGGACAGCACCATCGCTGATATCGCGGTGGCTACTAACGCAGGTCAGATCAAAACGGGTGCTCCTTCCCGTACGGACCGTGTGGCGAAATACAACCAATTGCTTCGCATCGAAGACCAATTGGGCGAGCTTGCTCAATACAACGGCTTGAAGTCGTTCTACAACTTGAAGCGCAAATAATTGAAATAAGAGAAAGCCCGGCTCCTGCTTTTGAGGGAGCTGGGCTTTTTTGCATTAATTTGAGGGGATGCAGGGTTGTGGGGCTGCACACTTTGTTATCATGCCGAGGGGCGGTACGTATATCGTCTCCGGTCGCTGTTAAAATCGGGAAGCTGGAATGAAATAAGCAGAAGAAGCTTCCCGATTTTAAAGGCGAACGCGTTGCTCCTCCACCGATATACGCACCTGGGCAGGGGAGGTGTGCAGCCTCTTGTGGGCATCTCATAGGAGCGCAAAGAAGAAAGCCCGCTCTGTGAAGTCACATGAGCCGAGCTTTTGGGCGTGGGAGGGGGAGAGAGTGAATGGCAGGACATGCTCAGCTATGCTCCGTTTGGATGAGGAAGGAATTCCATTTTTTATAATATACAGGCGTATTCTTCGGCCGTATAATGGATCCTAGTATGTTGAATCTAGGGGGAACGTAATGAGAAAAGTCATTTCAGGATGGTTGATCGTGTGTTTGATCAGCCTGATCTTTTCCGAAGCAAATGCTGCAGCCGCAACAAATGTTAAGACAAGCATTCATTTTTACCACGGCCAGCAATATATGCAAATTAGCGGAGAAAATAAAAAAGTGGTCAGTAAAATCAATAAGATACTTAAAGCGCATGCCATTCTTTCGGCTGCCTGGAATATGGAATATAAAAAGAGTAGTGAAAATGCCTCCTTTCGATCTAAAGCCAGTACCCAATTCAATAAAAACGGAAAGTTATCGATTCTTTTTAACGACAGCTTAACCCAAGAGGGCAGCCAACTCACCTTCGCAACAATCTATAATTTCGATCTAAAAACAGGCGAACGGTTGTGGTTAGAGGATGTAATTGATACAGAGAGTAAAATGCTTAATTTGGTAGAGGCTGTAACAGCGCAACTTGTAGACAGAGAGTCTAAAGGAGATCCAATATTCACGGAAAATATTCATTTTTACCTTACTCAATCGAACCCTTCATACTACTATTATGATCATGGCATCATTATCCGCTTCGATCCGGACCAAGTTGCACCTCTTTCCGAGGGGTACGTGGATGTTAAAGTGACTTATACAAAAATTAACAAGAAGAGGAATGACCTAACGTCGCCTGCCCCATCAATTCCGGGTCATGACTATGTCACGAAGTCGCATATCGAAAATGAATTTACTGGATACGACTACGGAAATATTTATGAATTGGCTAACGGGCAAATGTGGAAGCAAGTGGAGTATACTTTTTATTTCAATTATGCCTCAAGTCCGGAAGCGATCATTTATCAAAAAGGATCCCAGTATTACTTGCAAGCTGAATACATTGATTCGGCCGTACAGGTTGAACTTGTCGGTACGCATTAACCGGCCCATGGCCTTTCATCATGGCGGGATTAATGGTTATACGGCTTCCTATCTGAAGCTGCTGGATCAGGGAACCGCGGTTTTCGTGTTAAGCAATGTGTCGACGATGCTGACCTCGATGTTAGCGGGCGTGATCGTTAACGCGCTTGAGCACGAAATGGGTTGATGCAGTAGATGAGGACCAAGCTCTCTTACGGAGAGTTTGGTCTTTTTTTGTCTGATAAAAATAGAACAAATCTACACATCCACTGCGCCTTCCCCCACCAACGACCGCACATATCCATGCAATTTCAGGCATTGCCATTCTCAAGCGAACCGGTGCTGATATAATTGAAGAACAAGCGAGCGAAAAGGAGAGTGCGGGAGGGTGCTGAACCGAATACGATCCCTGTTTCCACACAAGCTGAAATACCGTCTGTTTGCCGCGTTCGTTTTGGTCATCCTGCTGCCTTTCGGCATTTTGAATTTGTACAACTATCAGCGGATCGAGACCTTGGTCCAGGAGAAAATCAGCCAGCAGAGCCACAGCCAGCTGGAGCAAATGTACCGAACGCTGGAGGATCAGTTGAGCGTAGCCTTCAAAACGCTGATATTTCTGGAGCAGGATTCAACGGTGGCCTCCGTGCTGACCCATCCCGGGCAGCGGCAGGGACTCGAGAACAAAAACCTGATGGAGGAAAAGTTCAAAAATTTGAACAACAGCTTTTTCCTGTACAATCCGTCGGTCTACTTCACGATTCTCGATTTTCATGGTAACGCTTACACCTCATATTCTCCCAGGGAGGCCCTCGATTACAGAAAGCTGCGGGACAACCCTGGCTTTGATCGGGAACAGATGGAGGGCGTGTCGTATCATTGGGTTTCGAGCGATTCGAACTACGTGCTGCGGGATATCTCGACGAGTCCTTACCTGCTGTCACTGTACGCATACATGGAAACTCCCCGCAACAAGCCGTACGGCATGGCCCGGATCAGCATCGATTATTCCTTCTGGTTTCAATCGGTATTGAAGCAGTCGACGCTGCGGCAGGAATATTTCTTGATTACGAGCGCTGGCGAGAACGTATCCCAATCGATCTTGAACAGCAGTCTGACCGGCGAGGTAAAAGCCAGGATTGCGGCCGAGCCCAGGCAGAAGTATTTTATCGACAAAGCCTCCAATACCCTGGTGAATTACATTTACGTGGAATCGCTGGATTGGTATATCGTGAACCGGATTCCACTGACGGTGCTCTTTAACGAGATCGAGGAGCTGAAGCGCCAATATTTTATGACCTTTTTCCTGCTGACCGGGGCGTTTCTCATCATGACCTTCATTATTGCCGCCACGATTACCCGGCCCCTATCCCATTTGCAGAATAAGATGAAGGCGGTTGTCCGAAACAATCTGAAAATCCGGCTGCCGGAGCACAAGTTTCGAGGCGAGATTCTGGAGCTGACGCAGACGTTCAATTCCATGCTCAACGACATGGATGTGCTGATTCAGCGATTGAAGGCCGAGGAAAGGCAGAAGGAAGCGGTGCATTTTCATATGCTGCTGGCTCAGATGAATCCGCATTTTCTGCTCAACACGCTAAATACGGTCAAGTGGAGTGCCATTCGCCACGGGAATGAGGATATCACCAATATCACCCTGTCTCTCGGCAAGCTGCTGGAGGCAAGCCTGAATACGGAGAAGGATCTGGTGCATCTGAAGGATGAAATCGAGCTAGTGCAGGCCTACGTCCATATTCAGCAGGTGCGTTACAATCACCGTTTTGACGTGACCTTTGCGTGTGATGAGGACATCCTCTATGCGCTTGTGCCCAAGCTCAGTCTGCAGCCGCTCGTGGAGAATGCCATCATACACGGAATCGCGCCTCTGCCGGAGCAGGAAGGGCTCATTGAAATTACGGTTACCCGGGAAGGGCCGAACCGATTGGCGGTGGAAATCAAGGACAATGGCGTCGGCATGGAGCAGTCCCGACAGGTGGGCGGGATGCGTAAACGTCCGGGCATCGGTCTCAGCAATGTACAAGAGCTGCTGCGGCTGCTGTTTAAAGAAGAGGGCAGCATGGAGATTATTTCTTCGGAGCGGGGAACGCGGATTCGATTTTCGATCCCGCTGTTAATCTCTACGCCTTATCAGAACGATCACTTGATTTCATCATAACGGGAAGATGATTCGTCTCGGGCCTGTGTAGGCTTTGAACCGGATTTAAAAAGCTTCGAGGAGGGGAGACCTATGTGGAAGGTGCTGCTGGTGGAGGATGAGGTGTTTGTGCGAGAGTCCGTGCGGGAGATCATCGCGTGGGAGGAGCTTGGGTTCAAGGTGGCAGGAGAGGCAGGAAACGGCGCCGAGGCGCTGGAGATGATCCGGAGCAATCCGCCCGATCTTGTGCTGACCGATATCGTAATGCCGGAGATGGACGGCGTGGAGCTCCTCCGCAGAACACGGGAAGAAGGGTATGCCTCGAAGTTCGTGATGCTGACCTGCATGAGTGAATTCGAGTATGTCCGGCAAGCGATGGAATACGGGGCATCCAACTATATCCTGAAGCTGTCGATGAGCGTGAATACGCTGCGGGAAACGCTGCACAAAATGAATGCTGAGCTGATGAAGAATAACCCGCATCCGAGCCCGAGCCAACCTGTTTCGCAGGTCGCGTCCACGGAGACGATGCCGTCGCAGCCGGCGCATCATGCCTCCCCCAGGGAAATCACGTCGCACCCGGAGGTACAGAAAATATTGCAGTACATCCATGAGCACTACGAGCAGGACATTACGGTTAAATCGATGTCGGGCTACGTGATGATGGGCGAGAATTACGTCAGTGCGCTCTTCAAGAAAAAGACCGGACGCACCTTGATTCATTATTTGCACCAGGTCCGGGTGGATAAAGCCATCGCGTATTTGCTTCAAACCAACCTCCCTGTTCACGAGATCGGCCTCCGGGTGGGGTTCGTGAACGACAATTATTTTATTAAAATCTTCAAACGGTTGACCGGCTTCACCCCGAGTAAATACAGACAACACAGCAAAGACCTCAAATAGAACGATTCGATGCAGGACATAGGATTCGCCGAATCAGGAATTCCATCGTTTTGTTCCATCATCTGAATGGATATGTAGCTTAAAAGCGGCTCCCGTTTCCTGCTACGATGAGAGGGCATCACACCAATATAATTCTCGGGGAGGTCTCTAATGTGAGAAATAAAAAAGGATGGACGATGCTTCTCATCGGCATATTGCTTCTAGGTCTTCTTGCGGGCTGCGGCGGCAAAGCAGCCTCATCAGTAACTGAGGGACAAGGAACGGATAATTCGAAAGCGCCTTCATCCGGCGAGCCGGTCAAACTAACCATGTGGGGCGGTGTGCCGCCAGAGGCGGGACCGCAAGAGGTCATCGATGCGTGGAACGCCGAGCATCCTGATATTCAAGTCGAGTATGTCCGCTACGTCAATGACGATGACGGGAACCTGAAGCTTGATACGGCGATGATTACCGGTCAGGATGTCGACCTGTTCGTGAACTACACGCTTTCCCAAACGTCCAAACGGGTGGAATCCAACTTAGCCCTGGATCTAAGCCAATTCGATGATTACAATATCGACGAGAAGATGGGTCCTGACGCCGAAGGCTGGAAAATCAACGGGAAGTATTACGGAATGCCGACCACGAAAAGCGCCTTCTTCGTCGCGCTGAACAAGGATGCCCTTGATGCAGCGGGCCTGCCCGTTCCGAAGGACTGGACGTGGGATGAGCTGCGCGAATATGCCAAGAAGCTCAAAGTCGGCAATAACTACGGGTTTATTCAAAATATGGAGCCGTTCGTCGATCCGATTGATTCGGTGTTATCGCAAGAGGGATACACGAAGGCGGATGGAACTTCGAATCTGGACCACCCGCTGGTCAAAAAATGGCTGGAAACCCTGAATGTCATGATGAAGGAAGACAAGACCACGCCGCCGCTCGGAGAGCAGCTGACTTCCAAAATGCCGGTGGAGCAAGTGTTCCTTAGCGGGGAAGTGCCCATGCTGAATATCGGAGCTTGGCTGCTGCGAAGCTCGAATAACTTTACCGATTTTCCCCGCGACTTCACCATCGCGTTCGCCCAGGTGCCGAGACTAACGGATAGTGCGGACAGCTATGTAACAAGGGGCGGCCTTGGGGATTACATCTCCATTAATGCCAAATCCAAAAAACAAGCGGAAGCTTGGGAATTCCTGAAGTGGTATGCGGACGGAGGCATGGCTCCTATGGCTGCGGGCGGAAGATTGCCGGCTTCGAAGGACGCCGATCAGGATGAGGCGTTAAAGAACCTGCTCGGTGATAAGAAAGACACGTATGACCTGGATTCCCTGATGCACGTCATGTTCGAAGACAAAACGCCTACGTACGTAAGAAGCTTGCCGCAAGAGGTGATGGATATGCGCGCCCAGGAGTATGAGAAGTATTTCCTTGACGCCCAATCGCTCGATCAAACGCTGGAGGCCATGGTGAACCGGCATAATACGTTTTTAAAAGATGGCAAATAAGGGGCTGTCGGCACCAATAGAAGGGGACTATCGCTTCGGCGGCGAGTCCCCTTTTTGATCGGCTTCGACACTGCCTATCTCGGCATGATCCGGGATGGGGAATTGATTGCCGCCTTTTTTCTCGTCGGCCATAGAACAAAACTACGGAGACGCTGAAATTCACAACCCTGCAATTGCATACTTCTGTAGCATAAAGTCGAAGGTTTTGTTCCTTATCCCCGCTTGGTCCCGACTGCTATGCTTGAGATGAAAAAGACCAAGAGGAGTGGGGCTATGTGAAAACATCCTGGATGAAACGGCAACAGTATCTCGGCTATCTGTTTATCGGTCCGAACATGGTCGGCGTGATGCTGTTTTTTATTGTGCCAGCCTTGTATTCGTTCTATCTCATGTTTACGGACTACAAATTTATGAGCTCGGACACGAAGTTCGTGGGTCTGGCCAATATTCAAAAAATGCTGGGCGACGAGGTTTTCTATATTTCGATCAAAAATACGCTGTTCTTTCTGTTATCCGTGCCTGTATCGATCGGACTGGCTTTCATCGTCGCCGTGGTTCTGAACCGCTCGGTGTATTTAAAAAAGCTGCTCCGCGCCTTATATTTCATGCCTTACATCACCAGTGGCGTCGCCGTCGCCTTCGTATGGATGCTGCTGTTCCATCCGAATAACGGCCCGATCAACGGAATCCTCAAGTCGTTCGGCATAACCAATCCCCCGGGATGGCTGTCCACCATGGATTCCTCCATGTATGCCATCGACATCATCTGGATCTGGTTTATGCTCGGCTATAACATGATCATCTACCTGGCCGCGCTGCAAGAGGTCTCAACGGAACTGCTGGAGGCTGCCAAAATCGACGGGGCCCGCGCCTGGCAAACGGTTCGCAGCATCCTGTGGCCGCTCGTCAGCCCCACGACCTTCCTGCTGCTTATTACCGGACTCATTATGACCATCAAGCAGTTCGGGATCATTCAAGCCATTACGCAGGGAGGCCCAGGCAACAGCACCACCGTGTTGTCCCTGTTCATTTATCAGAACGCTTTCCGCTACTACGAAATGGGTTATGCATCCGCGATCTCCTGGGCGCTGTTCTTCATCATTATGATCTTCACTGTCATTCAATGGATCGGTCAGAAGCGCTGGGTTCACTATTAAGGAGGAAGGAAAATGACCAAAGCCTTATATACTAAAATAATCATCACGCTTATTATGCTGTTCTTCAGCGTGGTTATGATCGTTCCCTTCCTCTGGATGATTAGTACCTCGTTCAAGATGCCGGCGGAAGTGTTCCAATACCCGATTAAGTGGATTCCTGCCCAATTCATATGGGAACATCATGTGAAAGTGTGGACCGGCGTGAACAGCTTCGGCCACTATTATCTCAACTCGCTTAAAGTTGCCTTGGTCAGCACTGTCGGTGCTGTATTGCTGTCCGCTTTAGCCGCTTACGGTTTTGCCCGGATCGAGTTCAAGGGGCGGAATGCCATGTTCATGATCTATCTGTCGATGATGATGGTCCCTCCCCAGGTTCTGTTTGTGCCGAAGTTCATCATGTTTGACTGGGTCGGTATTTACAATACACATTGGGCTCTTATACTGCCGGGCGTATTCACGATTTTCGGGGTGTTCATGATGCGGCAGTTTTTTCTCTCCGTACCGTATGAAATTTCGGAGGCTGCCTTTATCGACGGAGCGGGCCATTTCCGCATTTTTTCGCGGATCATTCTGCCAATGGCGAAGCCTTCGCTAGCCACGCTGGCCATTATCGATTTCTCTTGGCACTGGAACGACTACGAGAATGCCTTGGTGTTTTTGATCGATCAGGATCTGTATACCGTTCCGCTGGGGCTGCAAAATTTCATTCTGGAAAATACCGTGGATTATAACGGCATGATGGCGGCGGCGACCGCAGGCATTATTCCGATGATTCTCGTGTTCCTGATCGGTCAGAAATATATCATTCAGGGCGTGGCAAGCTCGGCCGTAAAAGGATAGCCCATAATCCAGGTTCATACATGAACTGGATTAACATGAAAGGAGTCGGATCATTCATGAGAAATGAAACGGTAATAAGTGACATTACGGTGATTGGCGGCGGTTTAGCAGGGGTATGCGCGGCGGTGGCGGCCGCGAGGCTCGGACAAAAGATAGCACTTGTGCAGAACCGCCCCATGCTGGGAGGTAACTCCAGCAGCGAGGTGCGCGTTTGGGTATGCGGCGCGACGGCTCACGGGATCAACCGCTATGCCCGGGAAACCGGCATTATGGGCGAGATGTTCGTGGAGAACCAGTACCGGAATCCGGACGGCAACCCGTATTTATGGGATTTGATCGTATTGGAAACCGTGCGGGCCGAGTCGAATATAACTCTGTTCTTGAACACGGACGTGCATGAGGTTGAAGCAGATGGCGACCCTGACGCTCGGCAGATTCGATCGGTCACCGGTTGGATGATGGGCTCGGAGCGACGCATCCGGTTTGAGAGTCCCGTGTTTCTGGATTGCACGGGGGACGGGCTGGTCGGATTCCTGGCAGGAGCGAAATACCGGCTTGGGCGGGAAGCCCGGGATGAATACGGGGAAGAATGGGCGCCGGAGACGGCGGACGATGTGACGCTCGGCAGCACGCTGCTGTTCTATACGAAGGATGCCGGACATCCGGTAAAATTCGTGCCGCCCGTCTTTGCCAAGGATATTACGCAGACGCCGATCCCGATCAAGCGGGTCATCCGCAGCGGCGATTCCGGCTGCCATTACTGGTGGATCGAATGGGGCGGGGAGCTCGACACCGTGCATGACAACGAGAGGATCCGCGACGAGCTGTGGTCGGTCATCTACGGCATTTGGGACTATATCAAAAACTCCGGCAATTTCGATGCGGCCAATATGACGCTGGAGTGGGTCGGCGCCCAGCCGGGCAAGCGGGAGTACCGGCGCTTTGTCGGCGATTATGTGCTGACGCAGAACGACATTATGGCTCAGGAGCCGTTCGAGGACCGGGTGGCCTTCGGCGGCTGGTCGATCGATTTGCATCCGCCGCAGGGCATGTACGCCGAAGAGAGCGGCTCGAAGCATATGCATGCGGACGGGAACTACCATATTCCGTACCGCAGCCTGTATTCGGCGAACGTGACCAATCTGTTGTTCGCCGGGCGCAACATCAGCGCCACCCACGTGGCCTTCGGCACCACGCGGGTGATGGCGACCTGCGCCGTCCTGGGCGAAGCGGCCGGCACGGCTGCGGCGCTGTGCGTCCAGCACGGCCTCACGCCGCGCGAGCTGTCCCGCAGCCGGAGCGGGGAGCTTCAGCAAACGCTGCTGAAGCAGGATGCCTCCGTGATCGGGGGGGTAAACCGTGATCCGCTGGATCTGGCCCGAAGCGCCAAGGTCAGCGCATCGTCCCACCTGTCCAGGATCGCGATCAAGGAGGCGGAGGCGCCATATCCGCTGGAGCGGGACATCGCTGTGCTGATGCCGGCCGATCCGGGGCTGAGCGGGGAACTGGAATGGCTGATCGATGCGAAGCGGGAGACCGATATGACGGTGGAGGTTTGGAGCACGGGACGTCCGGAGAATTACGTTCCGGCCGTGTTGGAATTTCGCACCTCTGTCCGCATCATGCCGGGGCAGGGACAGTGGGTCCCCGTCCAACTGGATTGGCAGCCGGCGGAGCCGCAAAACGCATATATCATCGTGCGCAAAAATCCGGATATGACGCTGTATCTGTCATCCAAGCCGATGAGTGGGCTGCTTGCCTTCGAACGGGGGACGGCGGCTCGCGTCTCCAAGGAGCTGGAAGACCATGATGACAGCCAGCCGGTGGTGGAGTGGAGCATGAAGGGACTGGTCCGGAGGCTGTTCTGCCTGCGGTCGGCGATCGGTTCGAACGCTTATCACCCCGAGCATGTCATTGACGGTTATAAACGTCCGTTCGGCGGTCCGCATATGTGGGTATCGGAGCGAATCGCAGACGGGGAGACGCCGTGGTTAAAGCTGGAATGGGAAGAGGCTCGAGCGATTCGTGAGATTCATCTTATTTTCAACGATGACGTTAATGAAGATCTGATCAATCTGCACCATCATCGTACGCCGTTCGATATCATCCCTGAGCTGGCCTGTACCTACAGAGTAGAGGCGCTGGATTCGGAAGGGAATTGGGTTATGCTTGCCTCGGAGGCGTTTAACCGCCGCCGCAAAAGAGTCCACCGTTTAGAGGAGCCTATTCAGAGCACGGCGCTCCGGTTGGTGGTCGAGAGCACGAACGGCTCGGACTATGCCGAGGTTATTGAAGTGAGGGCTTACGGGTAGTTTTTCAAAGCTAAAAGCTGCTTATGTATTCAACAGGTGCCAGTCTGGACAGGAATTAATGAGGTTCTAACGTATATCTGCTGAACCGATAGTCGATCAAAAACGAAGCAAAGGCAGCCGTTCATCCGGCTGCCTTGTTCAGTTGGGTAATGTAGGGCGAAGATCATCAATTCTGCTGCAGCATCTCCAAAAATGCTTCTGCCGCCAGCGATGGCGACTGGTGCTTCCGCACGGCGACGCCGATATATCGATCGGGTAATGGCGTTTCGGTTCGAAGCTCCAGCAAGGAACCGTCCGAGATGCGGGACGCGACAAAGGCTCGTGGTAAGAATGCTGTTCCATAACCGCGCTCGGCAAATTCCGCTAACATGTCCAGGCTGTTCAACTCGAAGTCGGCTTCCGCTTCCACTCCCTGCGATCGGAACCACCCTTCGATGAAGGAGCGCGTCGAGCTGCCAGGGGATAGCAACAAGAGGGGGAGCTCCGTCAATTCTTCCGTCCGTTGAGGCCTGCGTGCCCAATCTGCGAAGGCCGTTCCGACTACGGCGCAATAAGGCGAGGTACGGGAGTCGATGATATGGATTTCCTCGTCCGATACGGGAAGGTGAACAAAGCCAAGATCCAACGAGCCTTTCTTTAAGCGCTCCACGATGCTGCTGGTTCGTTCCTGTGACAGCTGAATGCGGATGTCGGGATAACGAGCATGGAATCGGTCGAGCAAGGAGAGGAGAAAGTCCTTAACGATGGCCCCGTTCGCGCCAATCCTCAGCCTGCCTTCGCCGAACTGCTTCAGCTTCTTCAATCGCCGCTCGGCTGAATCAAGTTCGTCGAATGCTTGCCTTACATGCTGATACAAGGCTTGACCTTCTTGCGTCAGGCGGACGCCCTTGGATAACCGGTCGAACAGGCCCACGCCGAGTGCTTCTTCCAACTGTTTGATGGCATAACTCACAGAAGGCTGTGTCATATGGAGGTTTTGTGCAGCTTTCGTCAAATTGGACGTCTCGGCGGCATGCAGAAACACCCGATACCATTCGGTGTTGGCGATCATTTGTCATCAATCCTCTCTATGGCATCTGTGCGATATTACGATTTCATTTATTTCAACTATAACCTTAAACTAAATGAAAAGGAATCGAAAGTATTCGGGAGGTAGGGACATGGCAGGAAGTACGTTTGGAGAACGATTGAAAATGACTACGTTTGGGGAATCGCACGGAGACGCAGTCGGCGTCATTTTAGAAGGTGTCACACCGGGCGTTGAGTTGGACGAGGGCTACATTCAGATTCAGATGGATCGCAGAAGGCCGGGGCAATCCTCTGTTACGACTCCCCGCAAGGAATACGATAAGATCCGCATATTATCTGGACTTTTCGAGGGACGAACGACGGGGACGCCACTGTGCATCATGCTTAACAACACTGACATGCGCCCGTCGGCTTACGATATGATCAAATCGACCTACCGGCCCGGGCATGCGGATTTCACATATGAAAAAAAATACAAGATTCGCGACTATCGAGGAAGCGGAAGAGCTTCGGGAAGGGAGACGGCTGCGCGAGTGGCTGCTGGAGCCGTGGCGCGGAAGCTTCTGGAACGTCGGGGTGTCTCCATCCTGGCGTATACGACCGAGATCGGAGGTATCCGATGCGAGCAATTTGACGCCGATGCTATCGAACGGAATGCCGTTCGTGCGTGTGATCCGGAAGCAGCCGTACGCATGATTGAGAGGATAGAACGACTGGCCGAAGAGGGGGACAGCTGCGGGGGGATTGTCGAATGCCGAATTAGCGGCATTGCCGCGGGACTGGGGGAACCCGTATTCGACAAGCTTGACGCTGAGTTAGCGAAGGCTATGTTGTCCGTCGGCGCGATTAAGGGCATTGAATTCGGGGCAGGCTTTCAAGCAGCCTCTATGCGGGGAAGCGAACACAACGATCAGATGGACGCGGGAGGGTTCCGGACGAACCATGCCGGCGGAATCATCGGTGGTATCAGCACCGGGGCGGATATCGTGTTCCGAGTCGTCGTAAAGCCGACTTCATCCATTTCTACCCCTCAACAGACTGTCGATGTAGACGGCAATGAACGGGAGATTGAGACGATCGGCAGGCACGATCCATGCATCTGTCCCCGCGTCGTACCGGTGATCGAAGCGATGGCTTGCATGGTAATCGAGGATCATTACAAGCGTCAAGCCGCCTTGCAGGACGAATAGCAGGGAACAATCTGGATGAAGCCGACCCGAGAGTGGCAGCTGTGTCACATTTCAGCATCAGGTATTTCAGGAAGTATGCTTCGCCGCGTCAATTCTTCGGGAAACAATCCGTTGAATGGAGCTGGAAGCGGGTGTGCCATTGGCGGCCGGCTGTCCAGGTGAGCGATAAGAGCAAGCAAGTTCATATACAGCAAAAAAACCGGAAGGAGACTGAAGTCTTTCTTCCGGTTTTTGATTTATTTAAAGATCTAATGCGGCTCTCAGGTCCCAAGGGGGCTGGGGAGCTGAAAGCGCATTAAACCAGGGTTTGCAAGGAATCCGGCTTGAATGGTGCCAGCTCGTCGAAACGTCCGTCTCGAACCTTAGCGGCCCATTGCGGATCAGCCAACAGGGCACGGCCGACAGCAACCAGGTCAAATTCATGTTCTTCAAGGCGGCTAAGCAGCTCTTCAAGGTCCCTCTGACCGGCACCCTTACCTTGGGTGAAGAGGCTGGTGAATACTTCATCGAGACCGACGGAACCGACGGTGATGACTGTTTTTCCTGTCAGTTTCTTGGCCCATCCAGCAAAGTTCAGGTCAGAACCTTCGAATTCAGGCTCCCAGAAGCGACGGGTCGAGCAGTGGAATATATCGACCCCGGCGTCAGACAGCGCGGTTAACAACTGACCCAGCTTTTCAGGCGTATCCGCCAGCTTGGCCTCATATTGGGTCGTCTTCCATTGGGATAGGCGGATGGCAACTGGGAAATCTGGACCCACCGCCTCACGTACGGCTTTGACCACTTCGACCGCAAAGCGGGCACGCTTCAGCATGTCACCTCCGTATTCATCGGTACGCTGGTTCGTTCTCTCCCAGAGGAATTGGTCGATCAGGTATCCGTGGGCACCATGGATTTCTACGCCGTCAAAGCCAAGGCGTTTGGCATTCGCGGCTGCATCGGCATAAGCTTGAATAACCTGCTCGATTTCATCCTTGGTCATAGGTTTTGTGACGACGTTGCCGTCAAGGTCAAGTCCGGATGGTCCGATCGGAAGTGCTTCCGGGTTAGGCTCGGCACCTATTGGTCTAGTCATGCCGATGTGCCAAATTTGCGGCATGATCTTACCGCCGGCTTCGTGGACCTGACGGACCACCTCGGCCCAGCCGTTCAATGCGGCTTCACCATGGAAGTTAGGTACATTGGGGTTATCGGTTGCAGCCGGGTGATTAATCAGTGTTCCCTCGGTAATGATCAATCCGACGCCATTCTCCGCACGCCGACGGTAGTAAGCGGCCACATCTGGGCCTGGAACGCCGTTTGGAGAGAACCCGCGCGTCATAGGGGCCATCACCACGCGGGATGGAAGAGTAAGGTTGCCGATGGTATATGGCTCGAATAGGGATGCTGTAGATCGGACACTTTGATTTTGATTGCTCATGTATGGAATCCTCCAATATGTTTAATATGCTTTTCTGTATTTTCATAAAAATAGATATATATGATAAAAAGAAAGAGCTTTTAAGCTTAATCTTCAATCTGAATTTGCTTTTTAAGCCTAAAGCTCTTCCTTGAGTTGTTCGATAAAACGCTTAATGCCCTCCTCATTGCGTCTGTAATATGTCCACTGGCCTGCTCGATGGGATTCCAGTAAACCGGCCTTTTGCAATTTTACCAGATAACCAGAAACGACCGACTGAGCGAGTCCTGTTTTTTCTGAAATGGAGCCCACGCAGATACCGCCATGAAAATCACATTTGGAAGGCATGTGATCCTGCGGATCAAAATGTTCCTCCGGATGCTTCAGCCACTCCAGAATTTTAAACCGGGACTCGTTTGATAGTGCTTTGATGGTTTGTAAGGTATCCATGTGTTTCATTATATCTATTTTTATAGAAATGTAAATATGGAATTTGAAAATATGGGAAAAAAATAAACACGATAGATCCCTGGTCCTTATGGCTTCAGGAGACCTATCTTGTTTATTTATTCTTTGAAGGCTAGTCCCTTCTCGGCGAGAGCTTCACGTAGTATTCTGACCGCTTTGGGTCCTACCCCGTGAAGCGCCAGCAGTTCTTTCTCGGATGCTTGGGTGAGGTCGGCAAGCTGATGATAGCCTGCAACGATAAGGGCTTGACGTGCAGGTTTGCCGGCCTTAACAGGAAAGTCGCTTTCTGCAGCCGGAGTGGGGGGTTTGTCACGCATGGAGATCCCTCTCTTTTCGATTGTTTTGTTTAATGGATACAAGGCACAAGAATAGTGGTAGAGGTTAAGTTTGTAGGAATAATCAGTAAGATTATGTTATACATCTAATGTTCTGTAAAGAACGAATCCTATACTCATGGAAGAAGGATTCATGGATCGTTTAGACAATCTTCATAAATTCTATTGACAATCTTAATGAGAATAATTATCATTGTGCTGAGTGTTGATAATGATAATTGTTCTCAATAATTATTATTAATAAACAATATCTACAATACATAGAGGGTATGAGGGGGAGAAATTCGATGCGCAGTATGAAGGGTCTCGTGTTTATCGTATTGATATTTGCTTTGGCTTTAGCCGGTTGCGGCGGGGGTGCGGCATCCAATGAAGGAGGCAGCTCCACGGCAGCGAAGAATTCGGATCAAGGGGCCGCACAGGGCGGGGATAACACTGAAAGCACGCCGGAGACCCGAACCATCAAGCACGCTCTGGGCGAGACGAAAATTACGGGCGTTCCGAAGCGTATTGTCGCGCTGGAATGGCTTTACGCAGAGGATGTCCTTGCACTTGGTGTTCAGCCTGTGGGCATTGCAGACATTGAAGGGATGAACCAATGGGTGAACATCCCCGTAGAGATTGGGGCGGACGTTACCGATGTCGGCACCCGTCAAGAGCCGAATCTGGAGCTGATCGCTTCCTTGAAGCCGGACCTGATCATCGGTTTGAAATCGAATCTTGAAGCCGGCTATGATACGTACAACAGCATCGCGCCTACCTTGGTGTTTGATCCTTATCCGACTGAGGGACAAGGGGATCAATATGAAGAGATGGTTAATACCTTCAATACGATTGCCGACGTGCTTGGCAAGAAAGACGAAGCCGCAAAAGTGCTGAGCGATCTGGATCAAACCTATGCCAATGCCAAATCCAAGCTTGAAGCAGCCGGCATGACGGAAAAACCGTTTGCGCTCGCCATGGGATACAGTAACCAGAATGCGGTGACGTTCCGGATTTCAACGGATAATTCCTTGGCCGTCAAAATTCTGGAGCACATCGGGCTGACTAATGCCCACAAACCTGATCAATTTGAGGTTTATGGCTTTACCACCACAGACGTAGAGGCATTGCCTGCCCTTCAGGATGCGAATTTCCTGCATATTATCCAGGAGAGCGATAACATCATCGAGAACCAATTGAAGGACAATCCGGTGTGGAAAGGTCTGAACTTTGTTAAAGAAGACCGCGTGTACGCACTTGGCGGTGACATGTGGCCATACGGCGGCCCATTGTCTGCCCAAACCATGGCCCAGAAGACAGCTGATCTGCTCACAAAATGAGTCTCGGCAACAAACTGGCACAAGGCTCCGCGCCGGTGAGCATCCATCCAGCCCCACCCGTTTCCTCAGGTAGGGGCTGGAAGCCGTTATGGTTGCTGGTTGGAGGCCTGGTGGCTCTGTTATTTCTCACGTTTATCAGCTTAACGCAAGGGCTAGCCGATATATCCGTCAATACGGTCGTGCAGGCTCTGTTATCTCCGCAGGATATTGCGGATCACCATCTCATCCGCAGCGTGCGCCTTCCGCGTACGGTCATGGGCCTGTTGGCTGGCGCCGCCTTGGCGGTGTCGGGCGTGCTTATGCAGACCGTCACGCGCAACCCGCTGGCCTCGGAGACGACGCTTGGCGTAAATGCCGGCGCTTATTTGGCCGTCGTGGCGGGGATGATCTTCTGGCCGGGACTGCTGCATCAGTATGCCCTTCCACTGGCAGTGGCAGGCGGAACGCTGGCGGCTGTCGCCGTCTATGCGCTGGCGGGAAAAACGCAGGGCTCTCCTCTGCGGATTGCATTATCCGGGATGATTGTTACCCTGGTTTTATCCTCCGTTACGAGTGCGCTGGTGCTGCTGAACCAGCAAACGACGCAGGGGATTTTTCTGTGGGGCTCCGGCTCGCTTATTCAGAATGACTGGGATGGCGTAGCTTTTTCATGGCCGTGGATCATTGGCGGGCTGATCGTGCTGTGTTTGGCGGTACGCCAGTGGGACATTCTCACCCTCAATGAGGAGTCGGCACGTTCCCTTGGCCAAAAAGTCGGCACCACCCGCTTGCTTGCGATGGGAGCAGCGATTGTGCTGGCCTGCGTGACCGTGAGCGTGGTCGGCCCGATCGGCTTTATCGGGCTTGTCGCTCCCCATCTGGTCCGCCTGTCCGGCGTGGTCCGGCATGCGGGGTTAATTCCGCTGGCTGCCTTATGGGGCTCGGCACTCCTTGTCGGGGCCGATACGGTGGCCAGGATGTTCATAAACGCCTACGGTGAGCTTCCGGTCGGGGCCATTACGGCCATGATCGGAGCCCCGTGCCTCATCTGGCTTGCAATGCGGGTATCCCGCTCGTTGATCGGAGGGCGCGGGTCTTCCGGCGGATCGATCATGGCGGGCACGAGCCTGCGCCGGATACCTTATCCGGCCTTGGTAACACTGTTTAGCGTGCTGCTGGTGCTGGTATGGGTATTCAGCCTGATGAGCGGCAGTCTGCGCATTCCCTTCACGGAAGTGCTGGCCGTGCTTACGGGAGGCGGCGAGTCGATGTATCGCCAGATTCTGCTGGAGTTCCGCCTGCCGAGGCTGTTAACTGCCGGATTGTCCGGCATGGCGCTGGCCGTCAGCGGCAGTCTTCTGCAGAATGCGGTCCGCAATCCGCTGGGGGATCCCCAGGTGATTGGAGTGACCAGCGGAGCCGGTGCTGGCGCACTGCTCCTGATGATCGGTTTTCCGCAATTGTCGGCAGGCTGGGTCCCGGTCGGCGCGGTGCTTGGGGGGATGGCTGCAGCCGCTTTGGTATATGCGGTGTCCTGGAAAAGAGGGCTTCATCCGACGATTCTTACACTTGTCGGCATTGCCGTTGCCGCGCTTGGTTCCGCCATCATCAATCTGATGATCATTCATGCCAAGGTCGACGTAGCCCCCGCATTGTCCTGGATGGCGGGAAGCACATATAACCGGGGCTGGACGGAGGTGCAGCGGATTGTTCCCGCTATTCTGATCCTGCTTCCTCTGGCTGCGTGGCTCGGGCGGAAGGTGGATCTGCTGACGTTCAGTGAAGAAAGCTCAACTGGCCTCGGTCTTCATGTGCGGAATACCCGGATGTATGTCGCCATCATTGCGGTGCTGTTGGCTTCGATCGCCGCAGCCAATGTCGGCTCGGTCGGCTTTATCGGACTGCTTGCGCCGCATGCCGCCAGGATGCTGGTTGGGGCTCGCCATCGGCAATCGATGGTCATCGCGGCGCTGCTCGGCGGAATTTTGCTGGCTGGGGCAGACTGGATCGGGCGGGTGGTCATGATTCCGAAGGAATTGCCATCGGGTATCGTTACCGCGCTTCTCGGTGCGCCGTACCTGTTATATTTGATGGGAAAAACCAATAAGCTGAAGAAGAAATAACCGTCGTGAGGATTAAATATTCAAAAAGGCTATTCCATAGTCGCCAAGAGAGGTGGCATGGGATAGCCTTTTTTGTCTTCATTCGGTTGATTATTAGATTTGCCTTTTTTTCTTCTTCTGACTGCGGTCGGCTGTTAGGCTTCCGTGTACCGCACAAAAGACAGGATGATATCCTGCGGATGATCTCCGAAACCCGAACCATACAGATTCAGGCCGTTCGGGTGCTCGGCGTCTCTCTTCACTTCAAAGCGGACGCGGATGGGCCGGTTAAACGCAAGCTCCAGCGAATCGATGGTCGTGGCGCTGGACTCGTGGCCATTGACTTGGCTGCCTTGTTTGGTTACGCGCCATTCCGTTAGCAAACCGTACTCGCTGCCGCTTCTCCATTTATCCGGGGTGAGTTTGCCTTTGCGGTCACCAAAATCACCGGGACTTGTCCAAGTGCCTACAGGAAGGTCGTTGATGCTAACGGTGATGTCGGATGGCCAATCCTGCTGAAAGGAAGGCGCCTCGGAGCTAAGCTCCGCGCGGATGCGCAGCTCATCAAGAGCCGCTCCGGGCGGCATAGGGTTCGCAAAATAATATTCGATATATCCTGATCCCGAGAACCAGAGCAGCGCAGCCTCCGTTCGTTCCGGCATGTAAAAGGCGCGCGGATCGTCAGGGGACCCGATTAGAGATCCGTCCCGAGCTGCCATACCGCAGGTTGGCTCGATGGAACAGTGGGAGAACATGCCGATCGGCATGTGGATTTCTTCCGTGCGCTGCAGCCCCTCACCTGGCCTCGAGGGCAGCTCGAGAAAAATGGAGCGGCAGGTGACGGCGCAGATTTTTTCCCGATTCGCTCCTTGCGAAGAGACGATCAGATCCGCTTGCTCCAGCATCTGGACATTAATGGACACCGTAGGCTGCGCAATCCCAAGCGACTCCGCCAACTGACCGACACTCATCGGTTTATCGCCGAGCGCTTCAAGAATGCGGACACGGACATCACTGGAGAGGGCTTTGGCCACTTCCACGATCCGGGATGCCGGATAACGGTTGGTTTCCAGCTTCGATTCGTTCATAATCCCCTTCCTTTACTGAAGAGTTATAGTGACTCCAAGTGTACAATAAATTCGATATATTGTAAAAGTATAATGTACATTGCATTTATTGTATATAGGTGCTAGAATAGGGGCGAATTCAGAAAAGGAAAGGTTGTGTTCGCTTCATGAAGACTTCTGTAGCACCCTCCATTCATACAGAAATTCCGCGCGCGGAGTACCCCAGACCGGACTTTGAACGAAAAGACTGGCTGAATTTGAACGGCCAGTGGTCGTTTCGGCTCGATACGGAAGGATCAGATGATGTACGGAAACAAGTGGATACTGGCACCGGTGATTCCGCTGCTGTCTTGCAGGGCGGAGACGCCAGCCTGTTTACCTCAGAGATTACGGTGCCGTTCTCTTGGGTCAGTCCCTTGTCCGGTATTGAGCGTAACGAGAAGGGGGTAGGCTGGTATCGTCGGTCCGTGAAATGGGAGCCGGCGAAGAAGCAGTCCCGAGTCTTTCTGCGGTTTGGGGCCGTGGATTATCTGTGCGATGTATGGGTCAATGGCAAGTTTGTCGGCTCGCATCAAGGCGGGTACGGAGCCTTTGAATTTGACGTGACAACGGTGTGGGATTCGGCAAAAGATAATACGATCGTGGTGCGTGCAGAGGACTTCGACCACAATTACCAAGCCCGCGGGAAGCAGGGGTATGGCGAGATCCGGGGCATTTGGCAGCCGGTTTGGCTGGAGGCCCGGCCGCAAACCTACATGGAGCAAGCCATCTTTACGACCTCCATTGACGGTCAGATTGAATTGAAATCCAAGATCCAGGCTCAAGAAGCAGGGGCAGTGACACTCCAACTCTCGTTTGCGGAGGGCTCGGTTACGCATCAGGTGGAGTGGGAACTGCAAGAAGGCGCGAATGAACGGACAACGGTGTTCCAAGTCAACGACCCGCGGCTGTGGAGTCCCGAAACCCCTCACTTATATGAAGGGGAGCTGCGTCTCACGAGTTCTTCCGGCGAAGATGTCGTCCATACTTATTTTGGCATACGGGAGATCGGAACGGCGAAGTTTGACGGACGGGATTACCGCTGGATTACGCTGAACGGAAAGCCGGTCTATTTAAATGGAACGCTGGACCAGTCCTATCACCAGACGGGATTCTTCACTTACCCGACGGATACGGAGATGCGGGACGAGATCTATCTGATGAAACGGCTTGGACTGAACTTCGTGCGGATTCATATCAAGCCGGAGGAACCCCGCAAGCTGTATTGGGCGGATAAACTCGGGATTCTGGTGATGGAGGATATGCCGTGCTTCTGGGGCAATCCGGATGAGACCGCGCGTGCCGCCTATGAGCGCGAAGCGCTGGAAGTGATTGAGCGGGACCGGAATCATCCGTCGATTTTTTCATGGGTCATGTTTAACGAAACTTGGGGACTCCGCACGGATAGTGAGTCTGCCGGCCTGACGGGCGGCGAAGGACAGCATCGGTATTATCTTCCGGAGACCCAGGAGTGGGTAAGGGAGAAATACAGATGGGCCAAGGAGCTGGACCCGACCCGGATTGTGGAAGACAATTCTCCATGCGCTTACGATCATGTGGAGACGGATATCAATACCTGGCATTTTTACATCAACGGTTATGAACCGCTGCGGAATCATATCGAGGAGATTGTCCAGAAGACCTATCCAGGGTCCGAACACAACTATATCGGCGGCAATCAGCAAGGCGACGCTCCGCTCATGAACAGTGAATGCGGGAACGTGTGGGGAATTGACGGAGGAGCCGGGGATAGCGATCTCGCATGGCATTACCGTTACATGCTGAACGAATTCCGGCGCCATGATAAGCTGTGCGGCTTCGTATTTACGGAGTTCCGCGACGTAACAAACGAATTCAACGGCTACTACCGTCTGGATGGGACGGACAAAAAATTTGGGTACGAAGATTTTGTGCCGGGCATGACGATCGCCGATCTGCACACGCCGGACTTCATCGTTATTGACGCACCGCCTTGTCAGACGCTGGACCAAGGGGCAGAGAAGACCATACCACTGCTGCGTTCCAGTTATTCGGATCAATATCATGGGCAGAAGCTTACCCTTGCCTGGGAATTATCCTATGATCAGCTCGGAACGAAGTTTGTGGCTGATCAAGGTACTCTGGAAGTAGCATGGGACGGCTATGGTGTAGCACCAATAACTGAACTGAAGCTTCGCATGCCGGAGACGGATGCGGTTGCCATCCTCGGTGTTCGTCTCTTGAATGAAGGAAGCGGTGTAGTGACGCGTAACTTTACAACGTTTGACGTGCGTGGCGGCAAGGAGCACGGGAACCGGAACTCTGCAGATAGAGCGGAAGGCAACACCGTAAGCATCCCGGTTAACACATTCCGTGAGCAAAGCTTCGCCTACATGTGGGAGGCGCTTCAAGGCTCCAAAGTGAATGGCGGTGGAGAGGGACGATTCATCTATGATGTGCAGCTGCCGGATTGCGACGAACAGCCGCTGATCCGCGATATCGAGATACTCTTCGAGGCTGGCGCGAAACGCTTATTGGCCAGAAATATCGAGGGGGCGCGGCATCGGACGCACGGAATTGACTTTATGCACGGGGCATCGGCGGACGTGGAGTATAACCCGAGCACGTACTATATGACAGATGAAGAGCTGCATGAATCCCGTATCTCCGTGTGGGTGGACGATGTCCAAATCGGCGATGTTGTGCTCGCGGATGACCCTGCCGATAGCCGAGGCGTGCTGTCGTGGCATTATCAGCCGGTCCATAACCTTCTGGAAGAGGCCGGTTCGTACGGATACCTGTGCCAGGCGCAGGTGCCGGGAAGACTCGCGGCAGAGCTTGACCGCAAGCGCAGCTTCCGACTGGAGCTGCGGGCCGAGGAAGGTGGCATCAGTCTGTATGGACGGAATGCAGGCCGCTATCCGATCGATTTGCTGGTGCGGTGCCGGTGATCATGGCAAATACAAACCATTAATGTAAAGTTTAATAGTAATTGGGCTGTCTATTCGTAGTGAAAAACGACTTGCCGGGCAGCCCATTTTTTTATGATGATTTTTCGTTTCGATTTTCTTTGAAAAGCCTCGAGCAGACCATGGGCAATGCCCCAGCGCGGATACGTTGTTATGTGATGGAGCTGCTGCCATTTTCGTTTACCTTCAACTTAATTCTTCTTGTTTCAATGTTCATCCTACACTTTGATACATTTTTTTCATTATGTTATTATATATGTAATAAAGACCAAGTGCAGCGAACACTTGGTCAGTACAATTGGCTTGGATGGTTATCCCTTCTAAGTCGATAGGAACAAAACCCACCTCTGGCCTCAACCTTTGGGTGGGTTTTTACTTTCTCTTGTTGTTATTATTAATGTATGTTAAAAGAGCAAGAATGAACGTTCCAAAAAGGAACATAATCGTTAATGCATCTTTCACTTTCATGGCTTCGCCTCCTTTCGAAGGGAAACCATGCCTGAGGACATTCCAAGCTGCCAACGGGTCCTTCTAAAAAAGCCAGCGTCATTCCAAAGATTGGATAACGCTGGCTTCTTTTGCCTGTCTTGCAATTAACTGTTTCACCGCTTCTTCCAGAACAGCTGGAGCGCCATCCTCGCGCACCACAGGGAGAACAGCAGGAACAACAGTGCCCAGACAAAGGCCGGGAGCACGGTCATGTTGGCCAGGTTGGAGGCGTCGCCTGCTTGCTTGGGCTGGGTCAGCGCCATGGTCAGGAGGGTTAGCGGACCGACCACGGACTCTTCCAGCACGAGAAAGGCAAGCAGCAGGTAGTAGAAATTACGTATTTTTTCGGCGAGGAAATAGAAGATCAAATTCACGATCATAAAAATAATGAGCCACCATAATCCATAGCCGGCGCGAACGAAGAAAATGATCATAATGAGAGCAAGCACGGTAATGGTGATCAGGCCGGTGGCCTGCTTTTTCTTGGCATAGCCGTAGAACATCAGAATGGCGAACAGGGACGCCGACATATAACCTGCTAGCGAGACCACAATCGGACTCCAGCCGCCAGAAGCCAGCATGGAATAGGTCACGCCGCTGTGATCGGGATTCAGCTCGATGCTGAGCACCCGCCCCGACATGAGTAGGGTCATGACGGCATGCCCCAGCTCATGGATCATCGTATCCAGGATACGGAACCAGGAAGAGAAGGGGATCAGCCTTGTCAGAATAGCCGCGCCCACTAGAAATAACAATGCTTTCAGCCATTTATTCATTCGAAGGTCCTTTCAGCATAAAGTCATTCGCTAGACTATCATTCCGTCCATTATAATACAGATGAGAAACATGTGAAAACCGGGTAGTCCCTATCGGTTAAATGGTATAATTGAAGTTGTGACGGAGGTTCATGTTCGATGACAAACGATAAGCCTAACAACGACAATCAGATAAAACATATAAGACAAACTACGCACGTGAGCGACCAGGGGATTCGTTTTGCCGAATTCGAGCTGGCCGGTGATGAGCAGGACGTTTCGCTGCCGGACAAGCACTCAGATATGCTGCATCAGGAGCAGGAACCCATGAATCCTGTGGCACCAACGAAGAAATCCTTGATTGTGAAGCCGCAGCAGCCGCTGGATATGAATTGGGGCGAGGACTTCCGCTACGTGACCAAGGAGCAGCAATTCGTGCAGAAAGCAAGGGAGCTCGCATGGCATGTGGAGGGAGAGGCCCCTTTTGTGGCTTTCAAAAGCTATTGGCCGACCTACGACCAGATGGCCAGCGACCAGTTCAAGTGGTATTTTTACTGGCGGGAGGAAGTCAGGTCCGGGCGGTACCCGGATACGGACTTATCCTATTTGTTTGTCTATTTTTACGAGCTGATCCATGGCGTGGGCTGGAGCGATCCCCTGCAGGGCTATGAATTGATGGAGCAGGCGTGGCATGCCTACCGTAAGCGTTATACCAAGCTGGATACGTACCTGCGGGAGTGGTTATATGATTTTATGATCGTGCATGGCCTGGATATGCCGATCCGCGAAACGTACCAGCGCTTTCCGCGCGTTCTATCCAGTGAGCTGAAGGAGAAGGAATGGAAGCGTCGGTTCTCCCTCCAGCCCGTGGAGCTGACGTGGGAGCTGCTGCTCGATTTGCTGGATTATGACGTGGAGAAGAGCCGTTTTTACCAGGAGAATGGACGCAAGGATCTGGAACAGTATGCCCCCAAGGTGATTGCGCTCGTGGACAGCTACTTAGCCAAAATGAAGGGGCAGCGCTTCATCGACCGTTTTCAGCCGCGGCCTCGGCAGGTGAAACGGCATTTATTCCGCAGCGCGGTGTACGATCATGGATTATACGGGCGAAACGTCGTGCTGACCGTGGTGTCGTTAAGCGAGTATGCTCCTCTGCGTTCCTATATAACGGGACTGGTTCGCTTGACTGAGAATAAACTGCGGGAGCTGAGGGGCTTTAAGGGACGGCTGCGCGGCGCGGATGCAGTTGAGCCCGAAGTGGAAGAGATTATCAGCCGTTATCTGAAAAAAGAGATTCAGGAGCAGCTCGAGGCGGAGCGCAGACAGGCGATACCTGAGGTTCAGATCGACACCGGGAAGCTGCGCCGATTACAGCAGGAGTCGGACCAGGTCCGCGACATGCTGATTACGGAGGAAGCCGGTCTGCAGCAGGCTGAAGTAATCAACAGCCAGCCGGCACCGGAGTCTGCTCCATCTGTTGGTGCTTCTTCAGGCCACTCCGAAGATACGGGAACAAGCACTAACCTGGCTGTGCCTTCCAAGGGTCGGTCCTCCCGAAAATCGGCGGCGAAGAAACCGGATGTGTTCCAGGCGGTGATGGATTTTGATGCGGATCCTTATGAGCTCGATTCCTTAGATGTGCGTGATCAGCTTGATGATGCGGATGTTATCGTTCGTTCCGTGAACACGGAAGAATCGGAATCAGCAGCAGCTAACGGAAGGTCTATGGAGCCGTCAGGGAGTGCTGATGATCGCTTGATGCAGTCCATGGGCTCTCTAGAAGAGCATTCATCTGA
The DNA here is from genome assembly GCF_025142895.1 of Paenibacillus sp. p3-SID867. NCBI lineage: Bacteria > Bacillati > Bacillota > Bacilli > Caryophanales > Paenibacillaceae > Paenibacillus > Paenibacillus sp. p3-SID867. The sequence goes on from NZ_JAMBDM010000015.1 coordinate 99,203, forward strand.
AGCTGGGGGTACCCATGTTAGGGACCCGCACGTCGTAGATGAAGAGGCCCTTATAGGGATGACTACAGTAGGAGAGCAGTTGTGGCAATGGGAGGTAGAGGATGAGGAATGGCAGGAGCTCGCAGAGCGTCTAAATCCGATCCACCTGGAGGTTCTCCATGCCCTCAAGGCGGGGCCGAACCGCTCGGAGCTGCAGCAAATTGCGGAGAAGGCCGGTTCTATGCCAGCGTTATTGCTCGATGAGATCAATGAAGCCGCGATGGATACCATTGGTGATCTTTTGATCGATGGAGAGATCATTGCAGATGATTATATAGATATGCTGGAAACATTGAGGTCCGTATAACTGGATGTTTTGAAATCGATAGGATTCGTTATGACTGTAAGATGCTTGAAAGAGGTGGAACTATGACGGAACTAAAAATACCGAAACGGCTCACAACCGCCCTTGTGAACTCTTTGACGGCAGGGGTTGTGCCACGGGTGGGGCTTGAGTTCATCGCCGTCGGCCGGAAGCCGGAGGTGGAGTCGATCCTGCGCGATATGGATAATATCGCTGAGGGCGGCGCCGCCTTCCGCCTGATTACGGGCCGCTACGGAAGTGGCAAAAGCTTCCTGCTGCAGATCATCCGCAACTACGCGATGGACCGCGATTTCGTGGTGGCGGATGCGGATCTGTCGCCGGAGCGGCGGCTGGTGGGCACGAAAGGGCAAGGGCTTGCCACATACCGCGAGCTGATGACCCATCTGTCCACAAGGACGCGTCCGGACGGGGGTGCGCTGGAGGCCATTTTGCAGAAATGGATTGCCGCGATCCAGCAGGACATCATGCAGGAGACGGGCATGCGGCCAGATGATCCTGCCCTGAATGATCGGGTGGAGCTGCAGATCTATGCGGTGACAAACGGCATGCAGAATCTGGTGCACGGGTTTGATTTTGCGAAGGTGCTCGCTGCTTACTGGAACGGCTATAAGCTTGGCGACGATGACCGTAAGGGAGCGGCGCTGCGCTGGCTCCGCGGGGAAGTTCCGACGAAGACGGAGGCGCGTAAGGACCTTGGCGTCGGGGTCATAATCGATGACGACAATTGGTACGATTACATGAAGCTGTGGTCGGAGTTTACGGCTGCCATCGGGTATAAGGGATTGCTATTGTTCATTGACGAAGGGGTCAACCTCTACAAAATCACCAACAGCGTATCCCGCCAAAGCAACTACGAGAAGCTGCTGACCATGTTCAACGACACGATGCAGGGCAAAGCGGAGCATCTGGGTATCTACATGGGCGGTACGCCGCAGTTTGTCGAGGATGAGCGCCGGGGGCTGTTCAGTTATGACGCGCTGCGTTCCCGCCTAATCGACGGACGCTACGGCAGCAGCTCGCTGAGAACGTACACTTCGCCCATCCTGAAGCTGGACATGCTGTCGTATGAGGAGATTCTGATCCTTCTGCAAAAGCTGCGGGATATCCACGCCCTGCACTTCAAATATGAAGCGCAGTTAACGGATGATCAGCTCATTGCATTCATGCAGACGGCCGTGAATAGGTTGGGAGCAGAGGAACTGCTCACCACCCGCGAGGTGGTGCGGGATTTCATGGATCTGCTGCATACGCTGCATCAGCATCCGGAGGCCACGTTTGAAGAGCTGCTAGGCGAGCGTGCCGAAGCGCAGCCGCAGGGCAAAGGGCCAGATGGTGCCGATTCGGACGATCTGGACGATCTGCTGGCGGAGTTTGAATTATGAATGCGAACCCTTTTTCCAGACTGGCCCCGTTTATTCAGGAATTCATCTATAAAAAAAGATGGGATACACTCCGTGAGGCGCAGGTGGAAGCCTGCCGGGTGCTGTTCGACACGCCCAATCATCTGCTGATCGCTTCCGGTACGGCATCGGGCAAGACCGAAGCCGCGTTCTTCCCGGCGCTGACGGAACTGTACAACGTGCCTTCCAGCTCAGTAGGGATCCTCTATATCGGCCCGCTTAAGGCACTGATAAACGACCAATTCGAACGCATCTCCGATCTGTTGAAAGAGGGTCAGGTGCCGGTATGGCATTGGCATGGCGATGTTTCTCAAGCCGAGAAAACGAAGCTGATGCAGAAGCCGTCGGGCGTGCTGCAGATTACGCCGGAATCGCTTGAAGGGCTGCTCATGAACCGGCCGAACGCCATCCCGGCGCTGTTTCAGGATTTGCGGTATGTCATCATTGACGAGGTGCATGCCTTTATGGGAGCGGATCGGGGCATTCAGGTGCTGAGCCAGCTGACCCGGATCGAGCGAATGGCTTCCTGTTCGCCTCGCCGTATCGGGCTGTCGGCTACGCTTAGCGATTACGAGACCGCAGCGGGCTGGCTGGGCGCAGGAACGAAGAACGCGGTCGAAGTCGTCTCGCCGCAAGGGGGGCGGAAGCTCCGGCTGTCGGTCGAGCATTTCTCCTTCCCGGATGCGCGGGATGAGAAGCAGGCGGAGCAGCTGGAGCTTGCTCGTAAAGCCTATTACGATTTCGTATACGACAACACGCATCTGAAAAAAGCGCTGGTCTTCACGAACAGCCGCTCGGATGCCGAGCTGACCACACTCGAGCTGCGCCGGATTGCCGCCAAGCGCGAGCAGCGGGACGTCTTCCATGTGCACCATGGAAGCATCTCCGCGATGCTGCGCGAGGAAGCCGAGGCCGCGCTCCGCGAAGGGCCGGGGCCAGCGGTTGCGGCAGCCACCCTGACGCTGGAGCTCGGCATCGATCTCGGCGAGCTGGAGCGGGTGATTCAGCTGGGCGCGCCGTACAGCTGCTCCAGCTTCGTTCAGCGGCTCGGCCGCTCCGGCCGGCGCGGGGATCAGGCCTCCGAGATGATGTTCCTCTGTCCGGAGGACGAGGATGAGGAGGCCATGCTGCCTGCGCGCATGCCATGGATGCTGCTCCGGGCCATTGCGGTCATCGAGCTGTATATTCGCGAGAAGTGGGTCGAACCGCTGGCCCTGCGGAAGAAGCCGGTGGGCGTGCTCTATCATCAGACGATGAGCACGCTCAAGAGCATGGGCGAGGCAGAGCCGCCGGATCTGGCGAGAGCGGTGCTGACGCTGCCGGCTTTCCGCGGCATCGAGCCGGAGGAATACAAAGAGTTCTTGCAGTATTTGCTCCAGACGGACCATATCCAGCGTACGGAGGAAGGAAGCTTGATCATCGGCCTTGGCGGGGAGAAAATCGTGAACAACTACCGCTTCTACGCGGTGTTTAAGGACGATGAAGAGCATGTCGTATATAACGGGTCCGAAGAAATCGGATCGATTACGACCGTGCCGCCGCCGGGCTACTGCTTCTCGCTCGCGGGCAAGTTGTGGAAGGTGGAGGAAGTCGATACGAAGCATAAGGCCCTGTATGTAAAGTCGGCTAAAGGCAAGGTCGATACCTTATGGCTTGGCGCAGGCGGCGATGTGCATACTCGCGTGGTGCAGAAGATGCGGGAGGTGCTGGCGGACAGCGCCATTTATCCGTATCTGGCGCCGGGCGCGGTGAATCGTCTGGAACGGGCTCGTCGTCTCGCCCGGGAAAGCGGACTGCTGAAGCAGGTGGTCCTACCGGCGGGCGGCGACTCCCTGTTCATCCTGCCTTGGGCGGGCAGCAAGCAGTTCCGCACGCTGGAACGACTGCTGAAGCATAATCTGTCCGAGCGGCTGGCGCTGCGCTCCATCGTGCCGATGGAGCCGTATTATATGGTGGTTGCGGGTAGGGTCGATCATAAGACGCTGATGGAGGAAATCAAGCAGGAACTGATGGATTGCGAGGACGCAAGCGCGCTCCTGGATCCGGACGAAGCGCCATATCTCGGCAAGTATGACGAGTTCGTCCCGCCGAAGCTCGTTCGCACCGCTTTTGCCGCCGACGGATTGGATCTGGAGGGATTGGCTGATGTGCTGGGGATGGCACATGGAGCAGCGGGAAGGGGAGCTATGGATGTGTGACAAGGAGGAAATACTTCATGGTGGCAATGTGAACGAAGTCGTACGTATCGGTAATAACGTTCATCGTACGACTGAATGGAGTTCTTTCGTGCATGACTTGCTTCGACACTTGGATAAGCAGGGGTTTGAAGGCGCCCCCAAGTTCATAGGCATTGATCATAGCGGTCGCGAGATCTTGTCTTACATTCCTGGCGAAGTGCCGGGAAACCAATATCCTGATTTTAAACCCTATATATGGTCGGATCATACCCTTATCCAGAGTGCTGTGTTGTTACGGCGTTATCATGACGCCGTACAGGACTTTGCCGCAACTTCAATCCAACCGGAGGTTGCACATAACTCTCAGGCTTCGGGGGAATGGGACGAAGAAGTGGTCTGTCACAATGATGCCGCGCCATACAATATCGTGTTTCAAGACGAGGTGCCGGTTGCACTGATTGATTTTGATCTGGCTGCGCCAGGTCCAAGAATCTGGGACGTCGTTTATATGCTGTACACCTCAGTCCCGCTGGCAAGCTTTGCAATAGATTACACTACGGGGACATCGATACCTTATCAATCGGAATTACATGCTGCGGATCGCACGCAGAGAGTATCGCTGTTCTTTAAGTCCTATGGCATATCACCTCCTCCCAACCTGAAAGAATGGACTATTAGACGCATCAAGGCATTATGCGATACACTTACAACCGGTGCGGCACAAGGCAACAAGGCTTACCAGAACATGATCGACGAGGGGCATGTGGCCCATTATGAGCGAGAGATTCAATTTCTGCAGGCACACTTTGAAGAGTGGTACCGATGAAGGGGACCGATTTGAAGAGTGCCTGCTTTTTTTCATATCTATCCCCCAGGGGTCGCTGAGCATAATCGAAAAAATATTTGTAACCCCTTCCAAAAAAACATTGTGTTCACCTCGCGTATGTGGTAACTTATGTACATAAAAACGTTTTTATCGCAAAGGAAGAATGGAATGGTTATATGGGTAAAGTAACAATCAAGGATGTGGCAAGAGAAGCCGGCGTCTCCATTTCTACGGTTTCGAATGCATTGAACGATGTAGATGTATTGAACCCGGAGACCAAATCCCATGTGCTGAAGGTGGCGGAGCGACTCAATTATGTGCCTAACCTGAACGGAAAGCTGTTGAAGTCGGGGAAGACCAAGATGCTGGGCTTCTTTACGACAAGCGTGTCAGGGCCTTACTTCTACACATTGGTGGAGTCGATGTCACGTGAATGTGACCGTCTGGGTTATGGATTGAACGTATTCGTGACGAAGGATAAGCAGATAATCATGAGCAATATTATGGGCGGCCGGGTGGATGGCGTCATTATCTTTGAAGAGCTGAAGATCGACGATAGAGACATCGCCGCTATGGAGAAGGACAAGATTAAGGCTGTTTTTCTGGATCGCGAGGTTCAGAGTGAGACGATGGGCAGCATTATATTCGACTCTTACGTAGCCGGTTATGAAGCAACCAAGTACCTGATCAGCCTGGGACATAAGAAGATTGCCTACATCTCCGGCGTGGATACGATGTTTGACAGCGTGCAGCGGAAAGAAGGATATCTGGCCGCGCTTCGGGAGTGCCAGTTTCCGATCGACGGAGACTACATCCTGCAAGGCTATTTTGAGGAAGAGGGTTCCTATAACGCCGTCAAATCGTTTCTTCACTTACACCCTGGCAAAGTGCCGGACGCGTTTCTTGCCGGTAATGACGTGAGTGCCATCGGCTGCATTCGGGCGTTGAAGTCCCATGGATACGAGGTTCCGCAGGACGTCAGCGTCGTAGGCTTCGACGATATCGATATCGCGCAGTATTTTACGCCGCCTTTATCGACCGTACGCAATCAGATTGCCAGACAGGGGATTCTGGTCGTGGACCATCTGGTGCGCATGATTCAGAAGAAAGAGAAGGGCAAGATTCAGAAACTTCCAGGGGAACTAGTCGTTCGCGGCTCCAGTCATGTGAAGATGAATCGGAATGAATTGGGTTAAGCCAAGAGACGAGACTTACCAAGTCATTTTTTTAAAATGATTCCATAAAATCAGGGCATTTTTTCGCCCAAAAATAAAAACGTTTTTATGACGGTTTTGTATCAAAGGAGGCTAAGCAGGTGAGCAAAACAGCTGCAGTTCAGTCAACCGGCACTGGCCCGGTTCAACCTACCGGGAAAAAGCCGATGGGGCAGAGGATCAAGGAATTCTTTATTGATTACAAGCGGCAATGGGAGCTTCAATCGATGATCATTCCCGGCGTCATCTTCATGTTCATCTTCTGCTACATACCGATTTACGGTTTGACGATTGCGTTTAAAAATTACACCGTTATCGATACGCTGGATTCCGCGCCGTGGGTTGGCCTGGACAATTTCAAGATTATTTTGTCGGACAAGTATTTTTGGGATTCCGTTGTCAACACGCTGGGCATCAGCTTCTTGAAATTGGCGATCGGCTTTGTCATTCCGATCATTCTGGCCATCATGATTTACGAGGTTGGCATGGGGCGCTTCAAAAAATTCGTCCAAACCGTCTCCTACCTGCCCCACTTCTTGTCTTGGATCGTATTGGGCGGCATGCTCATTACCTGGTTCTCGACATCCGGCCTGTTCAACGAAATATTGCTTGCTTTGGGGCTGATCTCGCAGCCGCAAAACATTTTGCTTGATCCAAGCAAGTATTGGTGGATCGCAACGCTGTCGGATATTTGGAAAGAGGCCGGCTGGGGAACGATTCTGTATCTGGCGATCATGGCGAAGATCGATCCTACCTACTACGAGGCCGCAAGAATCGACGGGGCCAGCCGCTTGAGACAGATCTGGAACATCACGCTGCCGAACATGAAGATGATTATCAGCTTGAATCTGATTCTTACTGTAAGCGGTTTATTGGGATCAAATCTGGATCAAACCCTGGTGCTCATGAATTCGCAGAACCGGGAAAAGGCTGAAGTCATTAACTCGTACGTGTACCGGATGGGTATGACGCAGGGCGATTTCTCCTATGCCACCGCCGTTGGTTTGGGTGTATCCATCATCTCCGTCATTCTGCTCGTTACGGCCAACAAAGTGACCAGTAAATTGAACGATAATCAATCCGTCCTATAGGTCGTGCAAAAAGGAGGTATTACGGTGAATTTGAAAGCAGCAAAAGGGGATCTCGACAGTAGGATCTTTGATACGATCAACATCATTTTACTGGTTACGTTTACCATCATCATCGTGGTTCCGTTATGGAACGTCGTCGTCTCATCCTTCAGCTCGGGCAGATCCCTTGCCGAGGGCGGGTTCATCTTCTGGCCAACCGAATTCTCGCTTGAGAATTATCAGGCTGTGTTCCGGGATGCGAATATATGGAACGCCTTCTTCATCTCGGTAGCCAAAACCGTGATCGGGGTTATCACGCACGTGTTCTTCTGTGCCATGGTGGGTTACGGCTTGAGCAAAAAATACGTACGCGGCCGCAAGTTCTACGTCGCGATGGGTGTCGTCACCATGTTTTTCTCGGGCGGCATGATTCCGACGTACCTGTTGATTAAGGACTTGGGGATGTTAAACAGCTTCTGGGTTTATATTATCCCAGCCCTGTTAAGCTTTTATGACGTCATCATTCTGATGAATTTCTTCCGCAACGTACCGGATTCGCTGGAAGAGTCGGCGAAGATCGACGGCGGGGGCGACTGGAGAATTTTCCTGAGCATCTTCATTCCGCTTTCCATGCCGGCTATGGCGACGATTGCCCTGTTTAACGGGGTGGGGCAGTGGAATGATTTTATGACCACCAAATTGTATATCACCGATCAGTCGCTGTATCCGTTACAGATGATGCTGTATGAGATTATTGTGCAGTCTCAGACCCAATCGATGCAAAATATCGGTTCGGTTGCGATTCAGACGACCACCAAAGGGGTCCAACTAGCAACAATTGTCGTGACGACGCTGCCGATTGTTGTGATGTATCCAATATTACAGAAATATTTTATCTCCGGCATGATGCTCGGAGCTGTTAAAGAGTAGAGTAACTGCTCTTTAAAGGGGTGGAACAGAAGCAAGTCAGGGTCTGAAAAGTAAGCGCTTTTATTCAAAGGGAGGGTTACAGGATGTTGATGAACAAAGCTTTTGGCAAGAAAGGACTTACGCTGATTACGGCACTGATGGCGGTTGTGCTGGTTGTGAGCGGCTGCGGCGGGTCGGGCGGGAATTCCGGCTCCAAGAAGGAAAATTGGGTTTCGATCGAGGATCGTTATACACCGAATGCCGAGACGCCGGCTTGGCAGCTGGATAAAAAAGAAGAGACAACCGAGCTTACGTGGTACGTGAATGCGGATTGGTGGAATACGGATTTTGGCAAGGACGTTGTAACTAAAAAGATTAAGGAAGACCTGAACTTCAATATTAAATTTATCACGGGTGACGACACCAAGCTGAATACGTTTTTTGCCGGCGGGGACATGCCGGATCTGATTACGACGTTTGACTCCAATTCTCCGGTTGTGCAGAAGGCGGCGACATGGGCGCTGCCGCTGAACGATCTGGCCGAGAAATACGACCCTTACTTCAATAAAGTAGCGGCGCAGGATACCCTCAACTGGTTCCAATTGAAGGATGGCAAGACGTACGGATATCCGAACTACTCCAATACCCAGGAGGATTATGACAGCGGTAACATTCCAGCCAAAACGGCATTTATCATCCGCAAGGATGTTTACGAAGCGTTAGGTAAGCCTGCTATGGGAACGCCGGAGGAATTCCGGACCGTTCTTGCTGATATCAAGAAGCAATTCCCTGCTCTGATTCCACTTGGATTCAACTCCATCGGCGAAGGAACGGGCTCGCTTGGCGACGTGCTGCAGGATTTCATCGGCGTACCGCTGGAGGAGAATGGCGGTTTCTATAACCGTAATCTGGATGAAGATTATCTGACTTGGGTGAAGGCGTTCAATACCGTATATCGGGACGGCGCGATCAGCGATGACAGCTTTGCCGATGACGGAACGGCTTTTGAAGAGAAGGTAAAGGCGGGCAAATACGCAACGATCATGCTGGACGGTACGCCGCAGCAGGGCGGAAACCTGCAGAGCTTCTACAGCAACAACAAAGGCAAAGAATACATCGCAATTGACGGACCGCAAAGCACGGCAGGACGTAAGCCGACGCTGAATCAATCCGGTATCACGGGCTGGATGATCAGCTTCATTACGAAAAATAATGCAGATCCTGCCAAGTCCATTCAGCTCTTCACCTACCTGTTAAGCGAAGAAGGACAAATGCTGATGAATTACGGCATCGAAGGCGAGACCTACCAGGTGAATGCAGATGGAACGGTGGAGTTCCTCCCTGCCGTAAAGGATCTTCAGATGAACAATCCGGATACCTTCAAAAAGGATTACCGCATGGGCGAATTTATGTTCTTCGGGCATGACCGCCATAAAGCGCTGAGCGGGGATGCGTTCCCGGATGCGATCAAGCAAATGCAGGAATGGGGCAAAGGCAAGCTGACGCCGCACTTTATTTTGGAGAACATCAACCCGGATCAGGGAACACCGGAAGCACGCTCCCTGACGGCCATCAATACGAAATGGAACTCCACGCTCGTCAGCATGATTCGTTCCAAGGACGACGCAGCCTTCGATAGTCTCTTGAACGAATATAAAAAGTTCCTGGACGATAACAACTGGGATAAAATCGTCGAAGTTCGCAACGAAAAGATGAAGGCGAACAAAGAGAAGCTGGGGCTGAAATAACTCTAGGGTAATGGTAGGGAGGGCCCCCTTCTTGACAGGAGAGGAGCTCTTTCCAAAGTTATCTTCAGTAGGCCATGGATAGGAAGACACAAGAAAGCTGGAGGGAAACAACATGCTGAACATCACCATCTACCAGTCAAACGGGGAAGAAGAATTATTCGTGAAGAAAGACAAGGCACAGCTGACACCCGTAACTACGGGTGCACAGCAGCATACGGTTGTCATCGATGAGGAGCAGACGTTTCAGGAGATGGACGGCTTCGGCGCGTCCTTCACGGACTCCGCTGCTTATCTGATCCATCAGGTGCTGGATGCGACGCAGCGTTCAGAGCTCATGAAGCAGCTCTTTGATCCCAGCGAAGGGATCGGATTATCTGTACTCCGCCAGCCGATGGGGGCATCCGATTACGCGCGTGACTTCTACAGCTATAATGATATGCCTGAGGGTCAGACGGATGTAGAGCTGGAGCATTTCTCCATTGCGCATGACGAGGAAGACGTTATTCCTCTCCTGCAGGAAGCGCTCCGTTTGAATCCGGACGTCAAGCTGATGGGCTCCCCGTGGAGTCCGCCCGGCTGGATGAAGACGAGCGGGTCAATGATCGGTGGAGAGCTGAAACCCGAATACTATTCGGTGTATGCTAATTATTTTGTGCGTTACATTCAAGGGTATGAAGCTAACGGTCTGCCAATCTATGCAATCACGCCGCAAAATGAGGCATTGTACTCGCCGGGTCATTATCCAGGCATGATCATGCTGCCCGAGGCGCAAAGCGATTTCATCAAGAATCATCTGAAGCCGCAATTCGTGAAGAACGGTATCGATACGAAAATCTTTTGTTATGACCATAACTGGGACAAGCCGGACTACCCGTTGACCGTTTTTGAGCAAGCGGGAGACGCTGTGGATGGCGTCGCTTGGCACTGGTACGGCGGCAAGCCGTCGGCCCAATCCGAAGTGTTCGATGCATTCCCGGGGAAAGAGGTTCATTTCACGGAAGGATCGGGCGGGGAGTGGATCCCGCCGTTTGAGCAGGCCTTCTCCAATGTGATGCGAACCGGAATCGAGATACTTCGCAATCACAGTAAATCCTACGTGCTGTGGAATATGGCGCTGGACGAGAAGAACGGCCCTACCGTTCCGGGCTTTGGAAAAAGCACCTGCCGCGGCATAGTCACGGTAAATCAGCAGACGAAGGAGCTTACCTATACGCTGGACTACTATGCGCTGGCGCATTTTAGTAAGGTGATCCGTCCGAAAGCGGTTCGCATTGCTTCTACCAGCAATGAGTGCATCCGTTCGGTAGCATTCAAGAACACGGATGGATCGATTGCCGTTGTGTTGTTTAACGACAGCGAGCATGTGGAGAGTACTGCACTGCGCTTGCGAGGAACGGAACACCTTAACCTCAGCCTTGCGCCGAAAAGCGCTGTATCTGTATTGATAGAGGTGTTAGGGTGAGGTAACATTTTCATAGGTTAGATAAGATAAGGCACTCTGTTCGGCGCCATCGGCCTTTTTGGTTGATGGTTGCATTGGCTGGGGTGCCTTTTCATATATAGAGTTGGTTATTTCATATAGAAACGGTAGAATAATAACAAGAATAAGGTTTACCAAAGAAAATACAGGTGACAATCATGACCATTAAAACGTTATTTATTGCTCCGTATCCCGCAATGAGCCATTTAATAGAAGAATGCCGGAAGGAAGAGCCGGAGCTGGATGTGCAAGTCGAGGTCGGCAATTTGCTAGAAGCGGTTCCTCTGGCAAAGGAAGGCGAACGCATGGGATATGACGTGATTATTAGCCGGGGCGGTACGGCTAAGCTGATCGAATCCGAGGTACGCATTCCCGTTATCGATGTCCATGTTTCAGGCTATGACATGCTGCGCGTGCTCACCTTAGCCAATCATTTTCCAGGCAAAAAAGCCATTGTGGGCTTCTCCAATATTACGCTTGGAGCCAAAGCCATTACCGATGTGCTGGATATCGAGGTTGACGTGTTCACGGTAGAGAAGGCCGAAGAGGTAGATCGGCTGCTGGAGGATCTGAAGACGAAGGGCTTCGAATTAATCATGGGCGATGTGGTGACGATAGAAGCAGCTGCCAAGCACCATTTGGAAGGGATTCTGATCCAATCCGGGCGCGAGGCCATCTTCGATTCATTTCAAAAGGCCAAATCCGCGTTTCGGTTACATGAACAGACGCAGTGGGAAATATCTTTTCTGCAAGCACTGCTGAAGGAAACGGCTGCGAACCTTGCCGTATTGGATGCTGAGGGACAGGTTGTATATGAACAGTGGCCGGATTATGGTTCCTGTCCGCTCCCGGTGGAAGCCTTGCAAGCCGATCTACGGCTAAACCGGGAGGCGGAAGCCTCTGTCCTGATTCAGGATGACGGAACCCGGAAGCTTAAGCAGAGAAGGACGCTGAAAGTAATACAGGGACAGCGGTACTACCTGTACACTTTTTCCGAGATGAAGCAAAATGGGGAGGCCGCAGGCTATCATGTCGAGGCCGTGGCCCAATTGCCGATGTTGATATCGCAAAGCGAGGCGATGAGCGGCTGCCTGCAGCGGATCGAGAACCATCTGGACAGCCGTGCCCTGATTCTCATCGGCGAAGCCGGTACAGGCAAGCAGCTGCTCTCCCGGTATATTCATTACCGAAAGAACGAAGGCCAGGGCTTGTATGTCCGGCTTACCGGTAAGCAGGCTGTGGCTTTGTCGGAAAAAGACAAAAACGAAGCTTGGGATGAAGACATCCGCACGCTGTACATCCATGGATTGGATGCGATTGCTCCCGAAGAAATGGCGGATTTGAAGCAGTGGATTAACGTGATGAAAAACCGGGCGTTCACGATTATCCTCTCGCTGGAAAAGGACGATTCGAATTATCATCCCCTCCTGCTGGATGAGGAGGCGGCAAGGATTGCCGTGCCGGCTCTGCGCGATCGCAGGGACGACATCAAACCATTGGTGACTTATTATATTGCGTCCTACCATGGCACGCTGGGGACTTCACCGATCAAGATCAAGGATGAAGCGATTCAGCTGCTGACCCAGTACGATTGGCCTGGCAACGTGTCGGAGCTGAAAATCCTGCTCCAGGATGCAGTGACGGAGGAGAAGGGCTACGTGATCGGCAAGCCGCTCATTTCCCGGCTTCTTGCCAAGAAAGAAGGTCACCCGTCAGCTGCGATGAGCCCCGAGTTTCTTCATGGTACGCTGGATGAGATCGAGAAGAGGATCATCGACGCGATTATGGAGGAAGAACAATTTAATCAGACGAAGGTTGCGGAGCGGCTGGGTATCAACCGTTCGACCCTGTGGAGAAAGCTGAAACAATAGTTTCAGCTTTTTTGTTTTGCGATCAATAGTTCCCTCTGTTTCGGCAGATATTAGGATAAAGAGGGATATATTTCAGCATGTATGCGAAAGCGCAAACATTGATTGTTTAAATTTGCAACAATAATTCTTTAATATGTTGCAAATTTAATTGAATGCACTTACAATAAATCCTGCAAGCGATTTCAATGTGAAATCACTGTTTAATATTGAAACAATTATTAGAGGGGTGTTACAATAATGAAGATTAAAGCGACGTTGGATCGGATTCCTGGAGGTATGATGGTGGTTCCGTTGCTTATTGCAGCAGTCATCAACACCTTTGCTCCGGATTTACTCCGAATTGGGAATTTCACGGAGTCTTTATTTGTAAACGGTTCAAGTACATTAATTGCGCTGTTCCTCCTCTGTACGGGGGCACAGATTAACGTCAAGTCCTTTGGCGTATCCGTAGGAAAAGGAGCCACGCTGCTTGTCACGAAGTGGGTTGTTGGCGCAGCATTCGGACTGATCGCTTACCTGTTTGCCGGAGAGAACGGATTGTGGCTGGGTTTGGCGCCGATCGCCGTCATTGCGGCGATGACCAACAGTAACGGGGGATTGTTCGTAGCTTTGGTAGGCCAATACGGCAGCAAGGAAGACCGTGCCGCATATTCGCTTCTTGCCCTGAATGACGGACCCTTCCTCACGATGGTGGCCTTATCGATCTTCGGCGCCATGGGATTCGTGGACGGCATGTTCTCCTTCGTATCCTTCATCTCGGTTCTTCTTCCGATTATTGTAGGGATGGTGCTGGGTAATCTGGATGAAGAGATGCGCAAGTTTTTGGACAAAGGCAGCTCCATGCTGATTCCGTTCTTTGCATTTGCGCTCGGGATGGGAATCGACTTCGGAGCGATTGTGGATGGCGGCTTGTCGGGTATCATTCTTGGGCTGCTGACGGTTTTCGTTACAGGTACCGCAGGATACTTTGTGTTTAAAGCGTTGAAATGGAATCCGATCGTGGGGGCGGCGGAAGGCTCCACAGCCGGTAATGCCGTGGCTACGCCTGCTGCAATCGGGGCAGCGAATGCTTCCTTTGCGGCATTTACCGATATCGCGACGGTGCAGGTTGCCGCGTCCGTGGTAACGACAGCCATTTTGCTTCCTCTTTATGTCGGATTTTTAGTGAAGCGTCTAGAGAAGAAAGGTCATTCATTTGATACAAAAACAGCAGATGCCGAATCATAGAAGGTGTGATGAAATGTGAAAAAACAAATTGGAATCATCGCGGACGATCTGACCGGAGCAAATGACTCGGGCGTACAATTGGCGAAGAAAGGACTGGCCTCCACCGTCGTATTCGATCATCGCCATTACCGTCAGGACACCCGTGCCGAAGTGTTGATCGTGGATACGGATAGCAGGGCGAAACGCAGTGCGGACGCCTATGAAGCGGCGTATGAAGCCGCTCAATTTCTTGAAGAGCAGGGCTGCCGCCACATCTACAAGAAGCTGGATTCGACCTTGCGCGGGAATGTTGCAGAGGAATTGCGGGCGGTGCAGAAGGTATTCCGGCCAGACTTGGTGCTGATCGCCCCGGCTTTTCCCAAAATGAACCGCACGACGGTACAGGGACATCACTATGTTCAAGGTGTACTGATTACCGAGACGGAGTTTGCCAAGGATCCTAAAACGCCCGTCATGGAAAGCTATATCCCCAAACTGCTGCAGAAGGAGGGAGAGCCTGAGGCGGTGCTGATTTCAACAAGTCAAACACGGCAGTCCGCCGCGCAATTTCTGCCATGGCTCCAATCCAAGCTGGCCGAAGGTCAAACCTGGTTTGTATGCGATAGTGAGACGGAAGAGGATTTACAGGCGATAGCGGGATTATTCTCACAACTTGATAAGAAGATCCTGTGGACCGGTTCCGCTGGATTAATCGAATACTTGCCGGAGGCCCTGTCCCTGACCTCCTTGGAGGAGGGGAGCCAAGATTGGGCCCAGGCGGATAAAGCGCTGATCGTATCAGGAAGCTTGTCCCAAACGACCCGGCGGCAGCTTCGTGCCGTCGAGGACATGCCCGACTCGTTGATGCTGGAGATTGATCCGGCCGCGCTGATTCGTGAAACTTACGACACAGAAGACGTCCTGCAGCAAATCGCTCAGGATATGGACAAGCGCTGCTTGGTCCTGTACGTCGACGCTTCGGAAGAAAACCGCAGGCTTGCAAAAGAAGCAGGGGATGAGCGGGGATTATCTCCAACCGAGGTAAGCGAAGCGATCTCGCTGGGACTCGGAAGAATGACAAAGGCCATTTTACAGGCATACGCTGAGATCCAAGGGTTGGTATTAACCGGCGGGGATACGGCTAAGGCTATCTGTATGGAACTTGGAATGGGAGAAATGCAGTTGTATTCGGAAGTAGAGCCCGGCCTGCCGTTCGGAAGGCTTCAGGGCATGGGAAAAGGCTACTGGACCGTCACCAAAGCCGGGGGCTTCGGAAATGATCAATCCCTGGCAGATTCCCTGCACTATATAACAAATAAGAAAAAGGTGAGAATATGAGCCAGCATAAACCGGTTATCGGGATTACCATGGGAGACGCCGCAGGCGTAGGTCCTGAAATTATACTCAAAAGCCTCATGAATGAGGAGATGTATCATATCAGTCACCCGGTTGTGATCGGGGACGTGAAGATATTGGAGCGGGCAAAGACCTTCGTGGGCAGTGACTTGACTATCGAAGCGATTACTGCCGATGAGCTCGGGCAGGTTGACTACCGTTTTGGCACGGTTCATGTGCTTGATCTGGATCTGCTGCCGGCGGACTTGCCGATTGGACGAGTTGCCCCGGAAGCCGGACACGCCGCGTTCAAATTTTTGGAGACGGCCATCGAATTGGCGAAGGACCATAAAATCCAGGCCATATGCACCGCTCCGCTGAATAAGGAAGCCCTGCATAAAGGGGGTCACAAATATCCGGGTCATACGGAAATTCTGGCGGATTTGACCGGAACCACGGATTACTCCATGATGCTGTCCGCACCGAATTTGAAGGTCATACACGTTACGACCCATGTCGGCATCCTCGACGCCGTCCGGTCGATTAACCCTGAGCGCGTGTACCATGTTATTAAGCTTGCTCATGAGACGCTGCAGAAGTCCGGCATCGCCGCTCCGCGGATTGCCGTTTGCGGAATTAATCCTCATGCAGGCGAGAACGGACTGTTCGGATATGGTGAAGAGGAAGAGAAAGTTATACCGGGCGTCGAAAAGGCGCAGGCGGAAGGAATCCAGGTCGTAGGCCCGCTGCCGGCCGATACGCTGTTCTTCCGGACGGTTCGCGGTGACTTTGACATTGTAGTGGCCATGTATCATGATCAGGGACATGGTCCCGTCAAAGTGCTCGGCTTGGACGCAGGCGTCAACATTACCGTTGGCCTTCCGATTATCCGCACCAGTGTCGATCACGGTACGGCGTTCGACATTGCCGGTCAAGGCATCGCCGACGAGAAAAGCTTGATGGAAGCCATCCGTCAGGCGGCGGAGCTGGCGCCTAAAGTGTAAAGATGTTGTTGCTTGGCGGTCATAGCGGCCGCCATTATCTTTTTATCGAAGTGACTGCAGAAGATTCCGCAGGAATCAGCTGTCCATGGCAAAAAGATGACTCCACCTGTGGGGTCATTTTTTTTATTCCTCAGGTTTCTTCGATGTAGCGGGATTCGTACCTCTTGACTGGGATAATCCGAATACGAAACAGAGGAGAATGCTGGGGAAGAAACTGGGGGCGATACGAGATGGCCGAGAAAGAGCTCAAAAAGCTGCTTATTCGTCCCCTTGACTTCATCCGTGATGTTCGGGTATGATTTCCAGTAACTTGAATAACGTTAGATAAAAGCAATGAAGAGAAAGAGTACCTTGGCGACGTCTTTGAACAGAGAGCCCCGGCCGGTGAAAAGGGGTAAGGAAAGAACCAGGGGAATATGGTCTCTGAGCTGTGCACCGAAACCCTGTAAGGGTTGTAGGCTGTGCCGGATCCCGCACCCGTTAACGTGCTAGGGTATACACGCGATATATGCGTCGTACCCGAAGAGGTGAATGCCGCAAGGCATGAATGAAATTGGGTGGTACCACGTGAGCGGCAAGCTCTCGTCCCTTTTGGGATGAGGGCTTTTTTTGTTGTCTAAAAAAAGGAGGAAGATTGACATGACGAACATTTTTATCGGTGGTGCCTGGCCTTACGCTAACGGGTCCTTACATTTGGGGAGGCTTGCAAGCCTCTTGCCCGGCGACGTATTGGCACGTTATTTCCGCGCGAAAGGCGATCAAGTCCTGTACGTATCCGGTAGCGATTGTCATGGAACGCCTGTGGCGGTTCAAGCCATTCAGGAGGGCGTAGCTCCCGGGGATATTGCGGATCGGTATCATAGGGAGTTTGTGGATTGCTTCGAACGGCTGGGTTTCTCTTACGACTTATATACGCGAACCGATCAAGCGTTTCATCACGCGGTGGTGCAGGAGTTGTTTCTGAAGCTGCTGGACAACGGACATCTGTACCGTAAAATCGTGCTGCAAACGTATTGCGAAACCGATCGACGATTTCTGCCGGACCGCTATGTGGAAGGAGACTGCCCCGTATGCGGCAGTAGGGCCCGTGGCGATCAGTGCGATGCCTGCTCCACGATACTTGATCCGTCCGATCTGACGAACAGGGCCTGCAAAATTTGCGGGAACCCTCCGGTGGAGCGTCCTACCGAGCATTTTTACGTATCGCTGTCGCATTTTCAGGATGAGCTGACCGATGGTCTGAATAACGCTCAAGGCTGGCGGGACAATGCGGTGCAACTGACCCGCAGATATCTGGAGGAAGGTCTTCAGGATCGGGCGGCTACAAGGGATCTGACCTGGGGCGTAGATGTGCCTATTCCGGGATTTGAGGATAAGAAAATCTATGTCTGGATCGAAGCGGTAAGCGGCTACTTATCCGCCAGCAAGCAGTGGGCCGCAGAGACGGGCGGCGATTGGGAATCCTTTTGGCTCAAGGGGAGGGATGAGATTACGGCTTACTATGTTCATGGGAAGGATAATATTCCGTTTCATACGCTGATCTGGCCAGCGCTGCTGAAGGGTGCCGGTGACCTGCATTTGCCGGACCGAATCATATCTTGCGAGTACATGACGCTGGAAGGGAAGAAGTTCTCGACCAGTCGGAATTGGGCGATATGGGTGCCGGATGTGTTGAGCCGCTATCAGCCGGATTCCATTCGTTACTTCCTCATTGCAAATGGCCCTGAGAAGCGGGATACCGATTTCTCCTGGAGGGAGTTCATTCACAGTCACAATGGCGAGCTGCTTGGCGCATTTGGGAATTTCGTCAACCGTACTTTGGTGTTTGTGAACAAATCGTTTGAGGGGAAAGTGCCCGAGGGCTGTATATCCGAAGAGTGGCAGAGCAGAGTTGAGGCACTATACCGCGAGGCTGGGGCGCTTATAGAGGGTGGGCGATTGAAGGAAGCGTTGGAACTCATTTTTAGCACAGTCCGCCTGGCGAACAAATATTTTGATGAACAGAAGCCTTGGATTCAGGTCAAGGAGGATCATGAAGCGTGCGCGACAACGCTGTACACCTGCGTTCAGATCATAGCCAATTTGGCGAATCTGCTGCAGCCGTTTATTCCGTTCTCTTGCGATAGGATACGTAGTTTTCTCTCGCTGGAGAAGCCTTCGTGGGAGTGGTGCCACGTTCCGGCGGGCAGGCCGATTCATGAGGTGGAGCTTTTGTTCGAGCGGATCGATCCAAGCCGGATTGAGGAGGAGACGCGCAGGCTGGGGGAGTTGTCCCACTAATGATAGGGCTCTTCGTTTCTCAAACACCAAAAGGCGAGTCAGATGGAGTTGGGAGGGCGCGAGGAGCTACTGTCGTTATGATGCAAATCGTACGATACCCTGCGAGATAAAATAGGAGCTGCATCAAGGGATCTAGGGATCTGGAGATCAAGGGTGGAGGGTTGAAGTCGAGGAATTAAGGTATCAAGGTAACGAGAGTGTAGGATTAAGTAATTAAGGTATGGAGAATCGAGAATCGAGAATTGAGGATCAAGGAGTCAAGGACTCGAGAACTCGAGAACTGAGGATCAAGGGATCGGTAACCAAGGATCGAGGAATCAAGTAATTAATGTATCGAGAGTTGGGGATTGAGGAATCAAGTAATTAATGTATCGAGAGCTGAGGATTGAGGAACCCAAGTATCAAGGCACCTAGAGCGAGAATCGAGAATCAAGGAATTAAGGCACCGAGAGTCGAAGTAAGGCATCAAGGATCGAGGACTCAAAGAATCGAAACATCTAGTTTTTTTGATGGGTCTGGTTTGTGTTTTAAAGGACACCTGTTCCGCTATTTCTGTGTTTTTGGCCATTTCGTAATGGTTTGAGGACATGAGATCCGCTATCTTGAGATAATCCGGGATGTATCCGTGATAATTGTTGTATTAGCGGATCCTGTGTCCGCTTAGACTCAAAATTAGACTGATTTTAGCAAAATAACGGATCCTCTGTCCATATGAAATCAAAGAAGATGAACATCAGTCAGTAATGGATCTTGTGTCCGTCTCTTGGACTCAAAATAGCTCAAAATCAGCAAATAACGGATCCAGTGTCCGCAAGGTCCTCCAGCAAGACGTAAGAAGAGCCTCCAGCAAGAACGCCAGAGGAGCCCCCAGCGGAATGCTGAGGGCTCCTCTTCATTACAGTAACGCATACGTTGTATCTTCACGGGTTAGTTGTCTGTTTCATGAATCCAATCCGTCAATAGGGCGTTAAACAGGTCGGGCTCTTCAAACATCGGATTATGGCCGCATTTTTCAAAAATGACCTTCTTCACGTTGGCTTGCGAGCCGTTTATCGCATCCCAAAGCGATACGGGACTAACCAAATAGTCGTACCGTCCAAGACCAAGGAAGACAGGCTTGGTGACACCTTTCAGCGAATCGATCAGATTGAGCCGCGCGAAGGCCTCTCCCCATAAATGATCGATGACGGGCATGTTGGTGAAGACGCCTTCCCACATCCAAGCCGCATCATAGGCATAGTCATAGAAGCTGTGCGCTCCCATTCGGATGCACATATGAGCAAACCGCCGGTTAGGCTCCCTCTGGATATCACCCTCCAGCAGGGCGATATCCGCTTCAAACTTCCGTTTCCGCTCAGGACACGCCGTCTCATTGAAAAAAGCAAAGCTCTGCTGCTGCCGCTCCGGGCTGTTAGTCGGGGCGGTGTTCAGCAGGACTACCTTCCGGACGTGTTCCGGGTATTTTTTGGCATACTCCAGTGCCATGAATGCGTGCCCCGAATGCCCCAATATTATAAAATCCTCCAGTTCCAGCGTTTGTCTTGCCGCTTCGATATCATCCAGAACCTTATCCAGTGTGTATTCTTCCGGCTCCAGTGTACGAGGGGGCTTAACAAATCCTGAATGGTCCAGGAAAATCAGTTGAAATGAAGTGTAGAGTTGTTCCGAAAACAAGCGGGGGTAGTAAATACTGCTTCCTACCACCAAAATGGGCCTGCCGTTTCCACGAATGGAAACATTCATTGCAAATCCTTCGCTCATTACCGTACTCTGTATGTTCATGTTTATCGTCCTCGTTTCATTTTTTAAATTAAACGCACCATCCCCTTTCCTGTTCAGATTCCATTACATTCTCCATAGAACGTTCCAGCATTCTATCTCACCTCGATTAGCGTTCGTTCAAGCACAGTATAGCACCAGACATGCGCTCGGTCGACAGCCATTCAAGCATGCCCCGAACCATACACTGCGTCTCTACACCCGGACCGGTATTCGTTCCAGGGCCATTGGTTCAGCCACGGTTTGCATAGGGAGCAGTACCCTCGTTGCGGCATCTGCTCGTATCGCTGCTGTGAAAAACGCTGCTGTAAAAAGCATGGTGCAATAACTCCGAACTGCCTTTTCTCCAGCTCCCTTTATTCAGCCGTATCGCGGATCGTCAGGTTGATTCCAGGATAATCCGCGGCAATTGCGCTCTTACGCTCGATGATGCGGTTAAAATCAAAGGCAGAGCTGAATAATTCGGGCTCAGGCTTGAATGTCACGCTGGTGCCCGTCTCTTGAGTCATGCCGACAATCAGAAGCCCGGTCTGCGGAATGCCGTGCCTGTACTCCTGCCGGTATATGCTACCGTCACGGCGAATTTCAACGGTCAGATGCTTGGAGAGGGCATTGACTACTGCGATGCTGATGCCCTTCTCCGCGCCGGGGGCCAGAAAGTGTGCGCTGGTGTTCAACCGGTGGACATCGGTTAGTACCGATTGTACGACAGGGATGTTGGAATTCGGAAGGGCCTGCACGGGAATGCCTCTCCCGTTATCGGTAACCGTCACGCTGCCATCTTCATGCAGGTAAATGCCAATCTGATCACCATACCCGCTCGTGTGCTCCAATATCGAATTTTCCACGACGGCCCAGAGCAGCTGATGAATATCGAAGCCGTGCGAAGTCCCAAAATACATCCCTGCATTGTTGCGGGTTTCGGTCATCTCCAGGTAATCGCTTGTATCGAGCAGATCGCCTGCAGCAGAGAGCAGCAGTAGGAACGGCAGGCTCCGATGCTTAGGAAGAGCGTACCTTCCGCCTTGCTCCTGTACAAGGAGATCCGCGCCGAGCAGCGCCTTGAGATGGTGATACAGCTGACCCGTCGTTCCCATATTCAAACGTTCCACCAGCTCCGCGCCGGATAGGGGCTCTGCCATGACGGCCTTTAAAATATCCAGGCGCTGCTTGTTGCCCAGTGCTGCGAGGATTTTGGCGGCCTTCTCGGTGTTCATGTCCAGCAATTGATCCATTCGCCGTTCCTGCGGCTCCCAGCGGATGTTTTGTCCATTCAGATGCACTTGTCCGGAGTAGAAGACGGAGCCGTCCTCGGAGGCTGCTTCATATATCGCAGGTGTTGTGGCGATTTCTTGGCGGTGTTGGCTTTGGTTTGATGCGGAACCAGGTTTGCGTTCCATAAGGGCTTGATAGACAAGCTGCTGCAGCTCCGTCATTTGATTCTTTAAGACATCCATCTCATAAACCAGATCACGTGTCATGGGGAATCATCAACCTCGCTTTATCATCATTATGTTATTACGTAATTATTATATTACGTAATTTAAACATTGTAAACCCATAATAAGGAAAATGGTGCATGGTTAAGCGATTTGTTCGTTTATAGTTGTTTTTTATCTATTTTTATCATTCAGGGTCGTCTTACAATGAACGCAAAGGCTGGTGACATTCATTTGGGTGAAAGAATCATTCGGAATTTTAGGCAGGGCGATATGCCTCTGCTGGGGGAGCTGTATCAGGCGGTATCCGCAGCGGATTCGTTGTTTTGGTGGGTAGGTGACCAGGAGAATTGGGGCAATGTGTTCTGTGCTATTGAAGACGGGAAGATGGTGGCCAAGGGACAGGTGGGCATTTTTAACGTGATCCCGCCGGGATGTGCGCCTAACTGCAAGCATCATATTTATGTGAATCTCAAGGCTGTACCTCAGCGGGAGCGGGATTATGATCTTCTAGGTGAAATGTATAAGATGCTCTATGAACATGCCCTTGTGTTAAAGAGGACGCTGCCGGAGACATACGGGACGTATTTGTGCGTGGGCAACTATGCCCATGAGACCGGCAACAACACTTTTTTTACAGAGGAAATCGGATTTCAGCCGCTGGAGAAGCTGTATTCCATGAAGCGGTCCCTTGAGGAGCCTTTACTTGCCTTGCCGTTAGATAATCGCTATCGCTATCGATTGTGGAAGATGGTGTCTGCGGAAGAGGAAGAGATGTATCTAAAGCTCGAGGCTGAGGTTTGGCCGGAAGCGCCGCTGGGGCTTGAACGCTTACGGGAATATAAAGAGCATCCCGGCTGGATTGCGATGAATGTCCTGGAAGGGGACATGATTATAGGCAGTACCATGGCATGGCTGGAAGAGGGGGACGTCGGCGTGATTGAAGATGTGTTTGTGAGAGAGCCGTGGAGACAACGGGGAATCGCCAAACATCTGCTCTACCGTGCCATGTCCTATCTTCAGGCTCAGGGATCCGCCTCGGTAAAACTTGAAGTGAAGGCAGCCAATGAAACGGCGTTGTCACTCTATCAGTCGGTTGGCTTTGTCAAAGACCGAGAGGAGCACCGATTTTATCTGCCTCTGCAGGAGGAAGGCCACGGATAGGTCGTTCGACGGCCATGCGTGCGTCAAGCATGTAGGACGGTCATCCAAGCATGTTGGCTGACAGCCATCGAAGCATTCCCCCGTCCTCGTACACGTACGCACAGGATGTCATACGCACGATGGACCAAACAAAAACCACGCACGGATCAATCCTGGCGTGGTTTTTGTTATATGAAATTTAGAAGAGTTATGAGGTCGATTCCCGCCCGCCTGTCACATTCGGATTGGCATCCAAGATGCTTTCCGTGACGCTCCACAGTTTCGGCAGGAAATGGAGAACATCGTCTGCCCGATGCAGCAGGTCATCGGTGGAGGTTATGCCGAGATCCGCAAGGATCGCATCAAAAGCAGGGGTATACTGCTCCTGAAATTCAGGAGTCCCGTCGACCTCCAATATGTTGTGGCAGCGAGCGAAGGTAGCCACCATCCAGAAGACGGCTTCCCTATGGCTTCCGTTTAGGATCAGCTCGCGGCTGCCGTCAATGGCAATGGCTCTTGCATCCGGCGTAATGTCACTGCTGAAGAAGAAAGGGGTCTTCGCAATCGCAGACGCGGCATCGAAGGTTCGGGTCAATCCATTGAGATGAATCATGGCTTGTTCGGCACTCATGTCTTTACAGCCCAAAAGTCGTAATAGCTCCTCATATATCTCCTCTTGGTTATACTCCTTGAGCACATCGCGAACCGCTGCATAGCGGAGCCTGACCGTGGGGTTTCGAAGAGCGGCGACCAGGAGCATATGGGTAGTTACGCCGGTAGGGAACAGCCAGGAGGTAACCTGGCGATGCCAAGGGCCAGAAGGATCTATGGATCGGAGTCCGGTTATGATTCGTTCGCGCACGTTCTCACAGCGGCGGGTAACCCATATCCGGTCGGCAAAATGACGTGAAACCTCCGCCTGCAGCTTGCGCAGCTGCCCAGTCGGATCGGACATCAGGGTGTCTACACGGAAGCTGCCGGCAAGATGATAGGACGTTAATACCTGCTCGGGCGAGGCGAGTTCCCGCCAGGACAGATAGGTGGCTTCGATCAAGGCGTCCTGGTAGATAAACTTTCCCAGCTTAAGAGGGGGTTCCGCATCCTGGGTAACGATAACGATGTCAATATCCGAGGACGGGTCCATCTCCGCCTCATCCGGCTTTCCGACTGTGGAGCCGCTAAAATAGGCACCCATGTATCCAGGCTCCCTGCTGGCATGCTGCAAGACCCAGTCCGTTGCCGCAGCGCGTGCTGATCCAACGTTCATAATCAGTTTCCTCCTCTACCTGCATGGTGTCGCAGAAAATAACAAAAATATCCTGTTTCCCATTCATTAATCATTATATGGACTTCCCTTCTAATGTACAACCGCTTACAAAAGGGGGGCCCGTCATGCACATAATAAAGATGCATGGAGAAAAAAGATAATCCGTATGGATGCAGGATACTGGAAAAGGCTCGACACATATAAGCTGGCATCGGTCTTCGCCAGTGAATAAAAAAACGGACATTCCAATACTCGCTGACGTTCGGCGATCGGTAATGTCCGTTTTTTGGCGTGCTCTATTCTATTTTATTCTATTCATCCGCAATGACTAGCGTTGTATTGGTTTTTTTGAATTTTGGAATGAAGCCTGCATGGACGTTCGCATCGGTCACGATCGTATCAATCTTGTCGAGCGAAGCGATGGAAATGGTGACGTCTTTGCCGAACTTGGTGCTGTCCGCCATGACAACCACCTCTTTGGACAGCTCGATCATTTTTTTGCGCGTAATGGCTTCTTCCAGATTGTAGTCGGAAATGCCTTTTTCGATGGTGATGCCGCTGCAGCAGATGAACGCCTTCAGCACATTCAGCTCATGAAAGTTGAAGATGTATTCATAGGCGACGACGGATTGTTCCTCCCGCCGGATTTTGCCGCCGATCATAATCAGTTCTACATCGCTGTCCATCAGCTCAATCGCAACCGGCAGCGAATTCGTGACCACCGTCAGCTTCTTCTTATGCTTCACGTATTTGGCCATCTGATACGTAGTCGAGCCGCTGTCGATATAGATGCAATCGCCGTCATGGACGAATTCGCCGCATTTGCGGGCAATCCGGTCCTTCTCTTCCAACTGGCTGACCATGCGCTCGTCCATGGACGATTCGCCGAACCGGGACTCCACGAGCTTAACCCCGCCATATATTTTCTCGATCCGCCCCTGCTTGGTCAAGGTGTTCAAATCCCGGCGCAGCGTATCCACCGAGACGTTCAGTTCTTCCGTTAGCTCCGTGATCTTCAGCACTTTTCGAATCGTAAGCAGCTCAAGTATTTTCTTTTGCCTCTCCAGTGGAAACATTCGCTCACCCATTCAATCCGCATTAGTAGTTGGTGCCTGCATTCATGTCTAGTTTACCGATTCGCTCGGCCATGTTCAATAGAAATACCCATATTATTCGTAAGTTGGGCAACTAATGTGGATGAATATGGTCAATAGTTGGTCTTAATTTATGAATGATATATGCATAATTTACTTACATTTAACAGTTTTCATGATTCTTGTTTACATATGGTTTCTATACTGAGGATGTGTTTAAGGGAGGTGAGCCGTTTGCTGAAGCTAGAGCATATTAGCAAACAATTCGACGATAAAGTGGTTTTGGATGACATCAACGTAGAAATCGGTTCGGGCGAGATTGTGTCACTGCTCGGTCCGAGCGGCAGCGGGAAAACCACATTACTGAATATTATTTTGGGACTCACCCGGATGGATCAGGGAAAAATCGTGTTCCAGGATCAAGATCTGAGCAACGTGCCGATGAAGAAGCGGGGGTTTAATATCGTTTTTCAGGACTATGCCTTATTCCCCAATCTGAATGCCTACGACAATATCGTATACGGCCTGCGCAACAAGAAGGGGAGCGCGAGTCAGCAGGAGGTACAGGAATATATCGACTTTCTGGAGCTTCAGCCTCACTTGAACAAGCGGATCGGCGAATTGTCGGGGGGGCAGAAGCAGAGAGTGGCCCTGGCCAGAACGCTGGTCACGAAACCGAAGATCCTGCTGCTCGACGAGCCGCTCAGCGCGTTGGACGGCGTGATCAAGGAGTCGATCAAGCAGCGGATTCAATCGATTGCAAGAGAATTCAAACTGACCACGATCATTGTGACGCATGACCCGGAGGAGGCGCTGACGCTCTCGGACAAAATCCTGATTATCCATCAGGGACAGATTGCCCAATTCGGCACACCCCAGGAGATTGTCCATCATCCGAGCAATGATTTTGTGAAGCAGTTTATTATCAAGCAACTGCACATCAAAAGGCAGAACATCTACAACCTGTTCGGTGAGCAGTATGCATAACGTGAAACCCGAAATGCGGATTATCTTTACCGTCATCCTGTTATTGTTCGCCGTGTTTCTGTTCTTGCCGCTGCTCATCCTGCTAATTCGTTCCTTCGAATCCGATCAGGGGTTTACCCTCGGGCATTATGTATCCATAGGGTCGAGCAGGGAATTCATCACAGCGATTGGCAACAGTGTGAAGATTTCGGGCATCACGGCGGTGATCACAACCGTCCTGGGGTTTATACTCGCGTATTCCATTCATTGCACCAAAATATACCGGCCTGTTAAAGGCCTGCTGAAAACCGTCATCATCATCCCCATGCTGCTCCCGACCATTACATATGGGTTCGCCATTATGTATTCGTTCGGTAATCAGGGATTGATTACCCGGCTTGCCGGGCGCAATTTGTTTGAAATCTACGGATGGAACGGACTGCTCATAGGCTACGTCATTTACACGCTGCCACCAGTATTCCTGTTGATCCATAACGCGTTTAAGTACATCGATAAAAAGTTCATCATCGTCTCCAAGTTAATGGGTGACGGTACGATGAGAAGTTTCCTGAATACGATTTTGCGCCCCCTCGCGGGAGCGCTTGGCGGAGCCTTCGTGCTTTCCTTTATTTTAAGCTTTACGGATTTTGGCATTCCGGCTTCGGTTGGCGGTACCTATCCGGTCGTGGCAACGCAGCTGTATCAGGTGATGCTGGGCTCCATTCCGGACTTCAACCAAGGCGCTGTCATTGCGGTGATGATGCTGATCCCCGCCGTGTTCGGCATCTGGCTGCTGAACTACCTGGAAAAGTGGAATTTCCACTATGACAAGCTGTCGGATATCGAGCTGCCGCGGCAGCGCATTCGGGATATCGCCTTCGGCATAATGTCATCGGTCATCGTGCTTGGCATGCTATCGGTTTTTGTCGTGATGTTCATTGCGCCATGGCTGAGCAGCTACCCCTATGACCTGACGTTTACGCTTAAGCATGTACGGGACGTCTTTCAATCGGGTGATTTGACGGGGGTATACCGCAACTCGCTCTGGGTCGCCTTGCTGACAGCGCTGTTTGGCACCTTGATGGCATACGGATCAGCGCTGCTGAATGTGCGTACGTCGTTAAAAGCCCGATCAACGGTGGATATGGTATCGATGATCACGAATACGGTGCCCGGCATGGTGCTGGGGATATCCTACCTGCTCTTCTTTAATGGAAGCAGCCTAAAGGGAACCTTCATCATTATCGTTCTGTGCAATATCGTTCATTTCTTTACGACGCCGTATCTGATGGCCAAGAACTCCCTGTCCAAGATGAATCCATCATGGGAAACCACGGGAGAACTGCTGGGGGACAGCTGGTTCAAGACCGTTTATCGGGTGATCCTGCCAAACTCGGCTTCAACCGTCATTGAGATGTTCAGCTACTATTTTATCAACGCTATGGTGACGATCAGCGGCATTATCTTTCTTGTATCTGCACAGACGTCGCTCGTAGCCAGCAAAATCAAAGAGCTGCAGCATTTCGCCAAGTTTAATGAGATTTTTGTGCTGTCGATGCTGATCTTCTTCACGAATCTGATCATCAAGCTGGTGTGCGACGCATTGCAGAGGAGAACGGCGCAGCGCTAAAGCCGGCATTACGTTCATGCCCGCTGCGATGCCGGATCGTACTTCCGATCGCTGTTGTCTTCAGATTTCTCGGATTGAGATGATTTCAAAGTAGAAATCCGAAGACAAAGGCGAACGCATTCGCTTCTCCAATACGATTTCGTCCTCTCCGCTGGGTATTGACACTGGAAGCGAGGAGCTCCCTGCTTGAAATCGCCACCAGCCATTTTGACGCAGGAATGCGCAGGCTAATTCATTTTTTCACATCATTACTAAATAAAAAAATTCAAGGAGTGGAGTTAATCATGATGAAGACGCTTAAGGGAATGCTGCTGTCATTGATCGCAATCAGTATGGTGTTTGCTCTGGCTGCCTGCGGAAGCGGAAGCGCGGGGGAAGCCAAGAAGGTGGTCATCTACACCAACGGGGATGAAGAGGCCGTCGCCGCCATGGAAACATCGTTGAAGAATGCCGGTTACGAAGGGCAGTATCTCATGCAATCCATGGGTACATCCGAACTTGGCGGGAAACTGATGGCCGAAGGGAACAAAATCGAGGTGGATCTCGTCACGATGAGTTCGTATTTTATCGAAAGCTCGCAGACCAATCACTCCATGTTTAAGGATTTGGCTTTTGACGCAGGCGCTGTCGGAACTTATCCGAAATATTACACGCCGATTCTAGCGAATACCGGCTCCATCTTCGTGAATACGCAAGTGCTGAAAGACAAAGGGCTACCGATGCCAACCTCCATCACGGACCTGACCAAACCGGAATTCAGCGGACTCGTATCGATTCCGAACATTATGGATTCCTCCACCGGCTGGCTGCTCGTCCAGGCGATCATCACGCAATACGGCGAAGATGCGGGACGCCAAGTGCTCCATGATCTGATTGCCAATGTGGGACCGCATTTGGAGAGCTCGGGCTCGGGTCCGATCAAAAAAGTACAAGCTGGAGAAGTGGCTGCGGGCTTCGGACTCCGCCATCAGGCGGTAGCGGCCAAAGCTGACGGTGCACCGATTGATTACGTGGATCCGGTCGAAGGAAACTTCTCCCTGACCGAGTCGGTTGCGGTGGTGGACAAGAAGAATGCCACGACGGATTTAGCGATGAAAATGGCAGAGACCATCGTGAAGGATGCCAGAAAAGACCTGATCGTGAACTATCCGGTGGCCCTGTACGAAGGGGAGACCGTGGATGAAGTCAACAAACCTGCATACTCGATGACCTTTGAGAAGCCGCTGACCGTAGAGCTGCTGGAAGAGCATCAGCAATTCTTCAACGGATCCAAAGAATAAGCCAGCATAGGAGCGATGTGAAATGAATACCTACAAGCTTTTGACCCCAGGACCTTTGACGACAACCAAGACGGTGAAAGAGGAGATGCTCTTTGACCGCTGTACATGGGATGATGAATATAAATCGATTACGCAAAAAATCAGATCGCAGCTCCTGGCACTCGCCGGGGCGGATCAAGAGCGATACACCGCCGTGCTGATGCAGGGAAGCGGCACTTTTGCCGTAGAAGCGGTCATGACGTCAACCATCTCTAAAGAAGATAAAGTCCTGATCGTAACGAACGGCGCATATGGTGAGCGGATCGTGAAAATGGCGAAGTATATCGGACTGAATTATGTGGAGTACAGAGTGAATTACGACGAACATCCAAGCGAGGATGAACTGCGAGCCATACTGCACAAGGATGTGAGCATTACGCATATCGCGATGGTACATTGCGAGACGACAACCGGGATTCTGAATCCGCTGGAGATGGTTTCGTCGTTGTCCAGAGAATACGGCAAAACCCTCATCATCGATGCGATGAGCAGTTTTGGCGGCATGGAAATCGATGTTCAGGGACTTGGCGTCGACTACCTGATCAGCAGCGCGAATAAATGCATCCAGGGCGTTCCGGGGTTTGGCTTCGTGATTGCCAAGCTGGAGAAGCTTGCAGCCTGCGAAGGGATTGCGCGCAGCCTGTCGCTCGATCTGTACGATCAGTGGAAGGGCATGGACAAGGACGGCAAATGGCGTTATACTTCGCCGACCCATGTTGTGGCCGCCTTCTCCAAAGCGTTGGATGAGCTGAACGAAGAAGGCGGTGTACCGGCGAGATTCAGCCGCTACCGGAATAACAATCGCCTGCTGCGGGAGAGATTGGCGCAAATCGGTATCCAGGCTTATATCACCGATGACAAGCAATCTCCGATCATCACCACGTTCTTATGCCCGAGTGAAGGGTTTAGCTTCGAGCATTTTTACGCTTACATTAAAGAAAGAGGCTATGTGATCTACCCGGGCAAGCTGACCGACGTGGATACCTTCCGCATTGGGAATATCGGAGAAATTTATGAGCGGGATATCGAACAGTTATGTCATATTATTGAAGAATATATGGGGGTGACGGCACAATGAGCCGAATCGAAGGCGTTATATTGGACTGGGCCGGAACGGCTGTGGATTTTGGATGCTTTGCACCGGTGAACGTGTTTGTCGATATTTTTAAGAATGCGGGCATTGAAGTGACGATGGATGAGGCGAGAGCGCCGATGGGGATGCTGAAGATCGATCATATTCGTGCCATGCTGTCCATGCCAAGAGTGTCGGCGTTGTGGGAAGCGAAGTACGGAAGAGCTTTCGATGAGCAGGACGTAGAGCGGTTGTATGCGGAATTCGAGCCGGCCTTGATGGCATCCTTATCCGAGTACACGGACCCGATCCCGGGTGTCATCGAAACGGTTGAAGTTTTGAAGAGTCAAGGCTTGAAGATCGGTTCCACGACGGGCTATACAAGCAGCATGATGGAAGTCGTGGTCGCCAATGCCCGGCAAAAGGGCTACAGCCCGGATGTCTATTTCACGCCGGATGACACGAATTCCCAAGGAAGACCTTATCCTTACATGATTTATCGGAATATGGAGTCTCTCCGGTTATCGGCATCCTGGAAAGTCGTTAAGGTAGGGGATACCGTCTCGGACGTGAAAGAAGGCGTGAACGCAGGCGTATGGTCGGTTGGCGTTATCATCGGCAGTTCGGAAATGGGCTTGAGTGCAGAAGAGTTCCATGCCCTGTCAGAATCAGACCGGAGTGCTGCGATCTCGAAAACCGAAGAGACGTTTATTCGTAACGGGGCGGACTTTACGCTTCGGACGATGAACGAGCTGCCGGTATTAATCGAGAGAATTAACGGTACGCTGGCTGAGGGGAAAAGACCGGGGCTTCAACGCTAGGAAGCCATTGAGGCCTATCGATATGCCGGTAAAGCATTGCGGGAATATATAACCCGAGAGCTGAAGGAAAGGGGATGGTGCTATAGGTTACCCCTCACCTGCTAAAAAAGAGCAGTCCACATGGACTGCTCAGACTGTCGGGAAAAAAGAACTCAACAGCCATCGTATGCGTGTGAAACGAAACGAATGGTGAATCGCCCCAGTAATGATAGAAGAACCAAGTATACGATCCCATACTTGGTTCTTTGTGATATCAACGTATACCCACCTCGTAATTCACTTTATTATTCCGACTGCAAAAACTCCAGCACAGTACTCAGGAACTCGGATTGATATTCCACATTCGTTAAGTGTACGGATGGGAACAAGACGAACGTGGAATTCGGCACCGTTTTAGCGATCAATTCACCGTGGCTCGGAAGCGTCACGGTATCATACTGCCCGCTAATGACGAGTGTTGGGCTGCTGATCAGGGAAGCCGTCCGGCGCATATCCATATCACGGATAGCAGCCCAGCTTCCTGCGATTCCATGTGGGCGGGTCGTCAGCACCATCTCCCGAAAAGAAGCAACGATCGCGTTTTCTGACTCCACCATATGTGAAGGAAACCAGTTCTTAATGAATGTATCGGCAAACTCTGGAAGGTTCTCAGGTTGCAGCACAGATGTGATTAAACCTTGCCATTGCTCAGCCGGTCCCAGATAAGAGGACGTATTGCTTAGGACGAGCCGGTCGATCCGCTCAGGAGCGTGGATCGCAAGCCATTGTGCGACCGCACCGCCTAACGATAGCCCAAGGAAATGCACGCGCTCAATGTGAAGCGAGTCAAGCAGTTCAATGACATCCCGTCCCAGTCGGTCGAACGAATAGGGAGCCTCAGGTGTATCCGATTCGCCATGTCCCCGATAGTCGTAGCGAAGCACGAGGAAATGCTCCGAAAGATCAGCTATTTGGCCGTCCCACATGTGCATTGAGGTTGCAATTGAGTTCGCCAGCATCAGTACCGGTTTACCGGTTGGACCATCCATTCGATAAGCAATTCTAACTCCATCAATGGTCGTGAAAAAGTTTAACCCATTTATCATTGTGCTCTCATGTAATTTCGTAGTCATATTCTCCATCTCCCTTGTCGGTTTATAATGAAATTATATTTGAATTATTTTACAATCGAAATGGAGTTATAAAGGAATTTGGGGTCAAAAAACTTAATAATTACGTTGCTTACGCCATTAACTTTAAAAAATGAGGTGCATGGATTATGGATCACATAGACAATAAAATCTTATCGATCCTTCACGAAAATGCTCGAATTACGATCTCCGAGATGAGCCGATTAATCGTGATGTCCCAGCCGGCCGTGACAGAACGGCTTCGGAAACTGGAGGAGCAGGGAGTTATAACGGGGTATCGTGCAGTGCTTGCCCCATCGAAACTCGGCAAGTATACCACTGCGTTCGTACTGTTTAAATCGAATAACTGCGGGGAGTTCGAGGCATACGCAGAGTCGGCTCCGGAGATCGTCGATTTCTACAGGACGAGTGGGGAGTACAATTATTTATTGAAGGTCGTCACCGCGACGAGTGAAAGCTTGGAAACCTTCCTTGAAACGTGCAACACGTTTGGCCATTCATCGACGCTTGTCGTTCTGTCCACACGATTCGAGGATAAAAGTCTGGTCTCAAGCCAGGATGCATCGAACACCATTCCACGCATTAATCCGCCGGGTATTTGAGCTGCATCGTTGGAGCAGCAAGATCTCTAGTAATAGAGCAAGAATTACCAAGTAAATGATATTTCCGGCACTGCTTGTACACTATCACCTAACACAATTCCGCTAAAAAAGAGCAGTCCACATGGACTGCTCTTTTCCTCTTATTGCACATACGCACCAATAAACTCCGTCACTTCGCGGTCATACCCCTCGGGATCGAACTGGCGCGCCATGCCGTGACCTGCTTCGGGGACGATGAACAGCTTCTTTTGCTCCGGACCATTCTCGTACAGCTCATACACCATCTCGGTAGGTACGAACAAATCGCCACCGCCGTGAATGAACAGCGTTGGTGTTTTGGATTTCTTCACCTGTTCGAGTGCGGATGCTTCGCCGAAGGAGTATCCGGCGCGGATCTTGGTCAACAGGCTCGTGGATTGAACCAGCGGGAAGGACGGCAGCTTATACATGCGCTTCAGCTGATATTTCAGCTCATCTGTCACCGAGGTATATCCGCAGTCCTCAACAATGGCTTTTACTTGGGGAGGAAGCTCTTCGCCGCTGGTCATCATGACCGTTGCACCGCCCATGGATACTCCATGAAGGACAACTTGCGTGCTTTCACCCGTATGCTCGATGACTTGATCGATCCATTTCAGATAATCCTTGCGCTCCGGCCAGCCGAAGCCGATGTAATCGCCTTCGCTTCGTCCATGACCTCGCGCGTCGGGCAGAAGCACGTTGTAACCCAGGTCCTTATGGTACATTTGGGCGAATCCGCTCATCTGCTCCGAATGCCCGGAGTAGCCATGAGCAATGATGACGGTTTTATCCGTCGATACCTCGGCAGGTAAATAGTAAGCATGCAGCTTCAGACCGTCGTCTGAAGTAAGGTTCCATTCCTCGAAGCTCTGCTGGGTCCACCAATCCTTGCTGTCCGCAAAGGGATTGTCGATATTCGAATTGGCTTCCAGGTCCGGGTTGCCGTTTAGAAAGCCCTTGTCGGCGCGGGCAATAGCGACGTTATAGAAGTAGAAGCTTGCTCCGACAATAGTGAGAACTAGAAATGCGATGATTGCTGTTGACATGATCATAATCCTTTTTTTCATGTTGATGGTTATCCTCCCTGTGTATCCATGGGACAAGCACGATGAATGTGATAAGGAAGGCATAGCTGATACGATATCGTTCCTTCCACCTATCATATCGCACGTCCCCTGATTAATCTATATCGCGGATCACGTTCGTTTCATGGGTGTTACATCAATTGTATCGGTTGGGGTAGCCTAAAGATAAAGAGCTGCAGCAGGAGGCGAGGGAGAATATGAACAAACGCTTCATCAGCCTAATTCTTGCCGTCGTTATGGTTATGGGTTTAACGCTGCCGTCCTATGCCGAGGAGACCTATTCTTCACCGAAGAAGGATAGTGCGCAGCTGCAATATCAGGATATGCTGATGCTATTTTTGCTTCCTCATATCGATGAGGCGGTTCGCGGGCATTATATCCACACGTTGAAGGAGCAGCCGCTTGTTTATCCATACTTTGTGGATGTGACCGAAGTGAAGAGGGTTAATGGATTCCGCGGTTTTCATTTCATCATCACGCTTGAGGCCAATCCAACGGTTGGTCCCCATATTTCGGTTGGAAAGGATCGGCTTGTGTTTGAAGTGGCTCCGACGATTCCCGGCGATATGGTCAAGCTGGTGGAATACAAACATTTGAAGACGTATGAACTACCTCCGCATTGGCAAAATATCGTGAAGTAACGGCGGCGAAATCGATCCAATGACAAAAAACAAGCAAACGCAATTCGCGCGTTTGCTTGTTTGGCATGGAGATCATGGTGCGTTTATCGGGTCTCACACCCTCAAGCATTGAAGCAGCAGGTAGTGTACCTGCAATGCTTACCAGCTCTCGTAAACCGGCCGATCCGGTCCCGGTTCGGCCTGGATCCAGCCGATGGCGAGCAGAACGATGATGGCGATGAAGGCAGCCGGCAGTACCCATTTCCAGGCATATGCGAGCATTCGCACAGCAGGGGACATTAGGGCTAGAATGAGCCCGATCAGCACCACGCTGAATAGGTGTATTCCTGGCGGCAGCATAAGGAACACAATATGAAAGACCGAAGTGAACATCAGAACAGGGATCAGGGACGTTCCCAGTACGACAGCCGGATGGTTTAAGGATTCGATCGGGTCCCGGGTAAATGCCGCCCATGTCAGGGCTGCGTAATGGACCAGCAGCGGAATCGCAAATAAATAGCTTGCGCCCGGCAGGAACCCGGTTGAGCCGACAAGCAGCAGCAGGAACAGGAATGAGCCTCCCAGCAGCATCTCCAATTCATTCACTTTCCGCACGATCCAGCGGGTGAGCGCAACATGAACGATGAAGGTTACCAGGATGAAGCTGACACTGTACAGAAGCGAATCATAGGTTGCCCCTGTGGGCTGCGTCATTTTGCCGGCCCACAACGTATCAACCAGCGACCACAGGCCAAAGCTTAGCGCTGCCGAGAGCACGATGGCTGCAATCGGGGTTAGCAGGCCTAGCAAACTTCCCTTGAGGGAGAGTCTGGAGATACGGGCAAACAGTACCGCGAAAGCCATCCATATCGCCGCGAACACCACGGTGATCGGGATCGCCCATTTTGCAGGGTAATGAACCAGCAGGCCAAATAGATTGAAATAAATACGGTCGTCTGTTGAAGCCAGGTCAGTCAAATCAAGGTTGCCAAAATGCTTTGCCACGGCCAGCGCATTCTCGCCTTGATGCTGCATGGTTTCAAGGGAGACGTTCTCCGTGTTGTCCATCGGGGTATGATAAGCGACCCACCCATCGCCATAGGCAAAGTTTAGTCCCGGGAGACCATGCTCAAGCGCCACCGTCAAATCGGTATCGTTCGGCAGTTGTTTGTAGAGGTCCACCAAGAGCGAGTTGCTGACAGGATTGGATACGGCTTGTGCGTATTCTTCAATGATCCGACTATTGCTGTCGCTGGTCTGAAACATGAAGGAGGAACCCTTCGATCCCCGGGCTTCAAAATTCGCAATCATGCCAACCTCAAGGTGCTGCGGGTCACGGAAGAACACTTCCGCCCCCAGCAGACCCCTCTCTTCCCCATCTGTCAGCAGAATCCATATGTCATTCTGCGGCGGAGGTCCGGCTTGGATCGCTCTTGCCGTCTCCAGCAACGAAGCTACGCTTACCGAAGCATCATTGGCCCCGGGTCCGGTAGGGACCGAGTCATAATGGGACATAAGCAGGAGCGGTTTGCCCGATCCGGTGCCCTTAATGACGCCCAGAATGTTCGTAAGCTGAATGTCGGCGTCGATGTACTTGGTTGTCAGTCGGCCATTGAATTCTTGGACGTCCGGGTTCAATCCGAGCTGCTTCATCTGTTCCACCAAGTAAGCTCTGACTTCCGCATTGGCAGGCGAACCCATCGGATGGGGCTCTTGTGCGATGCGCTCGACATGCGCCATCGCGCGTTCGGCAGAGAACTCGGTTGCGGGCGCATCGATATTTCTGGCTTCTGGCGGCTTCTCGAACCACAGCATGAGAGAGATAACGAGTATGACGGTGAGGATGGTTGTAAGCGGCAGCCAATAAGGAGGTCTGTAATCCGGCGGTCTACTCAATTGAATTTGCATGGTAAGTACTCACTTCCTTTTTATGATCATTCAGGCGTTTCGTAAAGCGATCTTTCATCGTATGTAAGAAATCGGCTCTTACACAGCGTAGTTCCAGAATATGACATGTGTCAATATAAGATTGAGAATGATCAGCATTCCATGCATAACACAAAGCAAGAGCCTCCATTAGAATGGAAGCTCTTTTGATTTATATTCAATATTCATTTTTTCATACCATGCGTTCAGACCGGTCCAGAGCTGCTCGCAAAGCTCATACACATGATCGATCTGGAGAAGCTGACCCCGCATCACCAATTGTGCCAGCTCATCGTATCCCGAAGGCCTGGATTTCAGGGACAGTGATTCCTCCAATGTCTTGGCTCTTGTATTGTAAAACGTTCGGTTGGCAAGTCCAATCAGCTTCGCCGTCTGCCAGGTCAGGTCCTTGGCTCCAAGCGGGAGGTAGCCTAAGTTACCGGATTGGACGTTGTTTCGTATTTTGCCCATCGTTTCGTAGGGTTCCCAGATCATGAATTCCCGCATCGTTTCTTTGATGGCTTCGTCTGAAACCTGGAGGGGCAGCTTCCGAATCTCAGCAAGCAGGTTCGCCGGATCGTAAATTTCCTGTAGATGGACATAAGCGCCCGCTGTAATCGCCCAGGAGTCGTCCACTGACGCCGCATCCTTGAGTATATCCTGTTTTTGTTCCATGCCGATTTCGATTTTGAAAGGGGGGTATATGAATTCGTGTCCGGGCAGGGAGACGCCGTCCTGTGTAACAACCCGAAGTTCAATGTCCGAGTAGGGACCATCAATCTTTTGTGCAATCGAACCGTACAAGCCAATGGCCAAAATGCTATCGCCGTGCAACTGAAGCAGTCGGTCTTTGATTTGATGAATGATGTTCATTTTCTCTTCTCTAGTCGTAGCAGCAGGATAAGGCAGCATAAGGAAATCCCCTCCGAAGAAAGTTAGTTATCTATATTATAGTATAAATAGAACGGTTGTATTAGGGGGTGACGGGTTTTTGAAGTTTAGGAGAGTTCTAGCCTGGTTCGTCTTGGTGATAGTGATTGGTTGTTCTGGTTTGAGCAAGATAGCTGTGCCTGAGGAACTGCTCGCGGAGGGGGAAGATGAATTACGAATTCATTATTTCTATGAAGATGCCCATGCCGCGAATGAGCTGGATGAGCAAGCTCGGATTAGGCCGAAACTTTAGGACTTAGAAGATTTCCGTTTTTTGTAGTGGTGAACCATAAAGAAATTGCCTTGAAAACAGATGACTTGAATGAAGTTGTAGACTTCCTAAAGGAAAACAGGTAGAGATCGTAAAATCCTTATCCCCTCATTCCATCTTATGGTAATATATCCTTGCGGAGGTGGGGAAGTAGCCATCATACCCGCTCCCGCAATAAATAGCTGAGGTGAGTAGAGATGAGTAGAGATGAGCAGAGTCAAGGCAAGACCAAGCAGGAACTGGACCGGGTTGTATTCATTGGCCGCACGTTTGAAGAATACACGCATATGTTTGATTTGGAAATGTCGGACCTAGCCGGCAAAAGCGTATTGGATTGCCCTTCCGGTGCGTGTTCGTTCACCGCTCACGGTGCGAAGCGTGGTCTCGATATAACGGCCAGTGATATTGCCTATGATCATAAGCCGGACGACCTGGAGGCCAAGGGACTGCAGGATATCAGGCATGCGATGGAAACGATGGAGCAGGCGAAGAGCAATTATGTCTGGGACTATTATGGAGATGTGGAGGGGCTTCGTCGGCATCGCGAGCAAGCGCTTCGTGACTGCGTTCAGGATATGAGGGAGTTTCCGGATCGCTATGTCGCTGCGGTACTGCCGGAGCTGCCTTTTGATAACGAACAGTTTCACCTGGTGCTGTCCGCCCATTTTCTGTTTATGTACAGTGACCGATTGGATTATGATTTTCATGTCCAGACGATTCGGGAGCTGCTGCGGGTTGCCTCGGAAGAGGTGCGCATCTTTCCGTTGACCGATTTGTCGGGGAGTCGCTACGCTCATTTGGAGCGCCTGATTCATGAGCTGGAGGCAGAAGGCTTTCGAGTGGCGGAAGTTAAAGTGCCTTATGAGTTTATGAAGAACGGCAATTCGCTGCTAAGCATTCGTAAGTTCTAGAAGAATGAAGGTAAGATGTAGGGAGCCGGCAATGTGCCGGCTCCTTTATTTTTAGCTGGGTATGGTGTTTGTCGTCAGGGAACAGGGTGCGCCGTATTCACTGATCCAATGAATGCTCCTGTCTTACAGGAGCGCGGAGAATGGTTTTCATGGAGGAGGAGGCGGCTTTTCGTGGATCGGACAAATAAACCTCATGATGATGCCCGTCCTGTACGTAATGATGCTGTTTCATATAAGCATACATTTTCGCCAGCGTATCAGGCTCTGTGCTGTAGGGGCCGATATGCATGATTTGGACGCATAGTCCCTCATGGATCGTTTCCAATACCACTTGCTGAATGGGCTCCAGATGATTTTTCTTGGAGAAGGCTTTGTCCCGTGCGGAATCGACGATCTCCGGGGTGACAAACGCCGGCATCCGAATGAGCAGCTTCCAATGCCATTCCTCTTTTGGAACCTCCAAACCATACCGATCCGAGTTAACCCACCATTGCCCTTCAAGCTTAGGAACGGTGAAATCCTGAATCTCCGCCTTGCAATATCCCTTAACGCCATAGGCAACGGTATACAGCGCCTCGGTTGCATTCTCGAAAAGGGAGCTTTCGGGCGCGCCTTGACCTTCGAACGACAGATAGGGCAAGGGATCAAACTGCACGAGCTCGGGGGTGTTCCCGGCTGTATAATAGGTTTTATCGCTTTTGGCCAGATCGAGTTTAGGAAGCGGCATACATGAATCTCTCCTTTGTGGACATGATTTACGCCTATCATAAACCAGCTTCACTGACAGCATAGGAGTCAGTGAAGTTGTTGAAGGATCAGTCCTCGTAATATGCGGCCAGGTCTCGGGCCGTCTCGGAGAGAACAGTTCGCAGCTGCTGCGGCTCAAGTACTTTGACTCCTTTGCCAAAAGAAAGCAGCAGATAAGGCATGTATTGCAGCATCCAATCCGGATGCATACGGAATTCGGCCTCATCGTCATTGCTTCTTGCGACAAGATAAGGCTGTAGGAACCACTGGTTGCATAACGTGTCCAGAACCTCGGGGCGACCTTGAAGGCGAACGGTTACCAACGTCGGTTCCTTCGCCTTCGACTTCGTATTGTGATCCTGATACTCATGAATACGGCTCATATAATCATGTACCGAGAAATGTTCCGGCATTTCAAATGTGCGGCCTGTTACCGACAGGCTGTTCATCCGGTCTACCCGGAATACGCGGAGGGCCTCCCGTTGATGGCAATAGGCAATCAAATACCATTTGCCGAGCCGGTAGATCAGCCCATAGGGATCAATATGGCGCTCCTCCACGGAGCCGCTGAAGGACTTCGCATATTGAAGGACCAGGGTTTCGCGTCTGGCAATGGCTTGCTCTAACTCTCGCAATCTGGGGTGAAGCAAGGCACTCTGGGATGGCAGTGGGATGTGAATGCTGCCAACATGACGCCTCAAGTCTTCCAATTGAGATTCCTGAAGCCGGTGCTCAATCTTGGTTAGTGCCTTTTCAAGAGCATCCGTAAACGGATAGTCCGCTTGCCGGGCAAGTAGCGCACTGTGTTCCATGGCTTTAAGCTCGGTTAGTTCGAAGAACAGCGGCACGCTTAAAAAAGAATCGGGCAGCCTGAATCCCCCGCCATGTCCGGATTCGGATATGATAGGGACCCCGCTCATATCCAGCGTGTCGATGTATCGGTAGACCGTTCGGACACTTAGCTCAAGCCTCTCCGCCAATTGCTCGGCCGTCATTTTTTTATGGGATCGAAGCAGCCATAGTATGGATAACAGATAGTCCAGCTTAGCCATGGACAGCACTCGCTTTCTTCATGTTATTTCGGTTATATCCGGCTTAATGAAGCTATTATAACAATCCATGAGGGGGTATGATCAAGCGAATAAAACGGGGACTCCTGGTATAACAAATAACAAAACTTCAATATTGATATTGAATGATGGTTTGTTATAATGTGTTCAACAGAGAGGGGGCGTGAAGATGGGCAGTCGGGCGGACAATGTAAGTCCCGTTTCGGTGCTCATTGAACCTATGTCACATGACCAACCACTAACGAAAGAAGCCATATTGGACGCGGCCGAGCAGACGCTTCGGCGCTATGGTCCTGACAAAACCTCGGTTGTCGATGTTGCCAAGGCGCTTCAAGTCAGCCATGGATCCCTGTATCGGCATTTTCCCAGCAAGGCCGCTCTGAGAGAAGCCGTAACGGAACGGTGGCTGCAGCGGATTGCGGATCCGTTACAGAAGATTGCAGACGGAACGGAGGGCAGCGCCACCGATCGCTTGCGGTTATGGACGGATACCCTCATCCGGGCCAAACGGGCTTATGTCCTCGAGGATCCCGAGATGTTTGCTATGTATACGACCGTGACGCTGGAAGCCGTCAAGGTAATTGATACGCATGTAAAGCTGTTAATCGGACAGGTTGCCCAGATCATCGATCGAGGGATGCTTACTGGTGAATTTAAGCCGGGCCAGTCGAAGTCGGTGGCAAAAGCCTTTTTCATGGCAACGTCCCTGTTTCATCATCCGGTGCATGCTTCTCAGTGGACCTCGCAGGAGATTGAAGCCGATTTTGACTCGGTGTGGGCCATATTGTTATCCGGAATCGCGAAACAGTAAACGGGCGAGAATCATAGTTAGAGGGAACTAAGCAGGGGTAGAGGCGGCAGTTATGCATTTCCGAACAGCACTTCGGGAGCTGGTGCAGCGAGATCACCCATTACGTTAAAAAGATGCTATTCTTGGCGATTTGCATGAGATAGCGTCTTTTTTGTATATATATCATTACAAATGACAAAAATATAAAACTGTCACTTGTAATTTGTAATGTGCAGACATATAATCAAATTACAAAAAATGACGTACAGATCAGAGGATCCGTCTGATGAGATATTCGTGCACCTAATTCATATGCGGGAGGTTGTATCATGACAAAGAGTTTATCGGGCAAGGTAGCGATCGTAACGGGAGCATCAAGAGGCATCGGGCGTGAAATTGCGGAGAGACTTGCGGAGAACGGGGCTAAAGTGGTTGTAAACTATGCAAGCAGCCCGGCTAAAGCCGAGGAAGTGGTGAGCGCCATTAAGCAAAGCGGCGGCGAAGCCCGGGCCATTCAAGCTGATATTCGTCAGGTAGCAGCGATTGAACGACTGTTTGGTGAAACGATCGAGGCTTATGGCGGTATCGATATTCTCGTGAACAATGCCGGCATCATGACAACCAAGCCGGTTGCTGCCATGACGGAGGAAGATTTCGATCAGCAGTTTGCGATTAATGTGAAG
Organism: Paenibacillus sp. p3-SID867; assembly: GCF_025142895.1. NCBI lineage: Bacteria > Bacillati > Bacillota > Bacilli > Caryophanales > Paenibacillaceae > Paenibacillus > Paenibacillus sp. p3-SID867. The sequence goes on from NZ_JAMBDM010000015.1 coordinate 141,403, forward strand.
GGGACTTATTTCGCGATCCAGCAGGCTTTTCACCATATGAATTCGGGCGGCCGTATCATCAATTTCTCGACGTCGGTGGTTGGGCAGATGTTCCCGGCTTACAGCGTATATGCAGGCACGAAAGGCGCTGTAGAGCAGTTTACGCGTCAGTTGGCCAAAGAATTCGGACCGAAAGGAATTACAATTAATGCAGTGGCGCCCGGACCGATCAATACGGAGCTGTTTACGATTGGCAAATCGGAGGAGCAGATCACGGGAATTGCAAACATGAATGCTTTCGGGCGTCTGGGAGAACCGGATGATGTTGCAGGAGCCGTCCTCTTTCTGGCCGGCGAAGAATCGAAATGGATCACAGGCCAAACGATCCGCGTGAACGGCGGTTTTGTGTAATACTTACCCCATCAATAATGCAAGAACAAAAAGGCACCGGGAGTCCGGTGCCTTTCGTTACGGATACGGTCGATCTGTTGTAGAGGATCCTACAACATGGAGTACAAGACTTCCCCTGAATGTGGGGGAAAGATCGCTATTCTCCGCAAACGCTCCTTAATCCAAGTCCTTCCACTTTAAGTCCAGCGTCGGAGGGGTGTAGCTATCCATGAGCTCGAGCAGCTTGAGCGGGTCATCGGAGATGTTGATCAGGTTTAGGTGGGAGGCATTGGAGAAACCTTCCGTGATACTGTACTGAATCAGCTTCATGAACGGTTCATAATACTCCCGGACATTCAGCAGCCCGATCGGTTTCTGATGAATTCCGATTTGCGACCAGCACAATACCTCGAACAATTCCTCAAAGGTTCCAAAACCGCCCGGCATGGCGATAAACCCGTCGGACAGCTTCGCCATCGTCGCTTTGCGCTCATGCATATCCGCTACTTCAATGAGCTGGGTCAGCTCGGTATGTACAATCTCGCCTTTAAACAGTCCTCTCGGCATCACCCCGATAACTTCACCGCCATGCTGCAAAACGGCGTTAGCCACTTCACCCATCAATCCGATTTTTGAGCCGCCGTATACGAGCTTGTATTGGTTGTGGGCAATGTGTCTGCCGAGCTCGGCAGCTTTCGCTTTATAGTCTGGATGTTCCCCCATGTTCGATCCTGCAAATACACATATGGATTTCAATTCGCACACTCCTTGACAAGATGTTGATATTTCATTCGTGTAATTATACTATATATAGTGATTTGTGTCATGGCGTCGATGAACTATGTTGTTAATGATCATCAGCTGGCACCTCTTATCTTATGGCATACATGTTAGCATTATCATGAGTTTGTTCTTGAATTGTGTAAAAAGCAAAGGTTTAGTCATTCCAGGGAATCGCGGAGGTAGTAGAAGTATGGATATGAATGAAGCGCAGCAGTGGATTAAACAATTTTATGGAGAGCGAGGCTGGACCGAGTACGGCCCCTTTATTCGCGTTGGGTTTTTGATGGAGGAGACAGGGGAAACAGCGCGTGCTGTTCGCGCTTATGAGATCGGCAGGGACCGCCCCGACGAGGAGGTTCAATCCAGGGAACAGCTCAAGCAGGATTTGGTGGAGGAGATCGGCGACGTACTTGGAAACATTTCACTGTTGGCGGATCTTTATGGCATTTCGCTGGAGGAGGCGTTTATGTCCCATCAGCAGAAGCTGCTGAAGCGGTTTGGTTCTAGTAGTTGATACGATTGAGCCTGCTTTATTTCTAATTGACGAGGCTGGCCCCAGGAATGATTCATAATCGCAGGGGCACTGCTACGGCAAAACGTACGAAGAAAAAGGCTGCCCCGGATCCCTAGGACCTATTGGGCAGCCTTTTTGGATATGTTATCGTGGGATAAACGGTTAAGAAGCCTTATGATACCAGTACTTTGCGGAATTCCTGCGTCAGCATCGGAACGATGTCGAACAGATCGCCGACGATGCCGTAATCGGCGACCTTGAAGATCGGTGCCTCAGGGTCTTTGTTGATGGCGATAATGACCCGCGATTGGCTCATGCCAGCCAGATGCTGGATGGCACCGCTAATGCCGCAGGCAATATAGATCTCGGGTGTAACGACTTTGCCGGTCTGCCCGATCTGGAGCGCGTAATCGCAGTAGCCGGCATCACAGGCGCCGCGCGATGCGCCGACGGCACCGCCGAGCAGGTCCGCGAGCTCCTCCAGCGGCTGGAAGCCTTCCGCGCTCTTCACGCCGCGCCCGCCGGAGATGACGATTTTGGCTTCCGAGAGGTCGATTTTTCCCGTGGTTTTGCGGACAATGTCCTTTACCACGGAGCGGAGGGAAGGGGCAGGGTAAGGGATGTCCTCAATGCTGGCGCTCGCGCCTTCAATGGCTTCCGCGGCAGGAATATTGTTCGGACGCACCGTGACTACCCACGGTCCGTTCTGGAAGACACGCTTCTCAAAAGCTTTACCCGCATAGAGCGGACGAGTGAACACCGCTTCTCCACCTTCCGTCTCGATCGCGGTTACGTCGGAAATTTGCCCGGCATTCAGGGAAGCGGCGACGAGCGGTGCTAAATCGCGGCCGATAGCTGTATGTCCGAAAAGTACGGCATCCGGCTGCGCCTGATTGATAACCGCTTCAATGGCCGCCATATAAGCTTCAGGATTATAGCTTTCCAGATCATCATGCTCAACCGTATAGATCGTATCGGCACCATAGGCGTTCAGGGCCGATACAGCCTCCGTAATGTTGGAGCCCGCAACCAGTATGCGGATGCTGTCACCGTCACCTGCAATCAAGCGAGCCGCGCCAAGCGTTTCGAGAGCAACCTGACGCAGCTTCCCATCCCGGTTCTCGGCATACACTAATATCGTTTTGCTCATATCATAACCTCCTAGGATCCATTTGGGATTGAAGAGAAGAGATTTGACGATTTAACCAACCTGAGCAACTTAAGCGAATTCAGGGGATTTCCTCAGAAGCGCTGCTGCTCGGATTCGCGGAACGTATCAAGCGAAAAGCGTGCATGACGGACATCCCGTAAACCATACAATCAGAATACATAGGGAATGATGGCGCGGCTCTATGCCGGGTCCGTGTAACCGCATTCACTAGTACGAGTCAAAGGGGGATATTCGTACATTCGTACATTCGAATACCCGTTCATCAGATCACTTTCGACTGGGTGCGGAGCAAGGATACCAGCTCATGCGCCACTTCGGCGGGCTCGCCCTTCAGAATGCGTCCGGCGCTTCGCTCCGGCGGCAAGGACAGCTCGCTTTGCTTCGTTGCCGGCTGGATATCGACTTCCGATAATCCGAGATCATCCAGGGTCAACGTCTGAAATGGCTTTTTCTTAGCCTTCATGATGCCAGGCAGCGATGGATAGCGTGGTTCGTTCAAACCTTGTTGTGCCGTAAAGATCGCCGGGAGCTGAACCTCCAATACTTCAAGATCACCTTCGGCATCCCGGTGCACTTCAGCCGTGGTACCGTTCAGCGTAAGCTTGGTAATGGAGCCGGTATGCGAAATGCCGAGGAGGCTCGCCAGGCGAATGGCCACCTGACCCGAACCGCGGTCTACGGAGAAGTTGCCGCCAAGGATCAGATCCGGTCTTTCCTTGGACAAATACGCGTGCAGCACCTTGGATACCGCATATTCATCGTCCGGAATCCGCTCGTCGGAGATCAGCACGGCATCATCAGCACCCATCGCGAGGGAAGTGCGCAGGGCCTCTGCCGTACGATCCGGCCCGACGGACAAGAGTGTCACGCTGCCGCCGTGGTCATCCCGAAGCTTCACGGCTTCTTCCACCGCATATTCGTCATACGGATTGATGACAAATTTCACCCCATCCTCGGCAATCGATCCGTTCTCAATCGTAATTTTTTCCTCCGTGTCAAAGGTCTGTTTAAGCAATACCACAATCTTCATCGGTTAAACGCTCCCTTCAATATGAATATCAGCGGGACTTATTGTCCGCCGGAAACACCGTTCAGGAAAAAGCTAAGCGTCTCATCCGCCTGATCGGACAGAGAATACTTGCGGCCGGAGATCAGCCAAGAGGTCACCGCTTCGTCCATCGCGCCAAAAATCAGGTTGCGCACCAGCTTGACGTTCAGATCGGAACGGAATTTCCGTTCTTTGATGCCCTGTTCCAGAATATTCTCGATCAGCACAATATATGGCTTCAATGCGCTGCCGATTTCCTTGCGCAGCTCCAGATCGCTCTGCCGCAGCTCAATCTGCGTGACATAAGCAAGCTCAGGATTGCTCTCCAGCTCCGAGAAATGGATGCTGCACACCGTCCGCAGCGCTTCCACGGCATCCGTGGTTCCTTCCACGTTTTCGTGGAATTTGCCGACCAGTTCGCCAAGCTTCTCCTGGAACAGGCGGATCAGGATATCCTCCTTCCTCTTAAAGTACAAATAGATGGTGCCGTCAGCCACGCCGGCAGCTTTGGCGATCTTGGAAACCTGGGACCGGTGGTAGCCGTTCTCGGCGAATACTTTCAGGGCGCCCTGGAGAATAAGGTGGTATTTTTCATTTTTTTTACTTGTCATATGCTCACCCCGGTGTTAGAATACAGTTAAAATTGTGAATGAATACTCATTCATTTCTTGTATCCATCATAAAATACGTTCATGTCGTTGTCAACGATGGGTTACGAAGAAGCGTGAAATGGATGAAGCAGATGGATCAGAGCAGCAGAATAAGGCGTTCATATCAGAGCAATAGACGGCAGTTCAACCGGAAGTAACAAGTCACTGGGTATCCGCAGGCAAGTACAGATGAGAGCGATGTACGGATGAAGAGATGCAGCCAGAAACGATGAAGTTCGGTTTAGAGTGGTCGGCACGGCACGATGTGGAGGTCTATTTTTGTTCCTCTAATGAAAGCGCTTCATATATGTCCCGGCATGAACACATGACAAGAGGTTTCGGAAGGAGTGACAGGAGCTTCGCAAAATGGGACGCTGCACCAGACTATGAGAAGAAAGAAGGATTTTTAACGCAAGGGGCTGAGAGAGATGATTCTGACATTAATCAACGCGCTGCTCTTTGTCTTGATCACCGGTTGGGCGGTATATATGTTCGCCATCGTGGTGTATCGCCGGTACCTGTATATCCGTTTGGGCAAGCCAGCGAACCTGAGGAAGGATCTGAAGGAACGCCTGAGCCAATTCGCCATCCAGGTATTCGGACAGAGCAAGCTGTTTAAGGATCGCAAGAGCGGCATCATGCACTTTATCGTGTTTTACGGATTTATCATTTTGCAGTTCGGTGCGCTCGACATCATCTGGAAGGGATTGTCCGGCCACAGCCTGCCGATTCCGGGGCACGCCGGCTTTATCCTCATGCAGGAGATTACGGTTGCGCTGATCCTGCTTGCTATCGGTTATGCGGCTTATCGCCGCTATGGCGAGAAGCTGAAACGGCTCAAGCGGGGCTGGAAGCCAAGCATTGTCGTGTTTTTCATCACCACGCTGATGGCTTCGGTGCTGCTGACGATGGCTTTTGAACGGCTCATGGAAGGACTGGCGTGGTCGGCCATGGCACCGATCTCCTCCAGCATTGCGGCCGTGTTTGCCTGGATGCCGCCGGTGGCGGTTACGGTTTGCTATTACGCGTTCTGGTGGCTGCATCTGTTGATTCTGTTGTCGTTCCTCATCTATGTGCCGCAATCGAAGCATTTTCACCTCATTACGGCGCCCATCAATATTCTGGTCCGCCGTACCGATCCCCCGGGCAAGCTCAGCAAGCTGGATTTGGAGGATGAAGAGGCCGAGGCATTCGGGGTAGGCAAGATTGAGGATTTTACGCAGAAGCAGATGCTCGATTTCTATGCCTGCGTTGAATGTGGAAGATGCACCAACGTATGCCCGGCCTCGAATACAGGCAAGCTGCTCTCGCCGATGCACATGATTGTGAAGTTAAGGGATCATCTCACGGAAAAAGGTGCCGCGCTCACCTCCAAATCGGCGTGGATGCCTGCCTCCGTGTTTGGGTCGCCGGGCGTTCACTCCATGGGCGCAACGGATCTGGCTCTTGTCGGCTGGAAGGGCGAGGGCATTACCGATATCGGCCCGACGATGGAGGTGCAGAAGCGCTCCTGGCATCAGGTTGAGGGCGTCGACCCGAAGGACATTCAATTGATCGGCGGCGTCATGACGGAAGAAGAGATTTGGGCATGCACGACCTGCCGCAACTGCGAGGATCAATGTCCGGTCGCGAATGAGCACGTCGACAAAATCGTGGACCTTCGGCGTCATCTCGTTCTGATGGAGGGCAGTGTTCCGCAGGAAGGCCAGCGGGCGATGCAAAACATCGAGCGACAAGGCAACCCATGGGGAATCAGTCGCGCGGACCGGAGCAAGTGGGTGAAGGAGGTTGATCCGGAAGGGACTTTGGATCTGAAAATTCCAACCGTGAAGGAAAATCCGGATTTCGACGTGCTGTTCTTTGTCGGCTCCATGGGCTCTTACGACAATCGGAGCCGCAAGATCACCAAGGCCTTTGTCCGGCTTATGAATGAAGCGGGCGTCAACTTCGCCATTCTCGGCAACGAGGAGAAGAATTCGGGCGATACGCCGCGCCGGATGGGCAATGAATTTCTGTTCCAGCAGCTGTGCACGGAGAACATCGAGACATTCAAGAAGTACGATGTGAAACGAATCGTGACGGCTTGTCCGCATACCTTCAATATTTTGAAGAATGAGTATCCGGAATTTGGGCTTGAAGCCGAGGTGATTCATCATACGGAGCTGCTGGACCAGCTGGTGAAGGAGGGGCGTCTTAAGCCCAAATACCGGGTTCAGGAGAAAATCACCTATCATGACTCCTGCTACCTGGGGCGGTATAACGACGTGTATGATCAGCCGCGCAGCGTGCTTCGCGCCATTCCTGGCGTTGAGCTCCTGGAGATGGAGCGGAATCGCGAGAACGGGATGTGCTGCGGCGCCGGTGGCGGGCAGATGTGGATGGAGGAGGATGCGGGCAAGCGCGTGAATCTGGCGCGTACCGAGCAGGCGTTGGCCGTATCCCCGACGATGATCAGCTCCGCCTGTCCGTTCTGCCTGACGATGCTGGAGGACGGCACGAAGCTGAAGGAAGTGGAAGAAAGCGTAAAAACGCGAGATATCGCGGAAATCCTGGAATTATCCGTATTCGGTCTATCCGAAATCCATGAACAGGAGGTCGTTGTGCAATGAGTAATACCATTACCAAGGAATCCGTCAGCGGTTCCGGTGTCGCAAGTCGAAACATAACCAAAGCCGCCGTGATCGGCTCTGGCGTCATGGGGTCGGGGATCGCTGCCCATCTCGCCAATGCCGGCATTCCCTGCCTGCTGCTCGACATCGTTCCGAAATCCTTAACCGCCGAAGAGGAAAAAGCCGGATTGTCGCTGGATCATCCGAAGGTACGAAACCGGCTTGCGGCCAAAGCCATTGCGGCTCTGCCCAAATCAAGCACAGCTCCACTGTATAGCGCCGATTTTGTGGGCCGGATCACCCCGGGCAATACCGAGGATCATCTGAGCCAGCTGAAGGACGTGGACTGGATCATTGAGGTGGTCACGGAGCGCCTGGAGATCAAGAAAAGCATCTTCAAGCAGATAGAGGGCGTGCGCAAGGAAGGATCGATTGTCAGCACCAATACCTCCGGCATTTCCGTTAATGCGATGGTCGAGGACTGCAGCGAGGAATTCCGCAGCCACTTCCTGGGGACCCATTTCTTCAATCCGCCGCGTCATATGAAGCTGCTGGAGATTATCCCGGGCTTTGATACGGATCCGGACATTACGAAGTTTATGGTTGATTTCTGCACGAAGCGCCTTGGTAAAGGGGTTGTGCTTGCGAAGGATACGCCGAACTTCATCTCGAACCGGATCGGCACCTACGGTCTCCTGGTCACATTGCAGGAGATGGTGAAGAACACCTATACCGTAGAGGAAGTGGATGCGGCCACCGGGCCTGTTCTGGGGCGTCCGAAGAGCGCCACCTTCCGTACGCTGGATTTGGTCGGCATCGATACCTTTGTTCATGTGGCCAGAAACGTGTACGACTCCGTGCCGGACGGGAACGAGAAGGACGTGTTCACGGTTCCCGATGTCATGAATGAGCTTGTCACCCGCGGCTGGATCGGTGAGAAGGGCGGCCAGGGATTCTATAAAAAAGTAAAGAGCGAGCAAGGCAGCAAAATCTTATCGCTTAACCTGTCCACGATGGAGTACAATCCGAGCGCCAAAGTGAGCTCCGCTTCCATCGAAGCTGCCAAAGCGGTGAAGGGAGACAAGCGGAAGATCAAGGCATTCCTTGGTACGCAGGACCGTTACTCTGAACTGGCTTGGAATGTATTGAAGCAAGTGCTTGTCTATGCGGCCGACAAGCTGGGAGAGATCGCCGATTCCATTCAGGACATCGACAACGCGATGAAATGGGGCTTCAACTGGGAGCTCGGTCCATTCGAGACCTGGGATCTGATCGGACTGCCGGAATCCGTGCAGCGCATGGAAGCAGAAGGCATGACCGTCCCGGCTTGGGTGAAGGATTGGATTGCCGCCGGGAACAAGTCCTTCTATCAGCAGAAGGACGGCGAGGTGTTCCATTATTTCAAAGGCGAGTATAAGGGCGTTGAGGTTCAGCCTGAGCTGATCTCGCTGCAAGCGCTCAAATCGCAAAACCGGATCATCCGCTCGAATACGGGGGCGAATCTGATCGATATTGGGGATGGCGTTGCGTGTCTTGAATTCACTTCGCCGAACAACGCAATCGGCGCCGATATTCTGGTCATGATTCAGCAGAGCGTGGAAGAGGTCAGGGCCAATTACCGCGGGCTGGTGCTGGCGAACGAAGGCCGCAACTTCTGCGTCGGCGCCAACCTGATGCTTATGCTGATGGAAGCGCAGAGCGGCGATTGGGATGAGGTGGATGACATCATCCGTCTGTTCCAGGGCAGCATGATGAAGCTGAAGGGGCTAGAGAAGCCGGTTGTGGCTGCGCCTCACCGGATGACGCTGGGTGGTGGCGTGGAAGCGTGCCTGCCGGCTGACCGGATCATTTTCTCGGCGGAGACCTATTTCGGTCTCGTAGAAACGGGGGTCGGCCTCATTCCGGCAGGCGGCGGCTGTAAGGAGCTGGCACTCATGACCAGCAACCGTCATCCCGACAAGGAGAGCGATCTCCAGCCGGAGATTAACAAAATCTTCGAGATGGTGGCGATGGCGAAGGCATCGACCAGCGGACATGAAGCAATCCGCATGGGTTATGGGCGCAGCGGGGATACGGTGGTCATGAATCAGGATTACCGGATCTATGAAGCGAAGCAGGCGGTACTTGCGATGGACCGGGCAGGCTATGTTCCGCCGCAGCCGGGCAAAGCCCGCGTGGTCGGCCGCGACGGCCGGGCCGTGCTCCAGATGGGCGCCATCGACATGAAGCGAAGCGGTTATATCAGTGATCACGATCTGTTGATCGCGAAGAAGCTGGCGCACATCCTGACGGGCGGCGATGTTCCCGCGGGAACGGTGGTGAGTGAGCAGCATCTGCTCGACCTGGAGCGCGAAGCGTTCCTCAGCCTGCTCGGCGAGGTCAAAACCCAGCAGCGCATGCAGCATATGCTGGCGAAAGGCAAGCCGCTGCGGAATTAGGGCGATGAGTGCTTTAGAGCCAAGAAGTTCGCTATCAATCGCAACGTTCGATTCGCCAAAATAGACGCTGCATACAGTATGTCGTGGCAGGTTGTCCATGCTGGCGAAGTTTGATGCTGTCGAATCTTTAATCAGTTCCACCTGTTACGAATTCATTTCACGGCCGATTAGCGGCCCGCGCTATTATAAACGGTATTGGATCCAACCATTTCAAGTTGATGAGGTGAATGGCATGAGAGAAGCAGTCATAGTATCCCTTGCCCGTACTCCGGTGGGGAAGGCGAAGAAGGGCAGTTTTGCCCAGACGCGCGTGGAGGATCTCGGCAAAGCCGTACTGGAAGCCGTCATTGAGCGTGCACCGGGCCTGAAAAAAGAGGACGTTGAGGATATCATCCTCGGCTGCGCGATGCCGGAAGGCGAGCAAGGCCTGAATGTCGCGCGGATTATCTCGCTATATGCGGGATATCCCGTGACGGTACCTGCGCTAACCGTCAATCGTTTCTGTTCCTCGGGGCTTCAGGCGATTGCGTTCGCGGCAGAGCGCATCATGCTTGGTCATGCCGAGGTCGTCGTCGCCGGCGGCGTTGAGAGCATGAGCCATGTGCCGATGACCGGCTTCAAGCCGGCGCCGCATCCGACGATCGTGGAAGAGATGTCGGAGGTGTACATCGGCATGGGCCATACCGCGGAAGAGGTGGCCCGTCGCTTTGGCATCACCCGCGAGGCGCAGGATGCCTTCGCGGCCAGCAGTCACCGCAAGGCCGCGGCGGCCATTGCGGAAGGGAAGTTCCGGGACGAGATCGTACCGGTGAACGTAACGCTGGCTGCCGCCGATGAGCAGGGCAAGGTGCGCAGCAAAACCTTTGCCTTCGATACGGATGAAGGGGTCCGGCCGGACACAACACCGGATGTGCTGGCCAAGTTGAAGCCGGCCTTTGCCCTCGGCGGCTCGGTTACCGCGGGCAATGCGTCGCAGACGAGTGACGGCGCGGCGGCGGTAGCCGTCATGAGCCGCGAGAAAGCCGAGGAGCTGGGCCTTACCCCGCTGGCTACCTTCAAGTCGTTTGCTCTGGCAGGCGTAGAGCCGGAGATTATGGGTGTCGGCCCAGTCGAAGCGATCCCGAAGGCGCTCCGTATGGCGGGCATCGAACTGGATCAGGTGGATGTGTTCGAGATTAACGAAGCGTTCGCTTCGCAATGCCTCCACATCATCCGCGCGCTGGGTATCGATGAGAGCAAGGTCAACGTTAACGGCGGCGCCATTGCGCTCGGCCATCCGCTCGGCTGCACCGGCGCCAAGCTGACCGTCAGCCTCGTCTCCGAGCTGGCCCGCCGCGGCGGCGGCTACGGTGTCGTGAGCATGTGCATCGGCGGCGGCATGGGCGCCGCGGGGGTGTTCGAGGTGCACGCCGCTGGGGCGTAAGGAGTAGATGGTGCAGAGTTACGCTACCTTCCAAGCGCCTGGAGCGATATGGGGCGTGATTCTTGCAGCTGATTAGTTTGTGGTTTGAATTCGTTAGCTCAACAATGCTTCTGACTGTATTCGATAAACGATATTTAAGTTTTCGATATCAAGTGCACTGATCTTCTAATGATGCATGACCAGCCTATTCACTCTGAAATGTAGTCTTAGTGCCGTGTCCGCTCCGCACATGGACCGGACACCGCACCACTCACTCCAACCACAGGGGAGTGCAATGATAGCCGAAGGCAGGTGTTGAACTTAGGAAATTCACTAGTGTGCGCCAGCCCAGCGGAGAGAGCGGAATTGTACTGGAGAAGCGGCAGCGGTCGCCTTTGAGTTTGGATTTCTACTATGGATAGATTCATTCCCGGAAATCCAAACTCAACAGCGATCGGAAGTACAATCCGCACGCGGAGCGGACATTTGTGCACCTCCCTTAAGCATTACTGCATCTAGGGGTCAATCCAACATAACACCAAGGCAGTCCTTGCACTCCAATATTCCACATTCCGAAAGGGGAAACCAATCATGAGCGATAACCAAACCAAAGAACCGAAAATCAAAGGCGGCAGCTTTGTCATTGATAATCCCGATAAACAGCGCATCCTGACACCGGAGGATTTCACGGAAGAGCACCGCATGATCGGCGAGACGGTGCGCGATTTTATCGACGGCGAAGTCGTACCGCATGATGAAGAGCTGGAGAAGCTGAATTATGAGATGACCGTAGACCTGCTTCGCAAGGCAGGCGAGCTGGGTCTGCTCGGGGCCGATGTGCCGGAGCCGTTCGGCGGGATCGGGCTGGATAAGGTCAGTTCCACGATTATTAATGAAGCGTTGGCAAAGGGATCGTCCTTTGCGCTCTCCTTCGGGGCTCATGTCGGGATCGGTACACTGCCGATCGTGTTCTTCGGCACCACCGAGCAGAAACAGAAGTACCTGCCGGATCTATCGACCGGCGCTAAAATCGCCGCTTATTGCTTGACGGAACCGACCTCCGGCTCGGATGCGCTGGGTGCCAAAACGACGGCACGCCTGTCGGATGACGGAGACTATTATATTTTGAACGGATCGAAGCTATATATAACTAACGCCGGATTTGCGGATATCTTTATCGTCTACGCCAAGATTGACGGGGAGCACTTCACCGCGTTCATTGTCGAGAAGGAGATGGAGGGCTTCACGCTCGGTCCGGAGGAGAAGAAGATGGGCATTAAGGGATCGTCGACGCGTCCGCTCTTTTTCGAAGATGTCAAGGTGCCGAAGGAGAACCTGCTCGGCGAGATCGGCAAAGGCCACCGGATTGCCTTTAACATCCTGAACATTGGAAGGTATAAATTGGCAGCCGGCACGGTCGGTGCAGCGAAGGAATCGATCGAGCTGAGCGCGAAATATGCTAACACCCGCAAACAGTTCGATACGCCCATCTCGCAGTTCCCGCTCATGCGCAAGAAGCTGGCCGAGATGAACATCACCACCTTCGTGATGGAGAGCATGGTGTACCGTACGGCAGGATTGCTGGACGAAGCGATGCAGGACATCGATTACAACAGCGAGGATGCCGGAATCCACTCGGCTGCGGCCATTTCCGACTATGCCATCGAATGTTCGATCAATAAGGTGTTCTGTTCGGAAGGACTCGATAACGTGGCAGACGAGGCGGTACAGATTCACGGGGGCTATGGGTATATCCAAGAGTACAAGGTGGAACGCATCTATCGGGACTCCCGCATCAACCGTATCTTTGAAGGCACGAACGAGATCAACCGGCTCCTGATTCCGGGCACGCTCGTGAAGAAGGCCATGAAGGGTGAGATCGCGCTCCTGCAAAAAGCACAAGGTCTCCAAGGTGAGCTGCTGCAGCTGGTACCTGGTCAAACCTTTGAAGGCACACTGGAACAGGAAGCGCACTTCCTGGAGATGAGCAAGAAGATTTTCCTCCTTGCAGGCGGTATGGCGGTACAGAAGTTCGGCACGAAGCTGGAGAAAGAGCAGGAGGCCTTGTCCAATCTGGCGGATATGATGATTGATATTTATGCTCTCGAGAGTGCGCTGCTGCGTACCCGCAAGCAAATCGAACGCACCTCCGAGGAAAAAGCAGCCAGCATGATCGAGATGACGCAGGTGTTTGCATACGAGGCGTTCCAGCGCATCGAAGCACTCGCAAAAGAGACGTTGGCCTCAGTCGAAACCGGGGATATGCTGCGGATGCAGCTGTCGGTGCTCAAAAAACTGACGCGTTGCACGCCGGTCGATACGGTGGCCCTCAAGCGCAGCATCGCAGCCCGCGTGGTCAAGAACGAGCGGTACACGGTGTAACACGCGTCAACGCCAATAAGATGCGTAAGTAACCGCAAAAGAGAGAGATTTTTCTTGGAGTAGGAAAGAAGGAGCATTCCTTAGGAAAGGGTTGGTTTTGTATGGATACAAAGCCTTGGCTGCCGTTTTATCCGCCCGAAGTAGCCCCCGCTTTTGATTATCCGAAACAGAATTTGGCATCATTTCTCGTGACGTCGGCACAGAAGTTTCCGAATCGGCCGGCCATGTATTTCATGGGCAAGACGATCAACTATAGAAGTCTGCTGGAGTCGTCCTATCGTATGGCGAACGCACTCCGCAGCAAAGGAATTAAGAAGGGCGACCGGGTAGCGATCATGCTGCCCAACTGCCCGCAGGTGGTGATCTCGTATTATGGCGTGCTGCTGGCCGGAGCCGTTGCCGTCATGACCAACCCGCTCTATATGGAGCGGGAAATTGCGCATCAGATGAAGGATTCCGGTGCCAAGATCATCATTACCATGGATATGTTTGTGTCCCGCGTTGAAAAAGTCATCGAGGAGACGGAACTGGAGCATATGATCGTCACGTCCGTGGCGGATTATCTGCCATTCCCCAAGAATCTCCTCTACCCGATCAAAGCCAAGAAGGAGGGCCCTCTTCCGGTCGTCAATTACGGGAGCCGCGTCCATGCCTTCAAAAAGCTGCTTGCGAGCTCACCGAATGACCCGATCTGCGAACCCGTGAAGGCGGAGAAGGATCTGGCCCTGCTCCAGTACACAGGTGGCACGACCGGCGTTCCCAAAGGCGTCATGCTGACGCATATGAATCTGATCGCCAACACCTTGCAGTCCGCGAACTGGTGCTTTCAGGTGGAGGATGGGAAGGAGCGCTATTTAGCGGTTTTGCCCTGTTTTCACGTGTTCGGACTGACCGTGCTGCTGAACCAGGCCATCTACCGTGCCGGCATGCTGATATTGGTACCGAAATTCGAAGTGACGATGATTCTGAACCTGATCAAAAAAATGAAGCCGACGCTCTTCCCGGGCGCACCGACCATGTATATCGCACTGATTAATCATCCCAAGATCAGGGAATATGACCTCTCTTCGATTAATGCTTGCGTCAGCGGCTCTGCCGGGCTTCCGGTGAGGTGCAGGATAAGTTCGAGGAGCTGACCAAAGGCCGGCTGATCGAAGGCTATGGCCTGACTGAAGCTTCCCCGGTTACTCATGTGAATCCAATCTGGGGAAGGCGCAAAATCGGCACCATCGGCGTACCTGTTCCGGATACGGATGCTAAGGTGGTCGATCCCGATACGGGCGAAGAAATGCCCGTCGGGGAGCCTGGTGAGCTAATTGTAAAAGGACCGCAGGTGATGATGGGGTACTGGAACCGGCCGGAGGAGACGTTCGACACGCTGCGAAACGGCTGGTTGTTCACAGGGGATATGGCAACGATGGACGAAGAGGGGTATTTTACGATCATCGACCGCAAGAAGGATATGATCATTGCAAGCGGTTTCAATATTTACCCTCGGGAGATCGAGGAAGTGCTGTATGAGCATCCTTCCGTCAAGGAAGCCGTTGTTGTCGGAACGAAGGACGATTATCGCGGCGAAACCGTTAGAGCTTATATCGTGCTGAAGGATGGCGCGTCTCCGGACCCTTCGGGCCTTGAGAAGTTTTGCCGCAGTCAGCTGGCCGCCTATAAGGTGCCACGCGAGTACGTGTTCCGCGATTCGCTGCCGAAGACGATGGTAGGCAAGGTGCTGCGCCGCAAGCTGCTGGAGGAAGAAGAGGAAGGCAGAACAGGCTGAAGCGCAGATAGCGGAGTAGGCACGTTAAGTGATTCATGTTATCCCGCTGGAATGGATACAGTACTAACGACGTCATAACAAAAAAAGGAGGCGGCCTGATGAATCATACCAATGCCAATCCGGATACGAAGACCGGGCAGCCGGAATTCGACCGGGAGGCGTACATTGAGGCTATGACCCAAGCGGCGGAGCCCACCTTCTGGGGATATCTCGGCTGCAAGCTTGCGTCTGCCAGCTCGGAGGCGGTTGTTGTAACGCTGGATGCCAAGCCACATCATATGAATATGATGGGCATCGTGCATGGCGGCGTACTCTCCTCATTGATGGATAACGCCATGGGAATTGCCGTCATGCTGGAGCGCCCCGGCGAATCCACGGTGACGAGCAATCTGAACGTGCATTTTGTCATGCCGGCCAGAGCGGGTCTCCTTACCGTAACGGCAAGCATCGTGCATCAGACGCACCGTTCGGTAACGACGGAATGCCGAATTGCGAACGAGAAGGGCGAGCTTGTGGCGATCAGCACAGGATCCTTCCGAGTGAAATAAAGCAGCCTTGGCTGCTATGAAACAGGTGGTCTGCCAACGCTGGAGGGGCAGGCCATTTATTTTTGGGGTGAGCTGCAGCTACTTCAAAGGGAATACAGAAGAAAAAGGTGAATCAATGACATGATTCTGGTTGGAGTGATTCACCCGTACTCCTTGTCAGCTCGATAAAGCTGTGGTACAATAAAAATGCTGTTTTTCATGTAGAATCTAGAATGTCTCTTCAGATAATAAATTTAGATGTTTACATACGTAGGAGGTGGAAGTCATGGTTGTATTTTTTGAAGTGTTGCTTGTTATTTTCTCCATCGGGTTGATTACTGTCGTTCTTCTCCAAAAAGGGAAAAGCGCAGGTCTTGCCGGTGCCATCTCCGGCGGTGCGGAACATCTTTTTGGTAAAACAAAGGCTCGCGGTATGGATCTCGTACTGCAGCGTACAACGGTAGGTCTTGCAGCAGGATTTATGATTTTGGCCATCGTTGTTGCTATGTTGAAATAACAATTAACGTTACCCTCGCTTTTTCACTCTTGGAAGAGCGGGGGTTTTTTATTGCCTGAATTTTGGAATACATAGGTTAAGACGGTGTTCGGAAGGATACCGAGGATTAAATTCGTGTATACTAGGGTATGAGTATATGAAGGTAAAGAATGGATAGCGGAACGATGAAATTGCAGGTTCCCCGAGGTGATAATGATGATAACTGAAGAAATATTACTGAATTTTATGCGGGAAACTGCATACAAGCCGATGACGTACCAGGAATTGGAGCAGCATTTTGCCATTAAGGATGCCCATGAATTCAGGGAATTCTTGAAGCTGCTAAATGAGCTTGAGCAATCCGGAAAAATCATTCTGACCAGCACCCAGCGATATGGCGTGCCGGAACGGATGAATTTGCTGCGCGGACGACTGCAGGCTCATGCGAAGGGTTTTGCCTTTCTGATTCCTGATGATCGCGAGCACCCGGATGTGTACATTCATGCCAATGACTTGAAGAGTGCGATGAATGGAGATATCGTGCTTATTCGGATCAGTTCCCAAAGCAGCGACGGCGGCAAAATGGAAGGCGAAGTGGTCCGTATCGTGACGCGCGCCGTCACCCAAGTCGTGGGTGTATTCCAGAACCATGAAGCCTATGGCTTCGTGCTGCCGGATGACAAGCGGATCAACCGGGATATTTTTATTCCGAAGCATGCGATTAACGGAGCCGTTGATGGCGTGAAGGTCGTGGTGAAGCTGGTCAGCTATCCGGAAGGAAGAGCGGCGGCCGAGGGCGAAGTGGTGGAGATTCTGGGTCACAAGGACGATCCGGGCGTCGATATCCTGTCCATTATCCGCAAGCATCAGCTGCCGGAAGGGTTTCCCGAGGAAGTGCTGACTGAGGCGGATGCAGCCCCGGATGCCATTACGGAAGAAGAGATTGTGCAGCAGGGACGCCGAGACTTGCGTGGCTTGAACATTGTGACGATTGACGGCGAAGATGCCAAGGATCTGGATGATGCGGTGAATGTGGAACGTTTACCGAACGGGAACTACCGTCTGGGCGTTCACATTGCCGATGTCAGTTATTACGTCCGTGACCGCTCCGAGCTGGATAAGGAAGCTTACAATCGCGGCTGCAGTGTGTATTTGGTGGATCGGGTTATTCCGATGCTCCCGCACCGTCTGTCCAACGGCATATGTAGTTTGAATCCGCAGGTGGATCGTCTGACGATGTCCTGTGAGATGGAATTCAACGAGCAGATGAAAGTTGTGAAGCACGATATTTTCACGAGTGTTATTCGTACAAAAGAACGGATGACGTATAACAATGTACGTAAAATCCTGGTGGACGAGGATCCGGAGCTGATCGAGCGTTACAGTGACCTCGTGGAGGATTTCCGGTTGATGCGCGAGCTGGCCCTGAAACTGCGGAACCGCCGGATGCGCCGGGGGGCGGTGGATTTTGATTTTGTGGAATCCAAAGTCATCGTGGATGAGAACGGCAAACCCGTGGATATCGTCAAAAGAGAACGCTCCATCGCGGAGCAGATCATTGAGGAATTCATGCTGGCGGCCAACGAAACCGTGGCTGAGCATTTCCACTGGCTGAAAGTACCGTTCATCTACCGGATCCATGAGGACCCGGATCAGGAGAAGCTGCAGAACTTTATGGCGTTCGCGGCCAATTTCGGGCATCAGGTGAAGGGACGGGGCAACTCGATCCATCCGCGTGCGCTGCAAAACCTGCTGGAAGCCATTCAAGGCACGAAGGAGCAAACGGTGCTCAGCACGATGATGCTCCGTTCGATGAAGCAGGCGAAATATGACGCGGAGAGCACGGGTCACTTCGGCCTTGCTGCGGAATATTATTCTCACTTTACGTCTCCGATTCGGCGTTACCCCGATCTGGTCATTCACCGGGTCATCCGGGAAGTGCTGGAGAACGGCGGTGCGCTGGATGAGAAGCGTCATGAGGTGCTGGCGGGCCGGATGGCTGACATCGCTCAGCAATCCTCGGAGCGCGAGCGTGTGGCCGTGGATGCGGAGCGCGATACGGAAGCGCTCAAGAAAGCCGAGTTCATGCTGGATAAGGTCGGCGAAGAGTTCGAAGGCATTATCAGCAGCGTGACCAGCTTCGGTATGTTCATCGAGCTGGAGAACACGGTCGAAGGCTTGATTCGTCTCAGTGCGATGACCGACGACTATTATCATTTCGATGAGGGCCATATGGCACTGATCGGGGAGCGGACCTCGAAGGTATACCGCATCGGTGATGATGTGAAGGTTCGCGTGGCGAAGGTGAACATGGACGATCACACCATCGATTTTGAGATGGTGGATATGAAGCCGCGCCGCCAAGGGCGCGGCGAGGGCGACCGCGGCGGCAACGGCGGCCGCGGGTTCGGTGCCCGCGATGGCGCAGCCCGCGGGGGTAAGGGCCGCGGCGGTAAGCGCGGCGCGGCCGAAGGCGGCGCGCCAGGCGGGCGCCGCAAGGACAGCGCCGGCGGCCAGGGTGGCCGCGGCGATACCCCGCCGAGCGGGCGTGGTGCGCGCGGTGGCGGTGAAGCAGCTGCTGGAGCTGGCGAGCAGCAGGCGTCGAATTTCGCCTTTGGCTCCGGCAAAGGCGGATACAGCTCCGCCAGCGGCGGCGCCCTGGGATTTGACCGCAACGCGCGCTCCGGTGGTGCCGGCGGCAAGGGTCGACGCAAGAAGACGGCGGGCAGCGGCATTTTCATCGGCGAAGGTCCAACACCAGGCGGCAATGCTGGTGTCAACTCCGGCGGCGGCGGTGGCCGCAAACGGAAGAGCAAGGGCGGAAACGGCACGGCCGCTTTTGTCCGCAAGAAGAAAAAGTAACATTCTCCTCCTGATCTATCGCTGGAGGCGCTTGCCCCACCTTGCTTTTGGAGGCTGACGTTTGATACAATGGACTTCTGGTGAGATTGCATTGGCGGTCTGCCGGAAGTCCTTTTTCCATTATCATTGTTGATCAAGGGGTGAGACCATGGGTAAGAAAAGTGACGGGAAGGTTCTGGCCCAGAACAAAAAAGCTTCCCATGATTATTTCATCGAGGATACGTATGAAGCCGGGATGGTGTTGACCGGAACGGAGATCAAATCCATACGGAACGGCCGCGTCAATATCGGAGATGCATTCGCTACCATTCGGAATGGCGAGATTCATATCCATAACATGCATATCAGCCCGTTCGAGCAAGGAAACCGCAACAACCCAACGGATCCTACGCGGACACGGAAGCTGCTGCTGCACAAGGAGCAGATCCGCAAGCTGCTGGGCCTGTCCAAGCAGGACGGTTACGCGATCGTACCGCTGAAGATCTACGTTCGTAACGGCTATGCCAAGTTATTGCTGGGCCTCGGTAAAGGTAAGCGTCAGTACGACAAGCGTGCCGATGCCGCTAAGAAGGATGCACAACGCGATATCCAGCGTGCGCTGCGCGAGAAGCAGAAGATTGCAAGGTGATGGTAATTGGTAATTATCATATTGGTGATGAAAGCTAAGTTTGATCTCCGTATGAGATATTTGCCTAGAAATGATGGAGCAGCTTGCCCGATGGCAGCTTTTAGCTGTGTTACCTGCAATGTATATATCATTTTGATGTAAAATGTGATATACTAAGTGATGTAAGAGAGATCAACAAGATCTTTGACAATCAGCATACAGCCTGCGTATTCCTTTCTTGGAGGGAAAGAATGCGCAATAGATGGACTGCTATGACTGAATACATTCTTTGATTTAATCCGATAGCCCTTTTTGGCAGGAACGCCAAGGTGCGAAGCACCGGCATTTCTCCAACTTAAGGGGGCGTTTTTGGATTCGACGGGGATAGTTCGGGCATGAGTAGCGGGTAGTGGGGACGCGTCCACTTCATCAACGCTAAAGCCAATTAAACGGCAAACAACAAAACAACTACGCTTTCGCAGCTTAATAACCTGTGAGCGTGCTCTCGCTCTGTATCGCCCATGTACCGGGATGAGGGCTCAACTTTAGTGGGATACGCTGTCTAGTCTCCGCCTGGGGCTAGCTGAAGAAGATAATCAGGCTGACCTGAAGGGAATCCGGTGACAGGGAGTTCCTAGGGTGACATCAAATCTGTCACTACACCCGTAGAAGCTTGTGTTGTCGTTATCTTCGGACAGGGGTTCGACTCCCCTCGCCTCCATACATAAACCCCGCTCATTGAGCGGGGTTTTCTGATTTAACTTAAAAAAAATCGACCATTTGTAGACATAAATATTCATTAATGAAATATGAAAGATTTAAGTTGGGTAATATAGCACGTATGTTCTTATTGATTTATAATGATCCTTAAGAGAATTTACTTGAGTGGAGGCAAGGCTGTAATGTTGATAAATGATATTGAATTGCCTAATATATTCAATTCTATATTTAATAATATTGATACAACACGAAAACAAGTTAGTAAAGAGACTGTTAAAAAAGTAAAATCAGATTTAGGACAGTATTTTACTGAACCACAAATAGCCCTCTTTATGGGAGGAATGTTCAACAATCCTGTACGCCATGTGAAATTACTTGATCCAGGAGCAGGAATAGGAATGCTGACATTAGCTGCGATCGCTCATTTCTGTAAAATTGCTAACAAACCAATAAGTATTGAAGCTACTGTTGTTGAAATCGATGATAAGCTTTTACCGTATCTTATACAATCATTAGAACAATGCAAACAGATGTGTCTGACTCATAATATTTCTTTTGAATTTAATATTATTAACGAAGACTTTATCGATTATGGTTCTTCATTAATCAGAAACAAGAGCCAACCTTTTAATAAAGTTATTCTAAATCCACCTTACAAGAAGATAAATAGCAACTCAAAAACTCGATTAACATTAAAAGAGATTGGAATTGAAGCAAGTAATTTATATGCTGCATTTTTGTCTCTTTCTAAAAGGATTTTGATAACAGAAGGGGAATTGGTTGCTATTACGCCACGCAGTTTTTGTAATGGGAGTTATTTTAAGCTATTCAGATTAGATTTTGTTAATGATATGAGCTTTAGAAAGATTCATATTTTTGATTCTAGGAAAGATGCTTTCAAGGATGATGATGTCCTCCAAGAAAACATCATTTTTCTAGCGAACAAAACATATGATTACAGACCGGTCCTGATTTCCTCGTCTTCAACAATTAGTGACCCAATGTCAAAAACCTTTTTAAATTACGAAGAATTAATACATCCTAACGACCCGGAAAAGTTCATTAGAATTTTATTAGATGAATCTGATATAAATGTCAAATCCCTAATGAACAAGATGAGTAGCACATTAGATGATTTGAATTTGAAAGTTTCTACCGGAAAAGTGGTGGATTTTCGAACGAAAGAAAACCTCAGGCATGATATAACTGAAGAAAATAAAGAAGTAATGCCTCTTATCTATCCTCAACATTTTAGTCAGGGGTTTATAAAATGGCCTATTATTCCAGGGGTGAAGCCTAATGGGATTATTCTGAATAATTTCACTTTGAAATCACTTGTACCAAACGGGAATTATGTATTAATTAGGCGTTTTTCTTCCAAAGAAGAGAAGAAACGAATAGTACCTGCAATTTTGGAAGCCTCTAAGTTCGATGTCAATTATATTGGGCTAGAGAATCATTTGAATTATTATCATATTAACGGCCAAGGATTACCATTAGATTTAGCAAAGGGGCTCGCAATATATTTAAGTTCAACAATAGTCGATCGATTCTTCAGACAGTTTAATGGAATTACACAAGTTAATGTTGGAGACTTAAGAAGTTTGCCCTACCCTAGCTATGATCAATTAATTAAATTAGGTTCGATAATGAAGGATAATTTCCCCTCACAGCATGAAATAGATAAAAATATTGAAAAATTAATAGAATGAGTGATTTTCGATAAAAAGACAACCCTTAAGGTTGTCTTTTTATCTTTTTCTATGCTAGTAATTCAGCTAACAGTTTTTTATTGTTATTATTGTCAATTAGTTGAATTATACTTTTTGGATCATCAGCAAACCACACGAAAGAGCCCCAAGCTAAATTACTTTGTGCCTTTCGATAGGCGGGGTCTGAACGTGAAGAAAATACAGTTACAAAAGCACAGTCTTCTTCCGATAAATTACTTGCTTCTGCAATTCGAACAAGTTGCTCCTTTCTTTCTCCTGTGATAGGACCATCAGTATGAACAATTTCTATAAATACTAGGAGAAATTTATTTCCTGTATCAGCTATGATAACATCGGGCAGTATTTTTTTGGGGTTAATCGTTAGTCGAAGAAACTCAAGTAGTTTTCCAAATTGCCAATGAACCTTATCTGCTGATTCACTTATCAGTAACACTTCTGGCTTTGATAGAAACTCTTTAGCAAAAACTTCAACAGTATGCTTTGTTAACACTGAGCTTTTCCCTGTGTCAAGAAATGTTTTACTATTACCGTGATTAATTTCAATGACACTTCGCTTTTCAAGGGCACGTAGCTGTTGTATTATTATTGCGCCTTGATGTAGATTTTTTTCTTGCCAAGCTAAGAAAGAATCAGTAAGATCAGTTACATTAACTAGAGGATTTAGAAGTTCAATGAAATTGCGATTTAAGTAATATCTTGGTTTTGAAGAGGTGGTCGGAATCCCTTCTTCTTCTTGAACTATGCCTAATCTTTTTAAAGTTGAGATGGTGTCATCTCTAATTGACTCTCGCGTATTTTCACTATACCATCGTTCTTTAATTGGTGGCTTTTTATGGGCCTGCATGGATTTAACCCAAAACCGCCGTTCTGCTTCATTTAATTTAGTGGCTTGTTCATCATTCATGACTGTAACGGTAGAAGGACGAATTCTTTCAGTCTCTCCTTCAATAGCAAAACTGTATAGCATAACGAAAATTGTTCTTGCTGCTACTATATTCCTGGCATAATTCGCATTCTCGACATTCTCAGGAATTAATAATTGCAAGCGTTGCTTTATTTCTTCTACTGATGGAATAACATTATTGTACCAGTTCATTTTTTATCCTCCTTAACTAATAGTCCTACTTTCTGAAGTATAACATTAATGGTTGTTTTTCTGCAAGTACGAAATTATACCTTCAGAATAATATTATAACCTCCAGATAAATACAGAGGATTTCAAATGTGGGAACTTACGGTTAAAATCTTAGATAACAACTGATTGAATTTAATTTTTTTGTGAGATTTTTAGTTTTAAAATAGGGTTCACATCCGTCGAGAAAATTCTTTTAACAATGAGCTGAGGTTTTGTAGTAGCACTATAAGTTTTTTGTGTTTTGTGCTAAGTTTATGAATATTAGCATCTAGTAGCATTGTGCATTTAGAAATCAAAATAACAATCTTATTAACTAAGGTGTCTAAAAATTATAGTAACAACAAGCCAGTTATGGCACTGCTGGGGCGCTCTGGTCAATCGTTTTGATATTACCTATGCTCAAACGGAGGCAGATTTTTGGGGGAGAACATGAATAAAACTAAACAAAAGAATGAGAAAGAAACTCGATGGTTACATAGAAAAGAAAATTGGTGGATTGGCATAGGATTTATAATAGCTTCTAGTGCTATAAGTCTCCCGTTTATATTAATGTGGGTATTCAAAAAGGACTTCGCGCTTGATAATTTCGAGGCTTTGGGAGTAGTTGGTGATTTCTTCGGAGGTACTACAGTAGGGCTTCTGTCTTTGGCAAGTATCATTTTTGTGACAGCAGCAATTATCATGCAAAAGGAAGAGCTAGGGTTGCAGCGTGATGAAGTAAAAAAAGCCCGAGAAGAGTACGAGGTAACCAATGCAACAATGAAAAAGCAACAATTTGATAGTACGTTCTTTAATATGATCAATCTTCATCATAACATAACAAAAAATATTGAAATAGGAGAGATCAGAGGAAGAGCAGCTCTAGAGGAAATTCTTAAAAAGATAAAATTCACTTATAATAGTGATATTTATAGCAGCTACGTCCAAACTTTAAAAAAAGAGGCTATTTCAGGGGATAAAGCATTATTAGATGAGCTTATTAAGAATGAGTTTTTTAATTCCTATAAGGCTACTTTTATACAAAAGAATCTTGATGAATTTAGTTACCCTTTTATAGAGGAAGACGAAGAACCAGATACTAGCATCGAGGATAACTTTTTTAAATCTTTAGAAATGGGTACAAATATCGAATGGAATGATCGAGAAGTAGAGTTAAAGAAAATTTATAAAGATGAAGTCTACATGAAAGATGGGAGCTACGAGACTTGGTTAGATGACCTTAATTTTATGAGTTCATGTGAAATGTACTCTTGCCATTATATGACTAAGTTTAATAAAGAATTTAACCAAGAGCCCTTAAAAGAATTGAAAGTTGCAGCCTTCAAAAAGGTATACGATGCTTATGAAAGCCAACTGGGGCACTATTTCAGGAATTTGTATCATATTGTTAAGTTGATTCAAGATGAGAAGTTTAGTGAAGATCATCAAGAAAATCGTAGGGAACAACAAAAATACCGAGGCATACTTCGAGCACAGCTCTCATCTTTTGAATTATTATTAGTATTTTACAATTTGGTTTATTCTGAGAAAGGTGAAAAGTTTAAATCGATATTAAAAAATACATGCTTTTTTGATGATCATCTAAGTAATTTTATATGGCCCAATGATTTTTTAGAGTTGAGAGAAATTGATGCAGGTAAAAATTATAGTGAAATTCCTTCATAAGTAAAGCTTGATGATGAATGCTCCAATGAGGTAGTGACTACCTCGTTGGAGTTATTTTAATAAGGAAATTAATGAAATAGGGATCAATAGTTAAACTGAAATCTCATTTTATGAGTTGATCATAGTTCGTCCGTTTTTTATATAACTAGACTTTACGTAATGATATGTTGCAGATTTATTGCTTTGCTCAAAGGGGATAAAAGTAACGCTAAGGGAATCTCCCTCCGACAAAACCTTTACTTTGTTCTTAATCATTTCGACATTTTTTATACCTACAGGTGGTAGTTGAATATCAATTTCAATAACAAAAGTAATACCAAATATTGAAAAGTCCCTATGTCCTTCGCCTTTAAATAATATTGGGCTACCCGATTCCAAACTATCAATGAACTGGTTCAATAGTTTAAAATCATTTACCACTATTGTGTAATCTTCCAAATCTATGGTTTCCGAATTCGTTGAGATAATCCTTTCAAGCTCGGCAATTATTGTTATGTCGTCCGTACCTATTTGTTCTGGCAGTTCAAATGTAACACCGAAAAAAGTTTCAATATTAAACAACATCTCTAAAACCTTAATCAGTTTATCATCTAGTTTGCCTTGATTTGAGATACTGATTTTTGAAGAAAAGCAAATATTCTGAATATTATCTGCATATACCATTTTCAAAGATGTACCTTCTTGAGCCAAGACTATGCCTTTTGTATATTGAAGGTGAGCATTAACATCTTGCTTTCTCTCTTCGGGTATACAAATATCAAAATTCGAGCTCTCTTGTGTTTTTATATTATACTTAAATTTATATTCGATCTCTCTTTCCGGTTGATTCTTATTACTAATTAGGATCACATCATCTTCTATAACTTCAATTATCTGCATCCAAACATCGAAACGGACCTCATCTCCGATGATTAACGTTGTTTTTATGATCGGGAATGGAATAGGTGGAATTGACATTACAAGTTGTCTTTCTAACGTAGACTTTTTTTTCTCAAAGAGATGGTCCCCTGCATATAGTTTGAATTCCTGAAGTTCCAGCTCTACTGTGACCTGCTTATTACGTCCATATTGAATTATTTCACCAAGATTCTGAAAGTGTTTGTATTCCTGTGGTATTACGATCTTTACTTCCATCCGTTTTTCAAGCCCTTCAATTATGTCTACATTTTGTGGCTTTTCCAAAATAGTAACTTCTGAGCCGTCTATGGACACTTCGTAATTCCAATCTTGATCTTGATGGGCGTTAGATAGCATTCGAATTATTGAGGCTAATTGTCTTTCTGCTGACTGCAAATTATTACTTTGGAGCATACTTGTCAATTGTGCTAAAAAGGTTATGTTAGGATCAAACAAAGAGGCCTTTATTTCTTCGACTGTTTGATTAATATTATTGCTTATTTCAATAGCTTGATTTTGTTGATCCTCTATTAAACTTAAACCTTTATGGAGTTGGGCCATACGATTAATTAACTCTAGATCTGAAGGGTCCCAATGTATTTTTTTATATTCATTTAATTTATCAAGAATAATTGAGAAGAAAGGAACTAACTGATCCTGATATCGAGGAAAACGCTCGATGTAAGGATCCAATACAAGTCGATCTTTATTGATTTTGCCAGGCTCAGTCCCCTCAAAAATCCATCGAAATATTTCAGCCCTATTATCAGGGTCCTCCAGAAGTTCAACCAATAAATTATCAGGTAATTGTATCGTTGCCTTTGCATCGGCAATTGCAGCAGAAAAAATATTCAGTGTTTTCTGAGAGTAGTTATCCTTAGACCAGGTAGCTTTTAAATCGCGGAATGTTTTTGAGTTTGTAACTTGTGATACAAATTTGTTACTTAAACTTTTTATGATAGGTGAAAGTATTGGATCCATATGCTTATTATCCTCCTTGAAAACACCAATGAATATCCGTGTTTTTCTCTATCTTATTAGCGGTGACTACCTTTGGAGAATTGCGAATCAATGTGGTTTATTAAGTTATATTTAAATTTCTTTTAAGTGTTCCCATTCTTCTGTCAGTTTTGGATTCAATTTTTGAAAGATCTAATTTGATAGTGAAATCCCCATACTGGCCTTTGTCAGCCCTTCTTGGCAGGTTAATACTGGGAGTATACGATCCAAACTTGAATTGATCAACTACATTGTCGGCAAAATAAGTAGAGACTTTGTTTGATAGCGCAGATAGAAGTGTTGATTTTAGTTTTTTCGTCGTCTTTTATAACGAGCTTGCTGGCCAGGTCTTCAAGATAAGATTGAACAGACATCAAGTACCACCACTTTACAAAATAATACAAATTATAACATGAAAGATACACCTCGTATTAGAAAGTTGCTTAAACATTCCTTTTTCATTCCTTTACAAAAGGAATGTTACAGGATATTATACTGAATGTAAGGGTAGTTAAAAAGGAGTTGGTACTTAATGGCTAGGTATTTCACGGAATTAATTCGCAATGATCGTAATCAGCTGGGGTATACACTTGATGAATATGCTTGGAAAATAGGATATACTGGACATTATTTTGGGAAGATAGAAAGAAATGAAGTTACTCCATCCCAGAAGTTGTTAACGATTTTATCAAACGAATATGGTTATTCTCTGTATACGTTGATTGCTTCATTGAGAGGGATAAGCGGAATTCCTATACAGTTTGGAACTGATATTAGAGCTCAACTATTAGATGATACTGAAATGAAGCAATTACTATTAACACAGTACTATGAAATTAAGGCTAACAGTAAATTGAAGTATGATAAAGAATTTCCTCATTTGTCTGCTGTTACAGGAATATCTGAAGAAAGATTAGAACAGATAAAATCTAGTTTTGACAAGCCTGGTGCTAACATAAGTCTTGATGAAGCGACTCGCATATGCAGTGCATATAATATGAGGTTTAGTGAAGTTTTTGTAGTGTCATGTTGTGATATTCGGAACCAAAAAATAGGGGATTTAGCATTTACAATTGAGAATTATATCGAGCGCCATCGTACAGAATTTATACGGTCTTTTTCAGAGTTTGATGATAATCTAACAGAAGACGAAAAGGTGTTTCTAGGGGAAATGCTAAAGTCTTATCGTGCACTTAAACTTAAACCTCAAAAAGACAATGAGTTTTTAGAGCCGAGCCATTCGGATCAGCGTTAGAGATAAGTGTCATCA
>NZ_JAMBDM010000016.1:0-139976 GCF_025142895.1 Paenibacillus sp. p3-SID867
GCTGCGGCTCGGCCGCGGAATGCGGGCCCTGCGGCATCGCCGCCGGCCCGCCGGGGGCTGGCGCGGCGCCGTGCGCAGGCGCGACAGCGGGGCGTTCGGGCGGCGGCGTATGGGCCGCCCGCGGGCTGTGGCCGGACTCGCCGAAGGCGTCCGGCGCTCTCCCCGGGCCGCGGTGCCCGCGCGGCCCTTCCTGCATATCCTTTTTATCCGGATTGGAATCATGGCTATGTTCTTCAGTCGATCCGGCTTTCTTCTCAAGTTCTCCGGGAAAGTCCCACTTCAATACGGGAGCAGCCGATCCCTCGGATGGTACCTGGTATGATTGAGAATTTCCTTCCTTCAAATCGTCTTTTGAATCAATCGCTCGTTTTTTTCCTGCAGAACTCACATTCACCCGAACCTTTGAATCTTTCATTGCACTTCCCCCCTGTGCCTTTTTCCCCTGGTATATACTCTTGTACATGCTCCTGCACGCTCTACTTATACTTATGAGACACGGGCATTTGATAGAACTATTCTAAGAGAAAGGACAAAGTCACATGGATGAAGAACGGGGTCACTGACTGCAAGCAAGCTAGCAAAGAGTCTCCCAGTCAACCGGAATCTCAACATAAGAAAATGAATGATAGCCTATGGTGATGCATTATACAAAAAAGAAGGAGCTTCGCCCTTATCGGCAAAGCTCCTTCTCCTATACTCTATTGTGGTCTATCCTGAGTCGCCAGATCCATCCTGTTGTTTACACCCAGGTAGGTTGAACTTTGAAAACTTTTGCGTCTTCTGTTTCGCCTGCCACTTTTTTTGAAACCTTCTCCGAGCTCTGGTCCTCCGTTGAAATACGCCAGATATCCGCGCCAAGTCCAGACAGCTTTTCCGCTAAATGAACATAACCGCGATCGATATGCTGTACGCCGCCAACTTCGGTAGTCCCTTCCGAGACGAGCCCGGCTAATATCAAGGCAGCCCCTGCACGCAGATCCGTTGCGGTTACTTTGGCTCCTTTAAGCTTAGCTCCGCCCGTAACGATCGCAGAACGTCCCTCAACCTTGATCTCCGCATTCATCAGCTGGAATTCATCCACATGCATAAAGCGGTTCTCAAATACCGTTTCCGTAACAACACTTGTACCTTCGGAAACCAGCAAAAGCGCCATCATCTGGGACTGCATATCCGTTGGGAAGCCAGGATAAGGCAAGGTTTTCACATCAACCGACTTTAATGGTTTGTCAGCGATAACGCGAATCCCATTCTCGTCCGGTTCAATGGTAATCCCCATCTCTTCCATTTTGGAAATAACCGGTCCAAGGTGGTCCGCAATGGCTCCTTCCACATATACATCCCCGCCCGTGATCGCAGCCGCAGCCATGAAGGTGCCTGCTTCAATCCGGTCAGGAATCACGTTATGCTTGACGCCATGCATCTGCTCAACGCCCTCGATCCGAATCACACCCGTGCCCGCACCGCGAACTTTGGCACCCATCGCATTCAGGTAATTCGCTAAATCGACAATTTCCGGCTCTTTCGCCGCATTTTCGATTACCGTGATTCCTTCAGCCAATGTAGCAGCCATCATAATATTTTCAGTAGCACCTACGCTGGCTACGTCCAAATAGACCTTCGCCCCACGCAATCTGCCATTGCTTTTAGCTTCAATATATCCTTGTCCGAGGCTGATCTCTGCCCCGAGAGCTTCAAATCCCTTTAGGTGTTGGTCAATGGGTCTTGTGCCGATAGCACATCCTCCGGGAAGCGAAATCCGGGTTCGTCCACAACGTGCCAATAAAGGCCCCATGACCAGAAAAGACGCCCGCATCTTCCGCACCCATTCATAAGGCGCTTCACATGTCGTTATGTGCTCTGCATTCACACGTATCACTTCATCCTGATATGTAATGCCCGCACCAAGCGACTCCAATACTTTACTGATTGTAATTACATCGTCAAGAGGAGGCGCGTCAATAATAACACTTTCCCCAACTTCCCCTAGTAGAGAGGCAGCGATGATCGGAAGAACTGAATTTTTTGCTCCGCTGACTTTGACGCTTCCGGTCAGTCTTTTGCCACCGCGGACGATAAATTTGCTCATCATGGTTTCCCTCCGCGTCCATAATTTTCCTGATTGCGTGTGTTAGTAATTAGTTGTTGCTAATTCCCTAACTTTCATCTTAACATTAGAGATTTCCGCTAAACAAGCGATTTTCGAACTATTTATGACATCTGTTTCGGTGTCCACATCAGGTTTCAGAAATCCATGATGCCACCTTATGAAGCATCTGTTATCCGCAGTATGGACCTACGAAAGGTACCATGACCGACCAGCACTTGTCAATGCATAACAATTACCGGGTGAACATTATAGTCCGGAAGTCATACCGTCCGCCCGATCAATTTCTTATTTTAAGTGTTAACATAATAAAATGCGTTTATTCGACATCTTCTCTCCAAGCAACCTAACAGAGATATAACCATTCATGCCGCAATTAAAACAGACGAGTAAAATATCGCCAAACACATAACCAACATGCAACAAATGTTGATTACTAGCTGCAGCACCTCGTGTTATGTATGACGCTCATTCTCTGCGTTAAAATATATATCGGATCATTTGACTCCATGTAATATAGTCAATTAGGAATTCAGCCACGAATCGTCCAAGCACCACCGCCAGCAGCAAATGCAGCAGCTTTCCCTGCGGCCCTTTTGGATGACGGACAATCAAATCCAGCTTCAGTTGTTGTAATGCCCACCAAGCCAGTGCGATACAGATCAGCGAAATGACAATAGACAACAACCCGTTAACACCTACAGCACTGATTGAATTAGATAAATCCTGGTTCATACTCCCTCCTCCTTCATAAATTATCCTGCCCTGTTCAGGACCGACTCTTCTATAATACTTGGCTGGAGGCTAAGAATCCAGCACTTTCTATACGACATTTCCTCGGAAATAATTAAGTTTATCGACAACTTCCCAAAACGATCATGTATGCGCTATTAGAGGAAGCCTAATTTTCCATTTATTACACTTGAAAAATACATCCAGTAGCCAAAATCATAGTATAGTTTTATAATTCGAACTTCTATTTATACCGATGATATAACAAAAATATACCCAGTCTTTGAAAATAATAATGTTCACAGACCAGGTATAGCTGAAATAGGGTTACAAAAGGTGAATATTTATGCATTAAATAAATCTATGCCTCAGGTCCTTTCTATAAGTAATCGATGGCTGTGGACCCAGTCACGCCACCAATCAAAGGTGTATACCATCGGCCCCATTGTCCCAATAGAAATATCCACCCTATATGTGATTTGGGAGAATCGAGTACTTTCATAACAAATATGGGATTTCAACTCCCAGTAATAGAGCACAAAAAAGACAGCTTGGCTGTATCATTACAGCAAGCTGTCCTCGTTCACCTTATTAGTTCCGCGTCACTTTAATCCGGTTCATCGCTCTTTGCAGAGCCATTTCCGCGCGACGATGGTCAACTTCATCTTGTCTTCCCTTCGCATTCAGGCGGGTCTCCGCTCTTTCCTTCGCGGCTTCCGCACGCTCCAGATCGATTTCTTCCGCTTTCTCTGCGCTTTCCGCCAGGATGACAATCTTATCTTTGCGGACTTCGACGAAACCGCCTTGTACCGCAAACGGGGTTCTCTGGTTACCGATCTTCACATAAACTGGCGCTATCTGAAGCGGCGTAACAAAGGAAATATGACCAGGTAAAATGCCCAGTTCTCCCTCGACCCCACGCACCGTAACACTATTCACCTGCTCTGAGTAGACCAGGCGGTCCGGCGTTACGATTTCCAACAAAATGGTGCTCACTTCCATCCCTCCTCACCGTTTTCCGCAGAAAACTCGCGCAGCAGACCTCACAGACTCGCAAGAAGTACTGTTCCGGTCTGCCGATCACGGAGCGTCAGCTTACAATGTTTTAGCTTTTTCAACTGCCTCTTCAATCGTACCTACGAACAGGAAAGCCGCTTCCGGAAGGTGGTCATACTTGCCTTCCAGGATCTCTTTAAAGCTGCGTACAGTTTCTTTAACCGGTACATATTTACCCGGGATGCCGTTGAACTGCTCGGCAACGTGGAAAGCTTGGGAAAGGAAGCGTTGAACACGACGAGCACGTCCAACAATCGCTTTATCTTCCTCGCTCAGCTCATCCATACCGAGGATCGCAATGATATCTTGAAGCTCATTATAACGAGCCAAAATTTTCTTAACGCCTTGAGCGACGTTATAGTGCTCTTCACCAACAATTTCCGGAGCCAAGATACGGGAACTGGATGCAAGCGGATCTACCGCAGGATAGATACCCATCTCGGAAATTTTACGCTCCAGGTTCGTCGTTGCATCCAAGTGAGCAAACGTTGTAGCTGGAGCCGGATCCGTATAGTCATCCGCCGGTACATAGATAGCCTGGATGGATGTAACGGAACCTTTTTTGGTAGAGGTAATCCGCTCTTGCAAGCGTCCCATTTCGGATGCCAGCGTTGGCTGGTAACCTACCGCGGAAGGCATACGACCGAGAAGGGCGGATACTTCGGAGCCCGCTTGAGTAAAGCGGAAGATGTTGTCGATAAAGAGAAGTACGTCTTTACCTTCTTGATCACGGAAATATTCCGCCATTGTCAAACCGGTCAACGCTACGCGAAGACGGGCACCCGGAGGCTCGTTCATTTGACCGAATACCATCGCGGTTTTGCTGATAACGCCGGAATCGCTCATCTCGTGGTAAAGGTCGTTCCCTTCACGAGTACGCTCCCCTACGCCGGCGAATACGGAAATACCGCCGTGTTCTTGAGCGATGTTATTGATCAATTCCTGGATCGCAACGGTTTTACCTACGCCGGCACCACCAAACAGACCGATCTTACCGCCTTTTTGGTATGGAGCAAGCAAGTCGATTACCTTAATACCCGTTTCAAGCATTTCCGCTTGCGTGGAGAGCTCATCATAAGCAGGAGCTTCACGGTGGATCGGGTTATTAATTTCGGATACGACGGCACCTGCATTATCGATCGGCTCACCCAATACGTTAAATACACGGCCAAGTGTAGCCGAACCTACAGGAACCGTAATCGGTCTGCCCAAATCCACGGCTTCGATACCGCGAACGAGACCATCCGTGGATGACATCGCGATACAACGAACCAGATTATCACCCAAATGATTGGATACTTCCAAAGTCAAATCAACCGAGCGGCCGCCTTCCAGCGTTGCTTCAATCTTGACAGCATTAAAAATCTCGGGAAGATGACCGCGCTCAAATTCAATGTCAACTACAGCACCTGTAATGCTGACAACGCGTCCTTTTTTCATTGATTCGTTTTCCCTCCTACCCGCTCACCTCTAGCGGTGAACGATGATCGTAAAAGCGGCTTATTCATGACATGGCCGCATATCCGTAAAGTACTAAATTAAGAATTCAGAGCCGTGCATTATTGCTGAGCGTTTGCTCCGCCCACAATCTCGGAAATTTCCTGCGTAATGGCAGCCTGACGAGCACGGTTGTAAGTGAGGTTCAACTCGTTGATGATCTTGCTTGCATTCTTCGTTGCAGCTCCCATAGCAGTCATCTTCGCACCCAGCTCACTTGCCTTCGCATTCAGCATCGCACTGAAAATCAGTGTTTCCGCATATTTCGGAAGCAGCACCTCAAGCACGCCTTCAGGAGACGGTTCATACTCATAACCCGTCAGGTTCTCAGCGCTGCCAATGTTCTCCATCGGCAGAAGCTTGGAGATCTCCTGGAGCTGAGTCAAAGCATTCACGAATTGGTTATAGCACACGTATAACTCATCGATCTGACCCAGCTCATATTGATGAACCGCCGCATTAGCGATGGTCTTAATATCTGCATAGGTCGGACTATCGGATAAATCGGTGAGTTCCTCAACAACCGGAAGTTCACGACGGCGGAAATAATCCCGTCCTTTACGTCCGATTACAAACAGGCAATACTCATCCTTGGACTGATGGCGTTCTGCGATGAAGTTCGATACTTTTCGCAAAATGTTGGAGTTTGATGCACCAGCAAGACCGCGGTCGGAAGTGATCACCAGATAACCGGTTTTCTTCACTTCACGCTTTTCCAGCATCGGATGGCTGATTCCCTTGGTTCCAGCAGCAATGCTGCCAACCACTTCTTTCAGCTTCTCGGAGTATGGAAGTGCGGAGGTTGCCTTCTCTTGAGCTCTTCTCAGCTTGGCGGCAGCAACCATTTCCATCGCCTTGGTGATCTGCCTTGTGTTCTGAACACTCTTGATCTGCCGCTTAATATCACGTAATCCTCTTGCCATGTTTTCACCACCTTAAAGCTTTGGCGAAGCCAAAGCTAAACTTCGTAAGCAATCACCTAGCTTTGGCGAAGCCAAAGCTAACTTCGTACGCGTAGACTAAGCTTTGGCTAGGACCAAAGCCGTACCTTTTGTAAAAATCACTTTGGTCACAGCCAAAGCTACATTCCATATGATGAAAGAGGATGCCGGGCTTACCCCGGCTCCCCTCCTATTACTTACCTGAGGAGCTTAGACCGAAGCGGCAAAGCCCTTCTTAAATTGATCGATTGCCGCTTTCAATGCGTTTTCGTTATCGGACGTCAGATCCTTCGTATCCGTAATGGATTGAAGAATTTCCGGTTTATTGCTTCCAATAAAAGCAAGGAATTCGCTCTCGAAACGACGAACATCAGCAACCTCGATATCATCGATATATCCTTTAACGGCTGCGTATAAGCTAACCACCTGTTGTTCTACGGATAACGGCTGGTTTACACCCTGTTTCAGGATTTCCATCAATCTTGCACCACGGTTCAAACGAGCCAAGGTTGATTTATCCAGATCGGATCCGAACTGGGAGAACGCCTGGAGCTCACGATATTGCGCAAGATCCAGCTTCATGCCGCCTGCAACCTTTTTCATCGCTTTGATCTGCGCGGAACCACCGACACGGGATACCGAAATACCGACGTTAATCGCTGGACGCTGACCGGAGTAGAACAACTCAGACTCCAGGAAGATCTGTCCATCCGTAATCGAAATTACGTTGGTTGGAATGTATGCAGATACGTCAGAAGCCTGTGTTTCAATAAATGGCAGCGCGGTTAATGAACCACCACCAAGCTCATCGTTGAGCTTCGCTGCACGTTCCAGCAAACGGGAGTGTAGGTAGAAAACGTCACCCGGATAAGCTTCCCGACCCGGAGGACGACGGAGGAGCAAGGACAACTCACGGTATGCTGCTGCTTGTTTCGACAAGTCATCATAGATGATAAGTGCATGCTCGCCCTTGTACATGAAGTACTCACCCATTGCGCAGCCTGCGTATGGAGCGATGTACTGCAGTGGAGCCGGCTCAGAAGCCGAAGCCGTAACAACAATCGTGTACTCCAGTGCGCCATGACGGCGAAGCGTTTCAACCACCTGTGCTACAGTGGATTGTTTTTGCCCAATGGCTACATAGATACATTTAACACCGCTACCTTTTTGGTTCAGGATCGTATCGATTGCAACGGTGGTTTTACCCGTTTGGCGGTCACCGATGATCAGCTCGCGCTGTCCGCGGCCGATAGGTACCATCGCGTCGATCGCTTTAATACCTGTCTGCATAGGCTCATGTACGGATTTACGGTCGATAACGCCTGGTGCGCTGCTCTCAACTGGACGGTAGGCAGCCGCTTCGATCGGGCCTTTGCCGTCAAGCGGTTGACCCAGCGGATTGACAACGCGTCCTAGCAGAGCTTCACCTACAGGAACCTCCATAATACGTCCTGTGCGCTTAACCTGATCGCCTTCCTTGATTTCAGAGTAAGGTCCCAGGATAACGACACCGACATTGCTCTCTTCAAGGTTCAGCGCCAGACCGAACACGCCGTTCTGGAACTCCAAAAGTTCCCCGGACATCGCGTTCTCCAGGCCGTACACGCGAGCAATACCGTCACTTACTTGAATTACCGTACCTACTTCAGAGACAGTGATATCGGATTTATATTCTTCAATTTGACTTTTGATTAAAGTACTGATTTCTTCAGGTCTGATACTCAACGTTTTCACCCCTATCTACTATGCTCGTCTATTAAAAGACTTTTCAAGACGTTCCAGCTTCCCGGCAAGGCTTCCGTCATAAAGCTTATCACCAATGACAACTTTCAGGCCGCCGAGCAAACTCTCGTCCACAACATTGGTCACCCGGATATTCTGATGTGCTAACTGCCCGAATTCCGAAGCTACCTGTTCTTTTTCCTGATCGCTAAGCGGGTAGGTGGAGTACACAGTGGCGTCCGCCAATCCTAAGCTCGCACCTTGTATCTTCACATAACTGTTCAGCAGTTCAGCGAACATTTCTGTACGCCCTCTGTCGAGAAGCAATTCGATCGTGTTCAATACAGGCTGCGATACCTTCCCTGCCAACGCCTGGCTGATTACGTTCATCTTCACGGACTGGGGAATATTCGGCGTGGAGATGAATTTCTGAATGTCGGCATCGCCTTCAATGGCATGCACAACAGCGCGCAATTCCTCTTCCACTTCCAGACCCTTCTGCTGCTGAGCCGCCACTTCGAACAGCGCCCGCGCATACCGCTTGGCTGCTACTGTATTTTGGCTCATGGTCTGCCTCCTACCTCTTTAAGGTATTGATCCACCAGTTCTTCTTGAGCTTTGTCATTCTTCACTTCCCGTTCAATCAGCTTGGTAGCGATTTTCACGGAAACACTGCCGATTTCACTGCGAAGCTCGTCGACGGCTTTCGTCTTCTCACTCTCGATTTCACGTATGGCATCCACTTTGATGCGATCCGCTTCCTCTTTTGCCAGTTCCAGAATCTGTTCAGCCTGCTTGCTGCTCGTTTGCTTGGAACGTTCGATGATCTCGTGAGCTTCTTGACGCGCTTGGTTCAGTGCTTGCTTTTGCTCTTCAACATAGACATGTGCCTGCTCGCGAGTCTTGGAAGCTTCGTCGATCTGGCTCACGACCAATTCCCGACGCTGCTCCATGATTGCAAACAATTTACCGAAAGCATATTTATGAAGCAGAACATACAGAATAGCAAATGCAAGAATTGAGATTACAATATTCTCCCAAAGTACTTCCATGGATGAAGTCACTCCTTTCCGTTAATGCGAATTGCAGTTCTTAACAAAACGAAGGCGCGGATGGCATCGGCCCTCCCCGCCAAACCGTTGTATTCTTATTAAGAAAACATAATCAAGAAAGCAATAACGGTAGCAGCGAGTGGAACTACCTCGACGATACCAACACCGATAAACATTGTCGTTTGCAACGGACCACGAGCTTCCGGTTGACGAGCGATAGATTCTACTGTTCTACTTACGATCATACCGTTACCCAGACCTGCGCCCAATGCGCCCAAACCTACTGCAATAGCTGCTGCTAAAAATTCCATTGATAAATATCCTCCTTAAATTTGGTTCAAATTTGGTTAATATAATATATCTCTTTCGAAAGTGCCGATATGCCGGCATATTTCGGCCGAGCTTATTAATGCGCTTCTTCTTCGTGAACCGTGGTTTGTGCAATATAAACCATGGTCAAGATTGTAAAGATGAAAGCCTGCAATGCTCCGATAAATATACTGAACCCTTGCCATACAGCCAGGAACGGTATTCCGAGGAATCCCATCTTCAGGATTACCGTGATGAGCACCTCACCTGCGAAGATGTTGGCAAACAAACGGATTGCCAGTGCGACCGGCTTGGCCAAGTTCTCAATGATATTCAGCGGTAAAAACACCGGGAACGGTTCAATATAGTGTTTCAGGTAATGCTTGCGGTTCAGCTTCAGACCCAAATAGTTCATAAGGAAGAATACGACGATCGCCAGACCCGCAGTAATGGATATGTCTGCTGTCGGCGATTTCCACCAGAGAACGTGAGCCATATGACCATCATGAAGATCTTTCGTCGCTTCGATCGTCTGCCCAAACACTTGAAAGTTAGCAGGCAAGTCTGTGATGATAGCAAACGGCAATCCAAGCACGTTGGCTACGAAGATGAATATAATCAAGGTCAGGCCCAACGAAATGTAAGGCTTCCCTTTTTTCAAATCCATAGCGCTAGCTACGATGCCTTGCACAAATTCTACGACCCACTCCATGAAGTTTTGCATTTTGGAAGGGTTTTCGACAGACAGATTACGAACGGCCAGCCGTGCCATTACAAAGACAATAATACAAGTTACTAGCAACATAATGACGGCTGATAGATCAAGTCGAAATCCACCTAAATCAATAATCGGTGAATCATGCATAAGATTGTTTTCACCCCTTTCCAATTAGCGCTTATCAATTCTTCATTCTCAAACCAACAATAATGCTGACAGGAATCATCAACAGTTGGGGAATAAACAGGCCAATGATCGTCGCGCCGAGCGATACTTGTTCGAGCTTGGCTGCCATCATCACGATTAGAAACGCGATGCAAAGTCTTGTGACGAATCCAAAGCTGAACCGTCTGCGCTCCTGGCTCACGGCCAAGTCCACAAGCTGCCTCACTTTAATGGAAAGAAAGCGAACGTTGAACAAGCCGCCAACAATACCCAGTATCAGGCCTGATACCTCAGGTCGATAATCCGGATATAATGCCCATCCCAGAAATAAAGCAGATAATAAGAGTATCGATACTCTAGTCACACCGTTCACAATGGATGTTGTCAAATCATTCACTTTGCGCCCCCAAATACTTCTTAATGAGAAGAGCGATATTCAAAATCCCTACAAAGAGCCCCGAAAGCGTACCAATGGCAAGCCACACTCTGGGCCCGTCCAAATGATTCATGAGCCATCGCCCGGTAAAAAAACCGATGAGAATGTAAGCGGCAAGCAAACCGCCTGCCCCGCTAATGTATAGCGCTATCAACCAAGGGTTATCTTGACTTTTCGGATTTTTCATATGAACCTCTAATCCCAACTCATTTTACTGAATATAACAAGAGTTTGTCAATGAATCGATTTGATGGATTTACCGTGTAAAATCGGCGTTTTGAGCAGTCTAAATTGCGCAAAACGCCGCGGTAACCGTACAGTTCAACTGTATGCTGTCCCCTTGCTCATCAGAATACGGTAAACTATACCTTTGTGAACATTCTGTGAAATTCTTCTGGACGCTCTTTTCGGATGCCGAAATGGTGCAAAATCGCATTGACAATCCGCTGTGAAGCTTGTCCATCGCCATACGGATTAGCAGCTTTGCTCATCTTTTCGTAGAGCTCTTGATCCGTCAGGAGAACCTTGATCCGGTCATACACATTCTCTTCTTGTGTACCCACCAGCTCCAAGGTACCTGCTTCGATGCCTTCTGGACGTTCA
The DNA here is from genome assembly GCF_025142895.1 of Paenibacillus sp. p3-SID867. Classification (NCBI taxonomy): domain Bacteria; kingdom Bacillati; phylum Bacillota; class Bacilli; order Caryophanales; family Paenibacillaceae; genus Paenibacillus; species Paenibacillus sp. p3-SID867. Next base: position 11,336 of record NZ_JAMBDM010000016.1, read on the forward strand.
GTCGTATCCCGAAGCACCAGCGTCGGCACGCCGAATGACGGAGCTTCCTCCTGCATGCCGCCGGAATCCGTAATGATGAAATGCGTATGGGTGTAAATATTGTTCATATCCACGACATCCAGCGGATCAATCAGCTTGATGCGCGGGTGATCTCCCAGAATGCGATGAGCTGGCTCTTTAACAGCTGGACTCGGATGTACAGGATATACGATGGCAATATCCTCAAATTCATCGGCAATGCGCTTTACCGCTTCAAATATTTGACGATGCGGCTCCCCTTGGGATTCGCGGCGGTGTGCCGTCATCAGGATCAAGCGTTTGCCCTTCGCCCAGTCCAGAACCGGATGGGTATAACCTTCGCGCACCGTGTACTGGAATATATCCGTAGCCGTGTTACCCGTTACATAAATGCGGGAATCCGGTTTGTTCTCCTTGCGGAGATTCTCAGCGGACCAGTCCGTCGGCGCAAAGTGAAGATCAGCAAGCACGCCGGTCAGCTGACGGTTCATCTCTTCCGGATAAGGATTCAGCTTGTTCCATGTGCGCAGACCCGCCTCCACATGGCCGACCTGAATCTGCTGCAGAAAGGCTGCATAGCTGGCCAGGAACGTTGTCAGCGTATCGCCGTGCACCAATACAATATCCGGCTTGGCTTCACGCAGAACAGGCTCAAGACCCTCCAGGACGCGCACGGTGATCTCGTTGAGCGTCTGACGGTCCTTCATGACATCCAAATCATAATCCGGAACAATCTTGAACACATCCAGCACCTGATCCAGCATTTGCCGATGCTGCGCAGTAACACAAACGACCGATTCGATATGCTCAGGGTGACGTTGAAGCTCTAGAATTAGCGGCGCCATCTTGATGGCTTCGGGGCGGACCCCAAATATCGTCATCACTTTCACTTTTGACATGTTTGAAAATACCCCTCTTTGCTTGTTTTCAAATATCAAGACGTACGAGTGACTGGCTTGACTCTTATTTCGTGCCGTACAGCCGATCCCCTGCATCACCAAGGCCCGGTACGATGTAACCATGGTCGTTAAGACCCTCATCGAGAGCAGCAACATAAATGTCCACGTCCGGGTGAGCATCATGGACAGCCTTCACACCTTCCGGTGCAGCCACGAGGTTCATCATCTTGATCTGGGTGCAGCCGCGTTTCTTCAGCACGTCGATAGCAGCGATAGCGGATCCGCCCGTCGCGAGCATCGGATCAATGACGATCAATTCCCGTTCCGTCACATCGGTTGGAAGCTTCGTATAATATTCAACAGGCTGAAGCGTTTCGGGGTCACGGAACAATCCGACATGCCCTACCTTTGCCGCTGGAAGCAGCTTGACAACGCCGTCCAGCATGCCCAGACCGGCGCGCAGGATCGGAACCAAGCCGAGCATGCGGCCGGAAATGACTTTCCCTTGGGTTTCAGCTACCGGCGTCTGCACGGATATCGATTCAAGAGGAACCTCCCGCGTAATTTCATAAGCCATCAAAGTCGCGACTTCGTCTACCAATTCGCGAAAGTCTTTTGTGTTAGTCCGCATATCGCGGATGAATGTAAGTTTGTGTTGAATCAACGGGTGATCACAAATCACCAATTTTCCCATGTCTGGTCCCTCCGGTTTGAGTACAAATGTTATTTCAATATGGGCGTAAATATTTGTGAGCTCCATAAATCCTGTCTATTATATCATTCCCTATAGTCAATTGACACCTGCACGGGTCATGTTTTATTCCATGAGTTTTTGACCTTATAACGGAATCGGATCTTCTTCTGCCCTAGACCTAGGTTTTCCATTCTCGCCTATATTGATGCTAACCGCGAAAGGGCCTGACTGGGAAAATGAGAGCATAGCAATCTGGCCAGAATGTTCATAGCTCCTAAGAGGACCCCACCTGCATCAGGCGGGGTCCTCTTATCATAGGCTTCTTATGCGAAGGAAACTGTGATTAATATTTCATTTCAGCATAGAGAGGGTATTGATCTGTAAGCTCAGCCACCAAACGGCCTGCTTTTTCAAGCGTTGCCTCGTCTTTCGGCTGCTTCAAAGTCATGGCAATAATTTTCGCGATGGTAACCATCGCTTGCTCATCCATACCGCGGGAAGTAACCGCAGGGGTACCAATACGGATACCGCTCGTTACGAACGGGCTGGTCGGATCAAACGGGATGGCATTCTTGTTCACGGTAATCCCGATGGAGTCCAGAACTTTCTCCGCGTCTTTGCCGGTGATGTCCAGATTACGGGTATCCACCAGCATCAGGTGGTTATCGGTTCCGCCGGAAACAATGTTCAGGCCTTCCTCGATCAGGGTATCGGCCAGCACTTTCGCATTCTTCACGACATTCTCTGCATACGTCTTGAAAGACGGATCCAAGGCTTCGCCAAGCGCAACGGCTTTGGAAGCAATCACATGCATGAGCGGGCCGCCTTGGGAGCCGGGGAATACCGCTTTATCAATCGCTTGCGCCCAAGCTTTTTTGCACAGAATCATACCGCCGCGAGGCCCGCGAAGCGTCTTATGCGTCGTTGTCGTTACAAAATGGGCATGCGGAACCGGATTCGGATGAAGACCTGCTGCAACGAGTCCTGCAATATGAGCCATGTCGACCATGAACAACGCGCCTACGTCATTGGCGATGGCAGCAAGCTTTTCAAAATCAATAATGCGAGGATAGGCACTTGCACCCGCCACGATCAGACGAGGGCGATGCTTGAATGCCGCTTTGCGGACTTCGTCGTAATCGATAAGGAACGTGTCTTCTTGCACGCCGTAGGCAACGAAATTGTACAGAAGACCAGAAGCGTTAACCGGGCTTCCGTGAGTCAAATGGCCGCCATGGGCCAGGTTCATGCCGAGCACGGTATCTCCGGGCTTCAGGGCTGCCAAATATACCGCCATGTTCGCTTGGGCACCGGAGTGCGGCTGAACGTTGGCATGCTCGGCTCCGAACAATTCTTTGGCGCGGTCACGGGCGATATCTTCCACGATATCCACACGCTCACAGCCACCGTAATAGCGTTTGCCAGGGTAGCCTTCCGCATATTTATTCGTCAGCACCGTCCCCATTGCTTCCATAACCGCTTCGCTGACAATATTCTCAGAGGCAATCAGCTCAATGTTGCTACGTTGACGCTTCAGCTCCAAATCCATCGCTTCCAATACAGCCGGGTCACTCTTCCGCAAATGTTCCATCATGTTCATATCCTCCCATAATCCATCGTTATTTTTTCTTGCAAATTTAAAAACTACAAGTAGTCATCATTGAAAAAGCGAGTTCTCATTCGAATCAATCGCACAGCGTGGAATCATCACTCTGCTCGAGTCGGTACACCGCACGTTCTCCGCCGATCAGCTTGGGCCGGGTATAAGCCGCAGTTACGCGCGCCTCCCCGATATAACGCTCGGTTGGCCGGAACGGAACCGCCACTCTCCGCAAATGCATGCCGATCAGCGTCTCGCCGATATCGACACCCGCATGGGCTTCAATCGATTCCGCAAGGCAGGGCTCCTTCATGCTGCGGTAAGCTGCGGAAGCCATCGACCCGCCCGCACCCGGAATGGGAACTGCCGCCACTTCCGTCAAGCCCAGTCGCTCGAGCAGCTCGCGTTCCATGACAAGCGCACGGTTCAGATGCTCACAGCATTGATAGGCCACCGCAAAACCGAATTCCGTTTGAGCCTCGGCAATGCCCTGAAGGAGTTGCTGCGCCGTTTCAAGAGCGCCGCCCGTACCGATTCGGCGCCCAACTACTTCACTGGTGCTGGCTCCGATGACCAGCACTTTACCCGGGCCTAAAACGGCCACTTTGGCCAGTTCGCGGACAATACGCGCTGTCTGTTCGTTCAAGGAAACCTTGGAGATATCCGTCATGTCACAGTCCTCCCGATGATTTTTTCACAGAAGATGCTTCAATCCCATATCACGATAGCCGCAGCTGCATTACGCGTTCACTTATCGCGATTCATTCTTCAGGTAACGCTCCTCGATGGCCTTGATCTTGTTCACGCGGCCGACATGGCGCTCGCCATGACTGAAATCCGTCGTCAGCCATGCGCTGACGATTTCGGCAGCAAGTCCGGGACCGACGACACGCTCACCCAGCGCAATCACGTTGCTGTCGTTATGCTCGCGCGTCGCTTTAGCTGAGAACACATCATGTGTCAGCGCGCAGCGAATGCCAGGCACCTTGTTGGCCGCTATGCTCATGCCGATCCCCGTACCGCAGATCAGAATGCCGCGGTCCGCTTCACCCGAGACGACCTTCTCGCACACCGGAAGGGCATAATCGGGATAATCCACGGAATCGGAACAGCCGCAGCCCAGATCCTCCACCTCGTGGCCAAGACCCCGAATGACTTCCATGATCTCCTCTTTCAGACGAATGCCGGCATGATCCGTACCCAATGCAATTTTCATCTATGAAAAACCCCCTCGTATGTTCGCTTTTGCGTTTTAGCTTGTTTCATTATAACCCAAATCGGGCGCAAAAGACGAAAAAAGAGCAGTCGGCGCACGTATTGTGCTCCAAATGCTCTTTGCCCAGGCGACCGGCCGTATATTCCGATGCTCCATCGTGGTTTCATCCACTTCGTCGCCAGTTACACCGGATCATTTGTTTTTCAACTTCATCTTAAAGCAATACCATGCGAAAGGCAAGTGGCTTTTCAGCCCAATGCAAGGCTTCATATCTCTAAAAGCTAGGCTTAGTTATGCCGATCCGCTTCCAGCTTGTCCAAAAGACGGAACAACGCCGTCCGTATCTCTGCGGCCGTCGCTTCATATTCCTCCCGCGAGCCTCCGAAAGGGTCGGAGATATCGAAGCTCGGGATGCGCTGACGCAGCTCGATCAGACGCTCCCGGTCACGGTCGCTGACATCGTGGCCCAGAGATCTGGCCAGCTCAAGCGCTGCATACAGACTATCCTGCTCCCGCAGATCGTCCAGCACCCGGCGGTCATCCTCAACGAACTCTTTCAGCGTGTGCATCTTGTCTGCGGCGTGCGGAAACTGCCTTATAGCATACTGCTTATGCGACTGGGTCAGCGTCAGAATCAGGTCCGCCCATTCTACAAGGTTCGCGGTCAACGGCTTGGACACCAAGCGTTCCTGGATATCCTGGTCTCGCAGGATGGATTCCGCATGATGGGACACCGGCATTCCATCCACGGCCGAGACACCGGCGGACTTCGTTTCCAGCGGAATGCCCCGTTGTTTGGCAAGCTTGCGCAGCATGCCTTCCGCCATTGGACTGCGGCAGGTATTTCCCGTGCAGACAAACAATATATTTTTCACGGTCCGTTCCTCCCGTTCGTAGGTTCTTTGGGGTTATTGTAACAAATATTGCGTCAAAAAATAAACATGGTGCCAAAGATAACCAAAATCAGTCCGCCCAGCATTTCACCGTACTCCCCCAGCTTATTGCTTACCTGACGGCCAAGCAGCAAACCGAGAATGGACAGCAAACCGCCCACGACCCCGAAGGAAATTACGATTAACAGCACATCATCCACAAACATTCCGAGGGAAACGCCTACCGAGAAGGAGTCGATGCTGACGCTAAGCGAAAACAGCAGCATGCCTAAAAATGCGGTAGGATGTATTCGCTGTCCCTCTCCGCCCCGCAGGGCGTTATACATCATATGCCCGCCCAGTAAAAGCAGCAGCCCGCCGGCAGCAAGCCCTGTGACGTGGCCCAGTAACATGCCAACATAGCGGCCGGCAAATAAGCCCAGCAGCGGCATCAGCATGTGAAACAACGCGATCATGAAGCTGATGCCCAGCATATGGCCTAAGCGCATACCGCCTCTCATTCCAACTCCGATTCCAAGCGAAAATGCGTCTAGCCCGAGTGCAACCGCCATCAGCAGAATCGCCGCAAGCTGTCCCGATTGGACAGACGCCTCCAGCATGCCCATTCCCCCAAGTCCCATGGTCTTGTACACCATATGCGGACAAGGGGTAAATGATGCCAACAGCGTTCATGCGGCTGCTTTAATTCACGTCGATGATGTGGTGTCCCGCGGCCTTGAGCAGCCGGTTCATGACGGCTGCTCCGAGGCCCTGCTCCGGGCACGCTTCGGCCAGGATGAAGGTTGCGCCTTCATCATCGAACCGGCGCAGGCCGGCGTACAGCCGGCGGGCCGCTTCCTCCGGCGCGGCCAGGCTGCCGAGCGAGACGGCAACGTCCGCGCGGTAGTGACCGATGTGCTCGTCAAACGACAGCACGCCGGTCACCTCCCCGCGTCGGGCAGCCGCCTCAAGCTCGGCCGCGATGCGTGCCGACACCGCGTCGGCACGCGGGCCCTGCACCACGCACATCGCACCCTTCGGTGCGTAGTGCGTGTACTTCATGCCCGGCGAGCGCGGCGCCGGGCTCTCCGCCTCCCCGGCGGCGCGATGCAGCGCCGGGTCCATGCGCACGCTTGCCGCAACCGCGGCAAGCTGCTCGGCCGTGACGCCGCCCGGGCGGAGCACCGTGACGGCGCCGTCTTCGCCGACTTGCACCACCGTCGACTCGACGCCCACCCCGGCAGGGCCGCCGTCGAGGACGCCGTCGATCGCCCCGGCCAAATCCTCCAGGACATGGCTGGCCAGCGTCGGGCTTGGCCGACCGGAACGGTTCGCGCTCGGCGCAGCCAGCGGACGCCCGGCGGCGCTGATCAAGGCCAGCGCCACGTTGTGATTCGGCATCCGCACGGCAACGGTATCGAGCCCTGCCGTCACACGAGGGGATACGGCACCCGGTTTAACGGGCAGCACCAGCGATAGCGGCCCAGGCCAGAACCTTGCCATCAGCGCCCTTTCTGTCTCATTCACATGACGGACCAAACCGTCAAGCTGAGTTAGCTCTGAAATATGCACGATCAATGGATTGTCCGACGGCCGGCCCTTCGCGGCAAAGACACGCTCGACCGCTTCCGTATTACCGGCGTCTGCGCCAAGCCCGTAGACTGTTTCCGTCGGAAAGGCCACGGTTCCGCCCCGCTCGAGCATCTGCCCCGCTTCCTGCAGCGCCTGCTTCGCCTCCTTCTCCAAACTCAAGCTCTCCCTGGAAAGCGAGTTCGATACATGCCACACCTGGGTTGAATTTGCAGCAGCCTCGCGGAAGCCGTTATCCCGCAGCTGGCTAGGTTCCATGCCATTCCCGTTCTGTTCCATTCCTATCCCAAACTTTCTGTATATGAATTATATAAACTCCAACGCATGTGTTGCCTATGCCCCAAAATAAAAAGCGCTTTTCGTTCTTCAGTCCCGTGCCGGTTCCCATTCAAACCAGTCGCGCCAAAGAGAAAGCACTCTTCTAGAGGTTGTTCAAAAAGTCCGCTTTTGATAAGAAAACCAATCGAGGTCAATTCAGAGCTGAGCGACCGCGATTCGGAAGTAGGTTTTCTTGCGATATAGAATTCCATCAACTCCGTTGATAACTTATAAATCCTATATCTAACACGAAGCGAATCAGGAAGCAGCTCGGTATCGAATCTTGAATTCAGCCGGGCCTAAGTGGATGCTTACGAAGTCATGTTTCCTGCGGAAACATCTTAGGTGCTCACGTACCCAAAACAGCAGATGCTTTCGAAGGCGTTTTCTGAAAACGTGTAGCTCCGCTCCTCACTCCCTAGCTTCATCCAACTGAAGCGTTTTGGAAAAACGCACATCGGAAGCATAAGCTTCGGTGCTGAAAATCCGACTTTTTGAACTCGCACTTCTACTTCAAAGTTTATCATACCCGATCAGGATTGAAAATCAACTCGTTTATAATCCTAGAACAAGCTTACCACCCAGTTCCAAATGCCAAGGAACATATCCCACAAGAAGAAGCGGACCTCCGGTTCACTGTCGCCTGCATTCTTCGGTGTTTCCTCTTGGGAAGCCTCGTCGCCGGCCTCTGCTGAAACCGTTTGGATACCTGTGTCAACAGGCTGCGCCGCCGCATCCCCGCTGCCACCATCGATGAAACAAAGCGGCGGGAACAAGACGCACCACCAGTTCTGCCCTTGACCTTCACCTAACGTAATCCGCAGCGCATCGTAATCGCCGGCCGGATACACCGTCCCCCCGTATAACTTCGTCGGAAACGGCACAACGCCAAGCTCTACGGTGTAACTGTACGTAATCCCTCTTTTCTTCAACTCTTCACCCACCAATTGGCGGATTTCCGGAAGATGCTGCCGGGTTAATTCTTTGGCGTCTTCCAGGCTTTGCGGGTTCTCCAGCTGCAGGACCCAGAGCTGCATTTGCTCAACGACCGAATCACGAATCTCTCTTTTGACCAGTTGATCGGACGGGCTATCGGAATTCGCCAATATGCGAAGTCGTATCGATTCCTGAGGGATCGGACCGCCAACAACGGAAGCATCAATCTGCTGTCCTTCCCAAGCCATGATGACCATAAACATACAGGATAAGAGCACAACCATTTTTTTTACGATAATTCGGAGGGTTTCACTATAATTTTTCATCTCGGACAACCGCCTCTCTATGAACGAAACTCTATGATGCTATCAGTATGTCCGCAGGCAAAAGATATAAACGTTGAATCTAGCAATTTCGATAAAAATTCATAGATTGGTGCAGCATGAACCAAAAAAAGATGCGATCCCCAGTCGGAATCGCATCTTCGTTAAGATCGGTTATTCAGTTCGTCTCCGTGATTATGGAGCTTCCCGCATAGAATAGCTTACGCCTGCTTAGAAGCCGCCGGGCGATAGGCATGCGGATCCGGCATATCTTCCTCCACTTCCTGGCCATGCAGCTTGACGCTCATGGCGACCCCGAGGCTCGCCATACTGATCACAAGGGATGTCCCCCCGTAACTGATGAAGGGCAGCGTAATCCCCGTCAGCGGCATCAAACCGATAAACATGCCGATATTCTCGAAGATCTGATATAGGAACATGGCCACGATCCCTATAATGAGAAACGGCCCCGCACGCTCCCGGGATTCCAGGGAGATCAGGATCAGCCGATGGATCAGGATGAAATATAACAGAAGCAGAACGGATGATCCGATAAACCCGAATTCCTCGGCAATCTGCACAAATATGGAATCGGAGTACGCATAAGGCACTCTGCCCGACTGGATCGACGATCCCTGCATGTAGCCCTCGCCGCTCATGCCGCCCGAGGCGATGGCAAGCTTCGCATTCGTCGTATGATAGCTGGCCTTGGCGGTCGCCTTCTCCGGATAGAGCCACGGATCAATCCGTTCCACCCAGTGCGGCTTCAGTATTTTCGATTCCAGCAGCTCATCATGATAATGAATATAGGCCTGAGCGCCGCCGAAGGCCACGCCTGCCACAAGCGCAAGCCCAATGAGCGCATGGGAGAACTTGACGTTCCCGATCCAGAGCAGCCCCAGCAAAATGACGACATAACTGAGCGCGTTACCCAGATCATTCTGGGCCATGACGAGCACAAAAGGCACGAATGCCAAAAGTCCAATCGGAACAACGTCCTTCCAGAAGGACAGCAGCGGTTTGTTTTTGCGCACCAATACAAAAGAAAGGAAAATAATCAGGATCAGCTTGAACAATTCCGCCGGCTGTATACTTAAACTGCCAATGTAAATCCAGCCTTGGGCACCGTTGATATCCTTACCGATAAACATAACGAGGACCAGCACGGCCAAGCCGCCCAAGTAAATATATTTAGCATATTTAATCAACAACCGGTAATCCAGCAGACTTATTCCGAAAAAGGCAATGAAGCCGACAATATAAAAGGCAATCATGCGAAGATGAGAGCCTTCGAATTTGGTGTCAACGGTTGTGCTGTATATCGACGTAATGCTGATACCCATCATCAAAACCAGTACGAAAACAATAACGTAATCCATCTTCTTAAATTTTTGAAGCATGCTTTATGGTCCCCCTGTGCCCGAAGCTGTTAGCCCCGGTTTGCCTATACAGGCATATAACGATTATTCGAAAAAAAAGTTTGACACTGCTTATCGTTGATAGAGACGAAAGCCTAAAGGCAGCACTGCGATGGAGCGTTTCAAGGAGTATGCCAGCCCCTATGAAATATTCTAAAAGATTTCCTCCTCTAATACAATTCACGGGCCCTCCTGTAGTTACCAGCAAAAAATACAAAAGAGATGCTGCTCTCGATAGCATCTCTCTGAATCTAAATCCCAATAAACCGAATCAAGCCTGTTTGGGCGGAGCGGAACGGTACGTTTGAGGATTGGGCATATCCTCCTCCACTTCCTGTCCATGCAGCTTCACACTCATGACGACCCCGAGACACGCCATATTAATGATGAGTGAGGTTCCGCCATAACTGATGAAGGGCAGCGTAATCCCGGTCAAAGGCATCAATCCAATAAACATGCCGATATTCTCAAAGATTTGATACAGCAGCATGGCAACAATACCGATGATTAGAAACGGACCTGCTTTGTCCCGACTTTCCAATGATATCAAAATTATCCTGTGAATGAGTATGAAATATAACAACAACAGAACGGAAGAGCCGATGAAGCCATATTCCTCTGCAATTTGCACAAAAATCGAATCCGAATACGTATAAGGCACACGTGAGGATTGTACGGAGCTCCCCTGCAAGTACCCTTCCCCGCTCATACCGCCGGAAGCAATGGCCAGCTTGGCGTTGTTCGTATGATAACTCGCCTTCGCGGTAGCTTTTTCGGGTACCAGCCATGGATCGATCCGTTCCATCCAATGACCGCGGCTCTCCATGATTTTCGATTCTTTAATTTCATCATGATAGTGGATATAGGCCTGGGCTCCACCAAATGCAATCCCTGCTACAAGCAGCAATCCGATAAGAGCGTGCGAGAACTTCACATTACCGATCCATAACAGCCCAAGCAAGATGACAATATAACTTAGTCCATTACCCAAGTCATTCTGCACCATGACAACGGCAAACGGAATAAACGTCAATAGCCCAACCGGTACGATGTCCCGCCAAAAAGACAACTTCGCTCTGTTCTTACGGATAAGAATATAGGTGATAAATATGATCAGCACCAGCTTAAACAACTCTGCAGGTTGAAAATCAACGATACCGAGATTAATCCAGCCCGTGGCATTATTTTTGGTCTGGCCGATGAAGGAAGGCAGCAAAAGGGTTAATAACCCTCCGATGTATATGTGCAGTGCGTATTTATTCCATAAACGATAATCAATCAAGCTGAGTCCGAAAAAGGCTGCGAATCCGAGGATATAAAATATCGCCATCTTGATATGGTGTTTTTCGAATCCGATGGTGTCGAGCGTGGCACTATATATCGATGTAATACTGACAACCATTAGCATCAACAGTACAAAAACGATAACAAAATCAATCTTCTTGAATTTCTGAAGCATGCTTTGGTCCCCCTGTGCCCGGAGCTGTAAACACTGATTTGCCGATTGAGGCCATGTAACGATCTGAACGACAACACCCCATTTAATCGGCTCAGCCCATCATCTATTTTAAAAGATATTCTTCCAGAACACAATTAACGGGATATTCCCAAGACATGCCTGTCAATGCCCGCCAAATCCGGCACCGTGACGATTTCCTTCCAGTGCCCTGCACTCCGTAAAAGCTCTGCCACATCCCCGGCTTGGCCCATGCCCAGCTCAAAGGCAATCATCCGCGGCGGCGTTGACAGCAAGGGCAGCTGCTCCATCATGATCCGGTACGGATTCAATCCGTCCGGCCCCCCATCCAGTGCCGTTCGCGGTTCATAGTCTCGGACTTCCGGCTGCAGTCCCTCGATATCTTCCGCCGGAATGTAAGGCGGGTTGGAGACGAGGATGTCCGGCGCCATGCCGGCGAACGGTTCCAGCAAGTTCCCCTGCCTAAACTCTACATCGGCATTCAGATGCTTCGCATTACGCGCAGCAACCTCAAGCGCCTCAGGCGAAATATCGCTCGCCAGCAAATCCCACGCCGCCTCCTGCAATGCCAACGTAATGGCAATGGCACCGCTACCGGTGCCTATGTCTATGGCCTTTAGTTTTTTTGATCGCGGAGTGAGCTCCCGGCCATACTTCAGCACCGCTTCCACGAGCAGTTCCGTTTCCGGACGCGGAATGAGAACCGCCGACGTGACTTCAAACGGCCGGCCGTAAAATTCCTGCTCGCCGATAATATACTGCGCAGGGACGCCCTGCGCCTTGCGATTGATGACGTCCTCCAAGGCATAGCGCCGGTTCGCCGGAAACGGCTCCGCAAGCGCCATATAATATGAGGTTCCCGACAATCCCAGCACATGCTCCAGCAGCAGCTGCGCATTCCGCTGCGGCTCCATCACCCGCATGCCATCTAAAAAAGAAGAAGCCTCCACAAAGGCTTCTCTTATGCTGCGCTGCGGCGTTAATTCAAATCTCGTCCGCTTCAAAGCGTTATACTCCTTTTTCCATCGCTTCAGCCTGCTCCGCAAGGGTCAGCGCCGAAACGATCTCTTCAATCTCCCCGTTCATCACTTGATCCAGCTTGTGAACGGTAAGTCCGATTCGGTGGTCGGTTACACGGCTTTGCGGGAAGTTGTACGTACGAATCCGTTCACTGCGGTCACCTGTACCTACTTTGCTCTTCCGCTCACCGGCATATTTCGCTTCTTCCTCTTGGCGCATCATATCAAAGATACGGGCCCGGAGCACCTGCAGCGCCTTCTCCTTATTGGAGTTCTGCGATTTGCCGTCTTGGCACGTAGCCACGATCCCCGTCGGGATATGCGTTACGCGTACCGCCGATTTGGTGGTGTTAACGGATTGACCGCCTGCACCACTAGAGCAGAAGGTATCCACGCGGATGTCCTTGTCATGGATCTCGATGTCCACTTCTTCCGCCTCCGGCATGACCGCCACGGTGGAGGTGGAGGTATGGATACGACCGCCGGATTCCGTTGCCGGAATACGCTGAACACGGTGCGCGCCGCTCTCGAATTTCATTTTGCTGTATGCGCCGCGGCCATTGATCATGAAGATGACTTCCTTGAAGCCGCCCAGATCGTTCGTGTTCACGTCCATGAGCTCAACCTTCCAGCCTTGAGTATCCGCATAACGGGTATACATCCGGTACAGGTCGGAAGCAAACAGCGCCGCCTCGTCACCGCCGGCAGCGCCGCGAATCTCGATGATCACGTTCTTGTCATCGTTCGGGTCCTTCGGCAGCAGCAAAATCCGAATCTTCTCCGCCAGCTCTTGCTCGCGCTGGGTAAGCTCCTCGATCTCCATTTTCACCATTTCGCGCATTTCGTCATCCAACTTTTCGCCCTGCATGGTTTTGGCAGCTTCGAGCTCTTCAATTACATTTTTATATTCAACATAAGCCTCATAAGCAGGCTGTAAATCGGATTGTTCTTTGGAATAATCCCTGAGCTTCTTGGAGTCATTAGCGACATCGGGATCGCACAACAGCTCACTTAACTTCTCGTAACGGTCCGCAAGGGATTGTAATCGGTCCAACAAAGGAATTCACCTCTCTAAGATATATTCCTGAAGATATGCCTTTTTGCACTCCATTTCGCATCACAATGAAGTGTAAACGACTTTTTATTTTACCATGAAACGACGCATTTGACTAGCAGGCAGTTGACCGCACGGAATGGTTCTCCCCTTCAAAAAAACCACGGTCCCATGCACAAAGTGACATGGAGCCATGGCCTTTGAATCGTTCAATTCCTACACATTGAAACGGAAGTGCATCACATCGCCGTCATTCACAACGTACTCTTTGCCTTCCAGGCGAAGCTGTCCGCGTTCCTTCGCGCCGTTCATCGATCCGGCTGCAACGAGGTCATCGTAAGCTACAACCTCTGCACGAATGAAGCCGCGTTCGAAGTCGGTATGAATCACGCCTGCCGCTTGCGGAGCCTTCGTTCCTTTACGGATCGTCCAGGCACGTACTTCCTGCACGCCCGCCGTAAAGTAAGTGTACAATCCCAGCAGACTGTAAGCAGCCTTGATGAGACGGTTCAAACCGGATTCTTCCAGACCCAGCTCCTCAAGGAACATCGCTTTGTCCTCGCCCTCAAGCTCGGCAATCTCGGCTTCAACCTTCGCGCTGATCGGAACCACGAGTGCGTTCTCCGCAGCCGCGAAATCACGAACCTGCTGCACGAAAGGATTGCTGTCGGCTTCCGTAACACCGTCTTCGCTCAGGTTAGCCGCGTATAGCACCGGCTTCAATGTCAGCAGGTGCAAATCGCGAACAATCAGCTTCTCATCATCGCTCAGCTCCACGCTGCGTGCCGGTTGATCGTTGTAAAGAGCTTCCTTCAGACGCTCCAGCAGTTCTACTTCCTGAACATACTGCTTGTTGCCGCCCTTCATGTTCTTCTTCGCACGGTCAATCCGCTTCTCCACGCTGTCGAGGTCCGCAAGGATCAGCTCCAAATTAATCGTCTGGATATCGCTGACCGGGTTCACTTTACCGTCAACGTGGGTAATGTTCTCGTCTTCAAAGCAGCGAACAACATGAACGATGGCATCCACTTCACGGATATGGGCAAGAAACTTGTTCCCAAGACCTTCCCCTTTGCTCGCCCCGCGGACCAAGCCCGCGATGTCCACGAATTCAAAAGCGGTTGGTACCGTTTTGTTCGGTTGAACCAGCTCGGTCAGCTTGTCGAGGCGCTCATCCGGCACTTCCACAACACCGACGTTTGGATCAATCGTACAGAACGGATAGTTGGCCGATTCGGCGCCCGCTTGCGTGATCGCATTAAACAATGTTGATTTGCCGACGTTTGGCAAACCGACGATTCCTGCTTTTAAAGCCATTTATGTGACAACTCCTTATCAGGTTTACTTCTATATTTGTAAGTATTACACAGCTTCGGTTCTTACCGCCGAAGCTACTAATCGTAAGCTAAACAATCTTATTAATTATAGCAGATACCCGATAGACTTCAACACGAATATACTGCCATCGCTTTAAAGTAGATCCCGCCAATCACCCCGGCCATTCAAACGCGAATCAGCCGTTGGGTTGACTTCAGCGCATCGATATTCCCCGCGCCGATTCCGAACATCGCCGTCCGCAGCTCCAACTCCACCTGGGCAAGCCGCTGATCCAGCGCTTCCACCGATTCGACGGCCGATCCCAGGAGTCCACGCCCGAAGCCTGCCAGATCGGCGCCAAGCGCGAGCGCTTTAGCGGCATCGACACCGCTTTGCAGCCCGCCGCTGCCGATAAGCGCACAGGTTGGCGCAGCTTCACGCACCTCCACGATGCATTCCGCGGTAGGATTGCCCCACCCGGCGAAAGCTTCAGCCGCAGCGCGGCGAACCGGATCCGGGCTGCGGAATTTTTCAACCTGGCTCCATGAGGTACCGCCCGCACCAGCCACGTCGATGAAGGCCGCCCCGATATTGAGCAGGTTCCGCGCCGTTTCACCATCGATGCCCCATCCGACTTCTTTAATGCCGACCGGTACCGAAAGCGTACGGCACAGATCCTCAATTCGCTTAAGCAAACGACCAAACCGTGTATTCCCTTCCGGCTGAAACACCTCTTGAAGTCCGTTTAAATGAAGGACCAGCATGTCCGCCCCCGCAATATCCACCGCCCGCTGACAATCGTCAAGGCCAAAGCCATAGCTCAGCTGCACCGCTCCAAGGTTGGCGATAACCGGCACGCTCGGCGCACTCTCCCGGACACGGAAAGTGGGAGCAAGCTCCTCCTTCTCCACCGCTGCCCGCACGGAGCCTACCCCAAGTGCCCAGCCGCGCCGCTGCGCGGCTTCAGCCAGACGTCTATTGATCTCTCCCGTGGCCTTGCTTCCCCCAGTCATGGAGCTGATCAGAAATGGGGTTCGTACGGAAAAACCAAGAAATGCAGTGTCCAGCTTAATATCTTCAAAGTCGATTTCCGGCAGTGCGGAGTGACGGAAACGGTAACGTTCAAAACCGGTGGTTACCCCTACGGAGCCAACTTCTTCATTCAGGCATAAGCGTACATGCTCTATTTTTCGTTCGCCCGTAGGCACTTCCGGCACCAGCCTGCCCTCGGATCTTTCCAAACCTCTGCCTGAAATGGTTTCAGCTGGTTGACCCGCGGTCTCTTTATGTTCTGAATTCATCCCGTGCCTCCTTATCCACTTCGCTCATCCTTTAGATAAGCCATATATAAGCATATCATTGGCATCAGGTTATCCCGCCTGCATGATATGCACATCATCCATTAGCAAAAATATAAACGACTCGGTCTTGACCCATTCTACCGCATGTTTTGAAAAAACAAACCCGAATATCATTCTACCCCGGCTTCCTAGGATCAACTCCGTCTGTATCTCACACTTTCTGAATTGCAGAAACGAAGAGTGCGTCAGAACGGGACTTTCAAGTTAATTAACGGTATACAACAGCGATAGGAGGATGGGCTATCTTGGGTTTCCGCCATTTCATTCATAACCGCAATTCAGAAAATCTACCTACAACCGATCCAGGCAACCTGCTCGTGTCAAGGAAACCGAATACCAAAAGCTCCCGAACGCGAACAACGATTTTCATCTGCCTTGTCCTTCTTATACTATGGCTCATCGGCGTGATGATCTATCAGACTCATAAGCCACTGCCGAAAGGGATCTCCTATGAAAGCCCGCTGTACCAGAGCGACGTTAAAATGTGGACCGACCTGACCTACCCCGGACCGGATGGTCAACCGGTACATGATCACGAAATCGGACCCCGCATCGGTCAAATTATCGACGAATCCCGAAAATTCCTGGTGATCGATATGTTTCTGTTCAACGGCTACACCCATAAAGGTCAGGAATTCCCCGAAGTCAGCGAAGAGCTTGCCCATCGCCTTGTTGCCCATAAGAAGAAATATCCCGACATGGATATCTTCTTTATTTCCGATGAAGTGAATACCGGGTATGGCTCCTATTCGCTGCCGGAATTCGAGGTCATGAAGGCTGCCGGCATTCATGTAATCATGACCGATGTCGACCGGCTGCGAGACTCCACGCCCGCCTATTCTGCCGTATGGCGCACATTCTTCCAGTGGTTTGGCCAGTCGGGCACGGGGACACTTCCCAATCTGATGGCAAGCGAAGCACCCGATATTACGGTGCGCTCCTATCTGAAGCTGCTGAACGTGAAGGCCAATCACCGTAAAGTCGTCATCAGCGAGAACACCGCGCTGGTCACATCAGCCAACATCCATGACGCCAGCGCGTTCCACTCGAACATCGCCTTCGAAACGAGCGGGGACATCATCAGGGATATGCTTGCAGCCGAGCAAGCCGCCGTTAACCTTACAAGCCCGATCAAACTGCCGGAGTATGAGCCGGGCTCAAAGCCACCTCCGCTGCCTTCTGGTCAAGCTAACGATGTCGATGTTCGTTATTTGACGGAAGGGAAAATTTATAAATATGTTCTGGAGGCCATCGAGCAATCACAGCCCGGGGACACGCTCTGGATGGGGATGTTCTATCTGGCTGACAGCAAAGTCATGGACCAGCTTCTAAAAGCTTCGGACCGCGGCGTTGATATACGCCTCATCCTGGATCCGAACCAGAACGCCTTCGGCCGGGATAAGATCGGCATCCCCAACCGTCCTGCTGCGGCCGAGCTCATCAAGAAATCCAAAGGGAACATCTCCATTCGCTGGTACAACACCGGTACGGAGCAGTATCATACCAAGCTCATGTACATTGCCAAACCGACGGGGAAATCCGTCATTACCGGCGGTTCAACCAATTTTACCCAGCGGAATCTGGCCGATCTCAATCTGGAGAACAACTTGTGGATAGCCGCGCCTAAAGATCATCCGCTTACCCGGGATCTGGACCGTTACTTTCATCGAATATGGTTCAACGAAGGCGCGGCCTTTAGTCTCGAAGCCGAGGCTTACCAAGGTGAAACGACATGGATGAAGGACATCCTGTTTAAACTGCAAAAATGGCTGGGATTCACAACCTTTTAACAATTCCTTCAATAGTATGTATGTACGCGCATGAAGGGCCGGTCTAGGCCTGAATGGCCAACCTCCGCTTGGCCTACAGCAGAGGTGACATCAGTCGGGCGGCCGACTCCAGCAGGCGGGTCATGATTCTCTTTTTACGGGTATGATTGCGATCGTACAGGAGGGCGGACTCCAGGTCCTGCTCGAAATCGGACACCAGCCGGCCTACACTTTCCGTATGAACGAGTAAAGCGTTAACCTCAAAATTAAGGTGGAAGCTCCGCATGTCCATGTTAGCCGTGCCAATGGTTGCAACCTCCCCGTCAACGATCAGCAGCTTCGAATGCATGAACCCTTTTTCATATTCATATACCCTTACCCCGGCGTCCAGCAGATCCGGAAAATAGGAATGGGAAGCCAGAAAGGGCAGCCATTTGTCCGGCTTCGACGGAAACAAAATCCGTACATCAAGACCGGACAGGGCAGCAACCCTGAGCGCGGTGAATATGTCTTTATCCGGTATAAAATACGGCGTAGCCAGCCATACCGACTTGCGAGCCGACACAATCATGGAGAAGAAAATGTTCTTCAGGGCTCTTCGCTCATTGTCCGGTCCGCTTGCGATTATCTGAACGGCGCCGGCACGACTCTCCAGTAAATCCGGTGAATAATAGATCGGCTCACTCGGCTGCTCTCCCGTCATGTACTGCCAATCCTGCAGAAAGACAACCTGGAGCGTTCTGACAGCCTCTCCGCGAA
The DNA here is from genome assembly GCF_025142895.1 of Paenibacillus sp. p3-SID867. Classification (NCBI taxonomy): domain Bacteria; kingdom Bacillati; phylum Bacillota; class Bacilli; order Caryophanales; family Paenibacillaceae; genus Paenibacillus; species Paenibacillus sp. p3-SID867. Next base: position 29,976 of record NZ_JAMBDM010000016.1, read on the forward strand.
CAAGCATATGGGTATCACGCCAGAAACCGAATGCCTTGCTGCGGCTTAAATACTCATCCCCTACATTCAATCCGCCAACGAATCCGACACTCCCGTCAATCACAACGATTTTGCGATGATTGCGGTAATTTACACGGCTCGTGAAGAAAATCGTCTTTGGACTGCCGAATACGGCGACCTGTACACCAGCATCCCTCATCTCCTGCAAAAAGGAAGGCGGCAGCTGCAAGCTGCCAACGGCGTCTACCATAAACCGCACGGCAACCCCCTCTCTCGCCTTCCGAATTAATATTTCCTGGATCTGCGTCCCGATCGCATCCGGACGGTAAATGTAATATTCCATATGAATGTGATGCGCCGCTTGTTCCAGCTCCGCAATCAAGGCTGCAAATGTCTCTTCCCCGTCGGTCAGCACCTTGGTATCGCTCGAGAAGGAAATCGGCGTGCGTGCCAGGCGGGTAGACAGCTGAAGGAGCTGCTGCACTTCAGGCTTAAAGCAGGAGATGTCCGGGGTGTTCTTGCGGAGCACTTCGCTGGTGTATACCAGAACGTCCTTACGTGCCTTTTTGTCGTATTTTCTCCGCTTAAAATAGTTCTGTCCAAACAAAAAATAAAACACAAGCCCCACGATAGGGACTAACGCCAAGAGCAGAATCCAGGCCATCGTGCTGGTGGGATGACGGTTCTCCATAAAAATCATGAAACCGATGGATACTACGGTTAGCGTGGAGAATATCCCGATAATGGTCCCGGTCGTCTTCCCGAAATAATCCAGGCCAAAATAATAAAACGCGAACAAAAGCGCGGTAATCAATACAGCCTGTATTCCCTTTCTCATATCGTATACCCCTTGTTCTTCATCGTTAATGTCTCTCTGTATGTACGATGCTGGTCACACCATATTCTACATGATCTCCCTCAGGAACTAAAGACTGTTCTCCGCGAGCTGACAAGGGACCGATGCCCCAAAATAAAATATTGACAATGGTAACGCCATTTGTTAAAAATATAACTAACGACCGTTAGTTAGGAGGAATGTTATGAGTGCCGCCAATATTAAGCAATCCGCCCTTGCCCACTTTGCCAAAAACGGTTACGAAGGGGCATCGCTGAAACATATTGCAGACGACTGCGGGATCAAAAAACCGTCGATTTACGCCCATTTTTCGAGCAAGAAGGATTTGTTTCTGCAAGTGCTTCAGGACGTATTCCATCGTCAGGAGGAAATGATGGTAGCCTATTTCCTTAACCATGCCGATTGGCCGCTGGAGCAGCAGCTGCACGGATTCCTTGAAAGCCGTCTCCAAGCTTATCGTCTGGATGATGAAGTGCGGTTCTTCATGCGAATGGCCTTCTTTCCGCCAAGTACGCTGTATGACGAAGTGATGGCGATGGTGTATCCGCTCTTGGATCAACAGGAGTTGAACTTGTCGAGGATGCTTGCCGCGGGCTGTCCGGAGCATGGACGTATCATCCGTCATCCGCGCAATGCGGCGATTTCCTTTATGACCTTGGTGGATGGAATCCATCTGGAAACCGTGTACGGCGGGGAGGAACGGGCCATGAGACGTCTTGCCGCGGCTTGGCCTGTGTATTGGTTAGGGGTAACAAAGCAAAGATATAACCACAAGAGTTAATGTCTCCTAATTTACGCATAATAAAGAGGCTTAAGGAGAATAGGAACAGGAATCGGTAACCGTGAGGGGTTACTGTTGTTTTCATAAAAGGAGTGACAATCATAATGAATCGCAACTGGATTTTTGTGCTGCTTGGCGGATTGGTTGAAATCATATGGGTTATGGGATTGAAGCATTCCTCCAACATCTGGGAATGGATTGGAACCATAGCCGCCATTGCAGTCAGCTTCTATCTTATTATCGAGGCAGCCAAACGGCTGCCGGTCGGAACGGTGTATGCCGTATTCACGGGAATCGGCACAGCCGGAACGGTCGCGTCGGAGATGCTGTTCTTCGGGGAACCGTTTAAACTGATCAAGGTGCTTCTGATCTGCGTGCTGCTGGCAGGCGTGATCGGCCTTAAGCTGGTTACGGCGGATCATGCAGAACCGGAGGTGAGTAAGTAATGGCCTGGGTCGCTCTTGTATTTGCCGGATTATTCGAAATCGGCGGCGTCATCGGCATCAAAGGCGTGTCGGAGCGCAAGGGATGGCAATATGTACTGATTTTGGCCTTATCTTTTGCCGCCAGCTTCTCCCTCCTCTCCTACGCCATGACCGTACTGCCTATGGGTACCGCTTATGCCATCTGGACGGGAATCGGGACGGTGGGCGGCGCCATCACAGGGATGCTCCTGTTCGGTGAACCGAAGGAATGGCGGCGCGTGCTCTTTATCGCCATGATTCTGTGCTCGGCCGTCGGCCTGAAATTGATCAGTTAGTTACTTTTGTAAAATTTCATAAGTTTTCAGAACCTAACGTAAAGGACGACCGTAGTAAAGTTGAAACGGTCGTTCTTTTTCATATATAATAATTCTTGACCTTATGGTCAATCCAAGAACCGCAAAGTTCTAAAGTGAGGTGAGCTATTGATTGGCTGATAAAACGGCAGAAAAACGACAGCAAATTCTCATCACTGCGATGCAGCTGTTTTCCGCGAAGGGCTCTTCGGTTACCTCCATGCAGGAAATCGCCGAAGTATGCGGGATGTCGAAAGGCAGCCTCTATCTTCATTTCAAGTCCAAAGAGGAACTGGAAAAGAGCATTTACGAGCATATCGCAAGCCGGATTAAAGATGAGATTCTCCGGGTCGACCACGATCCGCTTCTCGCGCCCAAGGAGCAGCTGCGCAAGCAGACGGAAGTGCTTCTGATCCATTTTCTGGAGATCCGGGAATTTCTCCTGAAGCAGTTCCATGATCAGATGCCGGGGAAACCGCCTTTTGACAAAGAAGACATGCAACAAGAAATGCTGGCTGCATTGCAGTGGTTTAACAATAAGCTGAAATCCATTTATGGGCCCGAAGTAGAGCCATACACATTGGAAATCGGCATGTTTATGGGCAGTATGCTGGGTTCGTATATCCGCTTCCTGTTCATGCCCGGGTTCCATTTGAATGTGGGAATCACCGCTGATCACCAAATTCAGCTGCTCGATGATATTGTGGACAGTATTCTGCGCAGACGGCCCGAGCCCCTGATCCCGATGGAGGCGGTAGGGCAATTGGGCCAATTATGCCAAACCGACATTCGTACAACTCGTCACCCGCTCATCGTCATTAAGGCGATGAAGAATGAACTAAAGAAGATTCAGGTAGAGACGGATGTCCGGGAAGATGCGATGGAGTCGCTCAATATTATGGAGAAAGAACTGCTTGCCCTCCAGCCCAGCCGGGCCGTTCTGAAAGGAATGCTTGCTAACTTGGAGGGAATCGAGGAAATTGAAGCATTGTTTGCGGAGCTGAAGGGAACCATTGTTACCGTGCTCGAAAGCTATCTGACACCCGGTGGAATGATGCAGGGAAATTAGTCTAAGTTAGAGACATAGAGTTTTGGAGAGGAGAGAGAATCGCCTAATGAAAGGAATTATCAATTTCTCGCTTCGCAACAAGTTTGCGATCTGGCTGCTGACCATCATCGTCAGCTTCGGTGGGTTATACAGCGGACTGACGATGAAGCAGGAAACCATTCCGGATATTAACGTCCCGTTCTTAAGTGTCACCGCGATCTATCCGGGCGCAGCCCCTGAAGGTGTTGTGGAGGATGTCACCAAACCGCTCGAAACGAGACTCCGCAATATTGACGGCGTCAAAACCGTAACCTCCACATCCATGGAGAATGCAGCCAACGTCATGGTTGAGTTTGATTATGGTAGTGATCTGGACAACGCTACAGCTGCTGTTCGTGAAGCCATAAACGAGGTAAAGCTGCCCGATGACGCTCAGAAACCTACCATATCCAAATTCAGCATGAGCTCCATGCCGGTTGTCTCCCTAAGTATTGCGAACAAAGACAACATGGCATTGGATGAATTAACACGCATCACAGAGAACGATATCGTTCCGGAGCTGGAGGATTTGGACGGCGTTGCTTCCATCCAGGTAGCTGGCCAATTCGTGAACGAGGTACAGCTTAAGTTTAATCAGGACAAACTGAACGAGCTTGGCTTGACGGAGGATACCGTCAAAGGTATCGTGCAGGGTTCCGCGCTGTACGTTCCGCTCGGCATGTTCGAAATGGACAAATCCCAGAAGGCCGTTGCTATTGATGGCGGCATTATCGGCATTGACGATCTGAAAAATATCGCTATTCCGGTTATTCCGGGCGGCGGCGGTGCAGATGCAGCTGCCGGAGCCGGCGCTCCGAATGCCGGGGCAGGCCAACAACCATCGCAGCAGCCTTCCGGTGACGCAGCTGAGGCAGGCCAACAAGGTGCTCCTGGAACCGGTGCTGCTGCAGGCGGACCAAGCGGTGCTCCTGCCGTTCCAACCGGCATTCCAACCGTAAAACTCAGCGAGATAGCCAAAATTGAAGTTATTGGAACCTCGGAATCCATCTCCCGCACCAACGGGAAGGAATCAATCGGTATCCAAATCGTGAAAGCAAACGATGCCAATACGGTTGACGTTGTCAATCAGGTGAAAGACAAGGCAGAAGAATTGAGAGGCCTCTATCCTGGCATGGATCTGACGATCATGCTGGACCAAGGCAAGCCAATTGAAGACTCTGTTCATACGATGCTTTCCAAGGCATTATTCGGCGCATTGTTCGCCGTTCTGATCATAATGGTATTCCTGCGCAACATCCGTTCGACGATTATATCGATTATTTCGATCCCATTGTCCTTGCTGATTGCTGTGCTCTGTCTGAGACAAATGGATATCACCCTGAATATGATGTCGCTCGGTGCCATGACCGTTGCCATCGGCCGGGTTGTCGATGACTCGATCGTCGTTATCGAGAATATCTACCGGCGCATGTCCCTCTCGACCGAGAAATTAACGGGCCGGGAGCTCATCAGCGCCGCTACACGTGAAATGTTTGTGCCGATCATGTCCTCCACTATCGTAACCATCGCGGTATTCCTGCCGCTTACCCTGGTCAGCGGTATGGTCGGAGAGCTGTTCATGCCATTTGCATTGACGATGGTCTTCGCACTGCTCGCTTCCCTGGTCGTAGCGATCACGCTCGTGCCCGCTATGGCGCACAGCCTGTTCCGCAAAGGCTTGAAGAACAAACATGATCATGCGGAGAAACCGGGCGCAATGGCCCGCGGGTATCGTTCCATTCTGAAATGGACGCTGAATCACAAAGCCATTACATTCCTGGCAGCCATCGCGTTATTAGTAGGAAGCTTGTTCCTGACGAAGTACCTTGGCGTTAGCTTCATTCCGGAACAGGAAGACAAATATGCCATGGTGACTTATTCTCCTGAACCTGGCGTCATGCTGGAGGATGTGGAGGAACGCGCATTAAAAGCGGAGAAATTGATCCTGGATCAACCTGGAGTCGAAACGATGCAGTACTCCATCGGCGGAAGCAATCCGCTTGGTATGGGATCAGCGAATTCCGGATTGTTCTATATTATGTATGACCCGGACACGAAAAACTTCGAAGATGTCAAAAAAGCCCTTGTCGAAGATCTTGCCAAGGAAGTACCGGACGGTACTTGGTCCAATATGGACATGGCAGCCGGCGGCTTTGGCGGCAGCCAGTTAACGGTTAACGTCTTTGGCGATTCTCTGGAGCAGATCAAGCCGGTGGCTGATCAAATTGCTGAGCTTGCCAACAAGGATACAGCCACCTTCGAGAATGCAGAGACCAGCTTGTCCGAAGCGTTCGAGCAGTATACGCTGGTTGCTGACCAAGAGAAGCTGAGCTCCCTTGGCCTGACCGCAGGACAATTGGCAATGAAGCTGTCTCCCGTACGGGAACGTCCGGTCTTGACCGAAGTCAAAATTGAGGACAAGACTTACAATGTTTACATTGAGACGGACAGCAAAACCTATAAGAGCATCAAAGAAATCGAGAACGAAACCGTCACCTCTCCACTCGGTATCGAAGTGCCGATCAAGGATGTGGCCAAGGTGGAAAAAGGAACGACTCCTGACTCCATTATGCGCATCGACGGGAAAATGGTTGTAACCGTCACAGCCGATATCCTGTCCAGCGATGTTGGGTCGGCCTCCACCAACCTGGAGACTGAAGTGAACAAGCTTGAACTTCCAGACGGCGTATCCGTCCAGTTCGGAGGCGTTACCGAGCAAATCAACGAAACCTTCGGACAGCTTGGACTCGCCATGCTGGCAGCCATTGCGATTGTATACTTTGTGCTTGTGGTTACATTCGGTGGCGGTCTCGCGCCGTTCGCCATCCTGTTCTCGCTGCCGTTCATTGTCATCGGAGCCATTATCGGCTTGCTTGTTACAGGCGAGACACTGAACGTGTCTGCACTCATGGGCGTACTCATGCTGATCGGTATCGTCGTGACCAATGCGATTGTATTGATCGACCGCGTGATCCATATGGAACGCGAAGGCATGAGCACCCGCGAAGCCCTGCTTGAAGCCGGCGCTACCCGTCTTCGTCCAATTCTGATGACGGCACTCGCAACGATCGGCGCTCTCCTGCCACTCGTATTCGGTTGGGAGAACAGCGCAGGCATCATTTCGAAAGGACTCGGCATCACGGTTATCGGCGGTCTGATCAGTTCGACGCTGCTCACGCTCGTGGTGGTACCTATCGTGTACGAGTTCCTGATGAAGTTCAGCAAGAAAAGAATCGAAGATTAATTAGAACATCAAAGCCCCGGCTTCCTACATTAGGATGCTGGGGCTTTTTTTGGATGACTATGATATGGTCCTGGCTCGCTAATGTACCAGCACAGCTTCCCTGGAATGCTTCCACGTCTTCAGCATATTCAGATCCTGTGCGAGGAACTCCTCAAGCAAACTGAATACCGACTGATAAAGCGGGCTTTCCGTGGAGCCTTTTAGATCCTTGCAGAGGGATGGCACCCATGACAACAGATGCTCCTCCAGAAACTTCTCTTGAACCTCCATCAATTGCAGCATGCTATGTTCACAATACGTATTGTTCAGCATACGGTCATGAAGCAGTGTCATAAATTCCAGTTCAATGGCTATATGATCGTCCGCTTCCCCGTGCAGTTTATTAAAGGCAACACCGGCGGATGCATAACAATCGGCTAAATCCTGAGCGCATCCATCCTTCGTGTAATGAGACTTTGCCGCTTGACGCTGTTTGGACTGCTGAAGCAATCGGCGGTATTCCGCCCCCTCGTATTCGCAAATCCGAACCAATTCCTCAGGTGAGCGTCCACATAAATAGGTCATCAGGTCCGTACCGGCCTTCGAACACTCCGCAGCCTTGCTAATTCCGCTTCCGCGGCTCCATTCCGCAATCATAGACAAGCTGGGCCAATTGCCCAAAAAATCGATGAGCAGCTCGTAGACCGTACCCCGGTTTTCAAGCCATCTGTGACAGACGTCAGGCACCTCCAAAGTTTGAACAGGTGATATCGCCATATCGAACCTCCTATTGGTAACCTTTCTTGTTGGATGTGATATCCTTGACAGTATATCTTAGATGAACGTCTAATGAAAGCAGTTTGAAATGATTTCCGAAAATTTCGGAAAAATCAGGAAACTTTCGGAAATCTAGAATGTCACTACTCGCTTTCAAGGGGAGAAAGCTTTTGTCCACAGCTTCAATATACTGGATCCCGAAAGCGTTTTCTGTGATACTTCTCACAAATCCTTGAACTTATCCACGCAGCTTGTCCGGTTGACATGACCCTTACAATGCATTGACTCCCGTTCGGGGAATGGCTACAATGTGACCATGCATGCTATAAAGGGGGATTTCCATGATCGAACCGCTTAAAGATTCTTTCGGTCGGGTCCATGATTATATTCGTATCTCGGTGACAGATCGATGCAATCTTCGATGTGTCTATTGTATGCCGGAAGAAGGGATGGAATTCCAACCTCCCGATCAGATTATGAGTTATGAAGAGATCGCAGCGATCATGCGCGTACTTGCCCCGATGGGCGTCTCCAAAGTACGCCTTACCGGCGGCGAGCCGCTGGTACGCAAGGACCTGGAATCCTTGGTCCATATGATTGCTTCCATTGAAGGAATTCAAGATATATCCCTGACTACCAACGGGATCATGCTCCCCTCCAAAGCTCGCCTGCTTAAGGAAGCCGGACTTACCCGAATCAACATCAGTCTGGATTCGCTTCATGAGGATCGCTACGCGCGCATTACGCGCGGCGGTCAAGTGCGTAAAGTGCTGGAAGGCATTGAAGCCGCTTATGAAGCCGGCCTGGATCCCATCAAACTAAACATGGTGTTAATGAAGGGCTTCAACGAAGACGAAATTCGCGACTTTATCGCGCTGACGTTCGATCGTCCCCTACATGTCCGCTTTATTGAATACATGCCGATCGGGCAAGCGTCCGATGCCTGGCGAGATTCGTATCTGCCGCTCAGCCGGGTATCTGAAGTGTGCCAGGAGGCGGGTTGGACCATTCTGGAAGAGCAGGGGCCATCCGGCAACGGACCTTCACGAAATATGAAGGTGGTTGGAGCTACAGGAACCTTCGGTCTGATCCATCCGGTCAGCGATCATTTCTGCGATTCCTGCAACCGCCTCAGGCTGACGGCTGACGGCCACATCAAGGCTTGCCTGTACTGGTCCGACGAATTTAACGTGCGCCGCGTCGTCGATGATCCTTCCGCGGTGGCAAACCTGTTCCGCAAAGCGCTGGGTTCCAAACCGTTGAATCATGAAATGGCGCTCGCGCTCGAGAAAAAAATGCAAAGCCATACCCCAACCGTCCGGCGTATGTCACAGATCGGCGGGTAAACCGTCGGCTGTGCGTATAATAGCCGAAGGCAGTCATATGGTTGTAATTAAAATCCCCGCCAAGCATTTAGCTGGCGGGGTTATTTTTTAAAATAAATACCGTTTCGTCGTGCTTTTGCACACCTTTATTCAGCTATAGAAATCTACTATCTATCCTCAGGCAAGTCGGCATTCATCAGGCCGGCTGCTGCCTCGTATTCCCCAGGCGTGTTCATATTAAATAAAATTTTGCGCGGATCAAGGCCCGTAATTGCCTCTAATTGCTCCTCGTGCACGAAGACGGCATTCAGCTCCTGCACCCACTCCACCATGCGAAGTTGTCCCTTGATCAGCCTGCGTTCAAGGCCTTCTACGATTTCTTTGCGATATACCGCCAGCAGCGGATGCACCCTGCCTTCTACAACAGGAATTACAGCATCGGCTGTGAGCTGCTGATTCGCCAGATTCAGCAATCCCCGAAGGAAACGCTCATGGATATGGGGCATGTCGCACGCAGCGACCATATTCCATGTGCTTTGGGATGACTTGAGCGCGGCATGAAGTCCCGCCATCGGGCCTTGCCCGACATAAAGGTCGGGAACGCATTCCAACCCGAGAAATTGATAAGATTCGGGGGTATTGGTGGATAGGATGACGCGGCCGCTAACCTCGTCAAGCGCCTGGACCGTTCGCTCGATCAAACTCATTCCCTGCATGGGCAGGAGCGCCTTGTTTCTTCCCATTCTCCGGGAGGCTCCACCTGCAAGTACGATACCCGTCACCTGATCTGGCGAAAGGCCGACATCTACGGGTTGACAGCTCATATGTTCTACCAGCCTTTCTTACACGTTGTAAAAAACTCGATTCAGTTTATAGGTTAATAACCAGAATAATGGAAAATCATTTAAAAGATGGTTTGTATCCCTTTTCAATGCGTGATACATTGAAAGGGAAAGCGGCTTTTTTTCGATGCCGCGATTGTGGATTGTATTCGGTTTGAAAGGAATGACCTACTTGCGGAATATGGACAACGCCCAACCTTCGCTGATATCGCTCAAGCTGTTCAACTTCTTCATTTACGGAACCATGGTCATCTTCACCGGTTTCTTCCAGTTATATTTGCAAGACATCGGCATGAGCAAAATTGAAATCGGCAGCCTGATGGCGATCGCGCCATTTGTGTCCATCTTCGCCAATCCGTTCTGGGGATTCTGGGGTGATCGGGCGGCAAACATCAAGCGGGTGCTGCTGATCATGATGACCGGTACGCTGCTGCTGGTTCAGCTTGTATTTCAGGCGAATACCTATGCAATGATATACATGACAATGATTTTCTTTTATTTCTTCCAGACTCCGATGTTCTCGCAGACAAATTCGCTGATTCTAACCTATATTGAGGGGACGCAGCAAAAATTCGGCTCGTTCCGGCTATGGGGCTCGCTTGGATGGGCACTGACGGCCATCGCTGCAGGGCCTGTCATCGACCGGCTCGGGTCGGGGCGCATCGCCATCGTGTTCTCGATTATGCTGCTGGTGGCGGCCGTGTTCATGTTTACGCTGCCCTCCATCCAGAAGACGACAGCATCGGCATCGGTAAGCCTTAGAGGACTCAGCAGACTGTTCCTGAACTCCTATTTTGTCTGTTTTATCCTGTTAGGCATTATGGTATCCATCCCGAACACAGCCAATAACACTTTTATGTCCCTTTACATCCTGGAGCTTGGCGGTACCAAGCAGATGGTGGGCCTTGCGATCTTCTTCTCGTCGATATTTGAAGTGGTGATCTTCATTCTGTTTGATCGCTTCCTGAAACGGAAAATCAATGTCCTGGTCGGCTGCCTGACGATTGTCAGCCTGCTCTTCGCCCTCCGCTGGCTGCTGATGGCTGAAGCCAACAGCGCGCTGGAGGTGGCCATCATCCAGCTCCTGCACTGCGTAACCTTCGGCGGCTATTTCTATGTCGGCGTACAGCTGACGATGCTGTTTGTGCCGACGCCGTATCGCGCTTCCGGACAAGCGATCTATACCTTAAGCTGGAGCGGCATATCCGGCGTCATCGGCGGTCTTGCCGGCGGCTGGATGTTCCAGAACTTCGGAGCGCAGATCATGTACCGGACCGGCACGATGCTTGCCATTGTGGGTGCCATCGGCTTTGGCTGGATGTGGTACAACCTTCGCAAGCACGGGTATCAGCCGCTGCATCCGGACGATCTCGATAGCGACGAGATGGAGGAGTACGCTGCGAGTTAGATCGTGGTCCTGTACGCAAGCCATCAACAAGATGGTACCATCGTAAATATAACAAGACTCGAATGAATCCTGTAACGGAATCTTCGAGTCTTGTTTGCGTTATAGAGCACAGGAGACTTCTTGAACGCGCCTATGCCGTTATTTTGATTTAGTTCTTCGGAAGCTGGAATGAGCTCTTCAGGGAGACCACGCGGTTAAATACCGGACGGCCTGGCTGCGAATACTTCGAGTCGACGTTGAAATATCCATGCCGGAAGAACTGGAACTTGTCCTGCGGCGCAGCATCCTTCATATTCGGTTCCACGAATCCCTGCACGATTTGCAGCGAGTTCGGGTTGATGTCGTCCAGGAAGGACTTCTCGGCAGTTGCTTCTTCCGCTTCGCCTGCAACCTCCTGCACCAATTCGGCTTCTTCCTCTTCGTCCTTGAACAGCGGTTCAAACAGGCGGAATTCAGCAGGTACGGCCTGCGTGGCTTCCACCCAGTGAATCGTTCCCTTCACCTTGCGTCCGGTAAAGCCGCTGCCGCTCTTCGTCTCCGGATCATACGTGCAGTGGATCTCGATGACTTTGCCGTTCTCGTCTTTAATGACGTCATTGCACTTGATAAAATACGCATGCTTCAAACGGACCTCGTTGCCGGGGAACAAGCGGAAATATTTGCTCGGAGGATCCTCCATGAAATCTTCCTGCTCAATATAAATCTCGCGCGAGAACGGAATCTGGCGAATCCCCATCTCCGGATTCTCCGTGTTGTTCTCGGCGTCCAGCCATTCGATCTGACCTTCAGGGTAATTCGTAATGACCACCTTCAGCGGGTCCAGCACAGCCATCGTACGCGGCGCCTTCAGCTTCAGATCCTCACGGATAAAGTGTTCCATCACTTGGCGGTCCACCGTGCCGTACGCCTTCGAAATTCCCGTCTCAAACACGAAGTTGCGAATGGCTTCAGGCGTATACCCCAAGCGGCGAAGTCCGGAGATCGTCGGCATGCGCGGATCATCCCAGCCGTCCACCACATTCTCGTCGACGAGCTGCTTCAGTTTACGCTTGCTCGTAACCGTCTGCGCCACGTTCAGACGTCCGAATTCGTACTGATGCGGCGTGCTGTCCATCTCGCATTCGGCCACAACCCAATCATAGAACGGTCGTTGATCCTCAAACTCCAGGGAGCACAGGGAATGCGTAACCCCTTCAATGGCATCCTCCAGCGGATGGGCAAAAGCGTACATCGGATAAATGCACCACTTGTCGCCTGTATTATGATGATGCGCGTGAGAGATCCGGTAGATGACCGGATCCCGCAGATTAATATTCGGCGAAGCCATGTCGATCTTGGCGCGCAGCACGCGTTCGCCGTTGGCGAATTCCCCTTTGCGCATCCGCTCGAACAGATCCAGATTCTCTTCCACGCTGCGATCCCGGTATGGACTATTATGCCCTGGCTCGGTCAGGGTTCCGCGCGTTTCGCGGATTTGGTCAGCGGATTGGTCATCCACATAAGCTTTCCCTTTCTTAATCAGCAGCACGGCACGATTGTACATCTCTTCAAAATAATCGGACGCGTACCGCAGCTCTTCCCAATCGAATCCGAGCCACTTCACGTCCTCCTTAATGGAGTTAACATACTCAATGTCTTCCTTCACCGGGTTCGTATCATCGAACCGCAAGTGCGTCCGTCCGCCGAATTCATCGGCCAGTGTGAAATTGATCCATATGGCCTTGGCATGTCCAATATGCAAGTAGCCGTTCGGCTCCGGCGGAAAGCGGGTAACGATTTCCTTGACTTTACCGGACTTCAGGTCTTCGGTAATAACATTTTTTATGAAATTGGAGGGGGTTCCCCGATGGTTCTCCACGTTGATCAACCTTTCGTCCTGTAATTTCTGTCTATCTCCTGTATAAACGTGTTTCCCTTAAATATACCTGTAATGCCGCGATTGTTCAAGGAATTCGGCACCTCCGTGCCGCAAGGCGCCAGGTTGCGATGAGGATTCCGGCAAGCAGACTGCTCCCAGTATCTAACCCGCGCACAGAAGATTCTCCCGCAGCCGAAAATGCCGGCGAAAATCGTTTTGACGGGGGCTGGTCAATAGGGTAGCATGAAGAGAAAAACAGCTATGAAGGAGGCCTGCAATCATCTTATGAAACCTACCAAATTCCCTAAAGAACAACGCGAACAGCTGATTGGACTGGTTCAGGAATACTTTGAAACCGAGCGCGGCGAAACCCTCGGCCATCTAGCCGCAGAGGGTGTTCTTGATTTTTTCACGGAGACCTTAGGGCCTCATCTATACAATCAAGCGCTCAGCGACTGCAGAACGGTTGTCAGTCAGCGTATGATTTCCCTTGAAGAAGATATTTACGCATTGGAGCAAAAAGTGAAGCGGACTCGTTAAAGCTACATACACTTCACGAGTGAACAAAGGAGATACCTTATGTTTGGATACACATTAGATGACCATGTTGAATTGCGCCCGCTTGCCATAGAGCATGCACGGGCGATGTTCGAGATTACCGATCGTTCCCGGGACCGCCTGCGCAAGTGGCTTCCGTGGGTGGATGCCGTCACCGAAGTCAACGATACCGTCAATTATATCAAAGGCGCCATGAAGCAAGCGGCCGAGAACGGCGGCTTCTCGGCCGGCATCTGGGTCCGGGAGGAGTTGGCAGGCACCATCTCGTTTCATGAGATCGATTGGAACAACCGCTCGGTCAGTATCGGATACTGGCTGGATCAGCATTTCACGGGGCAAGGCCTGATGACAAGCGCATGCCGCGCGTTCACGGATCACGCGCTGATGCGCATGGGCCTGAACCGGGTGGAGATCCGCTGTGCAACGGCTAACCATCGCAGCCGGGCCATTCCGGAACGGCTGGGGTTTGTGCTGGAGGGAGTCATAAGGGAAGCCGAGAAGCTGCCCCAAGGCTATGTTAACCACGCGGTCTACGGCATGATTCAGAGCGAATGGAAGCGGATGAGGTAATCTCTATATCCGGAACAAAACCGGCTTGAATCCTACGATAAGGACGCAAGCCGGTTTTGTTGTCTGTATGTGTTCTAGAATATAGGCTGACCTTGGCTTAGAAGCCTGGCAAGAACCATCGTCTCACTCCTGATTCTCCCGCAGGGTCTCCAGCCATTTGCCGAATTGCGACTTCAGGCTGGCTGACAGCACATCGATCTCCAGCATGCGGGACAATCCGCGTTCATCCTTCCGTCCATCCTTCATCATGCGAAGCACGTCCTGCACCGTTATGCCGGAAGCATGGGACTCAAGCTGAGTGACCGCTGAATCGGCACGGACATCCCCTTCCTCCAGGACTCGAAAGTAAAACCCGCTGTAGCCCGTATTCAATACTCTTGCCGGCATATCTTTTACGCCATGCTTTTGCGACAGCTTAAAGCAAGGATATCGGGGCTGGCTGACCTGTACCACCGCGCCGCCTATCTGGTATACATCCCCGATGCAGACCCGATCCTCCAGCATCCCCCGCAGCGTCAGGTTTTCGCCAAAGGCAGCATACGCCATCTGTTTGCCCAAGGAGTGTTCCCAATAAGGATAATGCTCGAAGGGGTACGCGCACACCGCCTTATCCACGCCGCCGTGATTGACGAGATCGGCCTGACCATCCCCCTCGAAATTCAATGAACTTAGGAACAAGGGACCCTCCACAGGCTGCTTATAGATTCCCGTGGACAGGTCCTTTCCCTGGTAATCAACCGTTACAGGCTTTCCCACATTCAGCGATACAATGCCCATAGTCATGGAAAATAACCTCCGCCTTCTTTTCTTTTCATCTACTATATGCAATAGCGTATGCCCTTGTCCAGAAGCCGTTTTAAGTGGCGGGCCAAATAACATAAGGCCAACCAGAAAACCCTGGTTGGCCTTAACATACGAAACAGCCCGGCAAGCTGCCGGACTGTTCAACCCTATGACCTTCATCTCTCTGCCGCTCGGTAACCGGCCTAGAGGGATACCATAATGTGATCAATCATGATAAGAAGCAGCACATTAAGATATCATCGACGTAACGTCCATCCACATAAAACTCCTGAATCAGCCTGCCCTCTTCCTGAAACCCGCAGTTCCTGTAAAAAGCAAATGCGCCAGGATTGCTGGACAACACCCGCAGCCTCAGCTTCAAAATGCCCTCTGCGCGCGCCATATCCTTCACAGCATCGATCAGCCGCTGCCCGATGCCCTGCCGTTGATAAGCAGGGTGAACCGCGATGTTCAGCTCCAGCACATGACGATTACTGTGAAGGCTTGTGGGCGACCGGAATCCGATGTAACCGCACAGTTCCCCCTCATGCAAGGCCACGAGCTGTGTGCCTGGCGGACAATGCAGAAGATAATGATCTCTTGAGTTCCACTCCAATGGGGCAGGGGCCGTATTGCGATCCCATACCAGTTCATCGAGTTCCATGAGTGCAGCTGCATCCTTCATCTCGGAGAACCGGATGGTCAATGTCTCTTGACCGGTCTTCATCGCCATCCCTCGCTTTGATAACCATTCCCTCTATTATACCAGACCGGTTTGCTTCTTGCAGACGAGTTTCACGGGTCAAGAATTATTGTTCATGAATAGAGGCATAAATATCCACGACAATCGGTGCCGCCCTCTCCGGCCAATCGCTTGAAATCCGCGCCTAACATATCGGCTCCCTTCACGCTAAACCTTAGACAAAAAAAGCAGCAAGCCCCGAAGAAGGCCTGCTGCTTAATCTCTATCCTGAAATTATATCAACTATTAGAACTTGGGCTATGCGTTAAGGTGACCTGCATTCTTGTCATGAGCGTCTTGATGCAGCGGGATGTCCTTACTAATCCGGGCATGCACGGCAAATGACAGGAATGACAACACGGCAACACCTACAGCCAACCATGCCACCGGCGTCAACCCGCCGCCGTCATACATCGTTCCCATCGCATAAGGCCCAATCACCCGGCCTGCGGCACCCATGCCGCCTGTCACGCCGATATAGAACGGAGCCGCTTGTCCTGCACGTTCCGAGATAAAAGCCGGGATCGCAGGCGAAATCAGCATTTCCCCCAATGTGGCCAACACCATCGCCAGGATCATGCCCGGATAACTGTGCACCGTCACAATGACGACATAAGCTGCCAGATAGAACAAAGCGCTTGCCGTCATCTGACTGCTCTCCGTACGGGCCGCCCAACGCTTGATGGCATTCGTGAGCGGCTGCGCGGCAAAAATGAGGATCCCGTTCAGCGTCCATAAATAACCGTAGGCCGTCTTGGACATCCCCTCCGAGATGATGAACGGAGACACCCCTGTATTCCAGATGGAATTACCGAACCACAGAAACAGAGAACCCAATCCCATAAAGAGATAGATTCGGGTGTTCCCGAGCAATGCCCAAGCGCCGGGGCCCGCCGGCAGCGGACTCTTGGGCTGGGGATGATGGGACCCTTGCGATACGCCTGTTCCGCCCAGCTTCGTCAGATAGGACAGGAAGAAAATCGCAAATCCGAAGGACGTGACGCCATTTAAGACAAAGCTTAAATGATACGATATCTCCGCCAGGAAACCGCTCATGGCCGTTCCCAAGGCTACGCCGATATTATTCGCAACATAAATGACATTAAACAATTCGCCCCGCCGATCGGCAAACCGGAAGCCGATAAATGCCTGTATGGCTGGCATCGATATCGCGTTACAGAATCCGATGAAACCCATCATCGCGATGAACAAGCCCCATAGTCCATTAATGAACGGAAGGGTGAACAGTCCGAGGGCATTCAGCAGCAGCGAGCCCACAATGAGCTTTTTCACCCCAACCCGGTGGTACAGCGCACCGCCAAGGAGTTGACCGGCAATTCCCCCCATGGACTGAATCAGTATGACAAAACCCGCATCCTTCATGCTGCGTCCCAGTTCATCGAATACATACATCGTTGTCAGCGGCCACATCAGGGACCCGCCTGCAGAGGCAACGAGACTTGCAACAAGAAAACCTTTTACTTCCTTAGGGTACTGCTCCAACCATTTCATGTTTATTATCTCCCAGCAGCCTCGCAGCAGTAAATTTACGCATATAACCTAAAATAGCCCCACAAAGTGGAGCCTATGCTCCGATGCTTATTCCAAATACTTTGCGGGGACCCCAAAAAACTTTATAAATTCTAATATGTTAAAAAAAAAGCCCATGCGGGCTTTTTCTAATTATTCTTCAAAAAAGAGGCGAACGCCGTCTTTTTGCTGTCCTATAATCCTGTAAGAATGAACATTGCTTGTCACTTCTTATCGCCCAAATCCTAGTATCGCTTGAGAGATCCATTTTTAGCAAGCACATTCATTGACGCTTTACCATAACAGCGAACAGGACGCTAAACAGCGGATCCTCAATTGTTGAAGAATCCCTTGGTTCAGAGCTCCCCGTCTACCCCGCCGCCTTCTTATCGGGGTTTGAATTTCTGGATCTTGCAGGTATGCGTATTTGAACCGAAGTCCCGATTCCGACTTTGCTGAAGATGGACACGCCGTATTCGCTCCCATAATGCAGCTTCACCCGCTGGTCAATGTTTCGAATCCCGCAGCCCGTGTGACTATGATCCTGGGGATCCAATATCTCTTGGATTCGTTCCTGCTTCATACCCAGGCCATCATCTATGATTCTGTACAGGATATCATCGCCTTCCTTTTGGACTGAAACCCGAATATGAATACGATCTCCACTCCAAGCATGCTTCAGCACATTTTCAATGAAGGGCTGTAAAATCAGTTTTATAGTCTCGTAAGGCCATATATTCGTGTCGATATCAAAAGTGACTTCCATGCGCTGACCATATTTTACTTTTTGAATATCCAGATACGCATTGGCCTGCTCAATCTCTAAAGCGATGGGTATCAATATTCTGCCTGAATTTAAGGTAAGCCGATAAAATTGTGCCAGCTGCACCACCATATCCTGAAGTTTCTCCGTCTCCCCGAATTTCGCAAGCTGATTAATGGAGGATAGCGTATTGTATAAGAAATGAGGATTAATCTGCGTTTGCAGCATTTCAAGCTCTGCTTCCTTCTTTTGTAGCTGGGTTAAATACACTTTTTTTATTAACGCTTCGATATCCTCGCCCATCGCATTCAAGGCATTCGCAATTTGAGGGAACTCCCCCTTGCCCCGATAAGCGATCCGTTTATGCAGATCCCCTTCCCGAAATGCATTGAGTACCCCTACAATCTTCAGAATTCGCTTAGAGAAAGATCGGGAAATAACATACCCCGTATATGTAAATAACACTACGCAGATGATACAAATGACTATCAAAACGGTTCGTACTCTCTTCGCTTCCTGTTCAATAATATTAAGCGGAACTTGCGCAACGATCTTCCAGTTCTTCTGTGGCAAATCTTCTTCGATGATCAAATAATGCTTCTGATCGTGTGCTGTTAACCCCGTAGGTTCATTTACTTTGACGAGGGTTTCGTTATTATCTTCAACAGATGGGCCAGAGGTAAACACCACATTCCCGAAGGGATCCAGTACCGATAACATACTTCCGTCCCCAAGTTTCGCGTAATCTACACTATCGAACAGCTGCGACAAGCGAACACTGAACCGCATGATTCCCACTTCTTTAATTTGCAGCGGATTGTTCATATCCACCATTCGTCGAATCATCGAGATCCGTCCATCCCGCTCATCCTCTTCCACCTGCCTCCAGATCATGGTTGCATTGTATTTCTCCCCCGGCAGTGTGAAATACCAAAACTCATTGGAAACCCGAGTCATATGGTAAATATCATAGGTTTGTTCGTTGAAATCTTGGTTGATTTCGAGATTCCAATTTTTATACTTCTCGTACACCGTTTGATTATGAAAATAGACGGATAGCCTTAAATTAAGGCCAACCGCCTTTGCAGCGCTCTCTAGCTTTGGGAGAATCACATTGTTCATGCGGACATGATTATCAGCACCCGATAAATCCCGGCGGATGCTCTGAATGAATGCAGGATCATCATACAATGTCGCCGATGTCTGGACGATATCATCCACCTTATAGGCAACGTTATCCCGAATCTGCTGAAGCGTCCCCTGGATGTTGACGCGGGTCTGTTCGCGCATAGTCTCATCATACATCGAATGCGAAATATAAAAGTTTACAGAAACCAATAGCAAAGTAAAGACCGTAAAGGTCAGCATGAGCTTATAACCGACGGGTATATACCCCAGCTTCTTGCCGTCTGTTCCGGATGATGGAATCCAGTGATTGTTCATCCCAATTCTCTCTTTCGGTATTCCATGGGTGTCATGGCGAATTTTTCTTTGAATTGTCGGCTGAAATAAGGAAGATAGCGGTATCCTACCTGATCGGCGATTTCATAAACTTTAAGGCCAGGCTGTTTTAGCAATTCACACGCTTTTTCCATGCGCAGTTGTACAAGTAGTTCATTAAACGTATTTCCTGACCTCTCTTTAATCAAAAATCCGATATGACTCGGCGAAAAAGAAAAATGCTGGGCAATATCCTTTATCGTTATATTCTCACTCATTCGTTCTTTCATCGTTTGGATGACACTGCGGATGAATTTACTATCCTTGGAATTGGATTTCTCATATAATCTTTCGGAAATTTCGAATATACGCTGGATGAACCATGAACGAATATCGCTGACGGTTTCGAACTGCATCAAGATATCCAGATGATGAATATCCATGCCTAACAGGTCAAACAAGTCTTCATTGCGACTGCTTAAATATTGTTCGAGCTTCCATATAATATAATTCGACATATTAT
This sequence comes from Paenibacillus sp. p3-SID867, assembly GCF_025142895.1. Classification (NCBI taxonomy): domain Bacteria; kingdom Bacillati; phylum Bacillota; class Bacilli; order Caryophanales; family Paenibacillaceae; genus Paenibacillus; species Paenibacillus sp. p3-SID867. The sequence goes on from NZ_JAMBDM010000016.1 coordinate 49,820, forward strand.
GCACGGTAAAACGGGAGCGCAGACTCCTTATAGAGCCGAATAATTTTTCCAGTTCATCACAGATTTGAACCAGCTCGTATTCCTCCATTGCCTTTAAGAGGACGTTCATGCGTTCATCAAGCATCCTTGCATCCAGCATTCCCGGCTCGGCACTGACGTCTTCGTACTTGATAATACTTCCCTTGCCCAGAAACATCTTGCCTTCCACCGCTTCAACAGCCTGCCTATACGACAGGTGAAGTTGATCCAAGGTGCGTACGGGTTCACCAATGCCCGTTGTCATGGATGTCATCAAATGCTGCTGAACGCTATCCATCAGTGTGCTTATCGTTGGAGTAGCGTTACTGTCCTCCAGCAGTATCGCTACTCGTTGCGAAGACAGCTTACAGTAAGGAAGCATGCTGCTCCCACTATCCGTAATCGCCTCTTGAATACGTTGCAGGAATATTCTCGCCAATTCCCTCTGTGAGGAAAGGCTCCCCGCCTGACGCCATGAAACATTATCGAGCTCCATGACTGCGACGCGAACCGGCCATTTCAACTGGTCGAATTCATAAGAGATACTCATCTTTGTCAGTAATTCTTCTGATTCTTCCCGCTCAAGCAGACGTATAAGAAAATCGCTTTTGACAATGGGGATCATCTCCTGATAAGCCATCTCCACCTCGCGCTGCTTGTTTTCTTCATCTAGATCCCGCTTTACCTTGATTAAGGAAGCAACAAGCTCCCTATCGTTCATCGGCTTGAGAACATAACTGTAAGCCTTCAATAAGAGTGCTTGCTGTACATAGCTGAATTCCTGATATCCGCTGACGAATATGATTCGCATGTTAGGTTTATGTTCAAGCGCAATCCGTGCCAGCTCGAGTCCAGACATATAAGGCATATTGACATCACTGACTAAAATATCAACATCTTCGCTCTTGATAATTTCACATGCCGACAATGCATTATTGACACTCCCCACTAACTCCATATGCAGATCGGACCAAGGAATGAATCTTCTCATGCCTTCGAGATCTAGTTCTTCATCATCCACAAGCAGCACCTTGTACATAGAACCCCCTCCAGACAATTATGTTCGCAAAACAGAGATATCCCAAAGAACCTTATGGATTCTTTGGGAAGTCCCCCTGACATTACTGTGTTATTATTTTCCGTTCAATTTAGCTAAATTCTCCTGCCATTTGATCGTCCGCCATTCCAGAAGCTGACCATAGCCCAAATCCATCAAATCCTTGTTTCCTTGATCGAGAATTTTATCAACCTCTTCGTCGCTCTTCGCCATGACGGACTTAGCATAGATTTCGAGGAAAAGTTCATCGACAGATGCTTTGATAATGCCTTCATCCGAATCTGGAGCCGGATTGAGGTTAACAAATTCTGTAACGTTTAATTGAGTTGGCCAAGTAATCGTTTGTTGGTAACGTGTTCTCCAGTCCTGCTCTTCGAAGGGGAGATTCTCCATGTATTTATATTTGGCAGGGTCAATATAACTCGTATTACCTACGAACATAACAGGCTCATTCTTAGATTGAATTTCTGCTACTTCTGCCGGATCATAATTCTCGGTGAAATTCGGCTTACCATCTTCATCGAATCCGTCCCAGTTCTTTCCTTCTGGACCGAAGAATTGGACGTTCATCCCTTCCGGACCTGTGTACCAGTCGAGGAATGCGAAAATCCCTTCAGGGTCCTCAGCAGCCGTTGTAATATAGGCAGCATTCCATCCAAAGCTTGTGTAGGTGCCTGGATAAATCTTATTCTTATCCAGACCTGGCTTATGAATAGGCCAAATCATGAAATACCCGCCATCCGGATCTTGTTTGATCAATTCAGGGTGCGCTTCGCCTGCCATCGTTGTGGGACTTGCTCCTGCAAATACTGCCACTCTGCCTGTCATGACTTTCTCCAAAATCTGATCTTCCGTTTGGTTAAAGGCATCTTGAGAGATGAGCTTCTCTCTGTACAGTTTAGCAATATATTTCTGAGCCTCTCGGAATACCGGATCTGTAAGTACTGACGTCAGTTTTCCGTCTTTTGGAACCGCAAGCAAGCTAGCATTCAGATTCGTGTAACTTGCTCCCTCTCCGAAGGCCGTGTATAACACGCCAAGTCCCTGTCTTTCCTGTGCACGGTGCGGCTCGAACGGAATGATGCTGCTGCCGTACTTATCTTTAACTTTCACCAGATAATCATATAGATCGTCCGTTGTTTCGAGCGGAGGCTCGCCCAGCTCTTTATAGATTTTCTTGTTAACTACGTAACCGGCGTTACCGTAAGGATTGGATGAATACCAGTTAGGGAACATATACAGTTTGCCATCATCTGAACGTAACATGTTCAGATCGCCCATCCATGTCTTCAGGTTGGGATACTTATCCAAATAATCATCATAGGCTACCAGTTTTCCTTCTTTGCGGAGTCTCTCCAAGTCTGGATGGTTCTTGTCTGTCCAGATCATATCCGGCAGGTCGTCTGAAGCCATCATCGCACTCAGCTTTTGCGTATGTGCTCCAGCAGCCGCAATCATGTTGATTTTCACTTGTTTTTCTTCACTTAAATATTTACCGACAGGCGTGCTTTCCCATTTAGGGAAGTCCGAGTTCTCATAGTGAGAATATGCTGAAAACTCCAGCGGCTTCTCACCAAGTACCCATTTGCCGTCACGATTCCCCTCTGCTGGCGGATCGGTTTTCTTCTCGCCATCATTGTTTGCTGCCGGTGGTGCTGGAGCTGGAGCTGCCGATTTTCCGCATCCCGCTAGAGCCGTAACCATTATCAATAGCAACGAGACCAATACGAGCAACGGCTTTTTCGTCTTTCTCATTTACTTAACCCCTCTCATTAACAAAAATATATATGTTCAAAGCTATTCGCCTTAAACCGTTCGTCAACTACTCCTTCAGCGAGCCTACCAGTACACCTTTGACAAAATACTTTTGCACAAAAGGATAGACAAGAATGATCGGTAAGGTCACCACGATCATCATCGCCATTGTGAGCGATTTTGAAGTGATTTGCCTTGCTTGATCCAGTAGGGCAACCGAAGCGCTATCGAGCACGGAGCTTGAACCCGATACAATATTGGCATTCAAGGTCTGCCGCAGAATCGTCTGAATGGGGAGCAAATGATCACTGGTGATGTAGATACTCGGCAGAAACCAGTCATTCCAATGGCCCACGGCGGTCAACAAAGCCAGCGTGGCGATAACCGGTCCGGACAATGGGAGAATAATCCGAAAGAATGTGCCCCAATTGCTGCAGCCGTCAATATGGGCTGACTCTTCCAGCCCTACGGGAAGACCTCGAAAGAAGGTCCGAAAAATGATCATGTTCCACACACTGATTAAGGATGGAATAATAAATACCAGAAAGCTGTCCATCAGACCGAGTGAACGGATAAGGAGATACGTTGGAATCAACCCTCCACCAAAGTAGAGGGTGAATATAAAGAACAATGTGTAATATTTTCGTCCGATCAGATAAGTTCGGGTCATCCCGAATGCGAGAAGCGCTGTCATGAATATGGAGGTTGCGGTGCCGATTACGGTACGGCTTATGGATATGAAGAACCCGTTAAGCAGTCGGTCGTCCTGGAGTATGATTTTATAATTTTCGGTTGTGAATTCTCTTGGCCAGAAGGTGACTCCACCCTTTGCGGTATCGACACCTACGTTGAAGGAAACAGCCACCGCATTCCAGAAAGGATAGAGTGCCGAGAAGGCTAATAAACTGAGGAACACGTAAATCACGATAAGCATGACCTTATCACCAAAGCTAATTCTTTTTAACATGCCGTACCTCCTGAGGGCTGCTGATTGTTACCATAAGCTATTACCAGATCTTCGAGCCAGATAGTTCGCGATCGTAAGCAGTCCAACACTGATAATCGCCTTGAACAATCCGATAGCAACCGCATAAGAATAACGGTGTGACCCTAGGCCTACTCGATAGACATACGTATCAATAACATCGGATACCGGCCGCAGCACCGGATTGGATGCCAGGAGCAAGATGTCCTCAAAGCCTGCATTGAGCAAGTTGCCGATCGCAAGAATCATAAAGATAATGATGACCGGCATAATCGAAGGAATCGTAATCAGGTAGATTTGCTTGGACTTGCTTGCACCGTCGATGTCGGCAGCCTCATAGAGAGCAGGATCAATACTCGCAATCGCAGCCAGGAATACAATCGAGTTAAATCCGATCTCCTTCCATACGTTGGCCGAAATCAGGATCGACCAAAAATACTCCTTTAACGAAAGGAAATTGATCGGTTCATCAATGGCCCCTATGCTCTCCAGCAGAATGTTGATGCTTCCGTTCTCCGTTGATAGCAAGGCGGTGGTGAACCCTGCCACAATAACCCATGATAGGAAATGAGGCAGATATGTAATCGTCTGGATGACTCTTTTGAATAACATATGGCGAACTTCATTCAATAAAAGTGCCAGTACAATCGGTGCTGGAAATCCGATAAAGAATTTCAATAAACTGATCACAATCGTGTTGCGCAAAATCCTTTCAAACTCGGGGGCGGCAAAAAAAGCTTCAAAATGTTTAAAACCAACCCACGGGTTATCCCAAATTCTCGAGCCGGTGAACAGGTTATAATCCATAAATCCGGTTATTACGCCGTACATAGGCAGATAGGCAAAAATGAAAACTAGAATGACGCCGGGTATCACCATGAGCTGAACATCCCATTGCTTCATGAATCGCCTAAGAAAATTTTTACTATGGACTTTTGGCTGCCGGGCAATGGGCGATGGTTGCTGTTCTGCAGTAGCTTGCGGCATAAGTTATCCTCCCGTTACGAAATGATGTAAAAGCATGCCGGGTCTCTGAATATTTACCGTTTTCGAAACCGCTTGCAATTGACTTAGTATCATTCTACCTATGGAAATATTTTGAATCTATATAATAAAACCCCGATTTTTTATACTTCTACCGGAATGTTTCACCCTTTCCAGCCAACAAAAAAACGTCTATCGACGCTTCCTCAATAGACAGACGCATTTAGCGGAAGTTTCTCTTCCGAGATAAGGGGTTACTAAGCCTCGGATGTTTATACTTTCTTATCTCTAAAAAAAAGACTGCCTTGAGGTCATATAGACCCGCAAGACAGTCAATGTATTCATCTTTATGCACCGGTTATTTTAGTACTGACCTCGACCACCGTTGAGAAGAAGGTAGCCCCTTCGCCCATATCCGACAGCCTGTCGGGTGTAAGGGCATTGGCACGCTGTTTGCGGCCCTCGCCTTCCCACCACAGGCCTTGGCTGACAACGGTGCCCGGCAGCATTTTATCCGTTACCTTGGCCCGAACTTCATAGGTTCCGCGGTCGTTGTATACCGTAACCATGTCTCCGTCCTCTATACCGCGTTCCTCTGCATCCTCCGGATGGATCTGCAGGGTTGGCTCCTTCTCCAGCTTCTGATGCTTCTCCACATTCGCAAAGGTCGAATTCAGGAAGTTGTGGTTCGGCGGCGAAATGAACATAAGCGGGTATTTGTGCCCGCGGCCGCGCCTTACACCGTCATAACCTTCCTTGAGCGGAACGTAGGTCGGAAGAGGCGGAAGACCTGCTTCCTCCAACTGCGCGGAGTAAAGCTCGATCCGGCCCGAAGGCGTCGGCAAACGATCCAGATATGTTTCAAGCGGCGTCATATCAAGCTTCACATAGCGGTGTTCCTTTAGCTTGTCCAGCGTGACGCCGTTCAGATAAGGGTTATCCGGGAAGTCGAGCGCTCTTGCCATCATCTCCTCTTCCGTCTCATGGAAGGCCGGGTCAGTGAACCCCATAGCCCGCCCCAGTAGGGAGAACAGCTCTACATTGCTCTTGCTCTCCCCAAGCGCCGGGATGACCGGCTCCTGCAGCTGAATGTACTGATGCCAGTAGGAAGCGAACAGATCCGTATTCTCAAACGAGGAGGTTGCCGGGAGCACGATATCCGCATACTTGGCTGTATCCGTCATAAACAGGTCGTGCACGACGGTAAACAGATCCTCCCGTGCAAATCCTTCCCGCACCCGCTCGGTGTCAGGAGCAACAACCAGCGGATTACTGCAATAGACAAACACGGACTTAATCGGCTGCTCGGTCATCGCAAGCGCTTGGCCGATCCGGTTCATGTTAATCGTCCGTGCATCCGGATTCGGCCGGAGATCGGGACGTTCCAGCGCATCGCTGTCCATGCTGTTGTACCCGCCGTTCGACTTGGCAGCCCCTCCGCCCCGCTTCAGCCATTGTCCGGTCAAGGCCGGAAGCGCGGCGATGCTGCGCACCGTCAAGCCGCCATTGTCGTGATGCTGAAGACCGTTACCGATATGAATATAGGAAGTATCTGCCCGGCCGTAAAGCTCGGCCAGCTTCTCAATATCCTCTGTCGGGATGCCGGTAATGGAGGATACATACTCCGGCGTGTATTCTTTGACATGCTCGCGCAATTCTTCATGTCCAAGCGTATAGTTCCGGAGAAACTCCTCATTCACCATGCCGTCACGGAACATAATGTGCATGAGGCCGACGGCCAGTGCCGCATCCGTGCCCGGAAACAACGGAATGAACCAATCCGACCACTGCCCTGTCTGGTTCTTGTGAACATCAATGACAATGACCTTGGCACCGGACTTGCGCGCTTTCTCTGCGAGCACCACCTGGTGCATATTGGTGCTGACGATGTTGCCGCCCCAGACGATAATAACATCGGCCAGAACGGTATCCTCCGGGATGGTGCCTCCATTAAACCCCATAACGGATTTCCAACCCTCATTGCCTGCCGAATTACAGATCGACTGCTTCAGGCGGCTGGCACCCAGCCTGTTGAAGAATCTCCGGTCCATGCCGTCCACGCTCAATATGCCCATGTTGCCGTAGAAGCTGTAAGGCAGTATGCTCTCAGAGCCGTGCTCCTCGATCAGCTTCTTGTAGCGTTCAGCAATCTCCTGAACCGCTTCATCCCAACTGATTCGCTCGAAAGCTCCCTGACCTTTGGGCCCTACCCTCCGCAGCGGATATAACACGCGCTCCGGATGATACACGCGATGCGCCATATTACGGACTTTATTACAGATGGCTCCCTGCGTAATCGGATGATCCGGATTACCGGTAACCTTCACGATTTTTCCGTTCTCTTTATGCAGCAGCAGGCCGCAAGTATCGGGACAGTCCAACGGACAGACCGCCGGAAACACGCCGTTTTCCTGATGAATCATCGCTTGAGTCATTTCGTCTATTCCCCCTTGTACACGCTGAATCATATCCCTTTATCTTAAAAGAAAATCAGGGCTCCAGTAAAGTCTTACATTTTTTTCTGCATCGGTGATTCACTCTACTTCCTTCCGGGTATATTCCTATCAAGAGCAACGAAGAGGAACCCAGACCCTTTCTCTTCCTTGCCAAATCATGGACCACTCCCAAAAATTCGCCATGCCCATGTCTCCTCCCCCGAGACCGGCATGGCGAATTTGTTTTATATGGCATTATCCATACCGTACAGCGGAAGGCAGGCGAATCCGACTACCAGGTTCCGTGATCATCCCGCAGTTCATCCCCAAGAAGGGCTGGCATAACTTCCTGCACAATCAATCCAGCTTGCTCATCCGTGCACATTTGCTATATCGGAGAGACGTGATTATTACGACTGTGCCTTACCATTTAAAAAAATAGCGGGCTTTTCCTTTTGCGTCTTATACAAAGAGTCCGCTCCGCCAACAAGAAAAAAGCTGCGATCATCCGACCCTATCCCTAAGGGAGCGGTCGATCGCAGCTTTTTTCTCTGTCTTTGATTACCATGCTTCGGGATAATAAGAAACACTCTACGCAGAATGAACCTGTTGAGCAGTGGCGGTAGCCGGAGCGGAAGGCAGCGCAGCATCTTGTTCGCCGCGTGGAATGACCTCAACCTTATCATTCTTCTTCAAATATACGGTCCCGTAAGCAGCCCCCACAAACAGCGCGCCTCCGACGAAATTGCCAAGCCAAACCGGAATGAAATTTATGAAATACTCACCCCAGCTGTAATACCCTTCAAATATCGCGGCCGGAATGAGGAACATGTTGGCCACCACGTGCTGAAAGCCGATGGCTACAAACGCCATCGTCGGAAACCAGATCCCGAGAATTTTGCCACTCATCTGGTCCGATCCGTAGGACAGCCACACGGCGAGCGCTACGAGCCAGTTGCAGCCGATACCCGACAAGAAAGCCTGCAGGAAGCTGTCGTCCAGCTTGTGTCCCGCCATATCCACCAGCTTCTCCAGATAAACGCCGCTGCCTGTCAGACCGGTCACATGACCGAAGAAGTAAGCGACGAACAACGCCCCCGCCATATTGCTTACCGTGACGAGAGCCAAATTCCGTATCATCTCCTTCGTGGAAATCCGCTTCTTGAATCTGGCCAGGGACACGGCCATCATGTTGCCCGTCAGCAGCTCTCCGCCTGCGAGCAATACAAGAATCAGTCCGACAGGGAATATCGCCGCGCCTATAAAACCGGCAATGCCTCCCCAAGCCTCGGACGCCCCGGCAATCACGCGAATATCCAGCAAAAAGCCGAGCGCGATAAAAGCACCCGCCAAAAATCCTAATATCGTTACGTTCATGACGGAGTTATGTGCTTTTTTCACCCCGTTCTCCACGGTGATCTCCGCAATGCGATCAGGCTTGTTATAGGCCATGGCCGTTCCCCCATTTCTCCCGCATTCCGTCCTGAAATCTCTCGAATGCAGCTTCTGATGTTTCTGTCACAGTTACAGTTACAGTTACAGTTACAGTTACAGTTACAGTTACAGTTACAGTTACAGTTACAGTTACCCATATTGTACCGCAGCCGCCAGAGCAAGAACGTGAATTATATCACGACCTTGTGCGTCAGGATCGGACAGCCTTGTGTTCTGGCTGCCCTGATCACGTTTAAGATCAATCATTCGCTCAATTCGAGCCAGCGGTACATATAAAAATAGCGGTGCCAGGAAATAATTCCGACACCGCTTGGTTGGTGCTTTTACCAGCCCTCTTGTTCTAAACCAGCAAGCTTATACCAGCTTACAAGAAACAAGTTCTAAACCCAGCCTATGCCAGTTTACCAGCAACATGTTCTAACCACTATCCTACGCCTCGACGGCAGCCTCTACCCCAACAGGCGTTTCCTTTTCCTGAGCCTGAACGTTCGAGATCGGAAGCTTCATACTAATCAAGGACGACAGCAGGAAGAGCGCACCTGCCGTAAAATACACGACCACAATGGAGGTTGCCGACATATACCATCCCGTAAACCCGGAGCCAATGAGCAGCATGCCGGTAAACAACGGCGTCATCACGCCATTCAGCCGACCGATGAATTTCTCTTCCACCTGCTGCATCATCACGGCCATCAGAACCGTCTGCGCCATCGCCATCAGCACCCCAGTTGCGAAGCGCATCGTGCCGGTCAGGATCGGCCACTGAGACAGCACCTCGACAAAGGTCGAGAGGCCAAGGAAGGCAAGCCCGGCGAACAACAAGTAGTTGCCTTTCACTCTCCCCGCAATGACAGCAGCCAGGACGCCGCCAATTAACATACCTAGGCCCTCTAGCGCGGTGAACCACTGAACGCTGGACATTGCCAACTGTAAACGCTCCGTGATGACAAAGATATCAAGCGGCTGAACAAGTCCGCTGCCGAGCGCCAATAAAACATAGACCACCAGCAGCACCTTCAACAGCCGGCTGGACCCGATATAAGTGAAGCCCGCCTTCATGTCCTTCATAAAAGAACCGGTCGATTCCGAATTGTTAGAGGGTTCATCCACACTGGAAGGAAGACACATTAGCACGATCGCCGAAGCGCCGAATAGAACCAACAAGCTGATTAAAGACGCCTGCAATCCAAAAGCTTGATAAATCGTCGTACCGACCATCGGTCCCAAAATGATAAACAGCGACATCGAGGTCTGGGACAAAGCCGTGGCCGCGGGCACATGCTCAGCCGGCAAGCAGCGCTTGATGAGCTTCATGGACGATGGCTGCGAGAATTGTGATACAACAGCCGAAACCAGGGTCACCGCAAACACGGCCTGCCAATATCCCGCATACACAACGAACAGGATAAGCAATATGGATAAAAAGCTGAGAATGTCCCCCCAGATCATCGTTCGCTTGGGACGCCAACGGTCCGCCAGCACGCCGCCAATCATGGAGATCACAAAGATCGGCGCGTATTCAATTACGGTAAGCAGCGATACGGCAACCGGATCATGGTTGCTCTTCTCCATAATGAAGAACAACAATGCCATGTTGCGGATCCAGATCCCGATATTTTGCATGAAATCCGAAACCATCAGCAGCACAAACGCGCGGTTGCCAAACAAATGCCTCATGTTTTATCCCCCTAGTTAAAACCGACTATTCGGTTTAAATATATTTATGCGGAAAACGCCCCCGCTTGCAAATCGAGAAGAAGCGTTTCCAATAAATCCTCCGGTTCACTACGATCCTCGGCTCGATAACACACCGTTTAAAAAATAAGTGACCCCCTTGCGATACAGCTGCCTTGATTCCTCCTGGGACCGTTCAAAGTGCGACACCGACATCCCATCGAGCAGCGATGCAAATATGATGGATATTTCCTCTACATCCTCTGCAGGTATTCGCCCTTCGCTTACTCCTTCCGCTAAAATCTCGCGGTAGAGCGTGCGCGGACCTTGCAGGATGGCCAGCAACTCGCCCAAAATCGTCTTATTCTCCGGCTGATTGATATAGAATTCCTCCGCAATCTTGGTCAGCGGATTCTGGAAGTCGTCGACCATATGATCGGCAATGCCGTACAGCTTCTCCTCGAAACTGGCGTAACGGGCTTTTTGATCGTCCCAGGCTTCCATCCATTCCTGATTCTGCTTCGCCAGCAGCTTGACGAACAAATCTTCCTTGCTCTCAAAGTGATAGTAGATGCTTCCCTTACTGGCACCCGTATACTTGACCAGTTCATCCATGGATGTTGCCGCATACCCGCGCTGGATGAACAGTTCCTTCGCTTTATCCAGAATCATGTCGCGTTTTCGCTGCGCTTTTTCTGAAGACATCGATGTAAGCACTCCTTGCTTGGAAATAATAGTCCGGAATTCACGTACCAAAACCTGATTCTCTTAATAAAAATGAATCTGTGAAGATGATGAACACCGCTCACAGATAAAAAACCGACTGTACGGTTTAATCATACTGAAAACATTCCCGCATGTAAAGCAGCGTCTTCACAATCACATAGAAAAAAGGACCTTGCCTCAGCAAAATCCTTTCATCATTCGTACATCCCGAAACCAATATTATTTTTTTATTCCACTGCCCAAATGGCTCTTCCTTCTTTCATCGGATCGCCATAACTCAGTTGCAGTCCCTTAACCCCCTGCTTCACTTCGTACGGTATTTCACCTGTCAGCTCGCCGCCTGGGGCAACGGTGCCGTCCAGCATTTTCACGTCATCCGTAATGGGAACCGTATAGTTAAGATCGCTCGAATCCGTCAGGGAAAAAGACAGCGCGGAAGAGATGACCAGCGGCTCCTGGCCATTGTTCTTCACGGTAATGTCAACCACCTTAAATGTATGGCCGGGCTGGGGCTTCAAATATTCATCACCCTCGGATTCACGTACGCCGTTCAGCGTAATGACCGTGCCGTGATAATCCACCGTATCGCCCACTGCGGCAGGTTCGCCGATCGGCTTCACCTCTGCGTTGTCGGCCGGTTGGTCTTCACCTTGGGGTTCTGCAGGCGGCTGTTCTTCAGACGTTCCCGTCTGACCTGTCCCCCCACTGTCCACAACAGCCGGCGGAGTCTCTGCAGGCGGATCAGCCTGATCATTGGAACAAGCGGCCGTCAGCAGCATGGAGAACAATGCAACTGAGGCCAACATTACTTTTTTATTCATACTTTATCCTACCTCCTGAAAGTCGAAATCTACATGTCCGGATATTTTCCAATTCGCTGTCAAAATCCATAATCCTTCAAAAACAAGAAAAAGACCCCCAAATCAGGGAGTCTTCTTGGTGAATCAATTACGAATGTACCGGTGTTTTTGTTTCGACCGCCGGCAATGCCTGCAGTCCAGCCGTGTTAAGGAAATTCCACGGTTTATTGTAATGCGGCTGGAAGAAGAAGTCGATGAAGGCCAATTGATCAATCGTCATCCGATTCTGTATGCATACCGACAGCGTGTTAATGGATTGCGTCATATCCACTTTGGAAATGACCTGTGCACCAAGCATCCGACGGCTGTCTTGCTCATATACCACCTTCAGCGTAACCTCTTCGAAGGTAGGCATGAATTCCGGACGGTAATGATCCGTAATGGTGACCGTCTCCACCTTCAAGCCTTCGTCCTTGGCGGCTCCTTCGGTTAATCCCGTCGAGGCAATGTTGTGTTCGTATATTTTCAATCCCGACGTACCTTGCGTTCCCATATAAGGGGTTGTCGGCGACACAAGATTGCGTGCAACGAGCGTACCCATCCGGACTGCGTTAGTAGCCAGTGGAATGTACATCATTTTACCGGTCGGGTTATAGTGCACGGAGCAGCAATCGCCTGCTGCATATACATCCTGCTTGCTGCTTTGCATATATTGGTCCACGACGATGGCACCATTTTTCAGCATATCCACCTGCCCCTTCACCAGCTCCGTATTCGGACGGAAGCCGATGCAGAGGATCACGAGATCCGTGTCGATCTCACCTTTGTCGGTGATGACCTTGTTCACCTTGCCATCCTTGCCTTGGAAAGAAGTCACAGTCTGGCCCAGAGCCATCTCAATCCCTTTTTCACGGAAGGATTCCTCGATCTTGCCGCTAAATTCCGGATCCAGATATTTGTTCAGAATGCGGTCGGCACTATCAATCAGGGTAACCTGCTTGCCGTTCTGTTGGAAGGCTTCAACCAGTTCTACGCCGATATAACCGGCGCCGACAACCGTAATGTGTTTCGCTTCCTGCGCTTTTTCAATGATCGCATTGGAATGATTGTAGTTTTTGCAGAGCAGAATATTATTCAGATCGATGCCTTCAAGCTTCGGTACGATTGGCCATGATCCGGTTGTGATAATCAGTTTGTCATAGGCATCATCAAAAATTTCTTCTGTAACCAGGTTCCGAACTTTCAAGCTTTTCTTATCCGTATCCACCGAAATGATCTCATGCTTCATCTTGGTTTCAACACCCAGCTCGTCGAGCTTCTGAGGCGAAGAGTAGAACAGACCGTCAGGGTCTTTTACAACGCCTCCAACGTAAAGCGCGATGCCGCAAGACAGGAATGAGATGTTATCATTGCGTTCATAAACGGTGATCTGTGCTTCCGGGTAAAGTTTGGCGGTATTCACGATGGCGGACGTTCCTGCATGGGTACAACCGATAACTGCTACTTTCATGGTTTTTCCTCCTCCAAGTGTGAAGCTGTATATTTGATTAAGATGAGCTCTTTTGCCTGGATTCATGCTTGGTAACGCTTGTTGAGCATGAATGCGGTGACTGGTAATATTATTTGTGAATTTTTTCACTTCATGCCTTTATTATAATGTGATTAATTTCACAGTTCAATAGACAATCGCATTATTCACACATTGTTCATAATTTCACATAGTTGGAATGATAAAAGATGTTGACCTAAAGAGCATGATGCTCTCAGGCCAATACCCAAGGGTAAACCAAGAATACAGGTTCCGTATCAGGGTAAGCTATTAAGAGTCCAGCCTCATGAAATTCAAGCATTCACCCTCTCCTATACGTTCTGCCTTGGAGGATCTTGCTTCGACTGTTCTAACGGAATGTGCCATGAAAAATCCAAAAAACAGGACTGTTCTCCCAGAGGAATATCCCCGAAGAAAACAGCCCTGTTGATGTAATCGTTACTATCTGCACTAGCCAAGCAGAGATTCAATGGCGCCCTTCATCGATTCCGGCGTATCTCGCGGTTCGAATCGCTGAACCACCTTGCCCTCGCGGTCTACCAGAAACTTTGTGAAATTCCAAGCGATCTCTCCGCCTTCATTCGGTCCTGGCTGCTCTGATTTCAAATATTGAAATAACGGATGCGTATCTTCCCCGTTCACGTCAATCTTCGCAAAGATTGGGAAATTCACGCCATAATTCAATTGACAGAATGATTCGGCCTCTTCACTTGTACCCGGCTCCTGTCCGCCAAACTGATTGCACGGGAAACCAAGAACCTGCAGTCCTTGCTGGCTATATTGGTCATACAGCTGCTGAAGCTCTCCATATTGCGGCGTAAGTCCGCACTGGCTTGCCGTATTTGCAATAATCAGAACCTTGCCCGCATACTGATCGAGCGAGACTTCCTGACCTTTGGTATTTGTTGCATGATATTCGTAAACTGACATCTTCGAATCCCCTCCCGGCTTGTTTTGAATGGATGGCATGCTTCAAGCTCTACAGCCTAGCCAATCTCCTTCCATCATATCGAATAAATGGCTTTAAACCAAATTTCAGTTCCAACGCCTCTACCCCGCTGCCCGCAAATCCATTATGATGAATGTATAACCTCTTCAAACAAAATTTACATAGACTAATACCAGCTGTTTAATCAGCAAGTAAGCAGGGTAATGATTTAAGGTTTGGAGACATATTGCAATATTCTGTATTTCAACAACAGTAAGTGAGGAAAAGAAATGAAACTGTATCCCGAAATGTTTGTATCCCCATGGCATCTCATTGTCATTGTGCTGGCACTGATTGCCTTCATCGGCCTAATCAAAGGGGGTTATGACCGAAAGACCGTGCTCCGCAGCACGGGGTTATCGACGCTGGCCTTCTATTTTATACTGACGATCCCCATTGGTCTTATCACCCAGGAATCCCTTTACAAAGAAGAAACGATGCTGACCGATTTGGATCAAAATTTTGAGGACAAGAAGGCGGGTTCCGAGCTCCAAAGCTTTGAAGACTACATCGTGGTCCATGCTGGCGCCTATAAAAACGAGGATGATGCGGACATTGAGATCTATGCCGGCAACTACCATGAGAGCCAAACATATCATGGTCACATCACCCTTTTCGTGTACGATAAGAACGAAGATGAAGTCTTCACCGAGATGTACAAGAACGTAACCCTGGCCCCTGGCGAGAAGAAAAAGCTCGACACCGCCTTTACGAGCCAACCTATGGAAACCTACAGATACCGATACGAAACGCACCCCCAAATGTGAAGGGTGCGTTTTCTCGTTTTCGTATTAAGTTGACAGATGGTCTCCGGGCTGGATCCCCGGCATCGGCGGCAGATTCTTCGCATCCCGACCTTTGCGCACATGCCGGATGCCCAAATAGAAGAGACCGACCACAGGCAGTGACAGCATGGCTATAGCAAGGAGCATGCTGGACATTTGGTACGAGGGATCCGTTTCGATCTCGGAAAAATCCAAAAACATAAACGATATAAAGGTAATCAACGAGAACATGATGATCTGGAGCCAGCGCATCCATTTCACCAGGAAGAAAAACAGGATCGCGGAGAGTGCAACAAGTAAAATGGGGAATAACGGACGTTCCGGGTCCGCGTTACCCAGCTCTGCCTGGCGTGTCAGCCAATAACCGATAGCGAACTGAACCGGAAAAATCAGCCAAGCCAGCAAACCGGTTCCACGGAAAGCCGATCTTCGCTTTTGCAGCGTCTCTTCGTACTCGAGGAGTTTCATCTCGTATTCCAGCTGATTAAGCTCCTCCTCCGTCAATTCCCGGTCTTCCTCCTCATTTTCCTGTACCAGACGGTCCAGGTAAGGCCGGAATTGCCGTTCCATATTGCCATCAAATTCGGCACGCTCTAAATCCTCGTCCTCGCGAAGCAAAGACGCAACCGATTCATCCCCAAGATCATGAATGATGATAGAAGTCAGATATAAAGGAATGTCCCTTCTGCCGATAACCTCCAGCCACCGGTTGGCCTCCATCGGATCCGTGAAAGGAATGGCCACCGCCCGTTCCGTCTGCCCTTCTCCCGCAACCAGATACATAATCGGCATTAACTCCGCCATAGGCACGGATTCGGTCATTTTGCTCTTCTTATAAGCATAACTGAATTGAAAGATGTATCGACCATAGTATATTTCCTTGATGTCACCGATTCTAAGGCTCCCCTTCAGGGAGTCTTTCGTTTCCGGGTCCCATCTCTCATATTCAATAAAATCTTCGTATAACAAATACTCGTCCAGATGCGTATTGTTCCAGATATGCCCTTTCAGGCTTCTGGACAGACGAATCATCATGAAGATACCGGCGGGTATGGCAACCAGACTCATCCAGGTCCAGACATTGGCCCAGAGGTACAGCAGCATCAAGGGACCCAGTGTCAGCGCCAGGCCAAGCAGTATTCCCAGCACGTGCATTTCAAATGTAATCACCCAATAAAAAGGCTGCATTTTGGGCTTTCTCTGCTCATGAATCACCAGAGACATTCAGGCAACTCCCCCTACTATTCTTTCATTTGTTTCTATGGTCACATGTAACGAAGACATTGGAGATCAAGATGGAGAAGTTCGCAGGATGTACCAAATAGTATGATAGGCCAACGGTAGAGTGTGCGTCCGGCAGTGCGACAAAAGAGCTGTAATTGCAAGTCATGCCGGGCGATGGAGCAGCCCCCCGCGTTCACTCGCAGTCTAACCTAACGGACTCAGGAGACGTTATTTCGCAAAAAATGGGGTTTTAAGCGAATCGAACGGACAGGAGATCCGTTATTTATCTGGAAAGACGATATTTCGGCTGTTTTCAGGCCAAATAACGGCTTTGGTGTCCGCTAGAACGATAAATGGACCTCATAACAGGGAAATAACGTATCTGATGTCCGTTAGCCTCGGCGTTCGGCAGGGTTCTGGCCATCGTCATAGCGATTTCGTAGCACCTGAGTACCATTTCGTTGCACCTGAGTACCATTTCATTGCACCGCACCTCGATATGATACCGAAGGCGGAGGCGAACCAGCACGTCTAGCTTGCATGCATATTATGTATAGAAATTAATATCCACCTCTACATCCCTACATCCTTACATCATTACATCCCTACATCCTTATAAGTATGTTAATTACTACTCTTGAACCCAAAAATCCTTCCGCGGCAAGTCAGCCGGGAAGGATTTCCATCTCACGCTTTGCCTTATTGAGCCGTTCGTTTCTGAGCCAGCTTCACAAGCAGATGAGCCAGCTGATGCTGCTCCGCTTGGGTTCCGACCTTCCATAACTCCTGAAGAAGCTTCTCTTCGGAATTACGAGGCTCCTCGTTTGCAGCCAGATAACCAGCCACCTTTTCTGCTGCCTGCGCCAGCTGCTCTTCATTCAATCCAATGCTCTCGGCAAGCTGAATTCGCTTGTTCAAATAGGATTGGAAGGCATCAAAATCGGCCAGGATTCTCTCCTTCTCCCCATCATCAATCCGGTCCATTGCGTCACTGACCTTACTCACATCCAGCTCACCTTGCTTGTTCACTACATGATTATGTTCAGACATGGTAACGCCTCCTTGTCATTGACTGGGTAACGCTCTCTACTTAAACAGGATCTTCCGGATTGAAACAGATGCTTCCTGAAATTTTTCTGGAACTTCTAGCGGCTGCGTCCACCGCGCCGGCCACCACTCTGGCCTCTTGCAGCACGGCCTTCAGAGGATCGGGTACCGCCCTGTCCGCCGCGACCGCCTTGATTTCCACGCCCCTCGGTTCTGGACGGTCCACGGCTGCTGGCGCCGCGTGTTCCGGCCTGTGATCCACGGCCTTCGCCTGCACGTCCCCCGTCACGACTGCCACTGCTGCGACCTCCAGCCGACAATGGTCCGCGGCCTTCGCCTGCACGCCCGCCGTCACGACTGCCACTGCTGCGGCCTCCAGCCGCAGATTGTCCGCGTCCCTCGTCTACACGGCCGTCACGGTTTCCTGCCCGTCCGGATCCACGTTCATCTCTGCGTGACGATCCGGCCCTTCCTCTGCTCTGCTCGCTGCCGCGGCTCCGCCCTGAACCCGTACCGCGATCCGCTCGGCTTCTGCCTTGGCCGCGTTCCTGATCGGCTTCAAGCGAAGAGATGTTTCTAGCTTTTCCCGGTCTGCCTGTATCTCTGCCTGAGCCGCCCGTGCTTTCCCGAAGGCCTCCAGCACTGGAATCATATCGGACTCGCTTCAAGCGCAGGGAAATTCCTTCCTCTATGCGCTGTAGATCATTAAGATCCTTACCGGCAGCAAACGTGATAGCCATCCCGTTCCCACCGGCCCGTCCGGTCCGTCCGATACGATGGATGTAACTTTCAACATCATGAGGCATATCGTAGTTAAAGACATGCGTCACGCCCTCGACGTCAAGCCCTCTCGCAGCAACGTCCGTTGCGACAAGCAGCTGCAGCTTGGCTTCCCGGAATCGCTTCATGACCGCTTCCCGCTTCGCTTGGGACAGGTCGCCGTGCAGCTCGTCCGATTGATACCCATGGGCCAGCAGCGCTTCATTCAATGTTGATGCTCTGCGCTTTGTCCGGCAGAAGATAATCGCGAGAAAAGGGTTATGCTCCTCAATCATCGCGCGCAGGGCATCCTGCTTGGAACGGTCTGTACACTCGACCACAACCTGCTGGATCTGCTCCAGCGGAATCGGGGAAGCCCCCTTAATGACAATATCGACGGGGTCTTTCATATAGTTGCCGGCAAGCTGCTTCACGCCGGCAGGCATCGTGGCCGAGAAGAGCATCGTCTGGCGCCGATACGGAAGCGCGTGCATCAGTGCCTCCACCTCATCCAGAAAGCCCAGGTGCAGCATCTGGTCGGCTTCGTCCAGTACCAGCTGCTTCACACCACCCAGCTCAAGCGTGCCCCGGCGTAAATGGTCCAGCAATCGGCCCGGTGTTCCGATGATCAAATGTCGGCCGCCTTCGAGCTTGCGCAGCTGTTTCTCCACGTCCTGACCGCCATAGACCGCCAGAATTTTGATCCCGTCCGGCTCGCCGGCCGTCAGCTTCTTGGCTTCTTCCGTAATCTGCAATGCCAATTCCCGTGTCGGCGCAATAATGAGCGCCTGCGGGTACGCCCGCTTCGGATCGAGTTGCTGCAGAATCGGCAGCATGAAAGCCAGCGTTTTACCTGTGCCGGTCTTTGCCCGGGCGATAACGTCCTTTCCTTGCAGCAGCAGCGGGATACTCTCTTGCTGTACCGGAGTCGGCACGGCAATTCCCTGCTCCTTCAGTTTCCGTACTCTTTGTTCGTCAATGCCCAGCTGTTGAAAGTTCGGCAAACGTTCCACCTCATTTAAATTATTTAGCATCTGTTGCGTCAAATCAATTGGATTTAGCAAACAAACATACTTACATATAAGTCCGACAAAATGTCGATAGAATTCGTTTCTAAGAAGAACAAACGTTGTCGTTGTATTTCTTTTCAACTGACAAAAGACCCTGACTTTGGTAATGTCTATGATATAGAAATCCAGTTTACACCAACTAAGGAGGTGTCCCCGATATGCATACCATACAGATCATTCTGTCAGCACTCATCCTGATGATTCTGTTCGGCCTTATCAATCTGATGATGAATTATATTTCAAGACGCGACGGGGAGCCTACCGTACCCTTACGAAAGAAGCTGTGGCTTATCCCGCTGTTGTCGGCCTTTATTATTATACCGTTAGAACTCTTTGCGATGTTATATGCCCGGTGGTTCCCCATATCAGATCCATCCGGATCAGGTGAAATCCTGGCTTACGGCGGTCAAGGCGTATGGCTCGGCTTCTCGCTCACCATCCTGATCGGGTTCCTGATCTTCGAAGGCATCCTTCATCCTTTGGTTATCACCCTGCTAAGGCTGCTGCTTCGCAAGGATACCTCCATCTATATCAAACAGGCGGTTACCGTTGTGACCGACACGGTTTTGCTGTACATAGCGTCTCTGATCGTGCCCGGTATTCCTGTCGGCGGCTGGCTGCAAGCGCTTCTCATTGCCTTATTCTTTCACCTCATAGAATGGATCCTCATCGGAGTCCAGACTTGGGTGCAGCAGCGCAAGCGGGCAAGAGCCGAATCTACCTAGAACCTGCCGGATTTGAAAATGGCATATAACAGCCATGCAACCATGAGCAAGGCCACAATGAATCCGACTTCAATCACGGGGAAACTCCACAGCATCATCGGCTCTCGACTGAGCGACGAACCGATAATCAGACCCACCATGATGATGCTGAAAGCCAGAAGCACAATGCTGAAGGAGAGCCGGTTACTGATCTGATCCAGCTTGCGCATTAGGGTTTGCAGTTCGGGAACACTGATCTCCACCCGCAGTTTCCCCTTGCTGATCAGGGCCGACAGCTGCCTGGCCTGTCCGGGCAGATCAAGCAGGCTCTCGGCAAGTCCGCTTACCCCGTCCAGCACCTTCCTGCTGATCCGGCGGGTATTATACCGCTTCTTTAACAACTTTCGGCCAAAAGGCTCCGCCATATCGATAATACTCAGACTCGGGTCCAGCATCTCGATGACCCCTTCGAGCGTCAGCAATGATTTGCCAAGCAGCGTCATATCCGGTGGCAGCATAATCCGGTGCCGCTGGGCAACGGCAAACAGATCCGTCAGTGCCTTACCGATACGCACTTGAGCGAAAGGGACATCATAATACTCTCCCCGCAGCCGGTCCATGTCTGACCGGAGCGAATCCATGTCGCAATCGTCCGGGATCAAACCCATTCTGGAAACCGCCCGGATCATCCCTTCCGAATTCCGCCGCATCAAGGCAATAATGAGTCCGGACAGATGGTCCTTCATATCTTCGCTGAGATGACCCACCAGCCCAAAATCCAGAAAGACCAGCTTGCCGTCCTCTCTGACAAGTAAATTCCCCGGATGAGGGTCGGCATGAAAAAATCCCTCAATAAATATCTGCTGCAGCATGCCATCGATCAAATGTTCAGCGATCGCCTTCAGATCATGTCCCTTGTCCACGATCTCCTGCCTCCGGCTTAAGGTGAGGCCATCGACATACTCCATCATCAGGACTTTAGATGACGTGTACTCCCAATAAATCCGCGGAATGCGGATATATTCATGCTCAGGCATCTGGGAGGCTATCTTCTCTGCGTTTCGGGCTTCATGGCTGTAATCCAGCTCGGCCATCATCGCTCTGGCAAATTCGTCAACGATCCGGTCCACACGGTACTGCTTCACCCATTCCCAGTGGCGCTCGGCAATCGAGATTAAATCCCGCAATATCTCCAAGTCACGGCCGATCATCCGGGCTACACCGGGCCGCTGAACCTTGATCGCTACATGCTCTCCGGATTTCAGCTTCCCGGCATGGACCTGCCCAATCGAGGCGGCTGCCAGCGGTTTGTCTTCAAACTCACTCAACACTTCATCGATCGGCATACCCCACTCTTGCTCAATCAGCTCCCTTGCGCTCGTAGAAGAAAATGGAGGCACCCGTTCCTGCAGCTTCACCAATTCCTGGATAATATGGTCAGGCAGCAGGTCCGATCTTGTACTCGCCAACTGTCCGAGCTTCACAAAGGCGGGGCCAAGATCCTCTAGCACTCGCCGGATGCGTTCCCCGAGCGTAATCGTCTCCGGCTGTTCCCTGGAACTCCAGCGGACAGGCAGCGACAGAACATGAAACAGTCCCATCTCCTCCACCATATAGCCAAAGCCATGACGCATGAGCGCCATGGCGATTTCCCGGTAACGTCCGGCATGTCGAATTCGGACCGCCATCTATTCCTGCCGCGATCCTTCCAGTTCTACAACCTTCTTCTCCAGAGTAGCAATGCGCTGTTCCAGGCTGGCGACATCACTCTCTTTGGGAACATCCAGATCGGACAATACACGCTGCACCTGTTCATAAATATAGTTCTTGATCTGCGACTGCTCCTCTTCGCCGCGTTCGACGAGACGGTTCACAAGCGCTTTGGACTCCGCAGGAGCAAGCTCCCCGCGTTTGACCAGATCATCCACGATTTTCTCTACTTTTTCCTTGCTGACCACGGTAAGGCCCAATCCTAACGAGATGGCTTTCTTAAAAAGATCACTCACGGTACATCCCTCCCGGTCGTTGTCTGGTTCCATTATAACCTTTAACGCTGGTAAAAACATCTATCCTTGGACTTGCTTTCATAAGTATAGAGAAGCTGCCTTATCAATTTCCCCTGATTTCACATGAAATATGAGGGGAATCCGGAATCGGTTAACAAGAAATTGCATTCCAGCCATGCTTATTATGTAAAATACAATTAAAAAAACGAACAGGCGGGAAAGTAAATGATCCCGCCTGTTCGCTTATGGTGTTATCTCATGCAGTTGAAGAATGGCTTAGTCGTCATCCCCGTCATGATCGTCGCGATCATCATGATCCCCATCGTGATGGTCATCATAGTCATCATCATGGTCGTCATCGTCGTCATCATGGTCGTCGTATTTCTCATACTCTGCCTTGATCACTTTACCGCTGATCGCATGGACTTCTACGTCAGATGATCCGTTTGCCGTCTTCACTTCGACGTCATACACCCATCTGCCGTCATCTTGGTCCAGATCCACTTCCACAGCCGTACCGCCCTTAGCGTGTTTAACTGCGATAGCGGATGCCTTGCCGGCACCGATCAGATTGCCTGGAAGGTTATCACGATCATCATCATCGTCATCCTGGTCGGCTCTTACGCCAAGGGATTTGCCGGTATAGGCATCAATCCATACATCCACGTCCCGGTTATTCTGCTGGATCTCCACATCGTACACCAGCTTGCCCTTTTTTCGGTCTATATCAATGCTCTCCACTTTGCCGCTGGCAGCAGCCAGTGCCAATTGCTCCGCTTTTTCCATTCCGATCAGCTGCTGCTGTTGCTTCGTTGCTGCCTGAGTTCCCGCTGCAGTCGTCTGTCCTGATCCTGCCGCCTGTACAGCGTTATAACCGTATACTCCACTCGCCGCGATAGCTACGGACAGTGCGCCTGCCCACCATATTTTTTTCTTCATCATATTACGCCTCCTCATTCTTCTCTCCTGTTGATCTCTACAAAACCAATATACCGTCTCAACATGAGAGCTTTCGGAGAGAAAGATTAGAAAACGATGAGAAAACGCGGACAAGACCTCTCATTTATTCATCGTCGTCCTCATCATCCCAAGTCACCGTCATGATCTTACCGGTAATGGCATGGACTTGAATGGTCGCTTCACGCCCGTCCGCTCTCTCAATCTCCACCAGATAGTAACGGCTGCTCTTACTCTCGCGATATTCCACATCTTCCACCGTTCCGGGTACCTTGTCTAAAGAAAGCTTGATCGCGTATTCTTTGGTAATCATCGTTGCAGGCGGTTCCGAAGTGCCGCTTCTGTTTCCGCTTTCCCCGCCCGCAGCTCCCTCCGCTGCTCCCTTGCCACCGTTATCCGCTGGCTCGGAAGGAGGAGTGTCTGGATCCGGTTCCGTTGGCTGATCCGGTTCCGTTGGCTGATCCGGCTCCCTTGGCCCAGCCGGTTCAGGATCTGGCTTCACAGCGGTCTTATCCCGCTGCTCTATGGACACGATATCACCTTGACGAGCATCCACCGTCATCTCATATGTTCCGGTACCCGACTGAAGCTCTAAACGATACACCCCGCCGTCCAGCGCGGTCTTCGTTATTTCGCCGCCAGGATATTGGGAGAGCACCTCCTCCACCACTTCATCCATTGACATAGCGGAAGTAGAACGGCTAAAAGGACTCCATACCGCATTCACAATAATCATAATCGCTACCAGCATCACGATACCCAGCAGCAGACTGACTTTTTTACGCATCGAATCACCTCGGATACAATCTGTCTTTACCGTCAGTATAGCGCAGCATAGTTAGAATACGATGAGAAAAAGGAACGTTTTAGCCTTTTATTTCGATTCTTGCAGCCGGATCGTGGCGGTTGTACCGACACCCGGCAGACTATCCAGCTCAATCGAAGCCGAGATGGCCTCAGCGATATCCTTCGCCAAGGACAAACCAAGACCGGCCCCCCCGCCCCGGCGGGTACGAGCCTCATCCACCCGGTAGAAACGGTCGAACACGTGCTCCAGCTCCTCTTTGGCAATGCCGATTCCGCGGTCGATGACCCGGATATAAACCTCTGAAGATTTCTTGCCAACCTGGATGACAATATGTTCGTCACTGTACTTGCGCGCATTATCCAGCAGAATGAACAAGAGCTGCTTCAGCCTGCGGCTGTCCGTCCAGCCGAGAACCTCGCCATCAGCTTCAACCTCCACCGTGCGGTTATAGGCATCGCGAAAGGCACGCGCAGATGACTCCGATAATGCCACGAGATCCACCTGCTCCATCTCGACCTGCCATTGATCCTGATTGCGGGCAAGCAGCAGCAGCTGCTCCGTCATCTCCTTCATCCGAATTGCTTCCGAATGGATCGCTTCCACGGATTCCATGAACAACTCCGGCCGGTCCAGACCTCGTCGCTTTAACAGACTTGCGTAACTCTCGATGATAGTGAGCGGCGTCTTTAACTCATGGGAAGCGTTGGACACGAATTGCTCCTGCCTCGCATGATTGCTCTCCAGCAGCGTAATCATGTCGTTGAACGCAGCCCCCATCTCCACCAATTCATCCTTCGATCTCTCCTTCAGCTCGATGCGCCGGAACCGCCCGCTTTGCCGGATCTCCCGCATCGTACGGATCAAAGCCGTAATCGGCTGTACGATCAAACGTCCCAATATTCGCGTCGAAAGGATGACCGGAACCAAGGCAATCGCGGTTACGGCAACCAGTACGATGCGCAGCACTTGGAGCGTCTCCATCGTAGCGGCAAGACTGCGGGCCACCTGTATATTTACCACGACCCCGTCTCTCCAAATGATAGGCAGAGAAACCATCGTATACCGGATATTATCATACTCGACGACCTTCACCTGCTTCTGCGTATCGTACGGCAGCTTAAGATCATCCATATCCTCCCCGGAGGGAGTCACTGAAGTGGACAGATAGCTTTCATCGGGCCCGAGCAATTGAATCTTCCCGTCCAGAGGGACATAGCTTCGTAGAAGATCGCTCGCCGGAATCGTATCCGCGGCTTTGGCCATTTCCCGCGAAATTCTAGAGTCCTCCGCTTCCGCTTGCTCCAGCTGGCTGTCCACCGTCATTTTGCTAAACACATAGTACACGGATAAGTTCATGACTATCAGAATGGCCGCCATCAGCACCGACGAATAGAGGTGGATTTTACTGCTCAGCTTCATGGGGTCTCTTTGAGCACGTAGCCGACGCCGCGGACGGTGTGAATGAGCTCATTTGCGCTATCATGATCGATTTTCTTGCGGACGTATCGTATATACACATCGACGACGTTGGTGTCGCCGTAATAATCGTATCCCCATACGGCAGCGAGAATCTGCTCGCGGTTCAGCACCTGCCGTTTGTTCTTCAGTAAATAGACGAGCAAGTCAAATTCACGCGGCGTCAGATCGATCCTTCTGCCATCGCGAATGACTTCCCGCGTGCCTTCGTTCAATTTCAAATCCGCTGCCGTAAGCCACTCTCCTGCCGCCTGCTCTTCCGGATCCTGCTTACCCTGAAGCCGCAGCGCAGCACGAATCCGCGCCAGCAGCTCTTCGATCTGAAACGGCTTCGTTATATAATCATTGGCTCCTAGATCAAGCCCCGATACTTTATCCTCAACGGAGCTCTTGGCTGTCAGCAGCAGCACGGCGGTGTGCGAGTCATGGGCACGGATGCGCCGCAGCAGCTCAATCCCGCTCATTCCGGGTAGCATGACATCCAGCAGAATTAAATCCACGTCCTGACTGCGGTATGCCTCCAGCGCATCCAGCCCGTTGTCTGCCTTGGTGACCTGGTATCCTTCACTTTCCAGCTCGATTTCAAGCAAACGGGATATTTTCGCTTCATCCTCAACAATTAGTATCTTCCCGCTCACGCGCGTCCCTCCTGCCCATCATTTCGAAATGCCTTAACCCGGAACCCGCGCCGCCCACTTGGCCGCTTGCGTAATCATTAAACGCAGCTGAGGCTGGAGAAAGGACGGCTCGTGGTGGCCCGGCATCAAGAAAACCACGCGTCCGATGCCATACGTATGGCACCAGGCGGCAGGCCACTGCTTCCCTTCATATTCATAATGCAGCAGCACGGTTTTTTCCGTAAACGGACTGAATATGAATCGGTAAGGCTCCTCATCGAGCACAAAAGGCTCCACGCCTTCCGTAATATCGTGATCGGTCTCCCCTGGAACGAAATACAGCTTCTCCATGGGCGGGTGTCCGTCAAAACGGGCGCCGATCAGCTGCGCCAGCTCATAACGATTGGCCAGCGTAACGCCGTTATGAATCACGAGCAAGCCGCCGCCGCCGCTTACGTAAGACAACAGGCCTGCGGTCTGCCGGGGCGAGACGCGCTCATCCCATAGGTCGCTGTAGGCGATGCAGAGCTCGTAAGGGTAAAGATTGCTTTCATGCAGCATTTTATGATTTTCCGTGCACTGCACGGTGAACATGTCGTTCAGCAGATGTGTCACTTGTTTATCGATGCCTTGCAGCGGATGAAACTTCGGGTGGGTGTAGCTGCCAAGCAGCAATGCTTTTCTCTTATCCATCGGTCATCCTCCTATATTACTACTCAATATTTCACATGATCCCTGGGAACATGCATGAAGAAGCTGGCATGGAATGAAATCTCCCCAACTTCATTACGTTATATCATGACATTATTCTTGGCTTTGAGCAAAGTAGCGGCCAAGCGCCACCATCATGCTGCCCATTCGCTCTTCCTCGGGAACCACCATGCGTTCAATGCCTTCCTCGCGAAGCCCCTGGGCCGTAACCTTGCCGACAGCGGCGGCCAGGACCGGTCCGCGGAATGCCTCAAGCACAGCCTCCAGCTTGCCGTGGGCACGTGCATAATCCGCAAGAAAACGGAACTGGGGCGCGCTTGTAAAAGCAACCGCATCAACCTTGCCGCCCACAATTTCCTCCACGAGCTGCGAAACATCCTCCTCCAGCGGCGGAATGTGCTTATACGGCAGGATCTGCTCTACTACCGCCCCGCGACTCTCCAGCCACTCCACCAGCTTAGGGGCAGATTCGCCGTGCAGCTGTAGAATGACGCGCTTGCCCGACAAGTCATGCGGCGCAAGTGACCGGATCAGCCCCGATGTACTGCCATCATCATCTCGGACGACTGGCGCCAGGCCGCGTTTTTTCAGCGCATTTGCCGTTTTGTACCCTCTTGCCGCAATCGAGGTGCGCTGCAGCGTTTCATTCAATGTATCCAAAAGGCCCATCTGTTCGGCCGTATCATAAATGGCTTCCAGGCCGATTCCCGTCGTAAATATCGCCCACGGTGCAGGCGCTTTGAGCCAAGCTTCGATCGAACGGCGCAATACTTCATCATCCAAAAATACGGTTCCCTGGGCCGGACGAAGCAGCGCGGTTCCTCCCATCTTCTCCACCAGCTTAGCCATGTCTGCCGCCTTGCGCGGACCAGCCAAAGCGACGATCCGATCTTTCATATGCTGTGCCATGTTATATGCCCCACTCTCATCATTTCTAGCTTGTGGATCCGTTAATCTTACGCTTCTAGCAGTTGACTCCAGTATAAAGGCCCTGCTCCTATAGATAAAGTCACTTTGGTCTTATTCTTCAAAAAGCCCCCCTTTCCTGCCACAAACCAAAAAGCAGCAAAGGAATATAAGTTCCCTTGCTGCTTCAACATGAAATATTCGAGACATACTGCACGCCCCGGAAACTCTTAAATCTTGAAGCGTTTCACCATCTCCTGCAGTTCTTCGGCTAACCGGCTTAAATCTGCAGCAGACGCGCTCACCTCTTCCATGGAAGCAAGCTGTTCCTGAGAGGCAGCCGATATCGTCTGAGTCTGACTGGACGTTTGCTCTGACACCCCGCGGATATCTTCAACGGACTTTTTCGTGGAGGCCGTATCTTGAGCCAATTCCTTAGCCGCTTTCGAAGTGGTTCTTACCTGGCCGGACACCGTATTCACGGCCTTCTTGATACGGGAGAAGGAGCGCCCGGTCAGATCCGCTGCGTCAACGCCGTCCGACACCTTCTGCTTGGCGGCTTCCGTCACCTCGATGGTTCGTTCCACTTCTGCAAGTATCCCTGCAATCAGCCCTGAAATGTAATCCGCTGAGCTTTCCGACCTTTGCGCAAGCTTACGGATTTCGGCGGCCACAACCGCAAATCCTTTGCCCTGCTCCCCGGCTCTCGCAGCTTCGATTGAGGCATTCAGCGACAGTAGGCTCGTCTCCTTGGCAATGTCGGTAATGGCCGAAGCGATACCTCCGATCTCCTCGGTCCGCTCAGACAGCTGATGGATAACCCCATTCAAATCGTTCATCGCATGATCGATATCCTGCATCGTCGCTGCTGCGGTAATCACCGTCTTGTTCCCTTCCTGGGCCAATTCCTCCGTCTGGTTCATGGCGTCTGTAACCTTCTCCAACACTTCTGCAATCTCATCAGCATGCCTGGATACTTGAAGGATGCGCTTCAGAATTTCCTCCGCGGCGTTCAACTGGCGTTCGCTGCCGGCGGCAACCTCCTGAATGGAAGACGTGACATGCTCGACGGCGCTTGTATTTTGCAGGGCGCTTGCGGACAATTCCTCGGAAGATGCGGAAACATTCTCCGTCATCGCCTTGACCCCGTGAACCATGTCTCTGAGACTATCCACCATCTGCTGGAAGTGATCGGCCAATTCTCCAATCTCGTCTCGCTTGAAGCCTTTCATGCGAAGCGTCAGATCCCCCCCGCTAATAACTTCGGTCGCTTGGCGCATACGGCGGATCGGCTTGATCACTGAGCTTACATTCCAAGTCACCAGAATTAAGGCGGTTAGCAGCGACACGGTCATGACCACAATCATCGTATGGCGGATGCCATTAACGGCGTCGTCGACTTCCTGAACATACATGGTCCCGGCAATTTTCCAGCCGGTTCGTTCATTTGTAATGTAATTCAATTGTTTCTCCATGCCGTCATGAACATAGTGAAAATGACCGGTCGGCTGCTCATACATCTTGGAGATCCAGGTTTCCTCAGCCAACGCGTCCGTCCCTGCTTCATAATCGGGGTGAAACAAATATTTGTGGTTTTGATCCAGCACCATCGTGTAGCCTTCTTTACCTACCTGCACCTCGACCAGACTCTGGATGCTGAGGAGGTTGAGATCAATGCCCACGACGCCTTTGCCGTCAGGCAGCATCTGGGCGATCGTTACAACAATCAGTGAGCCTGCATTCGAAGCATAGGGGGCTGTAATAATCGGTTGGCCAGATGCATTCATCGCCTCCTGGTACCAACCGGTTTGTCTAGGGTCATAGCCCGGCGGCAGCTTTTCACTCGATGCCTTGATAATTCCAGCCTGCGCCGTACCGATAAATACGTCCACCGTCTCCGGATGAAGTCCCAAGTACTGCTTCAGCGCATTGATTGTTGAACCTGCTTGCGCTTTAAGCTCCTTGTCGATTTCCGCAGACTTCATCGTGCTGCTTAAATAATTCAGGTCATCAAACTTGGATTGCAGCGTGTGGTTAATAATCTCATTCGCCGTATCAACGCTCAGCGATGCACTGCGCAGAATTTCATCCTCGATCGTTCCCTTGGCATCACGGTAGGTGATAATACCGATGGCGCAGCTGGGCACAAGGAGCACGAGGAGAAATGTGAGAATCAGATTTCTTCGAATACGATTGGCACTTTTTTTCTTCATGGGTTTCTTTCCTTTCTAAACTGCAGTGAATCTCGCCTGTCTTCTATAAAAATACTCCCTTCAACTTATCGGCATCTCCTGAACCATTCATTATGCAGCATGTATAGGTAATTAATTCCATAAAAAGAGGGATACCCTGTTAAACGGGTACCCCTCTTGCCGGCAATCCTAGATTACCGTCTATATAATGGCCATCCATCCTGCACAGCGGAAACCAAGGTGGCTGGCTCTTATACGTTCAGATTACGTTACTTCGACTGATTGGAAGGGATGAATGCGCTTAGGTCTACACCAAGCCCGGCAGCGAGTCGTGCGCCGTATTCGGCGTCCGCACGGTAGAAATTGCATACGGCACGAAGCTGAATATCGGATTTGACCTGACTCAGGTCATCAACCAGATTGCGGATCAGATGATCCTTCTCCTGCTCGGTAAACGAACGATACAACTCTCCGGCCTGTGTGAAATCATCCGTTTTCTCGATACGCTGGCGAACGACACGCCCGATGAGCGGTGCTTCGCTTTCAGTTACAGACGGATCTTCCACAGGGCCTGTTGTATAACTGTTCGGCTCATAGTTTACCGGTGACGGATCTTGATTCACGTTCATCAAGCCATCGCGTTGATGATTACGCACAGGAGCATATGGGCAGTTAATCGGAATCTGCAAATAATTCGCACCCAGTCGATGACGCTGCGTATCCGGATAAGAGAATAACCGGCCTTGCAGCAATTTATCCTCCGACGGCTCGATGCCAGGCACCAACGCACTTGGGGAGAAAGCGACCTGCTCCACTTCAGCAAAGAAGTTCTGCGGATTGCGATTCAAGGTCATTGTGCCAACCGTTACGAACGGGAAGCGGTCCTCCGGCCAGGTCTTTGTAGGATCCAGCGGATCAAAGGACAATTCATCCATCTCTTCCGGGGACATCAGCTGCACCTGCAGGCGCCATTTCGGGAAATTCCCGTTTGAGATGTGCTCATGAAGATCACGGGTGGCGTGATTGAAGTCCTTGCCCTGGACTTCGACCACTTCGTCTGCATTCAGCGTATTCACGCCTTGTGCAGACTCCCACTTGTATTTAATGTAGGTCACTTTGCCTTCGCTATTCACCCACTTGAAGGCGTGGACGCTGAAGCCATCCAACTCGCGATAGTTCGCCGGTGTGCCGTGATCGGAGAACACCCAGGTCATCATATGCGTGGATTCCGGGGACAGCGTCATGAAGTCCCAGTACCGGCCGGGCTCCTGGATGTTGGTCTCCGGCGAAGGTTTCAAGGAATGCACCATATCAGGGAATTTGATTGCGTCCCGAATAAAGAAGACAGGGATATGGTTCCCTACAATGTCATAGTTGCCTTCTTCCGTATAGAACTTCACGGCAAATCCGCGCGGGTCGCGTGCTGTTTCCGGTGACCCCGTTCCATGAATAACCGTTGAGAAGCGAACGAACACAGGAGTTTCTTGACCGATTTCCTGCAGGAATGCCGCTTTCGTATAAGGCTTCATGTCATTCTCCACAACAAATGTGCCGTGTGCACCTGCCCCACGGGCATGAACGACGCGCTCCGGTATCCGTTCACGGTCGAAGTGGGCGATTTTTTCGATCAGATGATAATCCTCAAGCAGCGTTGGTCCGCGGCGTCCTGCCGTTTTAGAGTTTTGGTTATCTCCAACCGGAGCCCCTTGATTGGTTGTCATTCTATCCATATATGAACCCTCCATCATTTCTATAATTGATTTTAGACTGAATCTAAATTTATGAATTGATTGTATCATTGGAGAATCCATTGGATCATGATTGTCGCATGAGTGTTATATGACCCTTTTATGATCGTAATATGAAGTTCGGATGAACCTTCTAGAGTGCGGTGAATGTACAAAAAAAGGGAGGGGGATTAGTCCGCCAGGCGGTATCCCACTCCTCTAACCGTTGCAATATAACGCGGGGCTCCCGCGTTGTCGCTCAGCTTTTTACGCAAGCTTTTGATATGGACGTCGACCACGTTGCTGCCGCCCATAAAATCCGTATCCCAAATTTTGCACATCAGGTCCTCACGCGTGCATACGGCTCCTTCGCTGTCCAGCAGGAGCATCAGCAAATGATACTCTGTCTTGGTCAAATGGATCGGAGTGCTGCCCCGGTGGATCGTCATTTTATCCCGATCAATGGATAAGTCTTTATAAACAAGGCCTCGCATGACCTCTTCTCCACCTGACAATCCGGCAGCCGGTGAGAACAATCGGATGGTTCGCTGCACCTGATACATCATCGTATCTTTGGAACGGGCAGGCCATACCATGAGCTCTTCGTTCAACAGGCTTGAGCCCGCATTGCTCATTAATTCTTCCCCTACAAGGTACAGAATCGGAATAGAGGAATGCTCGGGCAGCAGGAGCTCCTTCTCCTTGTTGAACGCCGTCATATTCCGGCAGCCCGTCATATCGGCAATAATCAATCCTGTATTGAGTGCCGACTGAAGACGCGGTTCCCATTTACGGAACATCATCACCTCGAAGCAGTTCTCGGTCAAGGTAATGAACATTTCATTCACCCGTCCGGGCGAACGGCTTAGTAACGCAGCCCGCAGGGTTGTAGGACAAGCATCCCCTATCGCCATCGGCGTCGTCGGACGAACATACAGGTTGCCGGACTGGAAATCAGGAAACGAATAGACCGTTCCCAGTGCCGTCATTTCTTCCGTTTGGTTTGACATTCTGGACACACCCCCCCGAATACGACGTGAGCATGATGGATGACGTAATTGGTTTCACCGGCTACCGTAGCAGCCCAATCCTCTGGCACCTCCGTCATGACCTCGTCCACTTTACCGCATACTTCACAAATAATATGTTGATGATCATCAGTACGGGCGTCGTACCGACTCGCGCTCTCGCCCAGCTTCAATTCTCGAATCAACTGCTTATCCGTCAAATAACGAAGGGAATTATAAACCGTCCCGTACGCCAAATTATATCCTTTCTCCACCAACCGGTTCATGATATCCGCAGCAGTCGGATGATCATGCGATTCCCGTAGGACATCGTACACCGCTTGGCGTTGCGTCGTCAGATTTAAAGATTTCAAGGTATTCACCCTTTTAATTTATTTTTAGATCAAGTATAAATCCTATTCTTCTCAAGGTCAACATCCCTTGCCGAAATTGCACCTGGTAATCTTTAAGATTTCTTTAGATTCAATTAAAAATTCCTTTAGCTTGTATGGTTAGCATTAGAACATACATAAACGATGAAACGTATAGCCCGCCAAAGGAGGCGATCGACCGCCATGGAATCCATAGGCAAGTATCCCAATCAAGTACCGTCATCCCCTGAACGATCCCGTCAGCAAACCGGCACGATTCGAAGCAAACGAATAAAACGCCGAAAGGGACGAGCACGTTTAAGTCTGCTCCTTCTGCTGTTTCTCGTCATTCTGTTGGTCGTGTTCATCGCGAAGATATTTATTCCGCCTCCCATCAAAGCGAGCTCGGCCATCCTGATTCATGCAGATACCGGTCGCGTGCTTTATGCGATGCATGCCGATCTACCCCTTCCTCCCGCAAGCATGTCCAAAATGATGACGGAGCTGCTGGTGCTGGATGCCGTTCGTTCCGGGCAGCATGGTTGGGACGAGAACGTGCCGATTAGTCGATATGCCGCAGAGGTGCCCGGTTCGGCCATCGGCATGCATGAAGACGAACATTATACGCTGAGGCAGCTGTTCGAAGCGCTCATTATTCATTCGGCCAATGATGCGGCTGTAGCTATTGCAGAGCATCTCAGCGGGTCGGAGGCCCGGTTCGTGGACACCATGAATGCCCGGGCGAAGGAAATCGGCCTTTCTGATCGGACCGTATTCGCCAATGCATCTGGTTTGCCTGCCGCAGACCTGGTTCCTTTTGCCGAAGCGGCCTCCGAAGGGGATACCGTCATGACTGCCAGGGATACGGCCATGCTGGCCAGATGGCTGGTGAACAAACATCCCGATCTACTCGAGGT
Source organism: Paenibacillus sp. p3-SID867 (assembly GCF_025142895.1). Classification (NCBI taxonomy): domain Bacteria; kingdom Bacillati; phylum Bacillota; class Bacilli; order Caryophanales; family Paenibacillaceae; genus Paenibacillus; species Paenibacillus sp. p3-SID867. The sequence continues at coordinate 83,530 of NZ_JAMBDM010000016.1, forward strand.
AACGAGCCAGCGCGATTTGCCTGTACCGCAGAAGAAGCTTTCCCTGCATACCACCAATCTCATGCTCCCTGGGGAGCCATATTCTTACGAGGGTAATGACGGATTTAAGACCGGGTATACCCGCTCTGCCGGTTATTGCTTTACTGGAACGGCGTCGCGTGGTGGGAACCGACTGATATCCGTCGTGATGGGAACCGGGGATGCAGATCAGCGGTTTAAGGAAACCCGGAAACTGATGGATTACGGATTCGATCGTCAAGGCATTTTATCGAATCTCGTCGCCGGCCTTTTTAAATGATAATTGCACAAAAACTCGCTATTTTTGAAGGCAAATCTGCACTTTATGCGGTTGATTTAGGGTACACTGTTCGTATGGAATCATCGTTTCCAATGGATGTTTTACTGGAGGATATCACAATGAGAAGCGTATTAATCGTAGATGACGATAAAGAAATATCCGGGCTGATCTCCATTTATCTGGAGAATGAGGGTTACCGCGTAATCCAAGCCCATGACGGGGAGGAAGCACTGCTGGCGATGGCCACGCACGGTGGTACGGTGGATCTCGTGATTCTCGATGTCATGATGCCAAAGCTGAACGGGATTGACACCTGCCGCAGAATCCGGGAAACCTCGTCCATACCCATCCTGATGCTGAGCGCCAAGAGTGAAGACATGGATAAAATACTGGGGCTGATGACCGGCGCGGATGACTATATGATCAAACCGTTCAATCCGCTGGAGCTGACGACTCGCGTCAAAACACTGCTGCGGCGCTCCACCCTGTACAATGCCGAACTGTTTCGGGAGGACAGCGACCGGATCCAGATTGACGGGCTCGACATTAACCGAACAACACATGAAGTAACGGCCAATGGCAAAGCGATCTCTTTGACGGCAAGAGAATTCGAAATTCTGTATTTGCTTGCTCGCCAACCGGGGAGAATCTTTAGCGCCGAGGATATTTTCCAGCAGGTCTGGAAGGAGAAATATTACGTCTCCAATAATACGGTTATGGTGCACATCAGCAACCTGCGGGACAAGCTCGAGAAGGAGCTGGGTTATAAGCTCATTCAAACGGTATGGGGCGTCGGGTACAAAATCCATGCGTAAGCTGCAATGGAAAATCATCACGCTGTTTTTTGTCGGTGGAGCCCTGACCCTGTCCATACTGTTCATCGCGCAGCAGATCATCCGATTGATCGGCCGGGAATACTGGAAGGAGCCCTGGGTAAACACCCTATTCAGAGTTGATCGTATTCTGGAGGATTTCTTCGGTTTTCCCATCATCCCGACGATCATCGGCATCGTGCTGTTTATCTGCATGGTTTTGCTCCTGAGCCAGGGCACCATTCGTCAAATCAATCACTTAATGGAGGGAACAAAGCGTTTGGCAAAGGGCGAATTGGACCAAGAGATTATCGTCAGCTCGAATGACGAACTGGGCCAGATGGCAACGCAAATCAATCAAATGGCCAAGCAGCTGAAGCTATCGCTGGCAGAGGAGCGGATGGCAGTCCAGTCCAAGAACGAGCTGATCAGCAACGTATCGCATGATCTGCGTACCCCCCTCACCTCCATCATCGGGTACTTGCGGCTGGTCAATGAAGACCATTACAAGGATGAGGTCGAACTCCGGTATTATACCGATATCGCGTACGATAAGTCGCTGCGCCTGGGCGGACTCGTGAACGATTTGTTTGAATACACCCGGATGGGGTACTCCCCGATAAACCGGGTTGACATTAATTTGGTGGAGCTGCTCGCACAATTGGCCGTAGACTTTTCGCTAACCGGGCAGCAGGGAGGAGTACAAGTCTTCTTCACGCCTGAAACGGAGAAAATCATAATCTCCTCGGATGGGGATAAGCTGATGCGTACCTTCGAGAATCTGCTGTCCAATGCGGTACGGCACGGGCGAGAGGCCGGGGTGGTGGATTTGAAGGTATCAAGTGATGCGAAGTTTGCCATTGTACAGGTAATCAATTACGGTCCCCCGATCCCCCCATATGCAATCCCCTATCTGTTCGAGCGGTTCTACCGGGCGGATGAATCCCGTACCGATCAAACCGGCGGCTCCGGCCTTGGCTTGGCTATCGTCAAAACCATCGTAGATGCCCATCATGGCACGATTCAGGTGACCAGTGATACGGAACGGACGATGTTTGAAGTTCTCCTGCCTTTAGAGGCTCCTCAAAATTAACAAAATAAAGCATTTGATATTCGACATACAATTCCATTTTCCGATAAAATAGGGGGTGAATGTCTTCATCGCCTTGCCGCTCTTGTGCAAGGTACATGAAAGGAATGATCCCCCATGACTAATATACTATTTACCAACTTTTGTATATTTGTGACTTTCTTATACTTATCCGGACTGCTGTCCAAAAAATATGTAACAGGCGTTGTGACACCGTCCATCAACGTTAAGATCAACGCCGGACTGCTCTTTGGCATTTACGGGATCATCTTGATGTATTATTCTTTCCCGATTGACCCCCGATTTTTTGCGGATCTGCGGCATCTGGCCATTGTCGTGATCGCCAGCTACCTGGGCTGGCTTCCGTCCCTAATTGCCGGCGTGCTAATTGCACTCGGGCGGCTGATCCTGTTCGGTTTGTCCGCTTCCTCTGCCATTGCGGGAGCCGGCATGCTCCTGATCGGCATCATCTGCGGGACGCTTTCTCGTACCCGTTGGAATCGTTTAAGTAAAATGCTGCTCATGAGCGTATCGAGCATGCTGGTGCTCCTATGTATCATGTGGATGAATATCCCGGACCACCACAAGGTGTATACCGTCTTCACGCAGCACCTCATCATATCCATGCTCGCCACGGTGGTCATCTACATGCTGACCGAGTATATCAACACGTCCAATCAACTATTTCTGCAGTTGAAGAAAAATGCGGAGACGGATTACCTGACCAGTCTTCACAATTTACGCCAGTTCGAGCAGCTATTGTCGGAACGTTTTCTCGAAGCCCAGCATTTCAGCGAACGGCTGGGTGTTCTTATCGTGGACATTGATCACTTCAAAAAAATAAACGACACCTACGGCCATGCGGCCGGAGATGCCGTTTTGCAGCAGCTCAGCAAAGTGATGAGGGAGCATTCCCGTTCTTTTGACGAAGTGTCACGCAACGGCGGGGAGGAATTCTCGGTGCTGGTTCCGGAAGCGACCATCGACGAGACGGCCGCTATTGCGGAACGAATCCGGGCCGCCGTAGCGGACCATATCTTTGTCCTGGAAGACGGAACCAAGATTCGGATCACCGTGTCGATTGGAGTTGCTGTGCACCCCGATACGATTCGGTCGAAAAATGCAAGGGAGCTGCTTCAGCAAGCGGACCGCGAGCTGTACCGCGCCAAGGACAGCGGGCGCAACCGCGTATGCTCCGCTCCCGAAATCAATGATTTGATTCTTTCTTAATTCGAATCCGCCTTCAGTATTTCATCAATGGCAGTCAGCGTATCCGAAGACAGCTTCATACCGGAGGCCTTCACATTCTCTTCCACCTGCTCCGGACGGCTGGCGCCCACCAGCGCACTGGCTACGTTATTCTGACGCAGAATCCAGGCCAGGGCCAATTGGCCGACGGTCATACCCAGCTCGCTTGCAAGGAGACCCAGAGCCTGCACCTTCTGAATGCGGTCTTCACTCATTTTGAGCCGGTCGGCTCCAATCTTCGATGCGCGGCTGTTCTCCGGCACGGCTTGCTTGGAGGCGTACTTGCCAGTCAGAAGCCCTTGAGCTAGAGGAGAATAGACCACCTGTCCAATACCCTTCTTCTCACCTAAAGGAATGATCTCCTCCTCGATCTTACGCTCGAACATGTTGTACAGCGGCTGATTCACCACGATGCGATCCAGCAAATACCGGTCCGCAACGGCCAGTGCCGCTTCCATCTGGGCAGCGGTCCACATACTGACGCCTATATAGAGCACCTTGCCTTGGCGGACAAGATCATCCAGCGCCCGCAGCGTTTCCTCTAGCGGTGTTTCTTCATGATATCGATGGCAGTAATAGATGTCGACGTAATCGGTACCCAGCCGCTTCAGACTCGCATCGCACTGCTCTCTGATATGTTTGCGGGAAAGGCCCTGATCATTGGGTCCGTCCCCCATCTTGCCGAATACCTTCGTGGCCAGGACATAGGACTCCCGTGGGAAAGCTCTCAAGGTTTCCCCGACAACCACCTCAGCCGCCCCTTGCGCATACACATTCGCCGTATCAAAAAAATTAACGCCGAGTCCATACGCGGTCTGAATCGACTTCACGGCATTCTCCCGTTCCACATATCCCCCGTACGTCAGCCAGCTCCCGAGACTGATATCGCTAACCTTCAGTCCGCTTCCGCCCAATCTTCTAAATTCCATATGTGAAACCTCCTTCATACAAGATAGATGCTTATTCTTTATTGTAACATCTTCCTGTACGATAGACAGTTGTGCCTTGTCTAACGTTTATAACCGGTCGACTTTATCCTTAACCTGACCGCTACATTAAACTTGATATGGGGGTACATGGCACGCCATTCCTCCATCTCCGTCTGATTGTTCCAGTGCGTGCCTCCATATCGGAGGCCGAAACCGAGCGGATCCAGGCCTGTTTTTTGAATCTTCTCCAGCAGTTTTTTGACCGATTGGGATATTTCCTTGCTAAATTGCTCTTCGATCTTACGCAGATCCTTCGGATCCAGTTGTTCGGGATCCTCCTTCTCCTCCAAAATCGCCGTTATCCGAATCTTGTACTCAATGGTTTCTTCCCCTGCTTTATCCGTTGTGATCTTATATCTAGCCCGGGTCCTGTCCGTATTCACTTCAAGCAATTCTCCCTCAACCCTCGTCCCGAAATTGGTGCTTAAATTTCGGAGGTCAAGCAGGTTATACAGCCTGGTTTCCTCCTGATTCAGAATCACCTTCACCTTGCTTTTATCCATCAAGGCTACCTTGTTGATATTCAGAACTTGTTCGTCGGTTGTTTCCACGACGGGCATAACCGGATCTTCACCTTCCTCCATCATTCGGCGGGTCAGATCGAAGGAGTATGTCTTGGTAATGAACGGGGATTCCGTCCCATCCTCACTGAGCGCCAGAAATATCGCGTTTCCGGCAATCCGCTCGGTTGGGGGTTCAGCCTTTAATACGGCTTCCGCTGTAGGAACAGCAACCCCTGGGTACATCAGCAGCTGCATATCTCGCCTCCGAACGGTCCAGTCTTGAATTTTACCGATATTTTCCCGGGCATATGCTTCGCCATACATAACTCCCTTGCAATGTCCGAAGTCAAGCTCCTTATCTACTTTGGATTTAACCTCCCTGATTGCTTCAGCGATGCTTGTCGCTTCCTGCGTAATAAGCAATGACTTCTTATCCCCGGTCTTCGGGTCTCCCGAAGGAATCGCGATTTTGAAGCTGAATCGGTTCATGCCGGGATTTTCCTTCGAGACATCAATGCCAATGGACACTACAAAAAGTCTGAGATCGATATCCCTAAAATCACATCCCGACAGAAACAAAAAAGAGCAGCACATGAGCCAGACCAGCCACCGTTTCAGGTCTTTCATGCCTTCTTCCTCCTTTTCCTCCATACCGCATAGAATAACAGCGCAATGAGCAGGAATTCTCCTGCGAAACGAACATCCAGAAAGACAATCGCCATATCATTTAATATGTATTGATCCACGATAAACGACGTGCCGAAGGTAATCAGGGAAAAGAGGAGAATCACCCACCATTCGATTTTCCTCCTTTTTGTCATCGCTTCGCCCTTATCGACCTTTAATCCGAAGCTTCCCAGAATCAGATCCTTGCCCACATGCCAGTGAATGATGGAATTCACGAGGGAGAGGCACATATACACCACATAGAAGACATAAATCATCCGCTCAATGATGAAATAACGAATCCGAAGCGAGTCTACCGTCGAGAAGGCAGGATATACGTGTCCTCCGGCGCCCGCAGCGCCCAATATGCCAATAGGTGCAAAGATCGATACCAGAAGGGTAAGCATACTGACCACCACAATCGCCCAAATATGGCGTACTCTGAATCGGTGAAATATCCGATTGAATACCACCATGTTCACGTAGCCCGTAAAAATAAAAGTTGCCGCCGCCACCGTTTCATAATTGGGCATATTCCATGCATAGGTTATGATTTGCCTTACGGAATCCCAGCTGAAATAGGGATTGCTGAAGACACGCCATGACATATAGGCGATGATAGGCACACAGATGTACAGAATCATCTCCAGGGCATAAATAATGGACTCGGAATCCAGCCTCGCGCTAAGTCCAACCACCACCAGAAATCCCACCAGAACAATATAGGGAGACACATCCGGACTGATGTAGCGAGAGGTAATATCAACGAAACTGACCAAGGTAATCACGCTGGAGAAAAACCACGCGAGTCCGTATAAAAAAAGCAGGATGCCGGATACCCACTTGGACATAACCGAGTGGAAAATCTCCGGCAGCCCTTGTCCCGGAAATTTTTGAATCAGCTTTACGAAAGTAAACAATAGCAATGTGCCGATTGGAATGGATACGAGAATCGACATCAGCGCACCGTCAAAGCGATCCGTAATCAAGATGCGAGGGACATAATTAATCAGGTTGATGGTTGCATTGAGCAGGAAGAGGTAATAAAAATATTTATTTCTAACCACTTCGCTGATCTCCTTTCTTGTTCCAGTCCACAGCAAACATCTTCAAGTATGGTTTACCGAAGGACCTGAGGCTCGTAAGGTACATGATCATGGCCACCATCCCCAATACAATACCGACTAAGCCGAATAAGGTGGCCAGTACAATGAACAAATACTTCGTGACACGGATGCCTGAGCTCATCATCGTTATCGGGATCACAAAATTTGTTATCGCGACGGCGGAAACCAGGATAATCATGATGTTACTAACCAACCCCGCCTCCGTAGCTGCGGTTCCCAGAATGAGACCCCCTACCGTGGTAGCGGTCTGACCAATCGCTTTAGGCAGCCGAACACTCGCCTCCGTCAGAAATTCCATCGCCAGCAGCATGAAAATCACTTCAAAGAAGGACGGATACGGCACCGTAGCCCGGCTTCCCGCAATAAGCAGCGTAACCTGCATCCTCAATATCTCCGGATTATAGGAGGTGAAGGCCACATAAAGGCTTGGCATCAACACGGTGACAAACAAGGCGATATACCGGATTCCCTTGAGAAACCAGCCGATCGGGGGAAGCTGGATTTTGTCATCCATCGCCGTGAAGAAATCATTGAATATGGCCGGCAGCATAAGCGCATACCCCGTTGAGTCCATCAATACTGCAATCTTTCCTTGGGAAATATTCAATACAGCCCGGTCAGGGCGTTCGGTTAGCATGAGTGTCGGATACAAACGAAATTTAGGATGCATCGTATGTCTCTCGATTTCGGACGCCGATTGCACAATATCCGCTTTGAGCTCGGACAATCGCTTTTTGAGCTCCTGTAATACCGTTTCATCCACTTTGCAGGCATCGTACATAATGATGATTCGGGTCTGCGATAGTTTGCCGACGGTCATGAATTCTGTTTTTAAATTCGCGGTTTGGTAACGGTGGCGAATCAGGTTCAGGTTCACTTCGATATTTTCCGTAAACGAATCATCGGGACCCTGAATGACATTCTCCGTACTGGCAGGCTGGATCGCGCCTGCATTAACCAATACGGCGTCAAACAGGAGCACGCTGTCCCGGAGAAATACGGCAACGCAGCCCCTAAGTATATTCCGGAGCAATTCCTGTTCATCTTTCGGCTCCACGGTTGAGGGAAAGGACCGGAGGAATTGGTCATATAGATCCAAGGATTTCAGCTCATAAAAACGGTTAATCAAATTTTCGTTAATCATGATGGGATCGCACATGCTCTTAAGATAAATCAATAACGCGTGCTCCCCTTCATTCTTCAGCTCGCGCTGCTCGATATCTCCGATATTACGTAGATGTTCTTGCAGACACTTCTTGGCATCCTCCACCTTTAAATATGGTTCGCTGGTCATGTTACCACCCCTCGTTTCACTAAATTCCGAATCTCACGCTGTTTCCTTAGGTTCTGCACATATGTCCCAAATTATTTACAATCATCCAGAAAACGTAAGAAAGCCGCGAATCGAAATCAGCTCGTTTCTAATCATTCCCATGTGGTAATAATGAAGACAGAGTCTGAGTTTAAGGGCAAGACCCCTAGAAACTGAGGAGGAATCGTGAATGAACCCATCCAATTCATCGTACCAAGGACTACCGCAATACCCGGTGTCGCTGTGGAGAGCGACTACCGAACTGCCCGACTTCCCACGCTTGGCCGAGGATATCGAAGCGGATGTGGCCATCGTCGGAGCCGGCATAACCGGAATCACCACAGCCTATCTGCTGGCGAAGGCAGGTAAAGATGTGGTCGTCGTCGATGCAGGCCGCATTCTGAACGGAACAACAGGTTTTACAACCGCGAAGGTAACGGCGCAGCATGGGCTGATCTATCATGAATTTATGAACCATTTTGGAGAGGAGAAGACAAGGCTCTACTACGAAGGAAATCGCGAAGCGATCGAATTCATTAGGGATATTATTGGCGGAGACGAAGGGAAATTCGGGCTGAAGCTGGAGGATGCCTATATCTACGCTCAACAGGAGGACAAGTATCTCACAAAGCTCGAGGATGAGATCAAAGCTTATGAGAAGCTCGGCATTCCGGGAGAGTGGCAGGACAGCCTTCCTCTGCCTATGCCGATTCGGGGAGCCATCAAGATGCCCGGGCAGTATCGGTTCCATCCTCTGCAGTATTTGAAACATCTGACGGAACAATTTCTGAAACTCGGAGGGCGGATCTATGAGAACACGACCATGGATGAAAAGGCCGAAACCGATGGACCGATCACGCTGCTGACCAAACGGGGCGGACATCGGATCACGTGCAATCACGCCGTGTCGGCATCTCATTTTCCGTTCGTTGACGAGAAGGGATTGTATTTCACGCGGCTGCATGTGGAGCGCTCCTACGCCATTGCTGTCAAGCCCGAAACCGCCTATCCGGGCGGGATGTATCTAAGCGTCGAGCAGCCAACCCGTTCCTTGCGCTCAGCTTCTTATGGTGGTGAGGAGCTGGTTATCGTAGGAGGCGAGAATCACCCGACGGGCCGCAGCATCTGTACTCATCAGCATTACGAAAATCTCGAGCTTTTTGCAGGAAAACTGCTGGGCGCTTCTGACATTCCATACCGCTGGTCGACTCAGGACCTGATCACACTGGACAATATGCCTTATATCGGGCCGATCACATCCAGTCAAGACCGGATCTTTGTTGCGACAGGCTTCCGGAAATGGGGAATGACGACCGGCACGCTAGCCGCAAAGATCATTAGCGATCAAATTCTGGAGAAAGAGAACCGTTACTCCGAGGTGTACAGCCCGTCCCGCTTCAAAGCGGACCCGAGCATCAAAACATTCGTCGTTCAAAATGCCTTGGTTGCGAAGGATTTCGTGTCCGGCAAGGTGGAAATGTCCCACGCCGATATAACCGAGCTAAAAGCCGGCGAAGGCGCAGTCGTCCGCCATAACGGTCAGCGCGCCGGGGCTTACAAGGATGATCAGGGGAATCTCCATCTCGTGGATACGACCTGTACCCATCTCGGCTGCGAGGTGGAATGGAACGAGGGCGAACGCTCCTGGGATTGCCCATGTCACGGATCACGCTATCGCTATAACGGCGAGGTGCTGGAAGGGCCGGCCATTGAGCCGTTGAAGCAGCTGGACCCGGAGAGCTAAAAGGGGACGCCGCGATCCCTCAATGACGCCTTATCTAAAAGAAGTGAAGCCCATGCGAGCTTCACTTCTTTTAGATAACATGGGACTACATACCAGAAATAACCTAAACCCAACCAAAAATAACATATTTCTGGTATAATGAGCTTACACATCGTTTACGGGAGGGACAGCCCATGGTTCTAGGCCCTTAGTATTTGGATCGAATTAAAGAGGACGTCTCGGAGAAAAAAGCGCAGGAGAAGCTGCGCGGTATCCGGCAGCAAAGCCTGCTTAGTGATTTTTTAATGACCCTTGCCGCTGCAGGTGCCTTCATTGTGGTGGCTGCCATCTTTGGTTTCATCTTGTATAACATACGATATTAGAGACCCTTCAATTATGCCTCCAAGGCAGTAAATCACTGAAGCTTATAGTTTCTTACCATTCCAAAAAGGCACCCTGACGGGTGCCTGTGTTATGTTATGACCTGGACCTGGATTACCTATGCAGGCCTAAGCGATTTCCGGCGCCAGCTCCTCGCGGTATGCCGCAAGCGACTGATCCACGATGACCTGTATGAAATCGGGATCAATATCCTGGATCCAAGGCATGGCGTTATTCCAAGCATTTTCCTCGATTTGAAGCGCGAGCTGCCTCTGATCCCATTCATCCACCGTTCGATCCATCCGGTCGCACAGCTCTGTCAGGGTCATGTCCATTGAATGGCCCAGCTCATGTGCGAATACCACCGCAAAATAGGCATGATACGGCTCAAGCGTGCCAAACAGCTGCAAACACTGTTGGCGTATGACTTCGGTATACATCGTCACGCTGTGCGAATTCATGACATATTTCCCGCCGATTAAACGGCCCCCTGGAAAATACGCCTCCATCTCCACGGTGACACTGCTGCCCGACCGACGTAGAAGCTCTTGCGTGATTCGGTTCAGTTCGGACTTATTCAATAATGATCATGGCTCCCTTTAAAGATATAAACATAAACATCATTATAAAAGAACCATATGAAAATGCAATAACAAATATGCCTGCCGGCTTACTCCCAACTTACCAAAACCTATCATTAATCTCCCAAAAAAAGACCCACTCCGCACGCGGATGGGTCTCTTATTATAACCTTCCTTGCCTCGCTACCCAGCTTCATGCTGGTCACTAAATTGACTGTTATACAAGTCCGCATAGAAGCCGCCTTGAGACAGCAGCTCTTCATGGGTTCCCTGCTCGATAATGCTGCCCTTGTTCATGACCAGAATCAGGTCCGCATCCCGGATCGTGGACAGTCGATGCGCGATGACAAAGCTGGTGCGGTCCTTCATCAGCTCATTCATCGCTTTCTGGATATAGAGCTCCGTTCGGGTATCCACGCTGCTGGTTGCCTCGTCGAGGATCAGAATCGATGGATTAGCCAGAATGGCACGCGCAATCGTAAGAAGCTGCTTCTGCCCCTGCGATATGTTAGAGGCCTCCTCGTTCAGAACGGTATCGTAGCCGTCCGGCAGCGTCCGGATGAAATGATCCGCATGAGCCGCTTCCGCCGCTCGGATGATCTCTTGTTCCGTGGCGCCTTCGCGTCCATATCCGATATTATCCCGGATAGTCCCGTTAAAGAGCCATGTATCCTGCAGCACCATCCCGAACAGGCTGCGGAGTTCGCCGCGCCGAAGAGCGGTAATATCGGTGCCGTCTATCGTAATCTTGCCCTTATTCAGCTCGTAGAACCGCATCAGCAGATTAATGAGCGTGGTTTTCCCGGCACCGGTCGGTCCGACGATGGCGACCGTTTGCCCGTGCTTCACGTCCACATTCATATCCTCGATCAGAAGCTGGTCCGCTTTATAGCCGAAGCTCACGTTCTCGAAAGACACATCGCCAAGCGGCTTCTTGAGCGCTGCCGGAGCTGTATGCTCTGACACTTCTTCTTCCTCATCCAGCACTTCAAATACGCGCTCTGCCGATGCGATGGTGGATTGAATGACGTTCGCGATATTCGCAAGCTGGGTAATCGGCTGCGTGAATTGGCGTGAATACTGGATGAATGCCTGAATATCCCCGATCTCAATCGCTCTGCGGGTAACGAGCACGCCGCCGACGACACTGACGATCACATAACCGATATTTCCGACAAAACCCATCAGCGGCATGATGGTACCCGATATAAATTGGGCTCTCCACCCGGCATCATAGAGCTTGTCGTTGACCTCATCAAATTGCTCAATGGATTGTCGTTCCCGGCCAAAGGCCTTCACGACCTTATGACCCGTGTACATTTCTTCCACATGTCCGTTCAGCTCACCCAAATGCTTCTGCTGAGCTACAAAATGCTTCTGCGAACGCTTGGCAACCACAATGGTGACCACCACGCTAAGCGGCAAGGTCAGAATAACCACCAACGTCAGTAGTGGACTGATCGTGAGCATCATCACGATAACGCCGACCAGCGTGACAACGGAGGTAATCATCTGCGTCAGGCTCTGCTGCAGCGTACTGCTGATATTGTCCATATCGTTGGTCACCCGGCTCAGCGTTTCCCCATGCGTCCGAGCGTCAAAATATTTCAGCGGCAAACGGCCGAGTTTGTTGTAAACATCCTTACGCAAATCATACACGGTCCGCTGGGCCACACCAGCCATAACATATTGCTGGATGTATGCAAATAGAGAGCTTAAGAGATATAAACCTGCAAGCCAGAGCATGATCGTCCGAATAGCGTCAAAGTCGATCCCGGCCCCCGGCACGCCTTGCATATTGGCCATGAAGCCCTTGAACAGGATCGTGGTCGCATCCCCTAATATTTTCGGGCTCACGATGCTGAATATCGTACTGAGAATAGCTGCAATCAAAACGATCAGCAGCTTGCCGGTATGCGGTTTAAGATATCGCGTTAACCGGCGAAACGTGCCTTTGAAATCCTTGGCTTTCTCCCCCGCCATTCCGGGCCCGTGCGGGCCGCCAAAGGGACCGCCAGGTCCCCGGGGATGTCCTCCCCGTTTCTTCTCACTCATGCGATCTCCTCCTCTGACAGCTGCGAGGTAACGATTTCGCGGTACACATCGCTGGAAGCCATGAGCTCCTCGTGCGTGCCGATGCCGGCAATGCGTCCCTCATCCAGCACGATAATCCGGTCAGCGTCCATGACGGTGCTTACCCGCTGAGCGACAATCAGAACGGTAGCTTCCGTCGTTTCCTCGCGGAGCGCTGCCCGAAGATTGGCATCCGTCTTGAAATCCAGCGCCGAGAAGCTGTCATCAAACACATAAATCTCGGGCCGTCGAATCAGCGCCCTTGCAATCGAGAGCCGCTGCTTCTGACCGCCGGATACGTTGCTGCCGCCTTGCGAAATCTCGGCATCGTATCCGCCCTCCATGGAGGAGATGAAATCGGCGGCCTGAGCAACCTTCGCTGCATGCCGGATCTCCTCGTCTGTTGCATCTTCTTTACCGTAGCGGATATTCTCCGCAATGGTACCGGTGAAGAGCAGCGCCTTCTGCGGCACGAATCCGATCCGGCCCCGCAGGTCCTCCTGCATCATGTCGCGGATATCGGTCCCGTTGACGAGAATCCGTCCCGACGTCACGTCATAGAAACGCGGGATCAGGCTGATCAGCGTGGATTTGCCCGAGCCGGTTCCGCCGATGATCGCCGTGACTTCGCCTGGGCCGGCATGGAAGGAGATATCGGATATGGCGGGCTCCTCCGCGCCCGGATAATAGAAGGTCACATCCTGAAATTCGATCGATCCCTGCTGCCCGCCGGCATGGCGCGGCTGTTTCGGATCGTGGATCTCAGGCATCATGTTCAATACTTCATTGATCCGTACCGCCGATGCCTGCGCACGCGGAATCATGACAAACATGACGGATAGCATGATCAGCGAGAACATGATCATCATCGCGTATTGAAGAAACGCCATGAGGTCACCGACCTTCATATGCTCGGCGTCTATGCGGTGGGCTCCGAACCAGACGATCGCCAGCGTGGCAAAGTTCATGACCAGCATCATGACGGGCATCATCGCCCCCATGATTTTATTGACTTTGATCGAAGTGGCCGTCAGGTCCTCGTTCGCGTCGTTAAAGCGGACGGTTTCATGGTCCATCCGGTTGAAGGAGCGGATGACCCGGATTCCGGTCAGATTCTCCCGCAGCACCCGGCTCAGCGTATCGATCTTCACCTGAATCGCTTTGAAGAGCGGAATGCCTTTTTTGGCGATCAGGAAAATAGCAAGTGCCAGAACCGGCAAGACAACCAGCAGCACCGTTGTCAGTCCGGGATCTCTCGACACGGCCATCACGATGCCCCCGATACACATCATCGGCGCAATCGCCATCATGCGAAGGATCATGATCGTGACCTGCTGCACCTGCGTAATATCGTTTGTCGTACGGGTAATCAGCGAGGCCGTGCCGATCTTGTCGAACTCCTGCAGCGTAAAATTCTCGACATGGGAGAACACGCGCCCGCGAAGGATTTTCCCGAATCCGGTAGCCGATTTGGATGCGAGATAACTCGCGGCAATAGAGCAAATCATGCCCCCCGCCGCAACCAGCAGCATAAAGCCGCCAACGCGCCAAATATAAGGGACGTCTCCCTTCACGATGCCGATATCCACGATGTCCGCCATCAAGGTAGGCAAGTACAGATCAGACAGACACTGGAAAAATGTGAACAGCAGGACCAAAATGACCGCTGTCCGGTACGGTTTCATATAGTGAAACAGCTTTAACAAATCCCCCACCCCTACTCGTTGTCTGATGTCGTTTCGTTCGATTTGCGTTTTTGTTCATGAAAATGGTACACCTTCGTCAGCAGTTCCGTCAGTTTGACGCTGTCCTCTTCCCCGAGGAAATCCACCAGCTCGTTAAAGCTATTCTTGACGTTCTGATAGGTTTGCTGGACAACGCGGTTCCCTTCCTCCGTCAGCTGCACGCGGACCGCACGCCGATCCTGGGCATCCATCACCCGCTCCACCAGCCCCTTGCTCTCCAGTGCATTGATGAATTGCGTGATCGTCGGCGACGTCACATTCATCATGCTGCTGATTTCGGACACTTTCATGCCGGGACCAGCAGGCTCAATATGATGTTTGAGTCCCATCAGAACGCGAATCTCACCTGGTGTATACCCTGAAATCAAGTGCTGATCCCATTCCTGCTTGTGGAACATGCGAATGCTGTACAAGAGCCTCCCGGCAACGCTGTCCTCCCGCCTGCCATCCTTCATGCATGGTCCTTCCCGCGAATGTTTATCCTTGTTCCCGTTCCTTTCATTATGTAAATCTGGATGTTGATCGTCTGCCATGGTCCACCTCTTTTCGGCAACGGCTCGAATAAATAGATAGTTTGCCAATTAATTTGGTTCCCTAACTATATACCCGGAAGCTGGCCGAAGTCAAATCGACTCCGGCCTTCCCTTAACATCCATTATTCATCATCGTACAGCAGCTGCTGATATGCCCCTTTGCGGCCTCGGTCGCTCTTGCGGGACGACTTGCCCGAGCTCTTGTTCTGGCGGCGGGTGCTTACCCTCTCTTTACGGGCGATATGGGCCAGCTCACGCTCCGTTTTCTTGTAATTCGCATATCGCTTTGCATCCAGCGTTCCGTTCTGCAGCGCTTCTTGGACCGCACAGCCGGCCTCCGTTTCATGTCGGCAATCATGGAACCGGCACTGCTGCGCCAGCGCGGAAATATCCGCGAAGGTCGCCTCGAACCCTTCTTCCGAATCCCACAGCTGCAGCTCCCGCATGCCCGGCGTATCCACCATGATCGCGCCTCCCGGCAGCACGAAGAGCTCCCGGTGCGTCGTGGTGTGCCGTCCTCTTGCGTCCTCCTCGCGTATCCCTTGAACCCGCTGCATTTCCTGGCCGGACAGCCAGTTCAGCAGCGTCGATTTGCCGGCACCGGAGGTACCCGTAATGGCAACCGTTTTCCCTTGCACCAGATACTCCCCAAGCTGCTCCTTCCCTTGATCCATCAAAGAGCTTACCGCATGAACCGGCACGCCCGGAGCAACCGCCTCTACCTCCGCGACGTACGCTTCCGGCGATTCGCATAGGTCCGCCTTGGTGAGCAGCACGACCGGTGCGGCTCCGCTCTCCCAGACCGCAATCAGATAGCGTTCAATCCGGCGAACATTAAAATCCTTGTTGAGCGCGTTAATGATAAACACGGTATCCATGTTGGCCGCAATGATTTGCTCATCCGGCACGCTTCCTGCCTCCCTGCGCGTGACGGCGGATTGACGGGGCAGCAGATGATGAATGACGGCACGGGATTCCCCCTGCAGCGGCTCCACCATGACCCAATCGCCGACAGCGGGAAAGTCGCTTTTGCTGCTCGCTTCGTATTCATACTTGCCCGTGACAATGGCCGCCTGCTCACCCTCTTGGGTGATAATGCGGTACTGCTTCGAGAATTGGGCCGTAATGCGGGCCGGCACCAGCGCCTTGTCCTGCTGCGGGATCTGCGCGGCCATCAAGCGCCAATGTTCATTCCATCCATAGGCTTGCAACGTTGTCATGTCTTGTTTCGTCAAATTCGTGATATCCCCTTATCGTTGTTGGATTGGTTGTTAACAAATGTTCAAACACAAAAAAACCGCAGATTTGTATCCGCGGCTGATCTGAAACTATGCAGGACGAAGGCATCGATCCTCGGCGGCCGAACCGCCAAAGATCATACCAGTGCCTTGCATAGATACAAAAAACCCGCAGGATACCAAACACGGTCTCCTACGGGTTCTTAGGTATGGAGATGAAGACATGTTAAACCCAATGCCTTACACCCCGGGTACCATTAGAATTTCCCGTCCAAAGAGACCAACGTCAATGCGACCCATCCACTATGCATCATAACCATTTGACATCAGCCTCCTTCAGCTTAATTAATATATCCGTATTATAGGGGTCGTATTTCCAGGTGTCAACATCTCATGAAAAAATTAGATGCGCCTGTAATGCCTCCATTCCTCCGGCAACAGCATTCCGTACTGTCGATTCAGAAAGCGGTCATCCACGAGCGTCAGCGTCCCGCTGTCCTGCTCCGATCGGATCAAGCGCCCTCCGGCCTGCAGCACTTTGTTCATGCCGGGGTACACGTATGCATAATCGTATCCCCTCTTGCCGGTACGATCAAAATAATCCTTAATGATATCATTCTCGAAGGATAGCTGCGGCAAGCCTACGCCAATGACCACCACGCTCGAAAGCCGTTCTCCCTTCAAATCGATGCCTTCGGAGAAAATACCGCCCATTACGGCAAAGCCGATCAGCGGATCTTCCGCATCCGCCTGGAATGCATTCAGGAACGCCTCCCGCTCCTCCTCGCTCATTCCATGCCCCTGGAGCAAGGTACGGGCTTCCGGATTCATTCTGGCAAACGCCTCATGAATATCCTGCATGTAGGGATAGGACGGCAGGAAGATCAAGGTATTCACCGGCTTTTCCTGAACCAGTGCACTCAGCATCCGGACGATGGCTTCGCTATTGCGCTCCCGATCCTTGAATCTCGTCGATAACGGCATAATTCGAACATCCAATTGCTCGGAGGAGAATGGCGAAGGAATCGAGAGGCTGTAGTCCTCTTCCTCTGCTCCCAGCATGTCGCGGTAATATCCGAGCGGCATGAGTGTTGCCGAGAAGAATACGCTGGAGCGGTAGTTTTTTCCCGCCTGCTGGAGCAGATAAGAGGGGTCCAGGCAAAACAGCTTGAGAAACACCTCGCTCCCGCTCATCTCCGCATACGTGACAAAGCGGTCGTCATACAGCTTGGAGATGCGCAGATACCCCTGCACCGCAAAATAGCACTCCAGTAGCGCATCGGCCTCATCCCCGCTCTTGCCGGTCATCAGTTCTGCCTCCGCCTGGAGCGAGAAATCCTCAAGCAGCTCAACCATCATCTCCGGCTGCTGGGACCCGACAATCCGCTCTTCCTCCTCACTGACCTTACGCAGCACTTTAAAGCGGTTATTCACCCGCTTCGCCGCGTTGTAAAGCGCGGGATTGCTCTCTTTGTAAGCTCGTTGCAGTTCCAGAAAAGCCGATTTATTCAGCTCGGCCGAGAACATTCCCCGCGCACGGTCTACCAGATTGTGAGCCTCGTCAATGAGCAGCACGCTGCGTTTCTTCACGTCCTCCGGCATCCGCTTGAAGGATACGCGCGGATCGAACACATAGTTGTAATCGCAGATGACGGCATCGGCTGCATACGCGGCATCCAGTGAGAACTCAAACGGGCACACCGTATGCTTCCGGGCGTACTCTTCAATAACGGGTCTCGTGATCAATGTTTCATTCGAGAGCAAATCCAGTATTGCTCCGTTAATCCGATCGTAGTAACCCTCCGAGAAGGCGCAGCCCATCTGACTGCAGCCTTCCGCCTCACGGAAACAAATCTTGTCCTTCGCCGTCAGCGTGACCGTGTGCATGCAAAGTCCTTGACGTTCCATACGCGCCATGGCTTCCTCCGCGGTGGTTCGGGTGATCGTCTTGGCCGTCAGATAAAAAATCCGCGACAACAGGCCCTCCCCGATCGCTTTAACCGAAGGAAACAGCGTGGATATGGTTTTCCCTATGCCTGTCGGCGCTTTGGCAAACAATCTTCGTCCTTCCCCGATGCTTTTATAGACGGCCCCGGCCAGCTTCCGCTGCCCCTCGCGGTAAGAGGGAAACGGAAACTTCAATTCGCGGATGCTCCGATCCCTCCGCTCGCCATGCTCCCGCAGCAGGTTGGCATAAGGCGCATAAGCCGCCACGACCTCCAAGACAAAGGATTCCAGCTGAGCGAAGCTCCATTCCTGTACAAACTGCTTCCGCTCTCCGCTCGGGACCTGGAAGTAGGTTAATCTCACCGCCATCTTCGGAATCTCATGCTGCTTGGCGTACATATAGGCGTACATTTTCGCCTGTGCCCAATGAACCGGGTACGTGTGCTCCGTAATCACGCCCAAATCGCCGGAGGTCGACTTGATCTCGTCAATCATGATCCGCTCTTCCTCCTGAATCAGACCGTCGCAGCGACCTTCCACGACAAACAGAAGATCCTCGTAAGGAATCTCCACTTCAAGCTGAACTTCCTTCTGATCGTTATCACCATAGTCGCGCTGCACCTGTTGATGCGCCCGGGTCCCCTCGGTCAAGGATGTCGCCGTGCGAAAACCCGAGGTAATGCTGCCGCTGCGAAAGACGTATTCCACCAGCGGCCTGACGGATATTTGGATAGTATGAGGCATGATGGTCTCCTTCGTTCATGTTCTATGAAGGGTATTATACCAAACATTCGTTCCTGAAAGCGAAGCATCCAAGTTCGTTCGAAACAAAAAACGTGCAGAAGGCATCCTGACAGGATGGCGTTCTGCACGCTGTATGCAACATATGCTTACGGGGCTTTCTTCTGCATCTGATCCAAACTCTTGAACTCGTACCCCCGATTCCTGGCCTCGTCAATGATTCGCCCAAGCGCCTCGGTGTTGTCCTTGGAGATCGAGTGCAGCAGGATCACAGCGCCCGGGTGGAGCTGGGCGGTTACCTTATCATACGCATACTGCGCACCGCGCTGGGACTTCACGTCCCAATCCATATACGCGAGCGACCAGAAGACATTGGTGTAACCCAGCTGCTTGCTGGTCGCCAGCGACCGCTCATCAAAAATGCCCCGCGGCGTACGCAAATATTTCATGTCCGGCTGACCGGTTATGCGCATAACCTCCTTCTTCACCCGTTCCAGCTCCTCGGTCAGCTTCTCTGCCGAGATCGTGGTCACATCCGGATGATTCCAGGAATGGTTGCCGATAATATGGCCTTCCGCCGTCATCCGCTTCAGCAGATCTTCCTGCGTCTTCACGTAGTGTCCGGTCACGAAAAAGGTAGCAGGCACCTTCTTCTCTTTGAGCGTATCCAGGATACGGGAAGTATATCCGTTCTCATATCCGTTATCAAACGTAAGATAGAGCTCCTTCTGCTCGGCATCGCCCATGAAGATCGCATCGTACTTTTGCAGGAGCTCCTTAAAACCCTCCTCGTTGATGGAGGGCAGCTGGCCATTGACGCTTTTTTTGAACCCAAAATGAAACGGACCGCTTCCGCCCGCCAAAGCCGCTCCGGCGATGGACAGCATCACCGCCAAGCTCATAAGAAGCATAAGGGCCGAACGAAGGATACCACGTTGCTTCATATCCGTTCTCTCTCCTTCATTGTTGTGATATGGATCGACTCCCCTGATGAAAGACCTGCCAAGGGTAGCATCACCTAATATCCCACAAATCGGAGCAAACTATGTGTTGGCGAGCAAGGACTCAAATACCGGATTCAGCGGCGTCTCACGTGATCTTGATCAATCGGCCCTTCTGATGACTCTGCAATGCATACTCGATCATGCGAATAACATTGCGGGCTTCTTCAGGCTGGACGGGTAACGGGCCATCCTTCTGAATCGCTTCGGCTAGCCCCTGATAAAAGGCCTGGTAGCGGCCGGGCAGCGTCTCAATCTCGCCCTGAACCGCAAGCCCGCTCAGCTCGGTAGCAAGCTCCCCGTACTGGTCCGGCTGGTCTTCGCCCCAGCCCGCATCCCCCGGGTGCATCCCCTGCTTCAGCTGGCCTTCCTGAGGGTCTGTTCCATACTTCAGGAAGCTTCCTTTATCCCCGTGCAGCTCGAATTTCGGGCCGGCTTGCCGGACCAGCGAACCGGAATGCAGAATAACGCGAAACGTTTTGTAACCCAGCACCAGATGAAAATAATCATGGGTTTTGGACCCTTTGCGCTCCGTCCTCAAATCCGCCCACAGCGTCTCCGGCAGACCGAACAGGAACAGCGCCTGATCAAGCAAATGCGAGCCTAAATCGTACAGAATACCGGACCCGGGATTTCCCTGTTCCCTCCACCGCTCCGATTGCACCTCCGGACGGTAGCGGCTGAACTGCGCCTGATAAATGGAAAGCTTGCCGAGCGCCCCCGTCTCCAGCAGATTGCGGACGGTCAGAAAGTCATTGTCCCAGCGGCGGTTATGATATACCGTCAGCAGGACTCCCTTCTGCTTGGCAAGATCAATCAGCTGATCCGCTTCGGCGGATGTTACGGTAAACGGCTTCTCGACGACCACATGCTTACCTGCCTCGATGGCTAACCGGGTATATTCGTAATGCGTTGCATTCGGACTCGTAATGATGACAACATCAATATCCGGATTAGACAAAAGCTCATCCACACTATCGACAACCGCCGTATCAGGCAAATCCTTATAAACCTTGTCCGGATCTGATGACACAACCGTGTGGACTTCGTAATCCGGCACGCTTCTCAGGATAGGTGCATGAAACACCGACCCGGACAGGCCGTAGCCGATGATTCCCGCTTGTATTGCCATAAAGCAAGCCTCCTCTTCCCATGGTTCTATGTTGATTCGATATGTATCGTTTTGATTCCTTGCAACATCTTAACATTCCGCAAATATTTTACAACCTCAAATGGTAAAGCCGCCTGCACATTAATCACTGTACAGGCGGCTTTCTTTATTGCCATAGCTAAATGATAACCGGAAGACCGCTTTCGGCCTAGCGAATTTTAGTAAGGATCCGCCTCATGGCCCATGCGGTTTGCATCCTCTACCGCCTGCTCCCGTACGTTCTCGTTCGAGCCCTTTCTGGCCTGCTCGAGTCCTTCCCGCACGCGGCGTCCATAATCCTCATCCGCATTCGTGAAATATTCCACCATCTTGTCTTGAATCCGGATATCGCATTGGATCAGCGCACCCACCAGGTTGCTAATCAATTCGTTTCGCTCCCAATCCTCAAAGGCTCTGTACGTATCCCCGGCCTGCTTGAAATCCAGCGTGCGATCCAGCTTCTGCCGGACGAGGTTGGCATTATAATGGGGCTGATGCGGTTTCGCTGTCTGAGCGGCTTCCACCAGACCGTCGGTCATGGACGGCTCGTAATCCACATGTGGACTTTGCCCTGGTGCCTTATCCACGTAATAAGACATCTGCCCGCCGCGCTGATTGGTAGCGACCCGCTTCTTCGGCGCATTGATCGGCAGCTGCAAATAGTTGGTGCCCACCCGATGCCGCTGGGTATCCGAGTAAGAAAATGTGCGACCTTGGAGCATCTTGTCGTCCGAGAAATCGAGCCCATCCACCAGCACGCCCGTGCCGAAGGCCGCTTGCTCCACTTCGTTATAGTAGTTCTCCGGATTGCGGTTCAGCACCATTTTGCCTACCTTCAGGAACGGGAATTGATCTGCCGGCCACAGCTTGGTAGCATCAAGCGGATCGAATTCCAGCTCCGGGTGCTCATCATCGCTCATAATCTGAACGCATAGCTCCCATTCCGGATAATCCCCGCGTTCAATGGCCTCATATAAATCCTGTGTCGCGTGGCTGTCATTCATGGCCTGGATCTTGCTTGCTTCTTCCTGGGTAAGGTTCTTAATGCCTTGCTTGAGCGGCTCCCAATGGTATTTGATCAGCACGCTATTGCCCTCTGCATTGACCCATTTGTATGTATTCACACCAGAGCCCTGCATTTGGCGGTAGTTAGCCGGAATGCCCCATGGGGAGAAAACAAACGTGATCATATGCGTCGCTTCCGGGGAACGGGAGACAAAGTCAAACATGCCGACAGGCCCCGGAACGTTGGATACCGGATCCGGTTTGAACGCATGGACCATATCCGGAAATTTGAGCGGATCACGGATAAAAAATATTTTCAGGTTGTTGCCGACCAGATCCCAGTTGCCTTCTTCGGTGTAAAATTTCACGGCAAACCCGCGCGGATCCCGAAGCGTTTCCGGTGAGCCGGCACCGTGGATAACGGTGGAGAACCGGACAAACACCGGTGTGCGCTTGCCTTCAACCTGAAACAGCTTGGCCCGGGTATATTTCGAAACAGGCTCATCGCCCACTTTCCCGTAAGCTTCAAAGTAACCGTGAGCTCCAGCACCCCTTGCATGCACGACGCGCTCCGGAATGCGTTCCCGGTCAAAATGCGTGATTTTCTCCAGATAATGATAATTCTCCAGGGTCATCGGACCCCGATTCCCTACCGTTCTCACATTCTGATTATCCGAAATAGGATGCCCCTGGCGGTTCGTCAGCGTATCCTCCCGCTCCGTCTCGCCGCGGTTCTGGGCAAATCCTTCCCGTTCTGGGTTCGTTCCATTATTACCATCATGTTCTTGACCACTCACGAATGTCATTCCTCCTTGGATTAAAGGCTTGTAAAATGGGTTCTCTTACTATGGATATTATGTCCAAGGAGTGAAAATGTATGAAATGTCCCTTAATTTAAAACAAACTTAATCATGCTCACCCAACAGTACGCGGGTAAAGCTGATCCATTCCCTGACGGCAAACGACAGGTACCGGTCCTTCCTCCAGATCATCCCGAGCTGCCAGGGGATCGATGGATTATCCAGCGGCAATATCGTAACGCGAGAAGAATCGATTTCCTTACAGATCGTCTCTGGCAGCAGTGCGATGCCCAGATTGGCAGCCACCATACCGCTGATGAGGTCCCACTGCGAGCTTTCATAGACCACCCTTGGCTCGAAGCCCGCGCTGACGCATTCGCGGATAATCCGGTCATGCAGCGTAAAGTCCTCTCGAAACAATACAAACGCCTCGTCAGCAAGCTCATTCAGGTGCACATGATCTCTGCCCGCCAACTGGTGGGACGGATGGACTAGCAGGTTCAGCTTCTCTTTCACAAAGGAATAATAGTGGAATACATCCTCATTGACCGGCAGCACCGCGACGCCGATATCCGTCTGACCGCCTTCCACATCCGCTTCGACCTTCTTGGCCCCATCTTCAATCAGCTGAATGGTAATCTTCGGATATTCCCGGTGGAACTGCCCGATCACTTCCGGGAAAAAGCTTGAGCCCACCATAGGCGGAAGCCCAATACGGAGATGGCCGCGCTTCAGGTTCATGAGATCCTCCAGCTCGGCCGATACCCGCTGAAAGGAATCCACCATTTGCTGAGCCTGCTGATACATGATATGACCCGCGTCCGTCAGCTCAATTCGTTTGCCCTGCCGATAAAACAAGGTTACGCCCCACTCGTCCTCCATGTTGCGAATCGTTTTGCTGATCGTTGGCTGCGTAATATACAGCTTCTCGGCAGCCTTGGTGAAGCTTTGGTTCCTCGCTACCTCAAGAAAATACTCCAGGTGCCGTATATCCATCCGATGCTCCCTCCGGTTTCTTCTATGTATAGATAAATGGAATGCATATCATTCGATATATGCATTTTACCTATGAAAATTATCGTTGTAAAATTTCATTACTAATGAAAATAAAGGAGGCCGGTCATGATCAACATGCTGAAAGGAACGCTCCAAGTGGCCGGTTTCATGCTTCTCTCCTTAGGGATGGATCAACTGGCCGCTTGGTTGAATATAGGGATTCCGGGCAGCATTCTCGGAATCGTTGTTGTATTCATACTTCTCGAAACCAAAGTCCTCCGCCTGGAGTGGATCGAACTTGGCGCTAATTGGCTGCTCGCCGAATTGCTGCTGTTCTTTATCCCTGCTGCGGTCGGCATCATGAAATATTTCCCGATGCTGGAAGCCGAAGGGCTCCAGATTCTAGCCGTGGTTTTGTTCAGCACCGTCATTGTGATGGTCAGCTCAGGACTAACCGCCGGCTTCATCTCATCCAGAAAGGAGCGAAAAACACCATGAACATCCTGTTGACGGTAATTCTCGGCTTATTGTTAACGATCGGGATTTATGGGGGGGCCAAAAAACTGTATCGCCGCCTGCCAAAGGTCTATTTGTCACCGCTCCTGATTACTCCTGTACTAATTGTTGTGATATTGACACAAACAGGCGTATCCTATGAATCATACAATGAAGGGGCGCAGTGGATCAGCAAGCTGCTTGGACCGGCTACGATCGCTTTTGCCGTACCTTTGTATAAAAACTTCCAAACCCTTAAAAAGCATGCGGCCGAAATTATGCTCAGCGTGCTGACCGGATCGGTACTTGCGATGATATCCTCTGCATTTCTCGCAAAATGGATGCACTTGAACAGCTCGCTCGCCACCAGTCTCGTGCCGCGCTCCATAACAACGCCCATTGCCATGAACGTCTCGGAGGTCATTGGAGGGGTGCCGAACATGACCGCCGTCTTTGTCATTATGACCGGGATTCTTGGCTCCATGATCGGACCGGCCGTCATGCGGATCTTCCGGATTCGGGGCGATATCGCAAGAGGTGTGCTGTTTGGGACCAGCGCCCATGGAACCGGCACCTCCAAGGCATTCGAATTCAGCTCCCTTTCGGGGACGATCTCCAGCATTTCGATGATTGTCGCCGCTCTCTTCACCCTCGGAACCGCACCACTGATTATGTCCTTTCTTTATTAATATTGCTAAGACCCTGACAAAACCGGCGATGGCCGGTTTTTTTGGCTGTCTATTTCATGTTGTTATAAGAAGCTTGGGGACTTACTTTAACTCTTTGACAACCTCCTCCGAAGAGGTCATAATAAGTTCTGTTCATTAGTTTTGTAAAATAAATGGTATACGGAATGTATATCAACAGTAAGAATAACGTCTATCGATTCTTAAATAACGAATGGCCGCTGGAGTTTTAGAATTAGGTATACCGCGGCACTGAAAGGAAGGCGATACAGGTGTTTTCCACCTCGCGGTTTCGGTTAACGATTACGAAGCCTTTTATATTTTTCTCTGTCATTATGCTGCTCAAAAGCTACCTGGCCTGGATGGTTATTTTTGATGATGTCATGCCATGGAAGCCGCTCATTACGGAAATTCCTTTTATTTGGCTTGTATTCAGCTTAATCGAATGGTTCGCTTCCAAGCGAAAGCTCGCTGCCTATATGAGTGTTAACTTATTGCTGACCGCCATATTCTTCGCAGCCATTATGTATTATAAATATTACGGTGTCATTGTTACGTATCACGCGCTGGAGCAGGTCAATCAGGTAACCGCGGTAAGCAATAGCGTATTCTCCTTAATGGACCCTTACTATCTGCTGATCTTCACGGATATCATCGGTATGTTTTTTCTATTATGGCGAAGTGACCGCGTTAAAAAATGGAAGATTCGGCATGCCAAGAAAGAAAAACGCAAAATTATCCCTATTGTTTTCGTTGTCTCTTTAATGCTGTGCCTGTTCCAAATTATGCCGAACCGCGCAAGCATGAACGAAATCGTGAAGGCTCAGGAGATGGGCATTCTTAACTATGAGGCCTATACGATTTTCCAGCAGGAGAACAAAGAGCTCGTGGACGCCAAGACCATCACGCAGGATAAAGTCAACGAATTGAAGGGCCTCGGAGCGGCTGATCAGGAAGCCCTGCTCTCGGGTGTCGCCAAAGGGAAGAACCTGATCATTATCCAGATGGAGTCCTTCCAGGAGTTCCTGGTCGACCTCAAGATTGACGGCAAGGAAATTACGCCTAACATCAACAAGTTGGCCCGCGAGAGCCAATACTTCCCGAACTTCTACCAGAATGTCGGCCAAGGTAATACTTCGGATGCCGAGTTTGTGGTGAATACTTCCTTCTACATTCCGCCGCGGGGAGCGGCAACGCAGCATTATGCGGACAGAGTTCTGCCAAGCCTGCCGAGATTGCTGCAAGGGGAAGGTTATGATACTGCGACTTTCCACACCAATGTGGTGGAATTCTGGAACCGTGGAGAGCTGTACAAGGCGCTCGGTTTCAACCGTTATTACGATAAAGCATTCTTCGGCGATGAAGATAAGCTGTTCTTCGGTGCCTCGGATGATGCCCTGTATTCCAAAACCGCAGCCGAGCTGAAGAAGATGAACGAAGCCGATAAACCGTTCTATAGCCATGTCATTTCCATGTCGGCTCACCATCCGTTCACGATTCCTGAAGATAAATATCGGATGACGCTGCCGGAGCGTTATGAAGGCACCTTCGTCGGCGACTACATCCGTTCGCAGAATTACGCCGATGATGCGCTTGGTAAATTCATTGAGCAGCTGAAGAAAGACGGCGTGTGGGATAACAGCCTGATTGTTCTCTACGGAGACCACCTCGGACTGCCGATTTATTCCTTGGACAACAAGGATAAAGAGCTGATGCACGAAATTTATGGCCGTGATTATAACTCCGGGGATATGATCAATATTCCGCTTTTGATTCACGGAGAAGGCATTCAGCCGGAAGTGAGGGAGCAAGTCGGCGGGCAGATCGACCTCATGCCCACGGTGGCTAACCTGCTCGGCGTATCGATGGACAATCAGCTTCATTTCGGCCAGGATCTGTTAAACAACACCGATAATAACTTGCTGCCGGAACGGTATTACCTTCCTTCCGGTACCTTTATTAACAATACGACCCTGTACATCCCGGGAATCGGCTTTGAGGATGGAACCAAGCATCCGCTTCC
Organism: Paenibacillus sp. p3-SID867; assembly: GCF_025142895.1. Classification (NCBI taxonomy): domain Bacteria; kingdom Bacillati; phylum Bacillota; class Bacilli; order Caryophanales; family Paenibacillaceae; genus Paenibacillus; species Paenibacillus sp. p3-SID867. The sequence continues at coordinate 110,693 of NZ_JAMBDM010000016.1, forward strand.
GAACGCGGACGAGAAGAAGATCCAGGCGACCAAGGAAGAATTCGAACGCGCGCTGCAGCTGCTCCATCTGTCGGACAGCTATATCAGACAGCTGCCATACCATAAATAGCCCGTTGCTTAATAGGACAACTCTTTCGATAATCGAAAGGGTTGTCCTTTTGTTGTGTTCGGCAGAGAATCGCCGGCAACCCTTGATGCATAAGGTTTTTCACACCCGAGGGCGACGGTTATTTGACATAGCGGCTTACTTTTTCTTATGATTAATAAGAAAAACTCTATCGATGTACTTTCACAGTAGACAGACCGCGTTTAGAGGAAGTTTTTCTTGCGATTATCGAATTTGTTCAGCTTCGCTGAAAACTATAAATTTTATAATCTTAGCAATATACCTTGTTTTGAAACTCGCATTCGTGGTGAAATTACGTACAACAACTTAAATGACTCATACTCATACGCTGACAATTAAGCCATATATTTTTTATGAACAAATCGATTATGAATTGTAGGAGTGACGATCCGACTTGGACCCCATACGAAGGATAAACAGAATTATATGTTCAACACTTGGCCTTCTTCTGATTGCTTCCTTTACGCATGTCCCCCTGGTGGACATTACCGATTCCGCTGCTGCTACGCAGGGAATGGAAGCGTCTGAAGGGACTCTTCCATCGCCAACGCCGATACCCAAGAGCCCGGAACCCGTTCGGTTGATGTTGGAGTCGAAATACCATGTGTCTCTGCTTTCCTTGCATAACGTTACATGCCGCACGGATACCGATATGTTTCTGCTCCTAAAGCACATGAAACTAGACCCTTTAAAATTCCGGTCGAATTATGTTGACAGCCATGCATAGTAAGTGATGGTTATTAAAAAACTAATTCGGATCAGATAAAAAAGGATGTGTTTTGTTTGGATGACAGTATAGGCTTAAATTTATTCTTAGTCGCTGTGCTTATCGCAGCTACCGCTTTTTTCGTTATGACGGAATTTGCTATCATAAGACTTCGCCCCAGCCGGGTAGACCAATTGGTAATGGAAGGGCGCAAAGGCGCACTTGCCGTCAAAAAGGTAACTTCGAATCTGGATGGATATCTGTCCGCGTGTCAGCTAGGAATTACCATCACGGCGCTCGGTCTTGGTTGGCTCGGGGAACCGACCATCGAGAAAATTCTTCACCCGGTGTTTGATAGCTTTGCAATTCCAGCGGCCATCGGATCGCTAATCTCGTTTTTGCTTGCATTTATTATCATGACTTATATTCACGTCGTTATCGGTGAACTTGCGCCGAAGACGATTGCTATTAATAAAGCGGAAGCCGTGTCGTTCCTCTGTGCGACACCTATTATCTGGTTTAACCGGATCATGTACCCGTTCATCTGGTTGCTGAACGGATCCGCCAACAAGATCGTTCGTCTGTTCGGCATGCATCCCGCCAGTGAGCACGAGGAAGCTCACTCGGAAGAAGAACTCCGCATGATTCTGAGCGACAGCTATGAGAGCGGAAAGATCAACCAAGCCGAATACGGTTATGTAAGCCGAATTTTTGCTTTTGATGATATGCTTGCCAAAGAAATTATGGTACCCCGTACCGATATGATCTGCCTGTATGTCGATAAGCCGCTTGCTGCGAACCTGCAGATCATCAAGCGCGAGCAGTACACCCGTTTTCCGGTTGTACGCGGTGACAAGGACCAGATCGTCGGCATGGTGAACACCAAGCAGTTCTTTCTGGAGTTTGATGACAATTCCAACATCGACTTGACCAAGCTGATTCATCCGGCCATGACGGTATCCGAAGCGATACCGATCAAGAAATTGCTTCGGAAAATGCAGCAGGAAGGCACGCATATGGCCATCCTGATCGATGAATACGGCGGCACCTCGGGGATGATCACGATCGAGGATATTCTCGAGGAGATCGTCGGCGAAATCCGCGACGAATTCGACGAGGATGAAGAACGCGAGTTGACCCAGCCTGAGCCGAACCGCATTATTGCCGACGGCAAGGTATCCATTAACCGGATCAACGATCTGCTTCACATCGACCTGAGCACCGATGATCTGGATACGATCGGCGGCTGGCTGTACGGACATAACTCCGAGCTTGCCAAAGGCGATACATGGACTTACGGTGAACTGACGTTTACCATCATCGAGAAGAAGACCCACCGCTACACGAAGCTGCAAATTGTTAAAGAAACAGCCGAAACAGCAGCGGAAGAAGCAGCTGCCGTCGCAGCTGCAAGCGAAAACAACGAATAGATAACAGATAGCCAAGCCGCCATGCAGCCCTTACAGGGTTGTGCATGGCGGCTTTTCGTATATCGGAATGACATTTTAACACTTTAACAAGTTATAACTCTGCTGTAATATAGAAATAATCGAATTTTATACATATGGGGGGGCAGCAAGTCATGAATCGTCAAATCGCTATCATTGGAAGCAGCGGCGGCAATCTGTACAATCTCGGCGGCAAAGACCCGCGCAAGCTGCTGGATGAGATATTGATGCAGCTGGAGAGCGCAGGCTTGTCCTGCGGGGCGCTGCAGTTTATCGCTGCCCAGGTCTCCATGGATGCAGCCAAAGATACAACGCCTGCCGCGCTTTACAGCTGGAGCATTTCTCAAGGGGAGCCGGTCGTCATTGCCGAGGGCACTCTTCAGCAGGTCAATCAGGCGGCTGAACGGCTGGACCGGGAGATTGCCGAGCAGATTGAACTCGGCGAGATTGACGGCATCATCGTTATGAGTGCCGACCCCGAGGGCAGCAACCGGCACGCCATTGAGGCTGCTGCCAAGTTCCGGTTGCCAGTGACCGGTACTGGCGGAACTTCCATGGCCATCATACAAACCAAAGGCGCGCATGTCATCGCCGCTTCGGGTACCACCGGAACCACCAACCGAACCCGCGCGGTCACCTTTGTTACTTCCCTCAGCAAGCATTGGCGACTAACGTATCGGCCGGTCATCGGAAATGCAGCCGCGAACCTTCACGGAGCGTCCGGAAGCTCGTCGCCATGGCGGCGCATCAATATTCGGGGCATTATGATGGCATCCCTCCCCGGGTTTATCGGCATGGCCCTGATCCTCGCAGTCAGCAAAATCCCGGGATTATCCTCGCTGACAGAAGTGTTTGATCTATTGATCAAGGCGCTGCCGGTCATCGTTGCTGTCATCGCAGCCAAACAGGTATCCGAACTGGACGAGGTATCCATCGTGGCAGGCATCGTGGCAGGTGTCCTCTCCATCGAGGGGGGCATTATCGGAGGCATCATTGGCGGAATTGGCGCAGGTATCATCGTCCATTACATATTCCGTCAGTGCGTGGAGTGGCGTTTCCCCGCAACCACGGTCAACATTGTTGCAGGCGGTATATCGGGGCTGATTGCCGGTCTGCTGGTTTACTTCCTCATTGCACCGATTGCGCTAAGTGCAGGGCAAGGTATCCGCTTCCTGATCGAAACGCTTGTCTCCTGGAGCCCGGCTATAGCCGGATTGATTGCAGGCCTGCTGATCTGGCCCGCGATCATTGGCGGCGTTTATCATGCGGCCATCCTGCCGATTGTACTCTTGGAGATGGAGACAACAAGCAACAGCTTCCTCGGCGCGGTCGATATGGTCGGTCTGGTGATGGTGTCCGCAGGAATCACGCTGGCTAACATTATCGCCCCGCGTGATAAGGGAGAAGCGGCCGTAGCGGCTCCCGGTTTTGCCATCAATATGGGGTTTGGCACCTTCGTTGAAGCCGCCTATCCCTTCATGTTTTCGAACAAACTCGTGTTTGCTGGAGCGATTGCTTCCGCAGGTCTTGGCGGCATGCTCGTCGGTTTATTCGGCGTTCGGGGAACCGCCTACGTGCCTTCCTTCATCGGTCCCATCACATCGAATAACACCATTGGCTTCCTGATCTCTATGGCAGCCAGCATGCTCTGCTCGTTCCTGATTACGTTCTTCGTAAACAAACTGTCCGGTTATCGGGATGCGAAAAACACCGTGAGCATGTAGGATATGGTCAGCTCCAATAAGCAGGATTTTAACTAACCAAATGTCCTGAAAAAGGGTTTATATTATAGATAGGCTCCCAGATTTGGATGCCTATACCCGAAAAACGGAAGGAGGTTATGATGATCGTGAAATTCAGAAGAATATCGTTGTTCGCGCTGACAAGTGTCCTGCTAGCCGCTTCGCTGGTCTGGAACAGCGAACCAGCAGCCGCTAGCGATGCAGAGAACTATTCCGTGAAGGCAGCAGGCACCCCCCTGACTAGCGTTTTTGTTCACAAAGGCAAAGCGTACGTCCCGCTCAAGTCCTTAGCTGATGCAATGGGGTATGAAATTTCCTATACGCTGAAGGAAGAGTTGGACAACTTTCATCAATATGACGTGAAGGCTGCGAACAGCCCCCCGGTATCGATATGGGGCAACGACAGATGGGGGTATACGATCGTTCGGCGGGCAACGCAAGAGATGAACGTGAACGATATCGACATTTATAAGCCGGCCAAGCTATGCCCCGAGGAATCGGATCATTGCAAGCTTGATGAGAGCAAGTATAACGGCCCTCTTTTCATCAAGAATACCCTCTACGTACCTGTCCGAGATATGGCCACAGCCTTAAATCTGAAGCTGACCATGAAGCAGACCCAGAAAGGGCGCATCATTCATCTGTCCCAGCGCTGAAGCTCCCATTTCCCCTAACGAATACTTAAAAAAGCCAGGCAGAGTCATGAACTCCGCCTGGCTTTTATTCGGAATTGAGGCAATCCAATCCTTCAATTTTTCCATATTCCTCATTCCAGTCCTCTGATTTCAATGTCATCCGTGGACGTGATTTTCGAAATATCAAACTCTCTGAAAATATGGGTGCTCTGCTTCCCCTTCATATCAAAATCCTGCTCTAGCTTCTTCACACGGTCCGGCGTCTTCAAATCCGCCCCATAATATTCAATGTGAAGGTCCGTCTCCCCCGGTACCGTCACCGAAGGCAGCCGCCGAATCAGCTCCAGCACCCGTTCCTTCTCTTGCGCCAGATTGTCTGCCGTCAGATCCGCGAATACGATTAAACTGATATTCTGACTGATATTCTGACTGATATTCCCGTCGGTATTTGCGAGTTGGTTATAATCACGCTCGATGGTGTTGATATCGGAGTTAACATAAGCATTCGCAAACGCCTGGTCCGGATAAAGTTCAGCCAGCAGAGGTTTCAGCCGGTCTCTCAGCTGCTGTCCCCAAAGCAGATTCAAATATGTATCATTCGATATGCTGGGAGGGCTGGCTTCATTGCTGCTAAGCGTGAATTCCAGCTCAGGCGACTGTACCGGATGGGCTTTCAGATTGTATGAGCCGATGGCCCAGGTATAGTCCACGTCCGTAACTTTAAAAGGTTCGTTGTACTTCTGTTCCAAATAGGACTCTGCCGCCTCCTGGACCTCTCGTTTCTCGGCGGCCGTCTTCATGAACGGAGCAGATCCCCAGGTATACCCCGCGTAGATGGACCCGGCGAACAGGGCAAGTCCAATCACCGTCCGCAAGACGATTTTCCAAGGAGAGGCGAGTTGGCGCTTCCGCTTCTCGTCGAACATCGGTTTCTTGGGTGATCGGTAGTTGAAGTAAATAACCGGTATAATCAGACCTATAATATGTAGTCCAATAACGAGCGGACCAATAATCAGGCCCAAAAATCCCAATGTCATGAAAAAAATAAACAAAGCCGCTCCCTGAAACGCCATAAGCAGCGTTCCGCCTATAATCATACCCGGCGTCCCGATATAAAACATCCCGAGCCCGGTGCATATCAGAGAGAGCAACGTGGCAATCCATTGATGTTTCTTCAAGTTATCATCCGTCCTTCATGCAAATGGTTTGTCAATCATGGTCAATCCTGACACCCTATTATAACCGCTGCGGAGCTTGGGAAAAGAAAAAATCTAAAAAACCAAAACCCATTTCACCGTGGTGAAATGGGTTTTGGGTCAACCGAGGCGTGTTTTCCGATCAAGCTCCAAACATTGAGCCCTTACTCCTTCGGATGGATCATTTCTTCCGGACGAACGATCCGGTCAAAATCCTCTCCGCGGAGCAGCCCGCTTGCCAGAGCCGCCTCGCGAAGCGTTGTCCCTTCTTTATGCGCTTTTTTTGCGATGGCCGCTGCATTCTCATATCCGATATGCGGATTCAGCGCCGTCACCAGCATCAGCGACCGCTCCATGTTCGCACGGAGAACGTCAAGGTTGGCTTCGATGCCGATCGCGCAATTCTGGTCGAATGAATCCATCGCATCGGACAGCAGGCGTACGGACTGCAAGAAGTTATAGATGATGACCGGTTTAAAGACGTTTAGCTCAAAATTACCCTGGCTTGCTGCAAAACCGATCGTGGCATCGTTGCCCATCACTTGGCAGACTACCATCGTCAGTGCCTCGCTCTGGGTTGGGTTCACTTTCCCCGGCATGATCGAGCTGCCCGGTTCGTTGGCAGGGATCGAGATCTCGCCAATTCCGGAACGGGGACCGCTTGCCAGCCAGCGAACGTCGTTGGCGATCTTCATCAGATCGGCAGCCAGCGCCTTCAGCGCCCCATGGGCAAATACAATCTCGTCATGACTGGTCAGCGAATGGAACTTGTTGCTGGCCGACGTATAGCTTTTTCCGATTTGCATGCTGATTTCAGCTGCCGTCATTTCTCCGAATTTCGGATGAGCGTTAATGCCGGTGCCGACGGCTGTGCCGCCAATAGCCAGCTCACGCAGCGGTTCTACGGCAGAAGCCAGCATCAATTCACACTTCTCGAGCATCCGGTGCCAGCCGCTGATTTCCTGTCCGAGGGTCAGCGGTGTGGCATCTTGAAGGTGCGTGCGGCCGATTTTGATCAGGTCCTTATATTCATCGCTTTTCTTCTCGAGCGTTTTCTTCAAGCGGCGCAGCGCGGGCAGCACATGATCTTCCACGGCCACGACCGCGGCCATGTGCATCGCTGTCGGAAACGTATCGTTAGAGCTTTGGGATTTGTTGACGTCGTCGTTGGGATGAACGCGCAGGGCGCTGTCTTTTTGCTCAAGCAGCTGATTGGCCCGATTCGCAATGACTTCGTTCACGTTCATATTGGACTGCGTGCCGCTGCCGGTCTGCCAAACCACCAGCGGAAAGTGCTCATCCCACTTGCCGGCCACAATCTCGTCGGCGGCGGTCGTAATGGCATCCACTTTGTCTGCGTCCAGCTTGCCAAGCTTGCCATTCACGATAGCCGCGCTTTTCTTCAATATCGCAAACGCCCGAATGATTTCCTTCGGCATCGTTTCGGTTCCAATCCGGAAATTCTCGGAACTGCGCTGTGTCTGCGCTGCCCATAGCTTATCCGCAGGCACTTTAACCTCACCCAGGGTATCCTTCTCAATACGATAATCCATCCCAACTTCCTCCTTTGGCTTCCTTGAATTTAAGCGCTTATTATTCCATCTCCCCTATTATGACATAGACTTGCCCAAGAAAAAAACAGACCGGATGAACAGCTGCGACTTCCATACATACAGCCTTGATTCGGCTGCTTTCCAGGCTCGCTTGCTTGCCGTCACTTCACACGGAACAATGGCAGGTGCCTCACGATTCGCTATGCTTCTTCAATCAAGCTAACGGGACTACTCCCGCTTCACAACAGCCACTGGAACCAGCGAGCATGCCCGTCCGTCCGCGCGACCGTAAACTCGCTTCGCACGCCCCTGAGGATATAATCCGCATGAAGATCGCCATCCTGCATATTGTTGTAGACATGGACGATATCGCGGACGCTTCCGATTTCATTCAAGTGATGCAGCAGCTTTTGCTTGGATGCCTCCGGGATCTGATTGGCCACATGCGTATGAAATACGCAAATGACGGCCTCCTCCGGGATGCTCTTCACGATATCGGGAAGCAGTTCGGTCCCGTCCCCTTCCCGGAACTGTATCCCGGACTGCTGCTTCAATACCTCCGCCGCATGCTCCAGCATGGATACCCTGTCGTGATTCCCCGGCCAGATTAAAGACCGCAGCCACAAAAAGTGCTCCGGGTTCCGCACGTCATTCACATGCAGATCGATCCCCATCCGATAGACGACCGGGGGAATGGAAGCTGGCAGGAACGGCGTCCGACCTCCTCTAATCTCCGATGTAATATGAACCTTCGACCGCGCTAGGCCGTAACGAACGGCGTCTCCATAGGAGTAGCTGTACTGATCCCACAGCAGCTGCAATCCGGCACTGGTTCCAAGCTCCACCAAGGCAAGCGGCTTACGGACCTTATCATAGATCGAGCAGAACACCGGGTACAAATACGCACAGCGGCGGACTTCGTTCGTCTGTACCCGTTTACTCTCCAGGATCCTGATAATGGCTGCCTGATGCTTCAGCACAAATGAACGAAAATAGGGATAACAGGAGCTCATTTCCTTCGGATGCTCCACAAGACCGGGGTAATACGCCCTCAGATCCGGCCCCTCACCCTGCAGCAGCAAATATTGAACGGCGCCAAACAGCATATTGGGGACAGGCTGGTCTGCAGGAACAAACGCAGCGACTTGCAGCACCTCTTCATCATCGGCTATATGGCGAGCCAAGTACTCATAGAACACACTGGATCCCGGACATTCCCGTTCAGCAAAATGACGAAACACGTTCACCAACTGTTTCGAATCCACCCTACACCACACCCCTAACGTTGTAATTAACCCTTGATCCTGCTTAAGACTAATGTTACATCTTTCCAGAAGGCACGTGGATTCTGATCTTTTATCGGGCTTATAAGAAAAAAAGAAGGCAACAAAAAGAAGAACCACCCTCCTGAAAGGTCGGTTCTTCTGCTGACAAATCGCTATCGCTGTCTATATCGCCGGACGATCCAAACGGTACAAGTTCCGATACCGCGGATATCGCTCCATCAGCTCATCATGGGTACCCCGCATGACGATTTGACCGTCTTCCATGAAGAGGATCTCATCCATGCGCTCCACGCCGACCAGATGATGCGTCACCCAGATCAAGGTCCGGTCCTGCAGGCTGGCGAATATGGTGGACAGCAGTTCCCGCTCCGTTTTGGGATCCAGCCCGACCGTAGGCTCATCCAGAATGACAACGGGCGTTTTCTGCAGCAGGATTCGGGCCAAAGCCACGCGCTGGCGCTCTCCTCCGGAGAAACGCTGCCCGGCTTCCTGCATTCGGGTGCGAAGACCTTCCGGAAGGGAAGCCACCAACGGTTCTAGCCGTGCCAAAGCAACCGCGTCCCGTATTTCCGCTTCCGTGGCATCCGGCTGTCCGAGCCGGATGTTGTTTGCCAGCGTCGTATCGAACAAATGCGGACTCTGGTTCAACACCGAAATAACGGAAGATATCTCGTCGCCAAACCGCACGGAATCCACTCCGCCTAAAGTCAGGCTGCCCCCTGAGGGTGCCAGCACACCCTGAATCAGCTGCAGCAGGGTGGATTTGCCTGCACCTGAACGCCCTATAATGGCCACCTTGGCCCCAGGAGGAATATCCAGGGATACATCCGTTAACGTAGCCCCTTCCCCATTCATACCGGATCGTTCCAGCCCGGATTTGCCGCCTGCCGCCTGATCATAACGGAAGCTGACGCCATCCGCCTTCACATGGACACCGCTGCTTATGACAGATTCGATCTCTCCCTTATTGAGCTGTTGACCCCGATTCCGTTTCCCTTCAGATGTTTCGGCGCTTTCTATCGCCTGAAGCCTTGCGACCGATTGGCCGTACTGCGGAATCCGCTCCACGGCTTCGGATACCGGCAGGAATGCGTCCATTAACGGGAACACAACCAGAACGCAAGCCGCGATCAGCGTAACATCGATCGAGCCGTCCGCATACTGCCTTCCTGACCAATACACCATCGATACCACCGTCACGGCAACCACGCATTGGCCGATAAAAGCCCGAAGACGCGACCAGCGCTTGAGAGAGCGATCGGTCCGGTCGACCTCCGCTTCATCCGCCTCATATCCGGTCAGGAATTCCGTCTGCCGGCCGCTGACATACCATTCATGAATGCCCAGTACCGCGTCGGTCAGCTTCTGGTAGAGGTTGCTTCGGGCCTGCTTCATTTCCCGGTTCTTCCGCTTGGTGAGCAGCAGGGAAACGAGCGGCAGTACCAGAATCAGCACGGCTGCATACAGCGCGAGCAGAAGAGCAAATGCCGGATCAAACAGGCCGACGGCCAGAATGACCCCGGTGTATAACACAAGCGCAACAATCGATGGAAAGACCGTACGAATATAGACGTCCTGCAAATACTCGATATCCTCGGAGAGCACGCCCAGCAGATCCCCGGTGCGGTACCGGGAGGATAAACGGAGGGCTTGCGGTTCCAGAATGCGGTACAGCCGCAGGCGCATCTGGGACAGGATGCGAAGAATCGTGTCATGCCCCACCAGGCGCTCCACGTAATGGATGACCGCGCGTCCGATGCCGAAGGTCCGAACCCCTACGGTCGGCACGTATACCATCAGGATATTTTCCGGTCTTAGGGCGGACTTGGAGATCAAATACCCGGATGTGAACATCAGCATCCCGGCGAACAGGATCGTGAGCACGCCAAGCATCACAATCAGCAGAAAGCGCCAGAAGTTTGCCGTTACGTAAGGCCGAAACCACGATTCCTGCTTCATTGTACTCCCTCCATCTGCGATGTAATCAACCCATAATAGACGCCTTGCCGAGCGATAAGCTCATCATGGGTTCCCGTTTCCGCCACCCGCCCCTGATGCAGAACGATGATGTAATCCATATCCTGCATCCAGTGCAGTCTGTGCGTCGCGAAGAATACCCACTTATCTTGAAAAAGGGAAAGCATCCTCTCCTTCAGCTCGTATTCCGTCTCGATATCCAAATGGGCCGTCGGCTCATCCAGCAGCAGAACCCGCCGGCCCCCGAGCAGCGCTCTGGCCAAGGCTACACGCTGTGCCTGACCGCCGCTTAAAGTGCGCCCGCCGCCGCCGATCATCTCTGCGAGTCCGCCAGGCAAGCTCTTCACCAGATCCGACAGACCCGCCGCTTCTACCGCTGCCTCGACTTGCGCTGTGGTCGCCTCCGGCGCATAAAAGCGAACATTATCCGCCAGGCTAGCACCGAATAAATACGGCTGCTGCGGCATATAGGTGACCTCGGTCCGCCACGCCCGCCGGTTCCAGTCCTCCAGCTTCACGCCGTTTAGCTCCATCACGCCGGATGTAGGCGCCATGAACCCACCCAATAGCTCGATGAGCGTGGATTTGCCGGCCCCGCTCTCCCCGACGATGCCGATCTTGCGTTGACCCGGTATCCGGAAGCTGACATCCTCCAAGGAAGCCGGCCCCAACTCTTCGTGCCTGAGGCCGATTCCGGACAGCTCCAGCACGCTGTGGTGATCCCATTGGAATGGCGGCTGCGGTCTGCGGCTGGAATTAGAGAAATTATTTTGAATTTTAAATGTTAAGCCCGTTGAGGTCCGTTCCATCGTTCCTGCCGCCAGGGTTTCAAGCGCTCCAGTTGGCCCGAATGGACCCGCTCCATTGACCGAACCCTCCGCAGCAACAGAACCCGGGATTCCACCCAAATGCCCCTTTCGGGCCTCCCGAATCATGGATTGCATCGCTTCCCCTGCCTGCTTGCCGTCCAGCGTGGCATGAAAGTCCGCCCCGACCATGCGCACCGGCAGGAAATACTCCGGTGCCAGGATCAGGATGAGCAGCGCGGGCAGCAGCTCCAGGCTGCCGTTAATGAGGCGCAAGCCCAGGTTTACTGCAACAGATGCCACGGACAGCATCGTAAAGAAATCCAGTGCGAAGGACGACAGAAACGCCACGCGCAGCGTCCGCATGGTAGCTGCACGATATCCCTCGCTGACCTGCTGTATGCTCTCACTGTGCTTGCGGCTCTGTCCCAGAAACTTCAGGGTAGTGAGACCTCTAAGCGAATCTACAAAATGATTGGACAGCATTCGGTAGGAATCCAGCTGCTGCTCGGTCTGCTTTCTCGCGGCAAGTCCCACGAGGATGAGGAATACGATCAGGATCGGCATGGTTACCAGCAGAATAATGCCCGATATCCGGTCCGTCATGAACACGTACAGCCATACCAGAGCCGGGGTAATGCCCGCCCCCATCATGCGCGGTATGGTCAGCTCCGCATATTTGCGGAACTTGCCGATGCCCTCCAGCACAAGCGTAACCACATTGCCCGTTCCTTCCGACCGGACAAAGGACGGTCCATTCCGAAACAGCTCATCCAGCAGCTGCTTCCTCAGGCTCGTGCCCGTCTCCTCGGCAAAGCGCTGTGCGATTCCTTGCTGCACAGCCGAGATGCCGTGGCGTGCCAGAAATGCAAGCAGGAACAAGGCAATGGTCTCCCCCTGCTCCTGCAGCGTTGATCCCGCAAACAGGGCGGATACGGCTCCCGCCAGCCATTTGGCTTGCAGAAGGATGGCCATGCTCTGTGCCAGGGTACATACGGCGACAAGGAAGAATACCGTCTTGGCGCCTTTGTATCCCAGCAGATCTTTTCCCATCAGTACTCCAAATGCTCCTTCTCATGTACCCGTTTGTGGAAAACGAAGTAACTCCAAATTTGATAGCCTAAAACAAACGGCAGCAGCGATACCGCCACAATCGTCATAATCTTGAGGGAATACGGTCCGGAGGCCGCATTATAAATAGTCAGGTCAAATGCGGAATTGATGGAACTGACCATCACGCGCGGGAACAAGCCCACGAACACGGACGTTACCAGCAGGGCGATAACCGCCCCGGTCATCCCGAAAGCCCAGCCGTCCCGCTTGATGTTCATGAAATATCCGCCCAGCAGGAATGCGAGCAAAGCCAGCACCAGCAGCACGGTTAACACCACGCCACGCTTCTCGAAGATATCGGTCATGAAATACGTCATCACCCCGAATGCCACGAACAGGGCCGCTACGGGAAGCAGGAGTCTCCGGGCCATACGGCGCGCCCGTTCCTGAAGATCCCCCATCGTGCGCAGTGTTGTAAACATCAAGCCATGCAGCAGGCAGAGCATCACCATCGTCAGTCCGCCAACCACAGTATAGCCATTCACAACATCAAACAATCCGGCATGCAGCTGCATCTCCTCGTTAATGGGGAGCCCCTGAATCAGGCAGGCAAAAACAACGCCGAGCAGGAATGGTGGAAGCACGCTGCCGGTGAAGATCGCACCGTCCCACACCCGTTTCCAGCGAACATCGCCCACCTTGCCGCGGAATTCAAAGGCCACCCCGCGTCCGATCAAGGCCAGCAGAAGAAAGACAAGCGGAATGTAGAAGCCGCTGAACAGCGTCGCATACCAGTTCGGGAAAGCGGCGAACATGGCGCCGCCCGCCGTCAGCAGCCAGACCTCGTTGGCGTCCCAGAACGGGCCGATCGAGTTGATCAGCACCCGGCGCTGGGTATCATTTTTGGCCAGCAGCTGCGTGGACATCCCGACCCCGAAGTCGAAGCCCTCCAAGAAGAAGAACCCGATAAACAATACGGCAACGAGCACAAACCACAGTTCGTTAAGAGACAGCATTGTAGCCCTCCTTATTAAACGGATCGCTTGCGTGGTGGTCCTCTTCCTCCGCCGCATACGGTCCTTTCTTAATGACTTTGATAAATAGATACGCCATAACGGCTGCCAGCACCGCATAAATGGCAGTAAACATGATCAGCGAGAATAAGATCGAGCCTGCGCTGACGTTCGGTGAAACACTGTTCTCCGTGGTAATCAGTCCGAATACCGTCCAAGGCTGGCGTCCGATCTCCGTCATAATCCATCCCGACGTATTGGCGATGAACGGCAGCGAAATGCCCAGCAGCATCAGTCTGAGGAACCACTTGCCGGCCTTCTCGACCTTTTTGCGCAGCATCAGCCACGCTCCGTACAATCCCAGCAGAATCATGACGCTGCCGGCGGCCACCATAATCCGGAAGCTCCAGAATGTTGTGCGCACGGGAGGGATATAATCTCCAGGACCATATTGCTGTTCGTACTGCGCCTGCAGCTCCTTCATCCCGATGACTTCACCGGAAAACTTGCTGTAGGACAAAAAGCTGAGCAAATACGGGATTTTAAACTCCATCGTGTTCTCCTGCTTATCCGGATCGATGGCCGCAATGACCGTCCAAGGCGCAGGATCATCGCTCGTTTCCCACAGGCTCTCCGCAGCGGCCATCTTCATCGGCTGCGTATCCACCAGATACTGCGCCTGCTGGTGGCCGAATACCGCAACCAGAATGGAGGTGATGAGCCCAATCACGATGGCGATGTGAAATGATTTCTTAAAGAAATCCAAATCCTGCTTCTTCATCAGCTTGTAGGCACTCACACCTGCAACGAGGAACGCCCCGGTTGCCAGTGCCCCGAAGATCGTGTGCGGGAACTCCACCAACAGCTGACCGTTCGTAATCAGTGCAAAGAAATCATTCATCTCCGCCCGCCCATTATTCATCTCGAATCCGACGGGTCGCTGCATGAACGAATTCGCTGCCAGAATCCAGAATGCGGACATCAGGGTCCCAAACGATACCAGCCAGATACTGAGCAGATGGACCTTCTTCGATAAACGGTCCCAACCGAATATCCACAGTCCGATAAAAGTCGACTCGAGGAAAAACGCCAGCAACGCTTCAATGGCAAGCGGTGCGCCAAATACGTCGCCGACAAACCTTGAGTAATCCGACCAGTTCATGCCGAACTGGAATTCCTGCAGAATCCCTGTCACAACCCCGACCGCAAAGTTAATCAGGAACAGCTTTCCCCAGAACTTGGCCATTTTCTTGTAGACTTCCTGACCTTTAACAACATACATCGTCTCCATGATGGCAATCAGAAACGCCAATCCGATGGACAACGGTACGAAAATAAAGTGAAAAATGGTTGTCGATGCGAATTGAATTCGCGCCAGCATAACCGGATCCATATCAGATACCCCTTCCTTTAGCTCACGTGATCACTTCAAATTTGATTCTTTTTGTATTGTCGCAGACCACGCCCTAAAGGATTGTGATAAACATCACAATATCAGGATAGAAACCGGGGCAAAAAGTTATAAATTTGTGACGAAAATCACTAAGTGAACTGCGATTTTGTGCTCATCGAGGAATATGGAACGGTTCGCTGTCTCTGCTCGCATTTTAAAACCCTGTATTTACACTACAAAAAAGCAGGTTCGCCATCAGGCCAACCTGCTTCGGTATATCTGCGCCCTTATTGAACCGCGCCAATCTCGGTTTCGATGAGCTTGAATTCGGTTACGTCCGCGATCCCGCGGTTGGTAATGCGGATTTCCGGAATCACCGGCAGCGCAATGAGCGAGAAGGTCATGAACGGGGCATGAATGAAGCATCCGAGCTCCTTCCAAGCCTCCTCCAGTGCTGCGACTTCCTCCGCTACGATCTCAACCGGACGATCCGCCAGCAAACCCGCAATCGGCATCGCCACCTTCGCCAGCACCTTGCCATCCCGTACTACGATCATGCCGCCACCGCACGCCGCCAACTCATTCGCCGCGAGTGCCATATCTTCGGCATTCGTGCCCATCACCAGTAGATTGTGGCTGTCATGCGCTACCGTGGACGCAACTGCGCCGGACTTCAGTCCGAAGCCGCTCGCAAAACCGAGCGAGATTTGTCCCGTCGTGCCGTGGCGCTCAATGCATGCCAGCTGAACCACGTCCTGATCCAGGTCTGGCTGGATCAGGCCTTGCTCCACGGAGAGCACCGCTGTCATTTTAGCGGTACGGGCGCTGTTCTCGATGACGCGCACCACGTTCACTTCCGTGCGAGTTGCATCGAATTTGCTGCGCAGCAGAAAGTCATCCGCAGTAAGCGAACGCTGCAGCCGAACCGAGTTAAAGGCTTTTTCCGGGTATTGATATACCGGGAACGCCTTCACGAGTCGGCCGTTCTCTGCAACCACTTCGCCATCCGTGATCACGACCGAAGGCACCATGCTCAACAGATCATCAATCAGCAAAATATCCGCCGTTTTGCCAGGTGAAATGCTGCCAAGCTCCATGTCCATCCCGAAATAACGAGCGACGTTGATCGTTCCCAGCTGGATCGCCGTAACCGGGTCCACGCCCTCTTCCATGGCGCGGCGGACCACATGGTTCATATGTCCGAGTCTCAGCAGCGTCTGCGGATACACATCATCCGTAACCAGAGAAATATTGTCTGTACGCACCTTATCTTCCGTTATGACCTTAACCACTTCCTTCACATCCTGCCATGCCGAACCCTCGCGGATCATCAGATGCATGCCGAGGCGAACCTTCTCCAAAGCCTGCTCCCGGGTTACCGTCTCATGGTCGGAGCTTACGCCTGTTGCCATATATGCCTGCAGCATCCGGTCATCCTCTGCCGGAAAATGCCCGGTCACCGTCTTGCCTGCACGCAGCGTCGCTTCGATCTCCCCGCTCATGGTCGGATCGCCATACACGACGCCCGGGAAATTCATCACTTCGCCAAGCCCGGCAACACCGGGCCATGTCAGCCCTTCCTCAATGTCGGCTACGCCCAGCTGCGCCCCGGCATCCTCCAGATCGAAGGTTGACGGCACACACGAAGGAACGGTGGTGAACACCTTCATCGGCAGCTGCTGCCCTTCCTCATGCATCCAGCGCACGCCCTCCATGCCGAATACGTTGGCAATCTCATGGGGATCCATATAAACCCCGGTCGTTCCGCTAACGATAGCCGCCTTGGCAAACTCGGTCACGGTGAGCATTGTGCTCTCCACATGCATATGACCGTCAAGCAGGCCCGGCGAGATATATCGGCCATTCGCTTCAATAACCCGAGTCCCCTCCCCGATCGTGTGATCCGCGTTGCCGATATAAGCAATGCGTCCGGAGGCCATGGCCACGTCCACTCGCTCCTGAAGCTCGCCTGTAAACACATTTACCAGCGTGCCGCTCTTGATGACCAGGTCGGCGGGCTCCTGTCCTAAGGCAACCTTCCCCAACTGCCGGCTGACCTCGTATCGTTTCTGTCTCTGGATTGAACTCATGATGATTGCACGCTCCCCTTTTTTTAGATATCAGAATGTATAAACTCGGAAGCTTGTGACTTCCTAATCTCGCAATAAAAACTTCTTCTTACTGCGGTCGTCGGTAGACGTTTTTCTTATAATGAACCTGTAAAAGCACAAAATCGATCTTGCGTAACACGCCAAACAACCCGGACAGCGTATCTGCCCGGGTTGCCTGCAACTATATCCATTGAGGAAGAGAAGTCACACGCGGCAGCCATGCATTGCTAATAGTCTGCACATCACCCCATCCGTTAAAACGTGCTTAGATCCCATTTCAGGCGATCTTGCAGCCCGGCTTCGATGTTTATGCAAAGCCGGGCTTGGGGAGCGGATTCTCAACCTTCATGTAGTCAAGTCATTTACGGTAACCTGGTAGAAACGCCTGGGCCCTATTCCCCGGCATATACATCAAGATTTGATTTTGAAACATGACCCATTCAATTCTTTGGTCGTTTCATTTGTTGTATGAATTATAATCCTCCTGCCCGAGAAGTCAAGCCATTGGAAGGAACTGTACATCACACACCCTGCCAGCTTTAGGCTAATTTCCGTCCCATTCTGAGTATACGCTCAAGCCATTGCTTTCTTGCCACTTCAGGCATTTTGCGAAGCTGCGTAATGTTCGTGGCACGCACGCTGCCTACGCCGCAAAACTTCAGAATGGAATGTTTCATCATTTGATGCCCCGGCTGGCCGAGATAGAAACGGTAGTAGACGTACGGCGAATCCATCGTGACGATCAGACGGGCCGTTTTCCCTTTGAGCAGTTGCTCGGGCAAGGGCGAGTTCTTGCGGTACTTAAAGGCAAAGCCCGGCAGAAACACCCGGTCGATGAACCCTTTGAGCAGCGCCGGCATGCCTCCCCACCAATTCGGGTACACAAACACCAGGTGATCCGCCCAAGAGATCAGTTCCTGCGCTTTTTGCAAATCCGGCTCCAGCGGTTGTTTACCCTTATAGCCACCGGAGAGATTCAGGTCAAACTCCAGCTCCGAAAGCACCAGCTCCCGCACCTCCGCCCCGGATTCGGCCGCCCCCCTCGTATAGACCTCTGCCAACTGGCTGCCATAGCTGTTCGCAATGGGATTGCCTTGAATAATTAAAACCTTTTTCATATGTTTCTTCCCCCTCATAATTTAGTTAACAAACACTAACTTGATGGTAAAAAGAAAAGGTCACGCCGGACCTTTTCCCAAACCTGTTAATGCCAATAAATGCGCCGTCACTTCAGGTGCCAGCGGCGACAAAGGTTCCTCCAGCTCCCCTTGCATCGTTGCGATCGCCAGCTGGCTGAATGCACCGATGATCAACACAGCGGTTAATCGCGTGTTCTGCGGCGGAATATCCCCCTGCAACACCGCTTGCTCAAGCAGATCATGCAAAGCGTCCAGCGGCTGACGTCCTCTGCTTTTAAGCACCTCCGTAAACAGCTCGTGATGCTGGGACAAGAGCAGCAAGCCGTATTTATCCTCGTCATACGAAGCCAGCACCCGGTTGACGAGCGCAGACAGCCGCTCTGTAAACAAGCCGGGGCGGGACGCATAATCATCCACCAGACGCGTATAGCTGCTGCAGTATTCCTCGAACGCCTCCGCTGCCACGGCATCCTTATTCGTAAAATGCTTATAGATCGCCGCATCCGTTACACCCGCCGCCGCGCCGATCTCCTTCACCGATACGCCGTCCACGCCCTTCTCGGCGAAGAGCTTCATGGCAGCCTGCAAAATATCCTTCTTCTTGCTATCGAAATGTGGTTTCTTTTTCATGCTCATATCATAAGTGAACACTAACCAAATTGCAATAACCAACGCAATAAAGAGGCTCCCCCTTGCCCGGAGTGCCTCTCCATTCATATTTCTTCGCTTCCCGCCGCTTAAAACGCACGCTCAACCTTTTTAACCATGAGCTCAATCTCATGCCTATGTTAAGCTCCGGCTTCGACAGGCGCCGCCTTTACCTTTTTGCCGTACAGCAGCATAAGCGGGATGCTGATCACAAATGCCCCGGCAACTAGCAGGAAGGGAATTCTCGGATCAATGCCATACGCCCAGCCGCCAATGATGCCGGATGGCGAAATGACAATAAGGATGAGCACCTGGAGCAGCGCGAATATTTTGGCGCGGTTCTCATCGTCTATGGCGTTGGCCACCGCAGTCTCCAAGTATGGGTACGTCATCATGGTGCCGATTGCGGCAATGACGGTGCTCAAGCTCAGCACCAGCAGATCCCCTTGCGGCGCAAACACCAGTATGACATTGGACAATACCGATATAACGAACCCCCATACCATCGTCCGGTGCACATGCTGCTCCCCGATCCGGGGCATGATCCACCGCATGAATATGAGCATAATAACGGAGGAGAATGCCGGGAAGACCGAGATCAGGCCGCTGCCCAAATGCAAATATTCCACCATGAAAATGGAGACATAGGTCGTCTTCACCGTCATCTGAAAATTAAATAATATATACACGCCGAAGATCATCAGCAGCAGCGGGTTTCCGAGCATGCTCTTCATCACCGAAGCATAGTCGGACATCCCTTCCCGCAGGCTCATTGCCTTCGTTTCTTTCATCTTGCGGTAACCGATATCCGTCTCCCTTGTCGCATAGTGGCGCCCGATGAACTGGATCGTCATCAGGATACAGGCCAGCACGAACATGATGCGCACCCCGGGCACAAGCGTGAAATGATACACCAGCAGCCCGCCGATCGGTGCAAACAAGCCACCGACAACGCTAATCAGCTGCAGCAGCGTAAAGACATAGGTCCGCTCCTTCGGTGCGGTGTCCTCCACCAGCAGACAGTAAAAGGCGGTATGCGGCACCTTCTGAAAACCGTTGATAACAGCCGCGATCACAAAAAACCAGAAGTTCTGCGAGACCGCCCAGAGCAGCGTAGCCACGGTCCAGCTTAGTACGTCGAAGTACAGCAGCGCTTTTTTTCTGCCTAAACGGTCCGTTAAATACCCGCTGAGAAACGAAGAAAGCACCTGCACAAGCAAACCGATGGAGGTAATCCAGCCGATTCCCGTCTCGGTTACCCCAAGTTGGTACATGTAGATCGAGGTGTACGTCGTGAACATGCTGTAAGGAATAAGAAACAGCGGCTCATAGACGAGACAGCCCCGCGCATTGCCAGTCAATTGCCGAAACGAAGTAGAACCCATAATATCCTCCGGACCTGAAATGTAGTCGTTGCTTAGCCATTATAGCGCAACCGGACCTGCAGCAGGATAGGAATGTTGAAGGATTTTTGAGGCGACTCGGGAAATGCCGATCCAATCAGCAAGGTTGCTCCTTGCCGCGCTCAGCAGCCCCCTCACCTTCTTGTAAGGAAGCCTCAGGCAATAGCACGGTGATGGTGGTTCCTCGGCCCACTTCAGACCACACATTTACCCGGCCCCGATGCGCTTCGACAATCGCCTTGGCGATGCTCATCCCGAGTCCCGAGCCGTCCATGCTCTCTTCGGTATTCGTTCCCCTGTAGTAACGCTCGAACAGATTGCAGCGGGTCTCTTCGTCCATCCCCACGCCTTGATCCGCAACCACGATCGCCGCACCTCCGGGACGTCTCTCCACCCGGACCTCAACGTTTACCCCATCCGGATTATGCTTCACGGCATTCGTGATCAGGTTATCCATCAACCGCTGCAGCCACTTGGCATTGCCGTCGACGAGCAGCGCCCCTTCGCCGCCGATATAGTTAAAATTCGCATCCAGCGTGGCATCATTGACGTATTTCAGCACGCAGCGGCGCACCAGCTCATTCAGGTCAAGCCGGGTCAGCTCCTGGGGGCGGATCTCGCTTCTCAGACGGAAGACGAGCGAGAAATCATTGATCAGCTCCAGCATGTAGTCCCCTTTTTCCCGAATCACCGTTCCCATCTCCCGCAGCTCCTCCTGACTCCAATCCTGAGGTGCATTCTCAAGCATATAGCCGTAACCCTGGATGGAGGACAACGGAGTACGCAAATCATGCGATATCCCGGACATCCACTCTTCCCGGTTACGATCGAGCCGCTCCCGTTCCCTCTCGGTCTCGGCAAGCTGCTCCGCCATCTTGTAAAACGAATGAATCACTTCCTTGTACAGCTTGAAGCGCGTGCGCAGCTTTCCGTTCTTACGGAATACCCGCTTCCGGTCCTTCGGCGTCAGCACTTCCTCGTAGGCTCCGCTCCCCATCCGCTCAAACCACCCGGTAAACAGCAGCAGCGGCCGGCTGTACCGATATCCATGCCATATGGCGACCCCTAGTGACAGCACAAGCACGCAGACCATCGTCCATAACGCCACACGGATCAGCTCGTTCATCATCGGTCTTTTCTCCAGCGCCCCGTCCTGCGGCGTATGATATACCCAGGTGTTGCCGCTGTCCGCATCGCGATAAACCGCGATATGCGTGGAATACGTGCCCGGCTGCTCCTGCATCGTAATGATCTCCAGCGGGTGGTAGCTTACCTTATTGTCTGAATCGGTTCCAATCGCTTGGACAACGCGGCCCTCCCGGTCAATGACATGCAAATAACCGCCTAGACCGGCTAATTCCCGTTCGAGCTCCGCTTCATCCTCCGGCCTCACCCTGCCGCCGTTCTGATAATGGGCATACCATTCCCGAAGATGGTCCGAACCCTCATCGATACGTCCGATCAGATACAGCAGCGGTTCTTCATAGGTCAGATCCATCTGCCAATCCATTGTGTACTCGCCGAGACGGCGCTCCTCCTTGATCTCAAGCAAGGTGCTTACCGAGTACTCCGATGGAACATCCGTAGTCGTATTGGTGGAAAGAATCACGTTTCCGTCCATATCCACCACTTGCAGCCACATATCCTTCTCTTGAAGCAGGAGCTTCCACTGTTCCTGCAGCAGGACCTCCCCATTCTCCGTCACCGTCTCGGTCACGATGCTGTTCAGGACACCTGTCGGAAAGTTCCGTTTGATCTCATCCTCGCTGATATGTTTGATCAGGAAGAATAAGAGCACGATCAGGAAGCAAAACATAAACGCCGAGAACGCAATCAATTGGTACGTAAAATGAAAGGCCAGCCTTCTGCGCAGTCTCATCGGGCCTTCTCCTTAACCAGCTTGTAGCCGAGCCCCCGGACCGTCAGCAAATATTGCGGGTTGCTCGGATCCTCCTCGATGCGTTCACGGATGCGGCGGATATGTACCATGACGGTGTTGTCCTCGCCCATGCCGTCGATGCCCCACACGGCTTCGTACAGCTGCGACTTGGAGAATACGACCCCCGGATGCTTGCAAAAATAAAGCAGCAGCTGAAAGACCTGCGCGGGACAAGGCACAGGCTCTCCCAGCACCGTAAGCTCGCCTGCGGATTCATCGACCTTAAACCGGCCGAAGTCCCATGCACGCTGTATTACCGGCTGCTCAGCCGACACGTTCGCCCCGATGCCGCCACGGCGCAGACGCGCCTTGATCCTTGCGGCAATCTCCAACGGATTAAAGGGCTTGGTGACATAATCGTCCCCGCCCATCGCAAACCCGGTCAGCACATCCAGATCCGACGCTTTGGCCGTCAGAAACAGGATGTGCGGACTGCCGTAGGAACGGATCTGCGGACAGAGATCAAATCCTGTGCCGTCCGGCAGCATGACATCCAGCAGCACGATATCCGCTCCGTGTGCCGCGATTTCACTGAGCGCCTCCTTACAGCTGGAAGCCGTGTATATGCGGTTAAAGCCTTCCTTGCGCAGCACCATCTGCAGCATTTTCACAATGGAAGGTTCGTCATCTACAATTAAAATTCGTGTTTGATCCATTTTATCCTCACCCGACATTTATGCTAGCACAACAACCTTAACAGGAGTTAAACAAATGCGGGAAGAGTTAAGAAAAAGTTAGGTTGCCGTTTCCGAGTTATTTCGTTTCGAGCTTTATACTTGGTGTCAGAGGTGATTGACATGAATTCAAATAAACGTTCCACGGCCGTGGATGCGATTCGCGGCTTGAGCTTGCTCGGTATCCTGATGGCCAATATGCTTATTTTTCAATACGGCATGTTCGGCAAAGACGAGCTGCATTTCTTCCAGCCATCCACGCTGGATCTGATTAGCCATGACATGCTGAAAGTATTCGTAGAGGGCAGCTTCATGCCGATCTTTACGTTCCTGTTCGGTTACAGCATGATCAAGATGCGGGAAAGCCTGATCGGCAAAGGGCTCAAATACGGACGCAGCTTTTTCCGCAGGTCCGTGCTGCTGATCGTTCTCGGTTTGCTCCATTCGACATTCATCTGGGAAGGCGATATTCTGCTGTTTTACGGAGCGATCGGACTCTTCCTGGTGCTGTTTGTGAAACGGAAGGCCAAAACAATCCTGATCTGGGGGATCCTCTTACTCGCGCTGATGTCCCTCCTCGGATATGGCTCCATGGAGCCTACGGCAGGTGAAGCCGAGCGTATGGAGAATTATGTGAAGCAGTCTATTGAGGTGTACGGCAATGGCACGTACAGCGAGATTCTGAACTTTCGTTCAACTGAGGAAATGCCCATCGACCTTCCGGATTGGTTGATGCTGCTGGTCATTCTGATTGCTCCGCTGATGAGCGCGCCAATGTTCCTGTTTGGTATGGTCGCCGCCAAACGCGGGCGCTTCCTCCATCCCTCCATGGAGATCAAGCTGTATCTAAGATGGTCTCTGCTCATACCGGTCGGGCTTGGACTTAAGACCGCAGGGGTTATGCTCGGATCCACCCACGGCTGGAGCGGCGTACTTACGATGCTTGGCGGACCTCTGCTCGCGCTGGGTTATATACATCTGTTCGCTTCCCTATATGCCTTCTCGTCTAAACAATCGGTCATCATCCGGGCGTTTGAAGCGGTTGGGCGGATGTCGCTAACCAACTATCTGACGCAAAGCGTTGTGTGCGTACTGATATTCTACGGATTCGGACTGGGTATGTTCGGCAAGCTCGGCGTGCTGCAAGGAGCGCTGCTGGCCGTCCTGATCTATGCTGTACTGGCAACGGGCAGCCTGCTCTGGTTGAAACGGTTCCGCAGCGGACCCGTTGAACGGCTGCTGCGCATCGGCACCTATTGGTCATGGAGCGGCAGGGCGAAACCCAAAGTCATGACGCCGGCTGCCGCCGTACCTGCGGCAGAGTTTCCGGCAGAAGGTCCTCCGGTGACTTAAGCATGCCGCAGCTTTGGCTTGCCGGGGAGCCCTGACTACGAGGCTTTTGTGGCTTTTGTGGCTTTTGTGGCTTTTGTGGCGCTTGTGGCTTTTGAGGCTCCCTAGCTCCCAAGATGAAATCGGCCCCTCCGTTCAGGTATAATGGACATACAGGCAAGGGGTTAGACATTTTTGGAATTTATCCGGTCGTTATCGAAGGAGGAATCTTGCATGCTGGTTGTTACAAACTCGATTAAGGTTACACCGGGCTTCGGACAAGAAATTGCGCAGCGATTCGCTGAAGCGAAGGGTGTCCAGGAGATTGAGGGATTCGTGCGGATGGAAGTATGGCACGAAGCCAAAGAAGGCGCAGAGGCAGAGGAACTGAAGGTCTCTACGGTATGGGAAAACGAGGAGGCGTTCAAACGCTGGACTTCCAGTGAATCGTTCAGGCAATCCCACGGTCAGGGCCGGAATGAGAATATTTTGGGCGCTTCCTTGAACAAATATGAGCTGTTGATCAGTCATAAGAAGTAATATGGAACGGGTTTTCACCATAAATACCCCGCCCGGGCGATTGCCTGTGGCAGGGTATTTTTTTGCCGTGATATGACAATTGCCTTCTCCATTCATTCGTTCACGATCCCTGTGAAACCGTAAGAGACATACCTCAAGGCTCCTGATCGTTTATCGTGTATCCCGGCAGCAATTCAGGGTTGTGGGATCGACCCAGCTCGACCATATATGTGTTCAGATCGTTCAACGCGGGACCCGCCAGCACATACGATTGTCCATCCACCTCAAACTCGTTCGCTACGCGAACCTCCTGCTCACCCTGCACGACGTCCATAAAGAACAGAAATCCCGGTGACTCGTTATCTGTGATCCGCTTGGCTTGAAGACTGTCCACTCGCTCCATGACCGGTTCTATATCCTGCTTCTGATCCAGCACCATCCGGGTCCCATCCCCATAGATCACATGAATGGCCTTCACCTTCGCTGCATCCAGCTTCATCAGCTTCTTGACGGAGTACAGGCTCTCGTCTGCGGACCCCGCATCCTCGTCAAATCCGCTGCAGCCGACCAGACCCAGAACAACGATAATTCCAATCATCAAGATGAACGCGAGCTTACTGGACATTCCTTCATCCCTCCAAACGAAAATCTCACCATCTGTGTCTCCATTCCAAAGTCACCAAATATGATCAGGGCGAAATGGTTATATTAAGCACGATCAGGCAAAGCCATACATTCTGAGCAAAAGGAGCTTACGTCATATGGAAAGCACGCACGATTTTGTGGAAAAAATGAACGAGAATGCGGAGAAGGCCCGTCGCAACAAGGAAAATCACGGCAAAGGAACACCAAGCGACAAGCTGCCGACCAAGCAGCACGGCACCAAGAAGTAAAATGACGTTTACCGCGATCCTCACAGGATCGCGGCTATTATATCAGGAACGGTTCAAACACCGGTTATCCGCGCTTCCTATTACATATGATTTACAGTCCGTCGGATGCCTGCTTCAGCAAGGATCCGAGCGCATCATAATCGACCTGCTGTCCGGACGTAATTTTGATGGTTTTTCGTTCAGGCGGTCCTTCAAACAACGCTTCAGGCCAATCCAGGCCATCCGCATTGAAAATCGTAAAGCTCACGGCGCTCTTCGCGACGCTGATCACAGCTGCATATTTTCCGTTTTTCAGAAAATGGGGCTTTTTGTATTGAAGCCGTTCCGAAACGTCCGGGATCGTGCCGTGCACAAGCTCCCGAAGCCGCTCGCCGACCTCCACCTTCCAGGTATCACTAATGGCTGCAATGTAATCCGTAACTTCTTGATTCATCTTATTGGCTCCCTCTTAATCGTAGTATGGTATTTTTCCAACTCAACCCTGATGAACCATCTGCCAGGTCATGCCGTACCGGTCTACCACTTCACCGTAGTAGGCTCCCCAAGGCTGCAGGGCAAACGGATATTTCTCGGTCCCCCCAGCGCTAAGATGGCCATAAGCGGCACGCGCATCTTCCTCGTGATCAAACGTGATGGCCATCCCCATGCTCGTGCTCTTGCCGGTTTCCTGAAACGCATCGGTGAGGATCAGCTTGTTGCCGCCAGCCAGCGTTAACGACATGTGCATAACCTTATCCTGATGGGCTTCCGGTATGCCCGGCATGTCCTTGAAGGTAGTCAACAAATCGATCTCTCCACCCAGCGCTTGCATGTAAAAATTCGCCTGACCTCTTGCATCCTCCGAAATAATAAAAGGTACCATTTGTGCTTGCATGTTCATCTTCCTCTCGGTTTTTTTGTTTTATATCTAAATGACGAACGAGATTTTATGTAATCGACACATCTTCATATTTTTTTAAAAAGTTTTTCTAAAAATTTTCTTCAGTTTGTCTTAGGACTTCGCTGACAGGCATTCTGCCGCACGGTCAAGCAGCAAAACACGTTCCCTCAGGTTATCCGTCAGCGATGCGGCCAGCTTGAACTCCTCGCAGGCTTCATCCAGGCGCCCCAGCTTGAAAAGCAGGTCTCCCCTTACACTCGGAAGGAGATGGTATCCCTTCAAGGCCGGCTCGCCACGTAAAACATCCACGATCTCAAGCCCGATCTCCGGACCGAAAGCCATGGAGAGAGCCACGGCCCGGTTCAATTCCACGATGGGCGAAGGAGAAACCTGGGCCAAGGCCTCATATAACGCGGAGATGCGAATCCAGTCGGTCTCTGCTGCAGTGGGCGCTCCGGCATGACAAGCGGAGATGGCAGCTTGTATGGCGTAAGGTCCCGTCATTCCGCCCAAATGCTCGATCCGTTCCAGAGCGGCAAAACCGCGCCGAATCAATAAATAATCCCACAAGGCCCGATTCTGGTCCATGAGCAGGACAGGCTCCCCCTCCGCATTGACCCGGGACTTGAACCTAGAGGATTGAAATTCCATTAACGCAACCAATCCATGTACCTCGGCCACCGTCGGCGCGATCTCTGCCAGCACCCGCCCGATCCGAAGCGCTTCCTGGCACAGCAGCGGTCGAATCCACTGGTTGCCCGAAGACGCCGCGTACCCCTCATTAAACATGAGGTAGATGACCTCAAGAACCGATGACAACCGCGGTTTAAGCTCGGCTCCCTGAGGAATCTCGAATGCCACCCGGGTCGCCGACAGCGCCCGTTTGGCACGAACGATTCGCTGCGCGATCGTCGGTTCAGGCACAAGATAAGCGTGAGCAATCTCCGCTGTCGTTAATCCGCCGAGCAAACGCAGCGTCAGAGCTACGCGCGCCTCAGGGGAAAGAACCGGATGGCAGGTCATGAAGATCAGCCGCAGAAGATCATCGTTCACTTCCCCCGCCTCCGGTACCTCCATATCCGAATCCATCCGGGAATCCATTTCGCGTCCGAGCAGCTCATACTTCTGATCGCGCACCTTATTCCTGCGCAGCAGATCCAGCGCTTTGCGCTTCGCAGCGGTCATGAGCCATCCACCCGGATTATCCGGTATTCCGTCTATCGGCCAGTGTTCCAGCGCAGCGATTAGTGCATCCTGAGCAAGATCCTCGGCGATCCCGACGTCACGAACCATTCGAGTCAGGTAGGCAATGATTTTGGAGGATTCAATTCTCCAGATGGCATCGATCGTACGATGGGTATCTGCAGCTGACATTATGGATTCTGCCTTTGAATGTGTTCACGCATTTCGTATTGTTTAGCCTGCGCCTCCGGATCCTGCGTCAGCTCTGTCGGTTCAAAGACCTGGCGGAGCTCGATCTGGCCCGCACCGAAGCCGTGCGGATCCGGCATGCGTTTAGCCCATTCGATCGCCTCTTCCCTTGTCTTTACTTCGATCAAGGTATACCCCGCGATCAGTTCCTTCGCTTCCGTAAAGGGGCCATCGGTAATTTTCGGCTTGCCCCCCGGCTCTGGATAAGATATCCGAATGGCGCCCGAGCTTGGATGGAGTCCGTCGGCAGCAAGGAGCACGCCCGCTCTGGCCAGCTCCATGTTGTACCTCATCATGGCATCCAATTGCTCTGCGTTTGGCAGCACGCCTGCCTCGGAATCCTCGGTTGCCTTTACAATCATCATAAATCTCATTCTTATTCCCTCCTGGTTATCAAGACTAAACTTAAAATTTTCGTTCTATGCTTAACCAACGAATAGAGAATCCCCTAATCGACAAAGGCGTCAACATTTTTTAAAAAAATAATAGGTTACAACCATTTCGTTACTGGGCCGTGTATTCCTGTTAAAAAAATTCGGCTCCATAAAAAAAAGACCAATCAAGGCAAAACGCTTGATTGGTCTATGAGAAGGCGATGATCCTGATCCAAACCCGTTCCTATGGCAGGCTGTTTATCCCATGGACTTGGCTCGCTCTCGATATGTTTTATTCTTCGCCCGATTGCCGCAGGCTTTCATCGAGCACCATTTTCCCGTTCCCGGCCGCGAGCGGTGTAATTTTACGAAAAGTTGGACAGGAGATCGCCACATCGGCACCGAAATGATTAGCTACCATTTTTAAGGAATGCGGTGATCTTTTATGGATACTAACATTCCGAACCGGATCCATATTATCGGCTCCGTCGGAAGCGGTAAAACGACACTCGCCAGGACCCTGTCCACCCTGTTCCACATTCCTTATTACGAGCTCGACAATGTGGTGTGGGAGCGAGCCGAGCCGAACGATATTCGGAGGAGTGAAGCAGACAGGGATGCGCTGTTACTAAGTATCGTCAACAAGAAATGCTGGATCATCGAAGGCGCTCACCTCAAATGGGTCAGCCCCAGCTTCCGCCGTGCAGATCTTATCGTATTCCTGAAACCGTCCTATTCAACAATAACCTACCGAATCATCACAAGGTTCATCAAGCAGCGACTGCGACTTGAACAGGCGCACTACACCCCCACCTGGGACATGTTCAAAAAAATGTTCGAATGGAGCGCCACTTATCAACGGGAAGGCAGATATCAGATTCAGAATACGCTCGAAGATTATCCCGGCAAAGTGGTCGTCGTAAAAGACCTCAAACAGCTGAAACAACGGCTCGAACAGTGGAGGTCGCCCATAGAACATCAAGAAAGGACCTCCGGTTAACCGGAGGTC
>NZ_JAMBDM010000017.1:0-139803 GCF_025142895.1 Paenibacillus sp. p3-SID867
GCCTTCGCCAAATCCTGGGCCAAATCAGTACATACCGTTCTTGCGACGGAAAGTCTGAAGGATCGCCTTCTCGAATGGAACGATGGAGAACTGCCGTCCGTTGTCATCGACGCGACAGGTAACCTGCGTTCGATGACGGATGCATTCGGGCTGGTCGGTCACGGCGGCTCGCTTGTTTACGTCGGACTCGTGAATGGCGATATTACGTTTAACGATCCTGAGTTTCACGCACGGGAACTAACGCTCCTAAGCAGTCGTAACGCTACACGGGAAGATTTCAGACGCGTAGCCGAGGCGGTGAAGAGCTCCAAATTGGATCTAAACGCCTATATTACGCACCGTTGTACGCTCGATCGGATGACAGAGCAGTTCGACGCCTGGCTGAAGCCGGAATCCTGCGTGGTCAAAGCCATTGTAGAGATCAACTAAAACCAGTTTTTTAGAGGAGGAGAGATAAGAATGGACAACCGGTTACAGGAGCACCGCTTGTGGTATTCAAAGCCCGCGAAGGAATGGAACGAAGCGCTGCCGGTAGGCAACGGACGGCTGGGGGCGATGGTCTTCGGGGGAGTTTCGGCGGAGCGTTTACAGCTCAACGAGGACTCCCTATGGTACGGAGGCCCACGAGACCGGAACAATCCGGACGCGCTACCCAATTTGACAGAGCTGCGGAAACTGATCCTGGAGGGGCGTCTGAAGGAAGCGGAGGAGCTGGCCTCGCTAGCCCTTCCCGGACTTCCGGAAACGCAGCGCCACTACCTTCCGCTAGGCGATCTTCTCCTGATGTTTAAGGGTCAGGATGAGCCCTTCACGGAGTACAGCCGGGAGCTGGATCTTGAACGCGGAACAGCCACGGTACGTTACCGGATCGGAGATATCATGTATACACGTGAAGTTGTGTCTAGCTATCCCGATCAAGCGCTGGTCATCCGACTATCAGCCGATAAAATCGGCGCGATTTCGTTCAAGGCTCGTTTTAATCGCGGTCGATGGAGGTACCTGGAGAAAACCGAGAAATGGGGCGAAGACGGACTGGTCATGACAGGACATAGCGGCGGGGAGGGCGGAAGCACCTTCTGCGCCGCTTTGAAGGCGGTTAGCAACGGAGGCACCGCCCAGACGATCGGCGAGCATCTTGTAATCGAGAACGCCGATTCCGTAACATTGTTCCTTGCTGCGGCAACGACCTTTCGCCAAAAGGATCCCTCCGCACACTGCAGATCGCATCTTAATGGCCTGTTGAATCAACCTTACTCGGAGCTGCTGGAGCGGCATCTTGCCGATTACCAGTCACTTTATGGCCGTACGAATCTGTCGCTGCCGGGAAGTATCGAGCTGGCCGGGTTGCCTACCGACGAGCGGCTGGATCGCGTAAAGCGGGGCGAAGCGGATCATGGCCTGGTCGCCCTGTATTTTCATTACGGCCGGTATCTGCTTATTGCGTCCAGCCGTCCCGGTTCACTACCAGCGAACCTGCAGGGCATCTGGAACGACAGTTTCACGCCGCCGTGGGACAGTAAATTTACGATCAATATCAACACTCAGATGAACTACTGGCCAGCAGAGCTTTGCAACCTGGCGGAATGTCACGAGCCGCTGTTCGAGTTCATCGAACGCATGCGGGAGCCGGGCAGGGTAACCGCACAAGCGATGTACGGCTGCCGCGGCTTTACGGCCCATCACAACACCGATATCTGGGCGGATACGGCGCCGCAGGATACGTATTTGCCGGCTTCGTTCTGGCCAATGGGTGCGGCCTGGCTCTGTCTGCATTTATGGGAACATTACCGATTCGGGCGAGATCTCACTTTCATTGATAGAGCATACGATACGATGAAGGAAGCTGCACTCTTTCTGCTCGATTATCTGGTCGAAGACGAGCAGGGAAGGCTCATTACTTGCCCATCCGTCTCGCCCGAAAATCGATATATTCTTTCAAGTGGGGAAGCGGGTGTGTTATGTGCAGGAGCGTCCATGGATTTTCAGATTATTGGCGCGCTGTTCGGCGCCTGCATTGAGGGCGCGAAGCTGCTTGGGAAGGATGAGACTTTCAAGGGCGAACTGGAGACTGCCCTGAAACGGCTGCCGCAGCCGAAGATCGGCAAATACGGACAAATCCAGGAGTGGATGGAGGATTACGAAGAGGAGGAGCCGGGTCACCGCCATATTTCCCATCTGTTCGCCCTGTATCCTGGCGATGCGTTCACGACCGAGCACACGCCCAATCTAGCCGCAGCCGCGCGGACCACACTGACGCGCAGACTGTCTTCCGGTGGGGGGCATACCGGCTGGAGTCGGGCCTGGATCATCAATTTCTGGGCCAGACTCCAGGACGGGATGCTCGCATACGACAACGTGATGGCACTGCTGCAACATTCTACGATGGCCAACCTGTTTGACAATCATCCTCCGTTCCAGATTGACGGAAACTTCGGCGGAACTGCCGGTATCGCGGAAATGCTGTTGCAAAGCCATGCCGGCATCATTCGGTTGCTGCCAGCGATTCCGGACGTATGGAGCGAAGGCGAGGCTAAGGGGCTGCGCGCACGTGGCGGATTCACGTTCAGCTTCAAGTGGGCAGAATCGAAGATTTCAGAAGTCATCGTAGAATGCACAATGTCTGGGCCATGCGAGATCGAGGCTCCCGGCTTCGCTCCCGTCTCCTTTATCGCGGAGGCGGGTAAGACGTATACGTTCGAAGGAAATGTAATGATAAATCAAAAACGATGAACATATGGATTGGGAGTCCTTCTTGGAACGGCGGCAGAAAGTAAATGTCACCAAGACATCGCTATCGGAAGATTGAGGTCAGCGGTTCGATCCCCGTAGGATCCATAATAAGAAAACCCTTGATGGTATATCATCAAGGGTTTTTGGTTCCTGAGCTGTGATAAAACGTACCATGTTTACTTTTCTTACATCGAAGCTAAAACCAGATATTTTTGGCGCTTTACGGAAAAATAGGTTTAATTTTTTCGTAATGGCAAAAAATAGGCTTTGAATTCCAGACCATCTTCATCATTGTGCGGGAAGGTCGAGTTATATCAAATTATAATTACCTCTATAGAAAAATAATATAACGTGATTTTTATTGACATAATGAAGAGAATTAAAATAACATAAGAATTATTTTCATCAAGAAGGAGGCAGCTATGAGCTTTAAAGAACAGTACGAAGAAATTGCAGGCGTTGGATGGACCATATTCGATAACCCCGAACTTGGCTACAAGGAATTTAAGACCCATCAAACAGTGACCGAATTTTTGAAGAAGGTAAATCCGGATATTGAGCTGCAATCATTCAGTACGACCGGGCTTCGGACAACCCTCGGCAGCGGCAAGCCGCTGAATATTGCTTTTATTGCGGAATTGGACGCCGTTTACGCTCCAACGCATTGGCGATCGGATAAGGAGACGGGTGCGGCACACAATTGCGGTCATTATACGCAGGTGGCGATCGCACTGGCTCTGTACAAACATTATGTTGAATCAAAGGCGTACGAAGCCCTTGATTATAGTTTAACGTTTATTTTTATTCCTGCTGAGGAGTATTTGGATCTCGCCTATAGGGACGAACTGCTTGCCAGCGGTAAGATTTCCTATTACGGGGGGAAACCCGAAGCGATGAAACTCGGCGTGTTCGACGATATCGACATCGGGTTATGCGTGCACGCCATGGGTGGTGAGTTTGCAGAGCGCACGATCGAAATCAACTGCGACCTGGCTGGATTTCTATACAAGCATTATACGTTTACCGGAAAAGCAACCCATGCGGGTTTCGATCCTTTCTCCGCCAAAAATGCCTACAGCATGTCAACCCTGTTCAATGTGGCGTTAGGGCTCAGCAGGCAGCAAATGAAGGACAGTGAGAAGGTTCGCATGAATCCGATCGTTCTGGACTCCGACATGTCGACAAACGTCATTCCCAACCGGATTACGGTGGGCAGCGATCTGCGCACCCAGTCGGTCGACTATATGAAGGAAGCGGCCTCCAAGATGGACGATGCGGCCAAGGGCAGCGCGCTGGCCCTTCAAGGCGAGGTCGAGATTAAGACGCAGATGGGATATTTGCCGTTCGTTCAGGACCGGTATTTGTCCGAATTCGTGATGGAGGCGTTCCAGGATAACGAGGAGATCGCGCGTATTTGGAACAATAACGCCATCAGCGCGGCAGGAGATATCGGCGATCTGGCCTTCATGATGCCTTGCATTCAAATCGGCTACAGTGGTTTTACGGGGACGATCCACGGCGACGATTTCAAGGATATCGATCCCGAGTTTATCTATGAAGTGTTCCCGAGATTTTTAACCCAGGTGCTGGAGCGAATGAGCGGACGTATTGATCGATCGAAGCTGTACCGTCGTACATTTGCCGAATACGAGCAGCTCCTTGCATCGATAGTTAGCTCCAACTAAGAACAGAAAAGAGGACATCATGGCATGAAGATAAAACTACAGTATCTCTATTTGCTTGCATTCGTGCTCATTGTAATCGCGGTTGCCGAATTTATCGGCATTCAGTCGATCCAGGTGGGCTCCGTAAAAATCAGCCTGCTCCCGCTCGTATTCGCCATTTTGATCACGATGCTGCTTGGCTTGTCGATTTTCCGGAAAGGTTTTATGAAGAAAGTTTACAGTAAGGAGAACGTCGGTTTCTCCAGCAAGTATCTAATCTTCATTATGCTGCCGCTTATGGCGAGATACGGCGCCGACGTTGCGCCCCGAATTGAAGATATATTAAAAGTAGGCTGGGTGTTTATCATTCAGGAAATCGGCAACCTGGGTACGATTCTGCTCGGACTTCCCATCGCCATTCTGCTCGGTCTGAGAAGGGAAGCCATCGGCGCTACGCTTGGACTCGGGAGGGAAGGGGAACTCGCTTACATATCCGAGAAATATACGCTTGACTCCGACGAAGGCCGCGGGGTGCTGTCCCTCTATATTATAGGTACCCTGTTCGGCACGCTGTTTTTCAGCATTCTTGCGCCGATCATGCTTGCTGCCGGCTTCTCGATCGAAGCGTTGGCCATGTCCTCCGGCGTCGGCTCCGCCAGTATGATGACAGGCTCTTCTTCCGCGCTAGTCGCGCATTCTCCTGAGATGACGGAGACCATTAACGGATACGCTGCTGCGAGCCAGCTGCTTACCAGCTTCCTCGGAACGTATACGATGGTATTTCTCGCGGTGCCGCTGCAGCGGTTCATGTACAAATTAATGGTCAGAGGTGATAAGAAATGAGCACCGGTTTGAATAAATACGCAAAATACGCCCTCGTCCTGCTGCTTAGCGTCGGTCTTATTTTATTTACGGAGCAAATGAAGTTCATCAAAAACGGCGAAGGCCATATTACGTTAGGGACGATAGCCGGCTTGGCCGTGCTGTGGCTTTTTTCCTTTATTGGCGTTCTGATCTCGTCCCTCATGAAAAAGACTCCGGTGAAATTCTTGCAGGACTTCCCGGTTCTTGGCTGGGTATCGATCGTTTCGCTTATCTGCTGCCTGATTTCGGATGTGTTCGTGGATGCCATCGCCAACGTCAACTTCTTGTCCATTACGACCCCGATCTTGGCGTTTGCCGGCATTTCCGTTGCCGACAGGCTGGTTGATCTTCGCAAAACCTCGTGGCGCGTCGCCATTGTTGCGGTTTTCGTGTTCACGGGAACGTACGTGGGAAGTGCATTATTATCAGAGTTTGGCCTCTATTTGTCCGGTAAGTAAAAGAATCTATTCACGGCGTTAAGTCTGAACCTTGCAAGCTTGCTCCTCCTTTAATGTGACCTCACCTATAAATTCGCTCTGAAGACACCAAAAGGTTCAGTAAAAAATACAGGCAGAAGGTGACCGGACAAATTCCGGTCACCTTCTGTCTGTTTGAATATAAAAGGCGCATGATGCCGTTTATCGTGCTTCCCAGGCCATGACGAATTCCGCCTGACCGGTATCCTCGTCGATGGTTTCTTCAACGACGGCAAAGCCGTTCCGGGAATAAAAACGAAATGCGTTCCCGTTCTCTTTATATACCTTGAGCTCGAGTTTGGGGCTGCGTTCCTTCATGAATTGAAGGAGAGCCCGGCCATATCCCTTGCCCTGATCCCGAGGGTGAACGAACAAAGCGGCCAAGGCATGCTGAACGGTCGATATAAAGCCTACCGTGGCGCCCGCTTCCTCTAGGACATAGGTATCGGCCATTGGCAAATACACGTCGCGCATGTCCTTTTGCTTGGATTCCCAGTATTCGGGTGAAATGAAATGGTGGGCCTCCTTCGAGGCGGCCAGCCAAATGTCAATGAGGCTGTCCATATCTTTGTCGGTCATCAATCGAATTTGCATCGTATTCACTCCAGTTTATAAAGTTTAGTCACGGATATACGTCCCGTATTGTAAAAGTTTACCTGACGCATGTCAATTCGTGATCCCATTTGACCCTTGGATCATAAGGTGATATATTTATCACGTAAAGTTACAAATATATCACTATTGAAAGAGGCGTTTGCGATGAAAATCATTCTCCGATTCGCGATGGGACTGCTCTGGATCGGCATTGGCATTCAGAGACTTGTCCAACAGTCGTACCCGCTGGCTCTATTATTTTTGGCAGGAGGCGTTCTTTTTGTTTATGCAGGCTGGAAACGTTGGAATGTCGGCAAGCAATGAGGGGGTGGAGCGGCGGCATTTATTAAGCATGAAGGGATTAGCTGCTTGGTACCGTGCGGAAACAGACGCCGTCATCTCCAATCTTAATTTGGAGATTGGCCCTAATCAGATCATAGGTTTGGTGGGATTGAACGGGGCCGGCAAGAGCACGCTGCTCCATGTCCTGAGCGGCATTCACCGGCATTATTCGCTGGAGCGGCTGCAGTGGAAGAACGAGGAAACTTCGCTGACAAGCCCTGCATTTAAACGTAATCGATATACCGTGTTCTCGGAGGACGAGTCGTTTGAGTATTTCACGTTCGAGGAGTATGTAAGGCATGTGTTTCAATCCTACGGACAAGAGGTCCGTCACGATATCTTGGACGAACTCGTTGCAGGATTCCATTTTCAGAATTACCGGAACGCATACTTGGGCCAATTATCGATGGGCAGCAGGAGGAAAGCCTACCTGATCACGGGATTTGCATTGCGCCCGGAGCTGCTGCTGTTGGATGAGCCGGTCAACGGATTGGATTTCGAAAGCACGGAATTTCTGTATCAAAAGATGAACGAGTACAGGAAACATGGGACGATCTTGTTTTCTTCTCACGTTCTGGAGAGTTTATGTCTAACATCAGACAGCATCATCATTTTGGAAGCCGGATCGATCCGTCATACCTTTTTGCAGGGAGACATGGATCCCGAGTTTATTAGAGGGGTACTGAACAAGTGATCTCGACATTTCATGGATTCGCCAAAAAGCTCCTGGGCTCAAGCTACGACCGTTTGTGGAAGCATGCCGCAGCCCTGCTTGTTTTATATGCGGCGATGAGCAGCCTGGATATCGATTACCACGTATCCTTAAATGTATTCATGACGGCCATCTCCGTATTTACGTTTGGCATGGTAGTAAGAACCTTATCGTCGGATGATAACCGGAGGAAGCTGAAGGGGGCGTTCATGCTTCCATTCAGGCCAAGCATGTTCAACGCAGCTTATTTTCTTGCGATAGCACTATATACCTTGGTCACCAAGACTTCGTACATTCTCGTTTTTTACATCTCGGTTTCTCTCTTTACGGGTATGCATGCGCTGGCATTTCTGCTGAGCTTCCTGAATGCGGGGGTGACCGCCTTCGTGGTATTTGCCCTGCTGAACAGGGGGAACAGGGTTCCGGCCTGTCTCTTGATGCTTCTCCAAGCGGCACTCTGTCTGCTCCCTGAGCCCTTCTTTCGTTTGACGGGACTGCTGATCAGCACCATCCTCCAAGGGTTCGTGCTGCATCGGACGGATGCTTACCGATTCTATAAGGACTCGAGGATGAAGGATAGTCATTCAACTCCGGTTCGAAGTTCTTCGTTCTTTCGGTATATTGTGCGCTACCTGTTATCCCATAAAAGCTATTTATACAATACGTTCGCATTATGTATCTTTGCGGGTTTCATGGCGTATATGCTGGAGCAGATGCATCTTGACTCGTACCTGCCGCTGGGATTCGCGGTTCTATCCTTTAACACGCCGATCGGTATCCTGCTGTCGAGTAATCGCGGGCTTCACCGGAAAATCCAAATGCTGCCCGGCCAGCTTGAACGTATAGTCGTTCCGTATGGGCTGTTTATACTGGCAGTAAACTTATTCATATATGCGATCTACTTAGCATGCTGGCAACTGTTTCATGGATCGTTGGAAATCATGTATTATGTACTTAGTGTGTTATTTGCCGCCCAATGCGCCATTTCGACCGTTTGGCTCGAATGGAAACATCCCGTTTTCCGTTGGAAGGTGGAGAGCGACTTATGGCATCATTCCCGCAAATATGCCGTTCCGCTCATCATGTGTTTATTGGCGGTCACGGTGATAAGCATGGAGTCGGCTGTGTATATGATCGCTCTGCTGGTAGGGACAGAGATGGTTTTGATTTTTAACCGCAGGAGAGGAATCAGGAATGTATAAGGGACAGAAGAAGCGTTACGTACGAATCGGTAAGCACGGATGGCTGCTTGGTTTGTTGGGGTTTAACGGCCTTCAGTATTTCAAGACCCATGATCCTTCATTTTTGTTTTACTTTAGTTTTTTCGGCTTTTTCAGTTTCTATTTCCATGGGAAGCTGGCGGAGGAAATGCCGGATGAGCGGTATTACATAAATGCTCAGAAGGCGCGGTCCATCACCATGTGGGTGCCTGCCGTATGTTTGTTTATCATCGGAATCGGCAGCATGCTTCCCTTCGGAACAAGAGAATTCATGATCATCGTGAGCGCAGCGGGTTGGGCAGCTACGTTTCTGACGTATTCCATAACTTTTTATTATCTGGATAAATATTGTTAGGTGGATGCCCATGGAACCATTCAAATGCAATTTAAAAAAGTACAGGCAGTTAGCGGAGATGACCCAGGACGAGTTGGCGGGAAAGGTCGGGGTTCGCAGAGAGACCATCATCCGTCTGGAGGCGGGGAAATATAATCCCTCTCTAAAGCTGGCAATCGATATTTCGCGGGTGGTGGGAGCGCCCATTGAGGAGCTGTTTATATTCGACTAAACCACGATGATGCATTTAATGGGTCCTAGCTATCCAACGAATGTGTCATTTCTTATATCCGCAAAAAAACTAAATAGTTCTTGAAAAAACTAATTAGTCATACTACAATAACATTTGATCCCAGTCAGAAAGAGAAGGCATTATTCCGTTTTCACACGGACTCTCAACATGTTATGGATCCGATTTGGATTATTTTAATATATTTATATATTTTTTGGGTTTTTTAGTATTTTCATGAAACTTTATCTTAATCTTAACGTCTGATATGTATATTCAGTCATAGGAGGAATAACATCCATGTATACCATTCAAAAGAAAACCGTCGCTCGACTCGTCACAGCAGGTTTGGCCGTAGCTCTTCTCGCATCGCCAATCTCTTCCATGCTGCCAGGGCCGGGGCATGTCGCAGCAGCTGCGTCTGCTGTGGACAAGTCTTCCCACAACCTAAAGCCGATATGGACGAAGACGTTGGGAGATCCGAGCAAGATTTGCCCCCAAACCACATTAATTAAGAACAACTTATACTATACCGTTGGGAAGAAATATATTGCTTTTGACGCTATGGCAGGCAAAACCCGCTGGACGTATCCCGCCGCTGCCGTCTCACAGACCGTAACGGATGGCCAATCGGTATGGTTTACGGATGCGACAGGCCGATTAATTAAGCTCAATGCTGCAACCGGCAAGCTGCAATGGAAGGTTAAAACACAATCCCAGCCAGGAAAGAAAGAAAGCCATGTGAACCATAGCTTGCATGCAGCCGATGGTGTGATCTATGTCGGGGATGCTTATGGGCTGACGGCGTACAACGCATCAAGCGGGAAGGTTAAGTGGAAATTGAAGGGCAGCGCCCATGGGTACAAAGTGCTCCAAACGGGAAAAATCCTTGTCGCAACCACGATTATCGACGGCGCATTGACCACGACCGGGTTACAGGGAATCGATGCTCAGAACGGCAAAGTAAAATGGACACAGACCGATGGTGATCATCAGGCCATTCTCTTCTCGAATGACAAGTCGTTCTATACGCGTGACGTAACCGAAGGCATCGATGCCGGATATGCAGCGAACATCGATGAAATTAATCTGACCAACGGAAAAATTATGGCTACCCGATCCTATATACCGGTGGATTTCGTGGAAGATCAAAGTGCATCCGATGTCGTATCCGATGGGGAATATTTCTATGTCATTGAAAAGTATGATGACACTCAAAAGAAAGCTGTAGTCTCCCGATTCCCGGCGGCTAGCCGTTCCAAAGCCGAGCCGGATCAAACCTATGCATTTGAAGCGGGAGTGGCCGAATGGTCCCTCGGGGATGCGGGCATCGCCTATGTAAGACTGGAAAACGGTAAGCTATTAACGCTCGATACAAACAGCGGACGTACGCTGGCCTCCGTTCAATACAAAGGCACTCCATTGCCGACGCTTATCGGCCAAAACGTGCTGGTCGTTCAGCATGGTGGGCAGATCAGCGGCGTCAATAAAGCTGCTGCCTCCCAGTAACGCAAGTCGAATATCAAATCTGGGCGTAGTTAAATACTTAAAACAGAAAGTCGACCTAAATGGGTCGACTTTTTGGTATGCCGTATCGTACGTTGCAGTGTATGATATTTGTATGCCATAATCTTTGAGTTAATTAGATCATGCCGTTGAAATGAAGGTTGGCTAAGACATATCCGGCAAATCGTAAACGGTTACAAGGCTGCAAGGGGGGCAGGTATGAAACCATTATTCAAGATCATGATTGTGGATGACGAAATGCTTGTCAGGCAGGGGATTAAGCACCTGCTCAATTGGGAACAGGAAGGATACCAAATCGTCGGTGAGGCTTCTAACGGTCTGGAAGCACTGAATTTGATGGATGAGGTGAATCCCCACGTCATTCT
This sequence comes from Paenibacillus sp. p3-SID867, assembly GCF_025142895.1. Classification (NCBI taxonomy): domain Bacteria; kingdom Bacillati; phylum Bacillota; class Bacilli; order Caryophanales; family Paenibacillaceae; genus Paenibacillus; species Paenibacillus sp. p3-SID867. Next base: position 11,058 of record NZ_JAMBDM010000017.1, read on the forward strand.
TACAGATATCGTAATGCCTGTCATGGGCGGGGAGAAACTGGTCAAGATTGTTAAGGAGAAGTATCCTCACATCGAAGTCATCGTGCTCAGCAGTTTCAGTGAGTACGATTACGTCCGGTCTACTTTTCAGAGTGGTGTAGCGGACTATATCCTGAAGCCAAAGCTGGAAGCAGATTATCTATTATCCATCCTAAATAAGACTACGGCCAAAATGGTCGCCATGAAGCCGGAGGATGATCCAGGCGCGGATCGAGAGGAAGGACAGATCCTGCAAGCCATCGAGAAACTTATGACCGGATATGAGCCTGCGCTGGATCCCGTGTTGCTGGATTCGAAATTCCCTTATGGACAGTATTTGTTTTTTGGAGCGGATATGAAGCACATGAAAGATTCCGGTGACAAATGGAGTTTCGGAAACGAAATGGAACGAGGGCTTCAGCAGCTTGCTTTGTCCGAGATCGTGTATATACGGTTAAAGTTTATTAACGATACGGCACTTTTTCTGCTCAATGTGAATCCTGAGCGGTGGGACGAGCTTGTTATTGAACTCCGGCATTTGATCTCCAAATTGGCACATGATGTGAGAGAGACGCATTTTGTTATCAGCCAGAGCTTCACCGACTTTAAAAGTCTTGGCGAGATTTATAATGATAATTATCTGAAACTCATGCGATACGGCTTCTTCCTGAAGGACCGGACGCTGATTGAATACGAACATTTGCCGGGCCTTCCGGATGCGCATCTCGAATATGACATGGGCGAGCTCATGGAACAGTTGAAACGCAAGCAGTACCGGAAGGCATTCATCGGCTTTTTGGAATACGTCCACCTGCGCTCGATGGATTATCGTACCGATATTTTCGAATTCAAATCGTCGTTGGGGAATTTCATATTTAACGTGGCGACCACGCTTGGAAAAATGAAGGTGGAGACCGGAAGTCTGGAGAATGCCAAATACGATTATTTCCGAAAAATTGACGAGTCCAGGTATGCCAGCGAAGCTATCGCTGTTGTCGAAGCGTTCATCCGCGAAGCGGAACGTGCGATAGGCGAGACGAATACATCCGTTAATCCCAATATGGACCGGCTGCTCGAATATATTCAGGACCATTATGCCGACCCCATCACACTCACCGGAGTGGCCAGGCAGTTCCACTTCAACGCTTCTTATCTGTCGAGTTATTTTGCTGCGTATAATGGAGAAGGTTTCAGTGAATACCTCAACAAAATCCGCTTGGAAAAAGCCATGGAGCTGCTTCTGACAACGGAACATACGATTTCCGAAATCAGCGCCAGCGTGGGATACTCGGATCAGAGCTACTTCACCAAGGTGTTCAAGAAGCAGACAGGCATCTCTCCGAGCCAGTTTCGGAGGCAAGACGCGCGGGAGATACGGGAATCATGATTGGACAAGCCATAAACAAGCTTAGAAAACAGGGCTTATTCCTTAAGCTGTTTCTCGTGACCCTCATCAGCATCGTTACCGTATCACTTCTGACGCTGTCCATTACCATCAGCATGTCGGAAAAATTATTTCTGCAGACATTCAGCATCACGAACGGCAAGCTGTTAAACCAGATGAAGTCAAACCTGGAGTCCTATAATAACGCTATAGCAACCGGTGCCACCATGATCGCCCAGAATGCGGCAATCCGCAGTTATTTATCGGGCGGAGAGACGGAGGCCGTGGCGCTTGCGATAAAAACGTACCAGATGACAGAGGGCATGAAGTCGATCCAGTCTAACTTTAGTGCTTATGACGTTGGCATCATGATCGTTGGAGCGAATGGGAGAAGTTATTCCACAGATCCTTGGTATTGGTCTGTCTCAGCCAAGGAATTGAAGGATCACCCGTTTACAAAAGCGACTAAGGCTCACCCTGCGCAAATCTTATACCAGCTCTATCGCGGCGAGGATCATAGCGCAGACGCAAAGGAGCCCATGTTAGTGGCTTCCAAAGCTCTCTTTGATCAGCCTACCGGCAGAATTTATGGCACCCTGTACGTGGTCATTCGTGACCGGAATTTTAAACCCTTCTATGCGAATTTTACAAGCGAAGGCAATGACGTTGTGCTATTGAACGAGAAAGGGGTCATTGTATCCAGCAACAGGACCGAGTTGATCGGGATGTCGGATGAGGGGCTGCTTCAAGAAGTCGTAACCGATCAGGGCGAGGGAGAGGACGATCCATCTGCCTATGTGATGGGAAACGAACGAATTGTGTTCTCGGAGTACCTGCCGGAATTTGGATTTTATTTGGTGAATATGATCGACAAGAAAGCCGTGACCGGACAGATGGTGAACGCTAAAGCAGTCACCTTGACGATCATGGCGATCGTTGCGATATCACTTGTCATTGTTTTTCTGATCACCCGGCGAATGACGCAGTCACTCCGTGTACTCGTCGAACAGATGTCGAGCATTCCGACGAGCGGATTCGATCATCATGTAGATGTTGCAAACAGCAGCTATGAAGTCAAGGAGCTGGGGAACGCCTTCAACTATATGCTTGATGCGCTGCATGATTATGTCGACCAATTGATGGAAACCCAGAAGCAGCAGCGAAATGCGGAGCTGGCCGCGCTCCAAATGCAAATCAATCCACATTTTTTATACAATACGCTGGCTTCGATCAAATTTCTGGTACAGCAGGGCAACAAGGAAAAAGCCGCGGGTACGATCAACGCGCTTATATCGCTCCTGCAAAATACAGTCAGCGATATTCATTCCACCATTCCTGTTCGACAGGAGCTGGAGACGCTGAAGCATTATGTGTATATTAATCATGTGCGATACGGAGAGAAAATCCGCGTTCATTACTTTGTGGAGCCGGATAGCCTGGATTATCATATGCCTAAGCTCATTCTCCAGCCTTTTATTGAGAATGCATTTTTCCACGCATTCAACATCAAGGGAGAGGGAAGGATTCTGATCATGATTGCCGTTCAGGATGAGCAGCTTGTATGTGAAGTTGCAGATGACGGGGACGGTATGTATCTGGAGCAGAACCCGGCGGAGGAACAATCGCTGCCTGCACCGATGAGTAAACGCCAATTGTTCTCCGGCATTGGGATACGCAATGTGGATGACCGAATTAAATTGATGTACGGGGAGCAATACGGGGTCAACATTACAAGCAAACGCAATGAAGGAACGAAAATCATCATTACGCTTCCATTGACCAAAAGCTAAAGATATTACAAGAACCTAAAGATAGTACCAGAGCCGGTATGAAAGCGAAAATAGGATCCAATAATAGCACCAAAGCTAACAAAGATAGTGCCAATGAAAACGAATACAAGGTGATAAGATGGATGCGTAGCAGAGAAAACGCTTCCATCTTTTATTATTTTCAGACTTAAAAGGGGGTTACACATTGAAAAAATTAATGAGCTTACTGCTGGCCGGGGTTGTCCTCTTGTCGGCATGTTCTTCGGGCGGCGGTACGGAAGGCGGGTCGGGCAGTAACGGCAGCTCTAGCGGTGAAGGCAGTGCCGCTCCAAAAGAAATTACGGTATGGGCTTGGGACCCGGCATTTAACATTGCCGCCATGAATGTAGCTAAAGAAGCCTATGCCCAAGTGAATCCGGACGTCACGATTCATGTTGTAGAGAATGCGCAGGCCGATATCGTTCAAAAGCTGAACACCGGGTTGAACTCCGGTTCCACGAAAGGCTTGCCTAACATCGTGCTCATTGAGGATTACCGTGCGCAGAGCTTCTTGCAAGCGTATCCGGATTCCTTCTACGAATTGACGGACATCGTGAAAGTGGATGACTTTGCGGACTATAAGATTGGCCCGACCAGCGTAGAAGGCAAGCAGTACGGCGTTCCGTTTGACTCCGGCGTGACGGGAATGTACGTGCGAACGGATTATCTCGAGCAGGCAGGTTACAGTCTGGATGACCTGCAGGACATCGACTGGAAGCAGTACATCGAGATTGGCAAAGCCGTCAAAGAGAAAACCGGCAAAAGCATGATTACGCTCGATCCTAACGATCTGGGACTCATCCGCATGATGATCCAATCGGCGGGGGCATGGTATACGGCGGAAGATGGCCAGACTCCGACGATTGCTGACAATGCTGCGCTGCAGGAAGCCTTTGAATTATACAAAGAAATGATGGATTCCGGCATCGTGAAGGTGAACTCGGACTGGAGCCAATTTGTTGGAGCATTCAACAGCGGCGAAGTGGCTACCGTACCGACCGGTAACTGGATTACGCCTTCGATCAAAGCCGAAGCTTCCCAATCCGGTAAATGGGCGGTAGCTCCGCTTCCTAAGCTTGCGGCTACCGAGGGGTCCGTCCATGCATCGAATCTAGGGGGCAGCTCCTGGTATGTCATGAATGTTGAAGGCAAAGAAGCAGCTGCGGAGTTCCTCGCGAAGACGTTTGCTTCCGATGCTGAGCTGTATCAGACGTTGAACACAAAAGTCGGGGTCATCGGCACTCTGAAAGCCGCCGCAAGCGGAGAAGCTTACGCGGCAGCGGATGAATATTTCCAGGGCCAAAAAGTCGTATCAGACTTTGCCGCTTGGACCGAACAAATTCCTAACGTGAACTACGGCATGAACACCTACGCCATCGAGGACATTATGGTCGTTGCCATGCAGGCATATCTCGGCGGTAAAGATGTGGAAACCGTGCTGAAAGATGCGCAGACGCAAGCCGATACGCAAATTCGTTAAACACACTCAGGCAGTATAACAAATGCCCTTGCTCCTTCTTCTCCTGTAAAGTGGACATCTGCTGAAGGAAGGGGAGCGAGGGCTTTATTATTTCTATCCATAAGAAATGTGATCAACAGAAGGGTGTGGAGTGGTATGAATACAGAAAAAGCCAGGCTAAACCCGCAAATTCATAAGGGCCTGAACAGTCAAAGGCGGATACGTTTGACAGGCTGGCTCTTTGTTCTTGTGCCGGTTGTCATGATTAGTATTTTTTATTTCTATCCGATGGTTCAAGCGTTAATCCTATCCTTCAAATCAGGCAGGGGCAGCAATCTGCAGTTTGTCGGTATAGACAACTATATTCGTCTGTTCAGCGATACCACCTTCCTTACGGCCGTCAAGAACACATTTATTTACTTACTCATTCAGGTTCCGGTCATGCTGGTGCTGGCGCTCTTTATCGCTGTGCTGCTCAATGACGATAGACTGAAGTTTAAAGGTTTTTTCAGAACGGCTATTTTCCTGCCAACGGTAACCTCGCTTGTCGCGTACTCCGTCGTCTTTAAGTACATGTTCGGAGCCGACGGCATCGTCAATAAATTTCTGGTGAATCTTCATCTGATCCAGGAACCGATTCAATGGATTACCGACCCTTTCTGGGCGAAAGTTACGATTATCATCGCGATCACCTGGCGTTTTACAGGCTATAATATGATTTTCTATTTATCATCACTTCAAAATATCGATAAATCCGTGTATGAAGCTGCACGCATCGATGGTGCAAATGCCTTCATGCAGTTCTTCAAAATTACGATTCCGCTTCTGAAGCCGATCATTTTGTTTACGACCATAACATCGACCATTGGAACGCTCCAGTTGTTTGACGAGGTGGTTAACATCACCAAGGGCGGCCCCGGAAACGCAACCATGTCGATATCGCAATATATTTACAATCTTTCCTTCGAATACACGCCTGACTTTGGATACGCTGCTACCGTTTCCTACTCGATCGTACTCATGGTGGTCATATTGACGATGATCCAGAACAAAGTTGGAGGTGACAAGAGATCATGAAAACCAAACGCGTGTTTACTTACCTGTTTCTAATTATCGCTGCCCTGATCTCCATCTTTCCGTTTATCTGGATGGTTGTCAGTGCCACCAATCCGTCCGTGGACGTAACGAAAGGGACGCTGCTGCCGGGTTCGCACCTGGTCAAGAATATCAACAATCTGTTCAGCTCCGTAGACATGTGGCAAGCTCTCTGGAATTCCGCGAAAATCTCGGTGGTGACTACCGTGCTTTCACTGCTGGTAGCCTCAGCGGCAGGTTATGGCTTTGAGATGTACCGCAGCCGCGGCAAAGATATCGTATTTAATATCCTGCTGGCCTCGATGATGATTCCGTTCGCGGCGATTATGGTGCCTTTATTTCAGATGTTTGCCAAAGTATCGGGGGTTGTACCTTTTCTAGGCATTGATACGGCAGGGGCTGTCATTCTGCCGACATTCACGACAGCGTTCCTAATCTTCTTCTTCCGTCAAAGCACCAAAATGTTTCCCAAGGATATGATGGAAGCCGGTCGCATCGATGGTCTGTCGGAGCTGGGCCTATTCTTCCGCATCTATATGCCGACGATGAAATCGACCTATGCAGCCGCAGCGATTATTACTTTCTTGAACAGCTGGAACAACTATCTGTGGCCGCTGATCGTGCTGCAGTCGCCGGAGAATATGACCGTGCCGCTGCTGATATCGAACCTGGGATCAGGCTATGCTCCAGACTACGGTTTGATCATGTCCGCCATCGTCATTACGACGCTGCCGACGGCGCTTGTGTTCTTTATGATGCAGAAACAATTTGTTGCTGGGATGACAGGTTCAGTGAAATAAAGTTGAAAATGGAGGAAAACAGATGAAACAGCAGGTTGAACGAGGAGTCGCGCCAAGTCTTGCATGGTTGTCCGACCCCGGTGTATTTGCGGTAGGCCGGATGCCCGCGCACTCCGATCATCGGTATTACGAATCGATGCTGGAAGCCGAACAGCTTGGAGAGATGCCTTGGCGCCGCAGTCTGAATGGGAGCTGGAAGTTTAGTTACGCCCATAATGCCAAGGAACGCCAAGCGGATTTTTATAAAACGGACGAATCCTGCAGAGGATGGGATGATATTGAGGTTCCCGGACATATCCAGCTTCAGGGTTATGGGCAGCCGCAGTACGTGAACACGATGTACCCGTGGGACGGTCAGGAGTTTCTTAGACCCCCGATGATCTCAGAGGACCACAATCCCGTGGGCAGCTATGTGAAGTTTTTCAACGTTCCTGCCGGCTGGCAGCAGCGTCCGCTGTATATCTCTTTTCAGGGAGTTGAATCGGCTTTCTATGTATGGCTGAACGGGGAGTTTGTCGGTTACAGCGAAGACAGCTTTACGCCGAGCGATTTCGACCTCACGCCGTACTTGACGGAAGGCGAGAATAAGCTGGCTGTCGAGGTCTATCAACGCAGCACCGGAAGCTGGCTGGAGGATCAGGATTTTTGGCGCTTTTCCGGTATTTTTCGCGATGTGTATCTGTACACGGTACCTGACGTTCATGTGCAGGATCTGCATGTTCAAACCGATTTGGATGAAACGTATGAACGTGGAACGCTGAGGGTTACCATGCAGCTGAGGGGAAAGCCGGCTTCGAAAGTAGCCCTAGAGCTCAAGGATGCAGCAGGAAATTCAGTGGTCCTGGGGGAGACCCATGATTCCGGGGAAACGGCATCGATTGCGTTAGCTGCAGGTAAGGTCAAGCGGTGGAGCGCAGAAGAGCCTAATTTATATACATTGTACGTATCCGTCTATGACGCATCCGGAAACCTTGTGGAGGTCGTGCCGCAAAAGATAGGTTTTCGCAAATTCGAGATGATTGACAAGGTGATGCATTTAAACGGCAAGCGCATTGTGTTCAAAGGCGTCAACCGGCACGAATTCAATTCCCGCCGCGGACGCAGCATTACGAAAGAGGATATGCTGTGGGATATCAAGACATTGAAGCAGGCGAATATCAACGCCGTACGGACGTCGCATTATCCGAATCAGACGATGTGGTACGAGCTGTGTGATGAGTACGGCGTGTACGTAATCGACGAGATGAATCTGGAGACGCATGGTTCATGGCAGAAAATGGGAGTCGTTGAGCCATCCTGGAACATACCGGGCAGCAGGCCGGAATGGCAGGATATCGTGTTGGACCGTGCCATTTCCATGATCGAGAGGGACAAGAATCACCCATCGATTTTGATCTGGTCTTGCGGCAATGAGTCTTACGCCGGAGAAGTCATTCGGAACGTTGCGAACTTGTTCCGGGAGAGGGACCCTAGCCGGCTGGTCCATTACGAAGGAGTGTTCCATAACCGGAAATATGACGATGCGAGCGATATGGAGAGCCGCATGTATGCAAAACCGGCGGATATTGAGCAGTATCTGCAAAACGATCCTTCCAAGCCCTATATTAGCTGCGAGTACATGCATGCCATGGGCAATTCCGTCGGCGGATTGCATAAATACACGGAGCTGGAGCAGAAATATCCGATGTATCAAGGCGGCTTCATCTGGGATTTCATGGATCAAGTTATCGTGAAACATGATCGTTACGGCAAGCCTTTTATGGCTTATGGAGGGGACTTTGATGATCGTTCAACCGATTACAACTTCTCCGGCAACGGCATCGTTTATGCGAATCGGACATGGTCCCCCAAAATGCAGGAAGTGAAGTTCCTGTATCAGAACGTTAAGCTGACCCCGGATCGTTATGGCGTCACGATTAGAAACGAGAATTTATTCGTGGGCTTGGATGCTTATGAAGTTATATATTGCGTGAATGTAGAGGGAAGGAAAATCTACAGCGGAGCGGTATCCACCCAGGTTGATCCCGGCGAAGAGCGATATGTAAAGCTGGAACTGCCTGAGGTGGGGCTTCCGATTGGTGAATATGCGTTAGACGTTTCACTCGTGCTCAAGAAGGATTCGTTGTGGGCGAAAGCCGGTTATGAAATGGCTTTTGGACAGTTTGTTTTCCGAGTGGAGAACGCGCTCGCTGTTGACGCTCCTGGCAATACGTCAGCGTCGGCGGCGGAACGCCTGCAACCATGTTTAGGGGGTTCGCATGATATGGCTGCGAATGATTTCCGTGTAGTTGAAGGGGATGTAAACATCGGCGTTCATGGGCGTGATTTCTCCGTCATGTTCTCAAAGCAGGCAGGAACCCTCATATCCGTCAAGTATGCGGGACGGGAGATGATCTCTTCGCCGCCCGCTCCGCTCTTCTGGAGAGCGATGACGGATAACGATAAAGGGGCCGGACTGCCGTTTGATTCTGCGCTTTGGTATGCTGCTAGCCTGACTCGGAGAATGTTAAGCTGCGAGCTTACGGAAGACTCGGATCACGCGACCGTGACCTATGTGTATAAACTGAGCGTGTCCGAGGAAGTAAGGGTCCGCGTATCTTATACGGTGTTCACCGATGGAAGCATTCAAGTAAAGTCGGGGTACCAAGGTGCACCGGAATTGCCGAAGCTGCCGATCTTTGCTCTTACCTTCAAAGTACCGGCGGACTACGACAACCTGGATTGGTATGCGAACGGGCCGGAAGAGAATTATATCGACCGTGCATTTGGAGCTAAATTGTGTCGCTTCCGGAATCGTGCGGCGGATCAAGTTTCAGCATACTTGGTACCGCAGGAATCGGGCAATCGTACAGGCGTGCGGGAGGTATCCATAACCAGCGATCAAGGTCATGGCATCACGATTGAGGCACCATCGGCAGCACCGGTAGAAGCCAATATATCGCCGTATACCGCATTTGAGCTGGAGAACGCGACGCATCATTATGAGCTGCCGAACGTTCACCATACCGTTGTTACCATTGCCGGGCGGCAAATGGGGGTTGGGGGTGACGACAGCTGGGGGGCTCCGGTTCATGACGAGTATCAGATCGATCCTTCGACGGACATGTCCTTTGAATTTACCATTCGCAGAGCTTAATGCGAGCTTCGATAACCGTTGCCACAATATTGCCGAAATCCTTATTTAAGGGTTTCGGTTTTTTTGATTTCTCCACTTCATTTGTATTTTCCACCACTTTTGAATCCTCCGTACCTGAGGGATGTTTAAGGATTCATCAAATCTACTTGGAGAAAATCAAAATCTCTGAAAATGAGACATTTACGGAACCCTTGAGTATTTTTACAATGATGAGCAAGTACGAAATGGAGTCCATACTTGTTTCGTCCTGTAGGTTAATTGAGGGGAGGGGCAATCGTTTGTTCCAAACGCTAGGCTAAATCATATTCGAAAGGGGAAGTTTGATGAAATTAAATATCGTGCCGTTCAAAACCCAGTTGATCATACTTACGATAACCCTATTAGGATTGTCTTCGCTGCAACCAGTGCCTGTAGAAGCTCAATCGTCAATCAACAAACAATTCGGGGACCCTGTTTCCGTGGGAGCTCCTATTCAGCAGATTGCCATTTTTGAAAGCGCTTATGGTCAAGAGGATGGTCGTGACGTCATGTATACCACGGTGAATGGAAAGCCGGCCATGTTAAACGTTATTGACCTCGTGGACAACAAACTGCTCCGGACGATCCCGCTTCCGGATGCCGACAGCTCCTGGGCTAAGACCATTGCTCCAGACGGAACGCTATATATAGCAGGTCAATCCAAAGTTTACCGATATTCGCCCCAGACCAAAGAACTTGATGATTTGGGACCCGCGATACCAGGCGAAACCTCTATCTGGGGATTAGTCACGGATGAGCAAGGGAATGTATACGGCGGGACGTATCCCAACGCCAAGGTGTTTAAATTCGATCCCAAAACGAATTCGTTCACGAATTACGGAACCATGGTAGAAGGCCAAGGGTATGTTCGTTCTATTGCCTATGCGGATGGTATTGTATATGCAGGTATCGGCACGGTAGGCCATATCGTCAAGCTCGATCCGGTTACCGGGGACAAGACAGAACTGCCGATTCGGGACGTACCGGGCGTAAGCAGTCTCCCGTTTGTGTATGGCCTGGATGCCAGGGGGGATTACCTTTTCGCTTACTTAAACGGCAATGGAACAACCGCATTGATTATATACGATATGGCGAGGGGCGTCTGGCTGGATGAGGTATACAGCGGATACGGCGGCCTTGATGTGTCGCCCGAACGCGAAGGAAAAGTGTATTTCGTCCAAAATCGGAAAGTTCAAGCTTTTGATATGACGACGCGGCAGGTCACGGATACGGGGATTGCTTATGGAACGGGTTTCCGCTCTACCGGCTGGGTCCGTTTTCCGGATGATCCGGAGCTTCCCGGCGAGACCTTAGTGACGATCCAATTCGGAGGGAAGACGGCACTGTTCAACTTCGAGTCCGGCATTGATAAGACGCTGCCTGCGGTTGCCGAAGGACAACCCACACTTATTCAGGCTCTGGAGAAAGGACCGGGCGGCAAAATCTATACAAGCGGCATGACCTCCGCATTGGGAGGCGTGTTCGATCCCGTTACGCGCACTCATTCGACGTATCCGATGGGCCAAGCCGAAAGCATCGGCTCGCTCGGGAATGACGTATACTTTGGCATTTATCCCAAAGCGGAGATTCGCAAGCTGGATACAACGCTTCCCGTTCAAACGGATCCGAACAAGCCGACCCTCAATCCGGAATCCTTATTTTACATGGAGGAAGACCAAGATCGTCCTTATGTCCAGACTACGGGCGGAGGCAAAATCTACTTCGGGACGATCCCGTATTACGGAGAATTGGGCGGAGCTCTTGTGGCATACGACCCGGCCTCCGAAACGTTTGATGTTCATCGCCATGTCGTGCACAACCAGAGCATCGTAGGGCTGACTTATCGGGACGGCAAAATTTACGGCTCGACCAGCATAAGAGGCGGTCTGGGCATCGATCCAACCGAGTCGGAAGCAAAAATGTTTGTGTGGGATGCTGTTAGCGGCGAAAAGCTTAGCGAATTCACGCCTGATATTCCGGGCGCCGTTAAATCCCCGATCATGATCAGCGGGCTGACCTTCGATCAAGACGGACTCCTCTGGGCAGCAGCAGACGGCATTCTGTTTGCGGTGGACCCTGCCACGCAGGAGGTCGTTAAAAGCAAGGTCATTTATCCGGGTGTCACGGACTACGGGATGTGGAGGCCGATCCACCTCAGATGGGGGAACGATGGCCTGCTCTATACCGACCTCTACGGTCAGTTAACAATCTTGAATCCCGACACGATGGAGCATAAAGGACTGGGAATCAAATCGGCACTCTTTACCTTGGGGGATGACGGAAACATCTATTATGCGCAAGAAACACGAATGTACATGATTCCCGTCTCCGATGCTGAAGAAGAGGATACCCAGACCCCAACGACAGAACCTGCGACCAATCCGGAGAAGCCTGATGGAAAGGATGGATGGTTCGTTAGCCCTGTAACGGTTACGCTGTCGGCTTATGATGAAGGAGCCGGGATTGAATCCACTTTATACTCCTGGGATGAAGGAGCAAGCTGGACCAGCTACGATGGTTCGCCATTGCATGTGCAGGAGGATGGACGTCACGTGCTTACTTATCGGTCCGTTGACAAAGCTGGCAACGAGGAGGCACCGGGTAAGCTTCAGCTGCATGTGGACCGCGAGGGACCCGTAATCCGCTGGAAATCGGACATACCCGAAGAAATCAGCACTGCTGATGATTTGAAGCTGGACTTCGAACTTCAGGACGAATGGTCGGGTGCCGATACGGACGGAACCGTCATCACTCTGGACGGAGAGCGGGTAGAGCATCCATCAGCCCTCCCGTTATTCAGACTCCCTCTGGGCGAGCACACGCTTACGATACGAGCAGTCGATTTGGCAGGAAACGAATCCGTTCAAGAGATGAATATCCAGATCGTCACTAGTTTCGAGAGTCTGGAAGAGCTTGTGTATCGATTCGCTGAACAGGGATGGATCGATAATCCTGGTATTGCGAACAGCCTTGCTGCGAAGGCCACAACAGGGAATATCTCCGCATTTATCAATCAAGTCCACGCCCAAACGGGGAAGCATATTTCATCTGAAGCTGCAGCCTATTTGATTCGGGATGCATCGGCACTTCAGTAACATCTATCAAGTTAGGGTTATACGGTTGAAATATCTTCTATTGAAAAGGAAGGTGCGGAAATTTGAAGCGTATCCAAGTGAAGATGGGTTTATTGATGATGCTATCGTGTGCTTGCATGACAACCATTCTCCCGGCTAAACCGATAAATGCACAAGCATGGATGGATGCAGGTTTATCGAATCCCGTACAGTTGGAGGATAAAGTGTATGGGGAGCCGGAACGACTGGCCCAACCCATTCGGGGAATCAGCATCTATGACGGGGCCGTCGGGGAACAGGATGGCAGAAGGGTTATGTTTACAACGGTAAAAGGCTCTCCTGCCCAATTCAATGTCGTAGACATGACCACGAATAAGGTGATCTATAGATCGATCTTGCAGGGCGGCGGCGGAGATGCCTGGCACCATGAAGTCACACCGGACGGAAAGCATGTGTATGTGACATCACATAGAACGCTCTGGCTGTATTCAACCGAGACCAAAGAGATCAACCTGGTTCACGACTTTGTTGACGAAGGCCCGTGGTCACTTGTTACCGATAGCAAGGGGAATGCCTATATCGGTACTTATCCCGGCGGAAAGGTATTTAAATACGATCTCGTTCTGGGAACCGTTACGGAAGATTACGGCAGAATGCTTGGAAACCAGCCGCAAGAATACGTAAGATCAATCGCACTGGATGAAGAAGGAGGACATATATATGCCGGTACGGCGCACGGTCAAATCATCAAACTGGATTTAGCGACCGGAAGCAAAATGAATATAGCCCAGCCGCTGATGGATCAACAGGAAACCGGCTTTGTGTACGATATGAATCTGGTTGACAACCGCTATATATTCGCCCGATATTCCGAATCCAAAAATATGTATGTCTATGATCTCCAGTCTTCCAGCTGGCTGGACGTTGTGTTATCCAATGTGACCGGTCTGCATGTTACGGACTCTTATGAAAACAAAGTCTACTTCATTGCGGATAACACGTTAAAATATTTCAACTTGGCAACGGGTGAGATCGGCTCCACCGGCATGGCCTATGGCAGCGGGCTTAGAGGCGCCGATTGGGTCGAAATCGAACAGCATGAGAATCCGGATCTGATCGGCATGAATCTGGTTACCATGCAATTTGGCGGAGGCATCGTTTATTTCAACGTAACGCAGAACAAGATGACGGCTACGCGTCCGGTCGTTGAAGGGACGCCGCTGAATATTCACGTCATTGAAAAAGGCTCGGATAACCAGTTGTTTATGAGCACATTGGGCGCAGGTACAGGGGCTGTTTATGATCCGGACCAGAATCAGGTGACTTCGATTTCCCTGGGTCAGGCCGACAGCATGGTGTATCATGACAATGCCATGTATATGGGAGTGTATCCCAAAGCCTATGTTCATAAATATGACCAAACCAAAGCGCCGGGTAACGGCAATCCCTCCCAATTCCTGCAGGTGGACCCTGAGGCCCATCAGGATCGTTTAATCGAAGCAACATCCGGCGGCGGACGTATCTATTTTGGAAGTGTATCCGCATATGGGGTTAATGGAGGAGCCGTAACGATCATTGATCCAAGCGCATATGCCGAGAACAAGACAGGCGTGAAGGTTATACGAAACGTTGTTCAAGATCAAAGTGTGGTAGGTCTTGCTTATAAAGACGGTATAATCTTCGGTTCAACGAATATTAACAACGGCCTCGGAAGCAACCCGACGGCAGAGGAAGCCAAAATGTTTACCATGAATGCCTTGACTGGAGAGAAATTAGCGGAATGGTCACCACAGATCGAAGGCATAGATAAACCTGAATTTATCGGCCGACTGACAGTAGGACCCCATGATGGGCTGGTTTGGGGAGCCGTTAACGGTACCATTTTCGCGATGGACCCAGATGGTAAGGAAATTGTAAAGAGCAAGCAGGTTCACACGGGATCGTTCAATTACGGTGCATGGTCTTCCGTTCCGCTGAAATGGGATGCCGACGGTATACTGTACGCGCTCTTCGGCTCCAAGCTCATTGCGATAGATCCGGTTACCCTGGAGTATCGAGAGGTAACAAGTGCTTACAGCTTTACGATAGGCGATGACGGATATCTGTATTATTCGGACGGTACGGACCGCACCTACTTGTCCCGAATCCATATTGGAACGAAAGTAACGATTCCCGAAGACGTGGACGGAAACGGAACCGTAGATCATCATGATATCAGGCTGGTGGCAAGGCATATAGGAAAGGAACCGGTAGGCGATTTGCAGAAGCTGGACGTGAACCAGGACGGAAAAATAAATGCAGAAGATGTTAGAAGAGTTACAGCAAAAATGAATGAGGACCGAAAACAAAAGTAACCGATCATAATTTGTTCGTAACGCCGAGACCCCAATATCATCCCTAGTGTTAATACAGTTTAAACTTAAAGCAGCCGCTCCTGGCACAAGGGGCGGCTGCTTTAGTCATATTCCCATAATGGCCCTGTCGGAGATAAGCATATATCCCCATACGAAGTCGCGTAACCCGCGGCTTTATTATGTTAACAATCGTAGAGGACGAGAATCACTGCCCAGATGGATGAATTGACACAAGAGGGTATAGTGTATATATTATATATATACGGTATGCACTTAATTAACAGCAGTGAGGTGAACGGCATAAAAATCATATTATCCAACGCATCGAACGATCCGATTTACATACAGATTATGAACCAGATTAGACAGAGTATCCTGAGTGGAGAATTGCGCGCAGGCGACAGTCTCCCTTCTATAAGGCAGCTCGCTAAGGATTTGCAGGTTAGTGTTATTACGACTAAGCGTGCCTATGAAGAATTGGAGAACGAAAAGCTAATCGACTCGGTCGTAGGCAAGGGTTGCTTCGTATCAGGGGCAAATAAAGATTTTATCAGGGAGCAGCGCATGAAGCGATTAGAAGAGAAAATGATCCATATCATTCGAGAAAGCAAGGAATTAAACATGAGTCAACAAGATGTAATCGATCATCTGACTTTACTGTTCGAGGAGGAACAAACACCATGAATGCAATCGAATTACGAAATTTAACGAAAACATACCCTCTTTTCAAAGTCGATCATGTATCTCTGGATGTGAAACAAGGCTACATTACCGGACTCATTGGTCCGAATGGTGTTGGTAAAAGCACCTTGATCAAGATGATGCTCGGTATGGTACGTCCCGATTCCGGCAGTGTAAAAATACTCGGTCTGGATATGCCTCAACATGAAGTCGACATTAAACAGCGCATCGGCATCGTCTCGGATGATTGCTTCTATTATGAGCATCTTACGATTCGTGATACGAAGAGAATGATCGCACCTTTTTACAGCCATTGGAATGAAAAGAAATTTAACCGCTACCTCGAACAATTCGAATTGTCCCCTAAGAAGAAGGTTGAAGATTTATCTAAGGGAATGAAGATTAAACTCGCCCTTGCCGTTGCCTTATCCCATGAGGCTGAGCTCCTGGTCATGGATGAGCCGACTTCGGGACTTGATCCTGTGTTCAGAAGGGAAATGCTCGATCTGCTTGCGGATATGATGCAGGACGAAAAAAATACGATTATCTTCTCGACACATATTACGACGGATTTGGACCGTATTGCTGACTACATTACTTTCGTCAATGACGGAAAACTTGTATTCAATGAAGCGAAAGATGATGTGCTTGAGAGATACGCGATCGTGAAGGGCGATATGCAACTGATTGATTCGGATATTCGAAAGGAATTTATCGGGATTCGTGAGACGACGCTTGGGTTTGAAGGCTTGGTAGATAATAGACGCAAGGCCGCGCAGCTGTTTAGCAATAATGCTATTTTAGAAAAACCAACCTTAGAAGACATCATGTATTTCACTGCCAAGGGAGGAAGAGTCCATGCTTAATTTGCTTCGTAAAGATTTCATCGCTTTAAAAAGTTCACTGTGGACGATTCTTCTCTATCTCGCTGTATTCAGCATCGCGTTTATACCAAAAAGTGAAATGTCTATCTATTTTGTAGGAATCTATACGGCTTTCGGCTCCATTATTCTAGCTACGATGATCGATATCAAGAACCATAACCATAAATTTCTGGTCACGCTGCCGATTAGCCGCAAACATATCGTGCTGGCCAAATACATAACAGCCATCGTGTATACACTGTTTGGAGTCATTGCTTCATACGGGATTCATCGGATCATTGATCTTTCATTCCCACAGCTTGACAAGCCGGACTATACGGTGATGTCCTTATTGGTTTCCGTAGGAATGCTGCTTGTTCTCATCTCTATCTATATGCCTCTTTTTTACGCACTTAGCAAAAAAGGAGCCGGAATTATCAATGCCGTATTCATGATCTCCTTAATTATCCTGGCACAACCTGCAGCGGTGCTGATGAATATGGTGAGCGAGAAAGGCCTCATAAACGATCAAACATTACTTTTGATTCTAATCGGTATCGTCGTTGTATTCATTGCTTCCTATTTCTTAACGATAAGCCTGTTTAAGAGGAAAGACTTATAAGAGTCCCCGCGGATGCATGATGAAGTAATAAATGATAAAAAAGGAGAGCGCATCCATTGAAAGATACACAACATAAAGCTGGTTCTTCCCGGATAAAAAGCTGGATGTATTTCTTAGGGGGACTTATTGTATTACAAATACTGTTTATCGCTTTTGATAATGCCTTGTGGACCCCATTCAAAGTTAAAGAAGGGTCATTATTTGCCGATTTTTCTGAATCGAAGTTATTTACGGAATGGTTCACACCTTATAAAACCCAAGAACATAACTTATTCACTGCCATTTTTACCGTTACATTACTCCCGGCAGCTTTAATAGGTGCAGTAAAAGACCTTGTTTCTAGAAAATGAATCCACTACATCATAGAACATGATATCGTCCTTTGGGTATCACATGGGGTGAAGCCTGACACGGGGTCTTCGATTACCGAGCAATCAAGCCCGAATATGTCTTTGATCATGGTGCTCGTAATGACTTGCGAGGGAGCCCCCTCAGCCACAAGCAATCCGTTATGAAGCGCAATATGATCCGCATAACGAGCGGACAGGTTGATATCATGAAGAACCATGACAATCCAAAATGATCTGCGGTATACGCTGAAACGAACTGTTAATTTTAGAAATGGTATGTTATATTTTGGATAATTCAAGGGGGGATCTTCGACATTTCATCGAAGGAAAGAATGTATTTCCCTGATATGTAAGACGGAGGTGACCAAAATGGAACGGAATGATGATCCAAGAAATTCAGCTCTTGCTTCTGAAGAAGATCATAGCGAAGAAAAGGAACAACGCCCCATGTCGACCAGCAGCGGGCTTCTGGAATCGGCCATCGACAAATTTGCCAGAGAAGGCGGCTTTGACGATTCGCCGTTGAAGGGAAAGCCGATTAAGATCGAAGACGGGGATGTTCTAACCGGAATTATGAAGAACGCGAATTACCAGCCCGCATGGGTCGAGCTGAGAAAAGAAATCGCTGCCGACATCAAGCGGCTTTTGGAGCGTCCGGAGTCGACTGCGATTCCAGAGACAGAGTTAGAGGCCATTAATCAAAAAATTATAAAGTACAACCGAATGGTTCCGAATCCACAGCTGCAAAAAGGGCTCCTGTCCGAAGTCAATTTGCACGCAGCCTACGATAAATGGGAGTAGCTAGTTACCTCAAATGTATTTCCTCCCTGTCACCGTTGATATTTTATCCGGGCCTTGAAAGTAGTACCCCTGCATCAGTGTCGCTGATGTTAGGGGTGTTTTGTTTGTCTGTTTGGCGGTATTGACAAAATAAATTAACTCGTGTTAATTTATTTACATGAGTTAATTTAACGGAGGTGCAATCGCGATGGATCCGGATATCTCATTACGGGAGTTAAAGAAAGCCAAGAACAAAATCGCATTGTATGAAGCGGGAATATCCCTGATGAGGGACCGGATGTTCAGCCAGGTCATGGTGGAGGACATTTGCAAGCGCGCAGAAATATCCAAGGTTACTTTTTTTAAGTTCTATCAACGCAAAGAGGATCTGCTGATTTATTTTATGCGGGTATGGCTGACCGAGCGGATCATCGAGATCGACGCAGAAGGGAAGAAAGGGTTTCAGGCTTTTCGGCATCTGTTGTCTCAAGTAGCCCAGGAGCATCACGTAAGACCAGGCATGATGCCGAGCCTGATCTCCTTTCTTGCGGAGCAGAACATGCAGCCCTGCATGCCGGAGCTTAGCCCTGCGGAAGTATCGCTGCTTTTTCCCCGTTACGAGGAAGCGGGAAGCCAATCGCCTAACATGTATGCGTTGTTCCAGCAGTTCATGAAGGAAGAAGAGCAAGTCGGAAGGCTCAACAAAGATATTACCTTGGAGCAAGCCGTGCAGATCTGTTTCACCATTTTTTATGGCGCGTTTCTGACGGCTCAATTGTACAATTCAACGGATATTGGCCGCTTTTATGAAACGCATCTGGGTCTGCTTGAAGTAAAGGAAGGGGAGTGAGCAAGCATGGGTAAAGTGATTCCAGGTCGATATACCGCACACATGGACGGTTCCTTCGTTGTATTCGTGATCGGGTTTCGGATTAACAAATGGTGGGCGGTGCATAAGTGGCTGCCTGTCATGAACGCCATGTCCCCGATGCTTCAGGAGCTGTACCGGAACAAGGAGGAGCTCGGGTTCATGGACGGTACCTACCATTTTTCAGGGCGGGGACTTACACTTATTCAATATTGGAGAAGCTTTGAACACCTGGAGCATTATGCCCGTCACGGAGCCAATCACCTGAAGGCATGGCGGGATTTCAACCGCAAAGTTGGAACGGGAGGGGACGTAGGGATTTTCCACGAAACCTATCTTGTCCAGGAAGGGCAGCATGAATGCCTGTACAACAACATGCCGAGGTTCGGTTTGGCCAAAGCCGGGGCCCACGTCCCCGCGACGGGGCGCAGGGAAACGGCAAGCCGGCGGCTTGGCCGCGAGGGAGAACCCGCTGTGCCCACACCTCCAAATCCGTAGTCCAGAATATCAATGGCTGTTCTCCCTCCGTTCAGTGAAGCAAAAGCTGCCAGCACTCATCTCATTTCCCGCCAAGCATCCAGCTGCCTCTGCACTTCCTGCCGTACGTCGTCTATGCCTGCCTGCTTCAGTTCCGCGTTAAACTTGGGGAGGATCGCATCCACATCGACGGAGCCTGTCATGAGGCTCGGATAATATTTATGCCAGACCATCTCGATGTTATCGGTTTGGGCGGTCAGCTTGGATAGATCGGGCGTAAAGCCGAGCACGGTGGACTTGACGACGCCAGCGTTGTACTTGCGGAATTGATCCCACTTGTCGAGGGGATCCGGGTTATCGCCGCCCATGGTTTTCAGGATAAACCAATTTCCCTGCGTGTATTGTACACCTGAATAGCGGCTTGCAGGCGCATCCGGGAGCTGGTCGCCATGGCTGTCCTTGTCCGTATTTGGAACGACTTGCCCCTGTTCGTCCAGCGTGTAGTGCACGCCTTCAATTCCATAGTTGAATAAGTTTCGTATTTCGGGGTCCGTATTGAGTAAATTCAAAAATTTAATACACTCTACGGGATGTTTGGTGTTGGCATTCACGGCCATGATGCCTCCCCGAACGGATTCCGTCGTGACGGTGCTTGGGGTTACGGGATGGGCTACAATCTTGTAGCCGCGATCCTTACTCCAAGTCGTCTCCGAGAGCGGACCGCCGCCTGAAGACTTCCAGAACACTTTGGCCCCGCGTTTAAGTCCTCCGGGCTCTCGCAGCGCAGCATCCTCATTAATGAAGCCCTCCTTGTAGTAACGCCGCAACGTATCCAGCACCTGCCGCGCTTCCCTGGTTTCGAAGATATTCACCACCTGAGCGCTCGGGTCCAGTGATTTGATCATCAAGGGCAATTTATGGTTCATAATATATTCGTATCCATGGAAAGTGAAGAAATTGTGGGAATCCCGATCCAGTTCCATGGGGATGTAGGCCGGCTCTTCCCGATGAATCATCCGAAGCAGCGGCTCAAGCGATTCCAGCGTATTGTATTTGGTAATGTCGATATTATATTTATTCACGATGGAAGCGGGGTACATCCAGTGATCAAGCACGGCTAACTCTTTATTGGTCGGCACACCGTAAATGCTGCCATCGTTCATCCGTACCCCCTGCCAAAAGGTTGGGTCAATGGCATCGTACATTTCCTTGCCCAGGCCGGCAAGGTAGTCATCCAGCTTCAGCCAGGCGCCGCGCATAGCGGTAGTTGCATACTCAGGTGCAAAGGCAATATCAAACGGGCTGCCGGCGGATATGAGTGTGTTCAGCCGATCCTCATACTCCTGCCAGCTTACCTTGACATAGGTGATCGTCACACCGATTTTACGAGCCATGATTTCATTGATTTTATCATTTACGAGCTGCAGATCCTTGTCAGGCTCTCCGATCGTATAATAGACCAGATTTACCGTGTCCCCATCATAGGTTTCGCTGTTGTATCCGGGCTGTCGGAAGCAGCCGGTTGTAAATGATGTCAGCAGCATTATGAGACTGATGATCATGAAGATGCGCTTGGGCCTTGGGTGCTTTAACATCATCGATATCCTCCTTTTTTCGCCGCGTTCGCTGTTACCCTTTTCCTCGCAGTTCTGAAGGAGATTTTCGGAAAAAGCTGTGAAAATGCGTATAGAAATAGTTGAGATTGTTGTAGCCGACGGAAAAGGCGATGTAGGAAATCTTCTCATCTGTTGATTGAATTCGTTCTTGTGCAAGAAGCATTCGGTAGGCCATGAGGTATTCGGAAAACTTCATGTTGGTTTCTTTAAGAAACAATTGTCCAAGGTAGGTGCTGTTCATCTGGAAACGCTCCGCTACGGATTTCAACGTGATATTCTGAGCATACTCTGTCCTGATCATCAGCAGGATGCGGTTGACCAGCTTGGATAAGCTGTCATAGCTTACACCAAGCACCGGATCCTGGTTCAAGCTTTCACCGTTCCTGTTACCTATCGAACCGCCCAGATCCTCGACGATGATCTTCTCAATCACTTGCTGCAGCTTGGTGCGTTCCACAGGCTTGAGCAGATAGTCTTTGACACCACACCGAATGGCTTCCTGGGCATATGTAAATTCACTATAGCCGCTCATAATGATATATTTCGTAGGAATTTGAAATTCGTTCAGCCTGCGGATCGCTTCGTATCCAAGCTCCTTGCCAATGCAAACATCGAATATGGCGACATCCGGCAGCAGGTCGACCACCTTGGACATGGCTTCCTCCGTGGATTCGCAGGTTTCGATCCGGCCAAATCCGTATTGCTTCCAATCCAGGATTCGCTTCATTCCCTCCAAAATCTGAGGTTCGTCATCCACAATCATCAGTTTGTACATGTTCAATCACCTCTTTTGAAATCCGCACGGATATGCTGACTCCAGCTTCCTCATTATTCGCAATCTCGATCGAAAAGCCGCTCCCGTAGAAAAAATGAAGGCGCGTATATACGTTGCGCAGCCCGATACTATGGGAAGAAGGTTCATCATGATTAGACATTGTGCTTCGGACGGTACGTAAACGCTCCGGAGGAATACCGCGTCCATTGTCCACGAATTCCAGTACGTAACCATCTTCGGCTTCATAGCCGTTAACGACATACAAATTAAACTCATGATTCGCGTTAAAGCCATGGATGAAAAAGTTCTCAGCCAAAGGCTGCATCCAGAATTTCACGGTAGGGATTTGCAGCAGCGCCGGCTCTACATTCACTTGATAATAAAAACGCTCGGGATACTTAAACTCCATAATCTCCAAGTACTTCTGCAGCAATTCCAGCTCGCTCGCAATCGAAATGATATTTCCCTTTTTGACGATTTCACGATAGAGCGTCCCCAGCGTTGCAATGGCGTCAGCGGTGTCCCTGTCCTGATTGACAAGAGCAGTGGAGCGGATCACCTCCAATGTATTGTATAAAAAATGAGGGTTGATTTGATGTTGAAGCGCTTTCATTTCAGTTTCCTGCTGTTTGATCTTTAACAGATATTCATTACGGATATGCTTATCCAGCTGCTGAATCATATCGTCCAATTCCCGGGCGATCATGCCGTATTCATTTCGACGGTAACGGGCAGGGCGGTTAGGCGTGAAATTGGCCATCTTCACACGTCCAATCGATTGAATGATGCGGCGCAGGAAGAGGGCATCATCCCGCATATTGTATGCAATGAGCAGAAGCACGCTGACCATGGCCGTCAATATGATCATAAAGATGGTGATCAGCATCCCGGCATGCTGACGGATGAGCATGGATAAATCGATGATGCTGACGAATTTGAAATTAAACTTGGTGGATGGAAAGGAGACAAAAAAGATATGTTTCAAAACACCTTTCGAAATAATGCCGTGACTGCGTCCTTTCGCCGCGGCTAGTCGGGATAACTCCTCCAGATCCCGGTCCTGTTCGTTCCCGATCAGATATATTTCACCGGAAGGGCTGACTGCAGCGGCATTACCCAATCGGAAGCTTTGAACGGATTTAAAGATCTGTTCACTGCTGACCAAGAAGCGCAGCTCACCGAATTCCTGGGAACCTGACGTTGGATCCGACAGTTTCTTGCGATATACGAACCCCTTCATCAGGGTATCGCGAAAAGTTTCATCCGTATTCGGAAGCCCGAAGGTAAAGCTTGCAATTCCGTTATCATTAAAACGGACGACATTGCCATGCTTATCGGTATGCGTGCTTATCTGCGTGATTTCGCCCTGCGCCCAGCTGTACAGATAGGTTTTTACATCCTCCGGAAAAGAAACCAGCGGCTGTGAGAATTGGCTGTTCTGCAGCCTGCGGGTTAAGTATCCCTCAGCGCTGCTGCTTAAAAAGCTGCGAGCATCATCCATCAGAGCGGGATTGGAATACATTCGCTGCATGTAAGCCTCGATGCGGTCGGCATCATACTGTAGCTCATTCTCTACACGCGAGAAGGCATTAGCCGCCTCGATGCGGGCATTGCCAACCCATTGATTCAACAGCATGGCACAGGTCAGCGTACCCAGCGTAAGTCCGATGGCCACGACGAAGATGACATAGGCAATAAACTTGTGACGATAAATTTTGATTTGCAAAAAAGAGCCCATATGACACCTCGATTGCAGCAGGTCGTTGAAACAGATGTTGCCATATCTCAATTTAACACGATTTACGCAAAGCTTCATAGATCTAAGGAAAAAGCACCCCTTAAGAGAGCCTCATTAAGGGATGCGCCTGATTGTAATCTTACTTGAAGTAATTGTTGATTTGCTCTTGGGCGGCTTGCATAATCGTGTCCATGCCGGCTGACTTTAATTCAGCCGTAATCTTCGGCACCATGGTTTCCGGATCGGATGCGCCCGTGATCAGCTCATATTTGTATTTATCCCATACGGCTTGGCAATTCGCCACTTCGGTCTGAAGATCGGTGATGTCCAGCGCAAAGCCGAGGATCGTAGAGGAGGTGGCTGCATCGTTCAGCTTTTTAACCTGTTCCCATTGATCTTCAGGGGCGCCCTTGGTCACCGCCAAATTGAAGAATGTGCCTTGCGTGTAGGCAGCCAGCGGCCAAGTATCGGATGTACGCTCAATCACCTTTTCGCCATCGACATTGTTGTAGTCGACGCCTAACTCGCCGAATGCCAGCATATTGCGAAGTTTAGGATCGGTATTCACTAATTCAAGGTATTTCAATGCTTCCTTCTTATATTTGGAATTCGCTGAAATCGCGTTTAGCGAGCCTTGGATCGTACTGGTGGTATAGATCGGTCCATAATGCTGAACCATATTATACTTTTCAATGGCGTCATTGATTTGCCAGCTGACCTCGGCTCCCGGGAATGCCTGGGCTGCAAAGAACGGTCTGCCTTTGTCGTTCTCCGTCTTTGTCGGAGCATCCGGGTTGATGATGCCATCCTGATACCACTGGTGCAGGAGCTTCAGATTGGCCATGACATCAGGCTGCTCCAGCACGGAGACAACCGTACGCGATTCATCGTCCGCTTTTACGCCGATAGGAGGGAAGCCTAGCGTTAAATCGTCATATTCGTTAAAGAAACCGTTCAAGCCTTCGCCTTGCGTCATTGGCAGCGGATAGAAGCTTTTGCCTTCGCCGGCCTTCATGTCACGAAGCGGCTTATCCAGATCCTGCAATGTTTTGATATTGTTGATGTCGATATTGTACTTTTGCACATACTTGTCATCGAATACCCAGTACTGCGTCAGTGCGGAATCCTTGTACGTCGGAACGGAATAATATTTGCCGCCGATCTTTGTGCCTTCCCATACCTTTTCGGGAATCAATTTGTACAAGTCCGGCGTTTCGCTCTGAACCAGATCCGTAATATCGGCAAACGCGCCCATTGCTACTTGCTTGCTGTATTTACCGCTGTTCGTGAACATGATGTCGAAGGGCTCGCCGGTATTCACGATGGTGTTCATTTTGGTGTCCCATTCGCCCCAGCTGGCTACCTTGATGTCGACCTTCACGCCAATCTTCTCGGCCGTATAGGCATTCATGGCATCCACCGCCTTGCTGAAATTGTTCGGTACTTGGCCGCCGATGGTCCACCAGGTTAGCGTCGGAATATCCTTGCTTGTCGTTTCGGAGTCTTTGGATGTGTCCGGCGTCGCTTGGGATCCGTCTGTTGTGGAAGCAGGCTTCGAGCCGCCGCAGGCTGCCAAAGCGGTCAACATAAGCGTCAGCACGCACAGCGTAGAGATGAACTTTAATGCTCTTTTCATTTCATTTCCCCCTTTTTGAAGTTGAATTACCTGAATGTTGTAATGCGGATATTTATCATAAACCAAGCTTGTCTTGGCTTATTTCGTCATTAGCCCTTCACGGCGCCGACCGTCAATCCGGAAATAAAATACTTCTGGAAGAAAGGGTAGGCGAATGCTACAGGCAGCACGATGAGAATGGCGACCGCCATGCGGGCGGATTCCTTCGGCATCGTTGCGACGAGCATGGCGTAGCTAACGCCCATACTCGCTGCATTCTTGGCGAGTGCATCGACATTGCTCATTAAGCTGTTGAGCAGCGCTTGCAGGGAATACAGGTTCTGGTTGTCGATATACAGCATCGATTGAAACCAGTCATTCCAGTAAGCAAAGCAGAGAAACAATCCGATGGTGGCGATGACGGGCAGCGAGATCGGCATGATGATCGAGAAGAAGATTCGCAGCTGGCTCGCGCCGTCGATTTCGGCTGATTCGATCAGCCCGTCGGGAATCGTGCTTTTGAAAAAGGTTTTACATATGATGACGTTGAACGATGAAACGGCGAGCGGGAGAATAAGCGCCCATATGCTGTCTTTCAGTCCCAGTAAATTCGTGTTAATGAAGTAGCTGGATACCAAGCCGCCGTTGAATACCATCGGGATGAATACCACCCAGGTGAGAAAACCCCTCAGCTTGTAGTTGGGGCGAGAGAGAACGTAACCCATGGAAGCGGTCAGCAATACGCCGAGCACGGTACCGACCACGGTAACGAGGGCGGATACACCGAGGGCCCGCAGAATCATCGTTCCCTGCTTGATGATGTAAACGTAAGCCTCGGCCGACAAAGCAACCGGCAGCAGATGATATCCGGTCTCACGGATGGACTCCTCACTGGAGAAGGAGATGGACAGAACAACGATTACAGGTATGACGCAGAGCAGGGCCAGCATAATAAATACCAGGTTGAAGAACAGGTTGACGGCTTTGTTTGTACGGTTAAATTTCTCAAGGCCCGTCTCGTAATTGGTTTTTGGTGTCATCGTCTTGCCTCCTTACATCATCGCGCTATCGGGATCGATTCGACGAACAATCCAGTTAGCGACCAGAATCGTAGCGCATCCCAGAACAGACTGTACGAATGCGGCTGCGGATGCCATCCCTACGGTGGCGGTTTTCAATTGTTTATACACCATGACATCGATGGTGGTCGCCACGTTGAACAGTGAATTGGAGTCTCGCGTGACCTGATAGAACAAACCGAAATCGGTGTAAAATATGCGCCCTACGGCCAGGATGAACATCATGACGATCACCAGCTTGAGCATGGGCAATGTAATGAATCTCGTCTGCTGCCAAATCGAAGCGCCATCAATAACAGCTGCTTCATAATAGGTGCTGTCGATGCTCGTGATGGTTGCCAAATAAATGACCATACCATAGCCCAGGCCCTTCCACACATTTAAGAGAATCAAGAAGAATGGCCAATATTGCGGCTCCATATACCAGTTAATAGGATCGCTGCCCATACTGACGAGCATTTGATTGACAATTCCTTTGTCGAAGCTTAAGAATGCCCAGCCTACCGCAGATACGACCACCCAGGATAGGAAATAGGGGAGGAACATCATTGTCTGATAGACTTTGCTCGCTTTGCGGCTGTGGAGCAGTCCGATCATAATCGCGAATAGAACGGGCAGAACAATCCCTAGAACGATAAACACAATGTTGTATCCAATGGTGTTGCGGATAATGATCCAGGCGTCATTCGATTTGAACAAGAATTCGAAGTTTTTGAAGCCTACCCATGGACTGTTAAACACATTGCTCAGAAATCCGCCGCTAATCCTGAAATTTTTAAAGGCGATAATGATCCCGAACATCGGTAAGAAACTAAACAGGATGTACCAAATCGTGGTCGGCAGCGCCAAGAGGGTTAGCTCCGTATCCTGCTTGTGCCAGCGTATTCGTAAGCGCTTTCGTTTTTTGGGTTCGGCTTGTGAGCTCATGTCTGTCACTCCTTACGGTGTTATCTCGCTTGTCGTGCACTTGTTAGTTTTATTGTATAAGAGGAAGATTCGATGCTTCCAGATAACAAACTTGATACTATAGTCAACAAACGTTAGATTTGAAAGATTCGTTTGACAAAGGATTGCCAGAACATGGTTTCGAATTCCATTAATTCTAGGTGGTCTCAATCGCTGATTGGAGGGACAACAAAACCTCTGAGCTGCTCAGAGGTTTTGTTTGGTTTCAATTCCATTCAGTTAGACCTTCTATAAGGCTTAAAACCCTGTTTCTAAAATCGTCTCCGTTTGATTCAAATTGGTCAACGCTACACTAGCCTCCCATAACTGTTTCCTATTTTCATTGTTATAAGAAAGTTCGGAGGATTTTATTTGTTTCGTACCTTCAAAATATTTCCCTGTCGTTTGGTTGAACTTGCTATCGGTTACTAGAGCAGCCAAAGCTTTCCCGGACTGACGCACCGTATTCACGTTAGGGTAAAATAGCGTTAAAACAGGCATAAGATAGTTCCAAACAAATCTCATAATCGGCGTATAGCTTTGAGCAAGGCCCGTGCCTGGCATCATTCCCGGATCGAAAGCATTTACGGTAATATTTTTTTGGGTTTGCTGCTTTATTCGATTGGCCAACTCGTAGGTGAAATATAAATTACATAACTTTGAAGTCGTGTAGCGCCGTCTGCCAATGAGAGATATAGCTCCGATCGAGCTCGCCTGGTCAGGATAGGCTAATATTTGGGGATCTACAAAATCAGGTGCAGGCATTCCTGTCTTTTTCAATGGATCATGGGTTCCGCTGCTGACTAACACGATTCTGCCGGACTGCGTTATTTGTCCAAGCAGCATATTAGCCAGGAGAAAATGTCCAAGATGATTTACGCCAAATGTAGCTTCAAACCCATCTTTCGTATAATGCGTTTTATCGATAAACTGTACGCCTGCATTGCATACAAGTGCATATAAAGGCGGATAATCCATTTGTGTAAACTTGCTTATAAAACCCCTTATGGATGCCAAAGATGAAAGATCGAGCTCCAAAAAGGATATGTTTTTATTATTGGTTTCTTGAATTAACGCATCTACTGCTTGATTGGCTTTAGCAGCGTCGCGGCAGGCGATCACCACATGATAACTATTGTCATGCCTAGCTATTATCTTAGCGCATTCATATCCTAAACCAGAGTTCCCGCCTGTTACGATCACCGTTTGTTTCTGTGGACTCATTCCTAACCACGCTCCTATTTTGGTATTTCATACGTTGACAGTGTCAACATACGGTGATTATATACCTGCAAAGTTGACACTGTCAACATCGTTGGTGTAAAATTTAAGACATGAAATTACAATCCATACCTTAAGAGGATATTATGAACGATACCAAACAAAAGCTGATTCATATCACCAGACAAATGATTGATCGACAAGGCATTGATGCTGTCAGCATGCGCGAGCTTGGTAAAGAAATGAACTTGTCCCGCAGTGCCATGTACAGACATTTTAAAAATAAGGAAGACTTGCTGGCGGCTGTTGCGGTTGAAAATTTTGAGATGCTGACCAGCACGATTCGAAAAACAATGGAAAGCATAAACGATTCGCGAAAACTTATATATGCTATTTTGTGTACGTATTTTGAATTTGGTATTAACCATCAGGAGCATTACCGCTTGATGTTTCGAAAGCAATGGGATAAGGAGTTGTATCCTGATCTTTATCATTCTGCTTTTGAGATATTTAAGCTTGTAGAAAATTGTTTAGAAAAGGCAGAAAACATTCGGAAATCCCCAACCGAATCAACCGCCATCATGTATGCGTTCATTCATGGCTTGGTTGAATTGAATTCAGCCCAGCATACGGAATCGGAAAAGGGACTGGATCAGCCAACCCATCTTCTCGATTCTTTTCTCGATCTGATTTTTATATAGGAGAGCAAGCATCGCGTTTAAACCAATGTACAATAACATAAAATACCTCTGATCGAAATCAGAGGTATTTTATGTGTGTTCATCTCACTCTGGGTTTAGCTTTATAAATCATGATCCTGCTGAAATGATCTCGTCAATTTTAATCCAACGTGATTCCTCTTCGGCCATGGATAGTTTGATCTCCCGTCTAAACGTATGGATCAGCACGACAATTCCTGTCAATTCCGTGTCCTCATATTCATCGAATAGCCTTACGGTAATCATACGGTGTTCATGAAATGACTCGGCGAGCGCACCCTCGATTAATTCCATTTCTTGCGGGTCCAGCGTCGGCCGGCCTTTCCGGCCTTCTTCCAGCTGCCTGCGAATGATGGTTTCTTTGTGTTCCGGCAGCATCATCCGACTGGATTCCCACAGCCCATTGCCCTCAAGCTTTTTTCGTGTTGTCATTTATAGTGTCCTCCTATCTTGGCTGATCGATCCAGCGCTTGGCCTGCGTCCGTTTTGGATACGGCTCGGATCACAATCGAATTCCCGTATTTATTTTTCAGGGCATCGGTCACCCGTTCAAGTGCCATCGACCGCTCCCGTCCGGTATCAAACAATGACAATTGGTATTCCGTATCCGGGGAAAACTGTGACAAGCTAATACCGACCCGCCGAATCGGCAGGCCGTCCCAATACGTTTCAAGCAGCCGGCATGCCCAGCGGTAAACCTGATTCGTAATATTCGATGGATCCTCCATCTTCATCTGTCGGCTAAATCCCGTAGGGCGGTCAAAGTCTGCCCCCATACAACCGACCGACACCACATGCCCCATAAAACCAAGACCGCGGCATCGCTGGCAAACCAACTCCGTCAGCTCCAGCAGTACGACCTTGATTTCTTCCAGCTTGGTATAATCGCGAGGGAGGGTCATCATGTGTCCAACCGATTTAGGGTCAACCTGGTGCGTGCCTGGCCTTACCGGGCTATCATCGATTCCGTTGGCAATTCGCCAGTACATCTCGGCTGAAATATCGGAATTTTTACCGAATTTACGGCGCATCATCTGCTTCAATTTAGCAAGAGGCGTCTGAGCCACGCTGCCGATCGTGGGCAGCCCCATGACGTTAAAGTGGCGGGTCATCTTGCTGCCGGCCATAAACATGCAGCTGACGGGCAGTTTCCAGAGGGTATCTGGAAGCGAGTCCTTGGACAACGTGTAGATGCCGGACGGATTTTTCTTGGCGTAGTTATCACAGGCCGTTTTAGCCAGGATTTTGGTTTCGCCGATGCCGAAGCGAGCGTACACACCCGTGGCATCCATGATATGACGCTGAATGGTTCTGGCTAACTCATCCGGTGTGCCGAACAGATGCAGCGAACCGGTAACGTCTAAAAATTGCTCATCGATACTGTAAGGCTCAACTAAATCGGTATAACTCTTGTATATCTCCGTGATTTGCATCGAGACGTCAATATACTTCTGCATTCTGGGTTTGATGACGACAAGGTCGGGACACTTGGATAGTGCCTCTCCTAATCGCTCTGCTGTCGTTATTCCTTTTGCTTTAGCGAGCGGACAAGCAGCCAACACGATGCCTGAACGTCTTTCCGGATCCCCTGCAACGACCAACGGGCGGTTTTGATACTCGGGGTGGTCTGCTTTCTCAACAGATGCATAAAAGGACTGGCAATCCCCTAACATGATCACTCGGTTAGATGATTTCACAGCGTACTCCCCTTATCTGCGATTTTCAGCCCCAGGTAGGTGTACGATCTCTGCTCGATCTCTGCCTCAATTAGCCCCCACAGTATGGACAGCTTGTGATGATACCCTCTGCAGATGAATTCAACCTCAATGCCAAGCTTTGTTTTTCGATCCTCGTACACCTTAATGGCGTATTCGCGCATTTTTCTGCGAGCCTGGGCTAAATCGGATAATGCGGCTGCCTGCAAATGGTCGATCATCGCATTCGTTAGCTCCGGGGTCTTTAAATCTGCTCTGCATAGAATCGAACGGTCATGCTCTAACACATCAAGTAAAAGGGGTAATAAAATATAATCCTTCACCAGTTGGGTCTCATCTGGTTTCAACCCAATACTCAACATCATTAACCACCTCATTGACGGGAACGTTTGTTTGTATTATATGCGAACATTCGTTCTTTTATCAATGTAAATTATACCCTTATGATGACGAATCAGAAACTCACAGGCGGTACCCATCATAATCAGTGATTGAAGCCCCCACCTGGAACCTTTCAATCAACGGATGGTTTTTGTTCAGATTCACTTTCATTACAAAGTCGGAAGGGATCTCTTGGATGCAAAACGAAATATCCTCCTGTAAAAATTCCGGTCTTTCAATATCGTAAAATTTCCCGGCCGCTTCTGACTTTCGAATTCGCTCAATGGTTTGCTCGGCAGATATACGATTAGTGCCTTGGAGAATTTCCGATATATATTGTGCGCAGGCCAGATCATCATCCCCTGACGGATGCGAAGCAATTACATTAATCATCATGTGATCGTCTTTTAATAAGTTCCTCTTTATAAACTCTGCGGTTGTTCTTGCATTTGTGAACCCGGTAACGAATAGATGCTCGGTGCTCAATGCGTTTAGGGTGGCTGTAACTCCATTGGTTGTCTTTTGGATCAGAAATTTCTCCCGAAGATCGAAGTCATGTAAACGCGCAGGCGAATTATCCAGCTCAAACCCCGGAATCGGCAGACCCTGTATCTCTCCCGCCAATAAAAAGTCAGGATAGATTTTCTTTAGACGCAAGGCATCGTCCAGAGTTCCTGCCAGAATGATACCCTGAACCCCATGGATAAAGGCGAAGTGCGCTACGGTAAAAGCCCTTATAACATCAATTACAATATTGATGTGTGATGCGTCCAAGGTGTGATGGTGTCCTTGAATAATCTGTATTGGCATGTCGTATCCCCTTTTACCCGGCATAATGGGCTATTTTAGTAACAGTATATTTGCCCAAACCCAAGGAGTGCTCAAATCCTCTGATGGATTCAGCAGCAGTGATGGAATATTAAATCCGGATGTGGTGATAATTAGGAAGCATGGAAATAAAGAAAATGTTCTGTTCTACACGAACTTCAAGTCCGAGGAGCGATACCATGGAGAAGACCAAAAAGCGAAAACTGAATATCAGCTTTCATAGCGATATCGACCTGCAGACCGACTCCGAGGAGACACAAGACAGCGAATCCGCCGGAAAATCAAAAACTTCTACCGGCTCAAAGGGTCAAGTGTGGGAATTTATCGCACTGGCAACGATCCCGATCGTGCTCGTTTTTGGCAATTCCATGCTAGTTCCGGGGCTTCCTGAAATGCAAAGGGAACTGGGTATCAGTAAATTCCAAAGCAGCTTAATCATCACGATTTTCTCCTTGGCAGCAGGCTTGTTTATTCCGATTATTGGTTATTTGTCCGATCGATTTGGACGCAAAGTTATTATTATACCCGCCCTGATCATATATGGAGGTGCCGGTATTCTGGCAGGATTCGGTGCCATTTGGAACTCTTTTGGGGTGATTATTACCGCGAGGGCGATTCAGGGGCTAGCGGCCGCCGGAACAGCACCGATTGCCATGGCGCTCGTCGGCGATTTATACGATGGCGGGACAGAGAGCAAGGCACTGGGCTTAATCGAAGCCTCCAATGGAGCCGGCAAGGTACTCAGCCCGATCATCGGCTCCTTGCTTATGCTGATCGTATGGTATGCTTCCTTCTTTGCATTTCCCGTGTTCTGTGCACTATCGTTGCTGGCCGTCATTTTTATGATCAAAGAATCAAAACAACATTCAAAGCAAGAACTAAGGAAGTACCTCGGAAAAATCGGAGACATCTTTAAAGAAAAAGGCCGCTGGCTCATCACTGCTTTTTTTGCCGGTTCGCTGGGGCTATTCATTTTGTTTGGCATACTGTTTTATCTATCCAACATTCTTGAAGACAAGCCTTATAACATTGACGGGGTCGTGAAGGGCTTGATTTTGGCCATTCCATTGCTTGGGATGGTTATCACTTCCTATACGACGGGAAGCTTGATCAAGAAGAATGGCCTGTTGATTCGTTGGCTGATGAATATCGGGCTGATTGCCATGACCCTGTCTCTGGCAGCTACACTTTTCTTTTTTAAGAACATTTACGTGTTTATCGGGCTGCTGACAGTCAGCTGTATCGGAACCGGAATGCTTCTTCCTTGCTTGAATACGATGATCACCGGTGCAGTTGAGAAAAGTGAGCGTGGGATGATTACGTCCCTTTACAATAGCTTGCGATTTTTGGGAGTTGCAGCAGGGCCGCCCTTGTTCGGATGGATGATGGATAAATCGGATCAGGTTGTTTTTATAACCGTGTCTTCACTATCTTTGGTTACTCTAGGTTTGGTGTTCTTTTTGATTAAGCCGCCGCGGCAGATCGGATGACCGGACAAATCCCTATGACAAAAGATGGGCACCTGTCAATGGGTATGAGCATATTATGCCAATGTCATTGGATTAAACGACTAAATCAAAAAGAATTGAGGAGATCCTAGAATGAACAGTTCCCTGCGAACAGTTTGGCCCATGGAGATATGTGATCCGAGCGGGCTGCGCGAAAATCCCGAACACGGCAAAAAAGACCACGACACCTACGGGGTCATGGAACGCGGGATGACGATGGTAATTGATAAAGGCCTGGGTAGAAACATGTTCTCAGATGTGATCGAAACAGCCTCGGATTACATCGATTGTGTCAAATTCGGTTTTGGGACGGCTCCGCTGTATAAAACGGAAATGCTGCTATACAAGATCAATCTAGCCAAACAACATGGAATCACGGTCATGCCCGGCGGGACCTTGCTTGAGACAGCCGTGCAGCAAGATGTCGTCCCCGCATTTTTTAATACCGTTTGCCGTCTTGGATTTAACGCGATAGAAGTATCTGACGGCACGATTGAGATGTCTCGAAAAAAACGAACGGAACTCATCCGGGAAGGTAAACAACGCGGACTTCGGGTTTATACGGAGTATGGTAAAAAACAATCCGGTTCCCACATCGACGCCGAAATGCTAGCCTATACAATGGAAGCGGATTTAGACGTAGGCGCCGAGTTTATCATTGTTGAAGCGCGCGAGTCTGGACTAGGCATCGGTATTTACGATAAGCATGGTGAGTGTCAGGAAGAAATGATAAATAATATCATCGACAACGTGTCGGATGCAAGAAAGCTGATTTGGGAGGCACCTCTTAAGCAGCAGCAAGCGATGCTTCTCCGCAAATTTGGATCTCACGTACATTTGGGAAATATCCAACCCACCGAAGTGCTTTCCCTTGAAACGATGCGGCGGGGTCTTCGTCAAGATACGTTTGAACTCGGGGTGAGAGAGAAACAAACCGATGGATTTTGTTACGTAATTTAAACATAGACCAAACCACAAGAGAATGATAAATACTAGAGGGCTGCCTATGGATATCTCCAGAGTCAGCCTATACATATTTTCGTTAAAAAGATCTATCCCGGTATCCCCTCCAGGGAACAAGCATACACTTAAAAAAGCAGGACTAGCTTGTTACTCTAATCTATGAAGGATGATTCCGTGTGAACTTACAGATCATACCCGGGCGGAAGAGCCCCTTTTTCTATCGTCATGCTTCCAAGAAACTTTTCTACATTACCGCCGGCTCCATCATTCAAGGTTTTGCCATGGCCATGTTCTTGTTTCCTCACGCCATTCCTTCGGGGGGAGGAGCTGGAATCGCGGTGCTTCTGAACCATGCGTTTGAGATCCCGATGAGTCTCGGACTGTGGCTCGCTAATTTTATTTTCCTTGCCTTTACAGTCCCTTATCTTGATGGTGTCAGTGCCTTTGGAACCATATTTGTTATAACAGTGACGTCCGTTTCCGTTAATTTCTTCGAGGTGTTTCTAGAACCCCCGTTCGGCAACGTATGGATCGATCTTCTATTCGGCTCGGTTATTCTCGGAACAGGTGTCGCCATCCTCATAAAGCAGAGGGTATCGAATGGGGGAATCGGTTATGTTGCCTTAGCCATTTATAAGTATAAAAGAATCAACCCGGGCACCTCATTGTTCTGGATGAATGGAATCATATTCGCTTTCGCTGCCTATGTGATCGATTGGAAAATTATTATCCTTGCAGTTGTATGCCAGTGGATATCGACCCGGATCATTAACTGGATTCACCAGTTCCCTCCCCCGAAATCGGTCTATCAACCCGCTTGGCGCAAAAAGTGATTCTGTATATGGGTAAGAGTGATTGACAAATATAACAAAAATATGGAAATTTGGGTCGTACGACCTATATTAAATGAAAAACAATGTAAGTTATAGTTTGAATAAGTCATAACATGTTTGGATATTCGACAAATTCATACTCTTCGTACGACAATAGCAAACCCGCTGAAAAGCGGCGACGCAAAGCTACAGGGGCTAATGTGGATCTTCTTCAGACCGCGATGCCAGCCAGCTGCCGAATACGACGGAAGCCTCCGTCCTATTTTGCTATGGTTCATAATGGATGGTTTTTTTATTTTTTGCTGTGAGCTGTCGAATGCAGCAGCGATGAATAGTAGATCGATTTCATTATTTAACGCTTATTCTTACAAGGGAAGAAGGGAAATAATGGGTCAAAGAACACTGGTAGAAGTAAACAATCATTTTCCTAATATCCTCAGTATGACTGAAATAAAACAAAGGTTGATTGAACGGAAAGAAATTCTTTATTTGCTGCAAGAGGAAACCAGGAATATGAACAATTTGCTGTCCATACCTTATTTATTTGTTATAACAGATACGGATGGTGCCGTTATCGATTATTGCGGAACAGGTTCTTTAAGAAGTTTCCTCGAGAGGAATAATATAAAAAATGGGACCTCGTTGGCAATGAAAGACGCAGGAAGCAACGCTATTTCATTATCTATGGAACAACAAGCGCTTTCTGTCGTAATTGGGGCCGAGCATTGTAATCGCGTGTTTTCAGAATTGGCGTGTGTTTGTACTCCCCTTCGAATAAAAAATGTGATCATAGGCTACCTTGGTCTTAGTTTTCATTATTTGCACGAAGTTACATTTGCCATACCGCTCATTGAACACCTGGCCAAGAATATTGAAGAAAAATTACCTCAAAAGGATCCCGTTCTGCAAAGGGAGCTGATCTATTCTCACTTTCACCAATATGAATTAACGAATCGCGAGAAAGAAATAGCCTATGGGTGGCTTGAGAATAAAAATGTCCCTGAAATTGCTGATATTTATGGTATTAGCCAAAGCACGGTTCGTACTTTTATTAAAAAGATCTATGCAAAAACGAGAGTCAACCACAAAGGAGCATTTCTTAAAAAATTTACATAACCGTCATAAAACTTGTCTTAAAATAAAGATTACCCAATTATGGGTATTTTTTTTGTTACCGTCGAAATTTATAATGATAAGTAAGTTATATATACTGATTCGCGTTATCGATAACTGTGGCAACTGTCATCAATCACTTGTTACGACGGGGGTGGGTGAACAAGGTGATTTCTATCGAGAGTGAACTCAAACAAGTATCGAAAAAACTCGAACTTCTCCGAAGAGAACTTGAGCGAGTGGCCAGCAGTTTCGAATTGGTGCATCAAGATGTTGTCGCAATTTCACAGTCGTTGGATAAGCTGATTATTCGTTACATGGAATTAAAAAACCAAGAGGAATATATTAAAAAAAAGTAGATCTTCTTCATATTTGAATCAAGGCACAGAAGATACCTTCTGTGCCTTATGTGTTTCCAGCGTTCAAGAAAAATCGAGAGTCAGTAACCAAGGTGGGTAAAATAACAAATCCTCTTCCGCATAACGAAAGAGATCACAAGCCCAAATTTTGGTCAATGACCATAGAAGATATCTATTTAGGCGGTGAAACAAATGCCATCGCAAATATTATCAAGTGGAAAGAACAAATACGATGTGAATTAAAATAAGAAGATTTATTAAGGCAAGAAGTAAAAAGATGACCTCCGACATTCGGAGGTCATCTTCTGTTCATGGACGGCCTTCATGAATCCATGACCAGCACGCGAAGGGAGGTGCGGCGGAGGATTCGCGAAGCCAGCCAGCAGCCGCTGATGGCGATAACAAGCGCGATCAGAGTCAGCCCAATGACGAGCGGCCATTCCATGATAAGCGGCAGCTTGACAATCCCATAGGCAGAGAGCAGACCGCGCAGCACGGCCGGCAATGCGTAGACGCCGCAAGCGATGCCAGCCAGCGCACCGAGCGCAGCCAGTCCGGC
This sequence comes from Paenibacillus sp. p3-SID867, assembly GCF_025142895.1. Lineage (NCBI taxonomy): Bacteria > Bacillati > Bacillota > Bacilli > Caryophanales > Paenibacillaceae > Paenibacillus > Paenibacillus sp. p3-SID867. The sequence continues at coordinate 48,812 of NZ_JAMBDM010000017.1, forward strand.
AATGCCGCTTGTCAAGGCACGACGAATGTCGGTTGCGGTCAGGCCGAGCGAGGCATAAATGCCATATGTTTTCGTTTCCTTACGAATATGCAGCCGGCAAGTTGTATAAACAATAAGACAAGTGACAGCCATAAACAGTAGGGCCAGCATACTCATCGGAATGAGCAAAACCGCCGCAGCTTCTTTGAATACGGAATCGAGCAGCACTTCCTGCTTCAGCGCTTGAATGGAAGGGCTGTAACGTTCGTTCAACTGCTGCACAAACGCATCGCTGTCCGTATTGTCCTTTAGTTGAATAAACCCGGCGTCCGGATTCAACTGCTCGACAAGATCCGATGTGACCCTGGCGACGTTCGACATATTGGAAATGGACTGAAAAGTGCCGGTGATCAGCACTGGATGCGGTTCGCCTTCAATGTAGATCGTGAGTACGTCGCCGATGCCTTTATGCAATTTACGGGCAATATTGATTCCGATAGAAATTTCATTAGGGAGTGCAGGATTACGGCCTGCAAGCGAGGCAAATCCGATCTCGTCCATGCTGCCTTCTACGACCGTCAAAGGGAGACTAAATGTCTGTTGAGGCTTGTCATCCACTTCGGCCATGGCGATGACGCCGGTGGCTGATCCGGACCAGTTCAGACTGTGAACCCGAGGGTCGCTTTGGATATAAGATTGCATTTCCGCCCGATCCATACCTTCCGCATGGATAACCATAATCGCGATATCCGCATCGTCATAACCCCACTGGGCCGACGTTTCACTGATGCGATAGATGCTGGTCACCAGCACGGCGCCAAAGACGAGCACAGCCACTGTGATGCTCATCAACAAAAAGATCAGCGCTGCGCTTTTTTTGTTGCCGCTCACATGCTTCCAGCCGATAACCGTGGGTACGGACCATCGATCCAGCAGTTTTTTGCGGGCACCATGCCGATGGATACGACTATGTGAAGACTCCGACATGCCGTAACGGATCGCTTGAATGGGCTCGATATGGCGTGTCTTGGAAGCATAAACAAGGACGCATAGAAGGATGATGAGCAGCAGGCCGCAGCCAGTCCAGATCGCAACGTCTGCCGCTTGAACGGGAACAGGAGCTGTGTCGGATTTGAGGAAAGACAGGGAATTCTGGATGATGACATCTGAAAGGAAGTGGCTTGCAATCAGTGCCGGGACCAAGGCGACAATCGTCATTAAACCGTACTGCAGCAAGTAGGTGCCGATGATGCGTTCGGAGGTCATGCCAATCGATTTGAGAATGCCGATCGTGCGGTAATTGGCAAGGATTGTGTCCGTGATCGTAAAGCCGATTGTGAGCAAGGCGACGAGGATCATGACCAGTCCGAGGAAACTCATCACAAAGCCGATCACTTTGTTCATGATAAAATAAAAGGCCGACAATTCGGCAAACGAAACGCGTTCCTCTAAAAACGGCGAACCGAGCGCCTGCTCAAAGCGCTGCCAGTATTCCTCGCTTTGTTCAGGATACGCATAGCGAAGCGACAACATGTATTGCTCCTGAGTGGACAAGCTACCCATGGTTGACCGATAGTCGGCTTCGTTCATCCAGATGCGGGCAGTGGTCGAGAAAGGACCGCCATGGGATATGTCAATGACAATCGCACCGATCGTGAATTGTGCCGGTGCAGACCCTGAGGTGAATAGCAATTCATCGCCGATATGCATGTTGTATTTGTAGGCAAGCGAGGTGGGTATCCAGATTTCGCCGACTTCCGGAACCGTCAGATGCTCAGGGCCTGTACCGGGAAGAGGATTGTTGACCCCATGCGGCATCGGCGGGGTATTGATCATATACAGATAAAGATTGGGCAATTCTTCCCCGTTAAAGACCAGTCCGGTCCATGGCTTGTAAGGGATTAAGCTGGACGTGTTTACGCCTTCTTGGCTGGACCACCAGTCGGCTACCAACTGTTCGTCATGCAGCCCACGGGTCATATTTATGACTTCGTGCGCACCATGAGCAGCCGTATGGCGATCATTGAATACATTTTCCGTATTCATCAAGACCGTGAATGCGGTGCTGACGAGTAGAGCGGATAGGGCAATAAGCAATGCGATCAGCGTGTTTTGCAATTTTCTTTTGCGCAGGTTGCCCCAGCAGAGTGTTAATATGGCTCGCATCCCAGACTACCTCCTCCCGGTGACATAAGCGAAGATCATCGCTTCCCGCTCGGAGGCCTGTTCCGGACTGTAGGGCCCCATATCCAGCGTGCCACCGATCTTGCCGTCGCGAATGTAGATAAGGCGATTGCCCCGGCAGGCTGCCTTCATGTCGTGGGTGACCATGACAATCGATTGACCGTCCGCATGCATCCGGCTCAATATATCAAGCACCGTAACGCCTTGCTCGAAGTTCAGACTGCCGGTAGGTTCATCAGCGAAAATGATGTCCGGGTTATTGATGAGCGCCCTGGCGATTGCCGCCCGCTGCTGCTGCCCTCCGGATACTTGGGAAGGCAACCGGCTGCTCTGTTTATCGAGGGAGAGATTGACCATCAAGTCATTTGCCCGTTGCCGTACTTGTTCCTTGTCCTGATTTGCGATATATCCAGGGAGGGCAATGTTATCGAACAGCGACAGATCGGGTACAAGGTTGCTGTTTTGATAGATAAAACCGATCCGATTCGCCCGAAAGCGTGCAAGCTCCTTGGCTGAAAATTGATCAAAGCGCTGTCCCTGCAGACAGACTTCTCCGGTTGTCACTTCATCAAGTCCGCTGAGCAAGTACAGCAAGGTGGACTTTCCCGACCCCGAGTCCCCCATGATGACCGTAAAATCTCCCGCGTAAATCGACAGATCGACATTCCGAATGGCATGATACTGCTCCTTGCCGGTGGTGTATGTTTTACATAAATTTGCAGCTTGCAGCATGATGGTTTTGCTTGAAGGCATATTCTGATCTCCTCTCTTATCTTCCCATGCCACCAAATTATAGAGAACGATTCTTGCACAGTTGTTATCAAATTATAAATAAAGTATGACAGGGGTCAGCTGAGGGGCAGAGTCAAGTAGAAAGTCGTTCCCTGCTGCTGTTGGCTGTGAAAAGAGATCGTGCCGCCATGCGCTTCCATAATATACTTGCAAATCGACAACCCAAGTCCGACCCCGTGGCGCTCGGTCGGTTGGCTGGCCGTTCGTTGTGAAACGCTGCCTTGGTAGTACCGATCAAAAATAAAAGGCATATCCTGCGGGGAAATTCCGCTCCCTGTATCGGAGACGATGATCTGCAGGCAGGATGTTTCCGAGTGTTCTTCAACAGCGAGTCGAATCGTATCCCCGGGCTCCGTATGCTTCAGTGCGTTCGTGACGAGATTGGACAGAACTTGCTCGATCCGTATGGCATCGATAACGACAAGCACGTTGGGAATAGCAGAGGGTTCTTGGCAGTGTACGCCCATCGTACGGATATAATGGGCCATCGCCCGCAAGATCGGCTCCAGCGTTGGAGCGCTGTATTGCTCAATCGGATGTACGGCAATCTGCTCCAGATCACGCAGCGCGTGCAGCAGCAAATCGTCTACGAGCACGGTCATCTTGCTCGTATTCGCATGCACCACCTCAAGGTATGCCATCACACTCGGCAGATCCGGGCATATACCTTCCCGAATTGCATCGATATAGGCTTTGATCGTTGCCAGCGGAGTTTTTAAGTCATGAGACAGATTGGAAATCAGCTCTTTGTGCGACTGGCTGTGCGCGGCTTGCTGCATATGCAAATTACGAATCTCTTCACGCATGAGATCAAATACGGCATAGAGCTCCCCGACCTCGTTATCGCTGGTCCATTCGGCACGCTGCTCGTAGTTGCCTTTCAATATAGCTTCGGCATAAGGCTTGAGCCCGGCAACAGGCTGAACCCAATCACGCTGCACCCGACGTCCGATGGAGAAGAATAAGTAAAGCAGCGTCAAGAGTGCCAGAGATAGCATGATCCATGGCACATAGATAAAGGAGTCGGAGGGGGGCATTACTGCAGTCACGACAGATGCAGGCACAGCAAACTGAGCGTAGCCCACAAAGCTCTTGCTGCCGGCGTCCAGCAGCGGAAAAGCGAGATGATAATAGGGCGGTTCGCCGTCAGAAATACGCAGCGTGTAGTCGAGTTCAAAGCGCGGATCAATATGGCGCACGGATGAATCATCGCTGTCATAGATCATCGTTCCGTCAGGAAATACAACCTTGAGGCCGATCCCTGTCTCTTGACTCCAGCTGGTTAATTGCCGCCGAATCGGAGCATCGGCCAGCAGCAAGTCAGCATGCTCATTCTCCAGGCTATGGACAACCGTATTTGTCAGCACGCGAATTGGGTTGACAATGGATGACGAAGCGGGTTGGTTTGAGGGCCAAGCGAGCCAGACGACGGATAGCAAAATAACCATAACAGATAGGCAGGCTGCCCAGAGCCTTCTTGTATGCCACGATTTCCAGTACATGGGGGCTACGCCGTCTCATCGGGGTTGAATTTATAACCGACGCCCCAAACCGTTTTGATATAGGAGGAGTTGATCTCGGCCCTCTCCAGCTTCTCGCGGAGCCGCCTAATGTAGACCGTGATGGTATTATCCTCGACATATGCTGAATACCCCCAGACCTGATCCAGCAGCTGCGACTTGGTAAACACTTGATTCGGGTTGGATGCCAGGAAGTAAAGCAGATCAAATTCTTTAGCGGATAACGAAATTTCCTGCTGTCCGACCATGACTTTGCGGGCATTTTTATCAATCGATAGAGCGCCGAATTGCAGTCGCTGCTGTGGGGATGCCTGGAGTTTCGGGTCTGCAATTCTGCGCAAATGTGCCTGAACGCGGGCGACCAGTTCACTGAGCGAGAAAGGCTTGGTCATATAATCATCGGCGCCGAAACCAAGGGCAAGCACTTTGTCCGTATCGCTGCTGCGGGCACTTAAAATAAGAATGGGCGCAGCCGTCAACGTACGGAGCTTGCGGCATACTTCAATTCCGTCAGCATCAGGCAATGTCAGATCGAGAATGATAAAATCCGGCTGCCGGTTGCGGACTTCCTGCAATCCGTCGCTGGCATTTTCCGTGATGAATGTGCTGAATCCCTGAACACGCAAATAATCATTCACAATGCGCGAGATATCCTGTTCATCTTCAATGATCAGTACTGTTTTAGGAGAATTCATGAAATAGTCGCCCCTGTTCCGTATGCTTAAATAGTGAGTCCATTATAGCATGGGCCGGAATGAAGCATAGGGAAAATAAGGGGAATCTTACCAATTGAAAGGCTTGGTGTGAAGTGTAGTCATATCAGGAACACGGTTACCTGAACTGTGGAGCGCGCAGCCAGAGAGTGGTTTTATTGGAAACTGAGACGAAAAACAGCTATCGGGAATATCCCGATAGCTGTTTTCATCGTTTCGGATATCAGTCTGCCGCTTTCGTTATTTTGTCCATGTACCGATCTTATAAGCTCCGTCTGATAGACGTTCCGTATTAGCAAAATCAACCCCAGGTTGGTGGTTTGTAGACGGATCAAGAATAGCTATTGCCAGCTCATAGGTTCCGTTTGCCAGCGTGTTGGTGGAGATAGAGCCTGAGACCGTATGCAAGCCGGTTCTCCAGGTTGTTACGTCTGCGGTTGTCGTTTGACGCGCCACGATGTTCCCGCCGCTGCGCAGCTGGATTTCAACAGGCCAGTTGAACGGGAAGTGCTGAACCCCCTTATTTTCCACAGCGATGGATACATCTAATGAGTCTCCGGTATTCACGTTCGGATATGCCGCCTTCTTCACGACAAAGTGATAGCCCATTCGTTTCTTCAGTGTATCCATATTGCCCTGCAAAGGATTGCCCAGCGCCAAGGAAGCCGGAGCATTCGGTCCCAGCCAGCTCGGTTTGCTGAGCTCGGTCTGCCGCAGTGTCTCATTGAAGCCGCTGCCAGTTGTAAGTGCAGCATTCATGCCATAGGCACCGCCGTAAAATTCACCGCCAGATACGCGCGTGTCCCAGAAGTTGGCATGGTTTGGCTGCTGCTGGCCGATATCATCCCAATAACCGTTCTGTGTGCCGGTATACCATCCCCATTCGGAATCGAAGCTCGGCTGATCGCCGAACATATCATTATACATTCCAAGAACCAGACCCTTGTTATTATTCTTGGCCAATTCCACGCTTCGTCTGATCAAGAGCTGCGTATGATCCTCCTGATCGGCAAATGCATCGATATAATGCTGAATGTACTGATTGGATATTTCGTTCGGAGGAAATGCGCCCGTATAGTTGCTTTCCCCGTTCGGTCCGATGTAAGGCCAGGTGTGGAATTCCGCCCAATGGCCAAGCGAACCGATTTGTACAAAAGCAATCGGGCTGTCAGCCGTGTCGTAATGCTCCGCAATCGCCTCAATGGTAAGCTTATGTCTGGCGATCAGATACTCGGAACTGTAATTGGGTGAGAAGCCCGTGTTGTTGCCGGCTCCCATGCCTCCGGTTGCATCCTGGTAGGCCTTGCCTGGAGATTGTCCCAGACTTACCATGTCATGATAGAGCCAGTCAGGTATATCCCGGTGAGGCACGCCGGAAGGACTGTCCAGAATAACGCGAAGGACTACCTTGACTCCGCGGCTTTGCCAATAGTCGAAATGGTTGGACGCTTCAATCGCATTGAAATCATAGTTGCCTTTGGTTGGCTCTAACTCCTTCCAGGTGACACCGGCATACACGAGACGGTGGTCCTGAGGGTAATGGGTAGATTTCGCTGAAGGTGCCCAGCCCTTAAACGGGTTATTAAGCGGATCATCCAGCTCGCTTGGGTAAAATTCGATCCGATCTTCTCCGGGATTACCTGCCTTAAGCGTATAAACGGGAAGGGACTGGTTCTGCGCTGGCAGTCGGTTTATATCCGAGTTGTTATCCAGATATCCGATGTTCACACTGCTGCCTGTTGCAAGTCCAAGCGTAGCGAGAGGGAGTGCAGCTTCAATGGTCGATGAGGTACGTACATATTGAGAAGAAGGAAGAGTCGAAGACAAATTCCAATTCCAGGTGGTTCCATTTCCTGCATATCGATATAGCGATTGATTTTCGAGGAGCCATTCAATACCCGACGCACCCCATCCGAAGGCTTGATATCCGGTGGAAGTTTTCCCGTCCGTATTCAGCCAGAAGCTCCCCATGTTGGTGCTAAGGCCGGCGCCTTCCACAAGCAGATACAGATTGCTGTCATCGTGGGCAGCCTTTAGGACGCCAGCTGTTCCCGAATTCGTGGAAATAACCGGAATCCCTTCCCAGTCGCCCGGATTACCATCGATAACGATGGAGGCTGCTTCCGCAGTCGAAATAAAGAGGGGAGAAGGGAATAAGGCAATAAGAATGGCCGTCATCGTAAAAACAGTAAGCGTCAACTTCATTTTGATACCCCATGCTTTCATGTCAAACCTCCTCACAAAATGATGGATGTCATAAAGCCCGCAAATCCAAACTTCTTTATTAACGGTAGAAATCATTCTACCGAATCTGAAGCTTTCACCCCCTTTCCAATTGAAGTTCCCGCATCCACCATGAAAAAAAGAGCACCGTGTCGGGTGCTTCTTGTGCAGTGGGTCTATGGGCAAAGAACATATTCATCTCGTCTTTGTTGCAGTCATTAAGTAGAACTGCGTACGATCAAGCGGGTAGGCAAAATCACTTTCTTAGGCAGCAGTTGATTTCCGTTTATTCTGTCGATCAGGTTGTCGACGGCAACCATGCCGATTTCTTTTGTCGGTACGTCGATCGTTGATAGGGGGGGATTGGAATATTTGGATACCTCAATATTAGATAAGCCTATGACGGCTACTTCATTAGGAACGGAAATGCCGTTGTTATACAAGCCATTGAGGGCGGCCATAGCCATTAGATCGCTGCCTGCAAAGAAGGCGGTCGGGCAATTTTTGGTTTTGCATAAATGATTCACTTTTTCAATGCAGACCGCTTCATCCCACATGCAATCAATAACCCAATCGGGATTCACCGACATTCCGGCAGCATGCATGCTGGCGTAGTAGCCTCGATAACGGCGGCTGTCTTTCAGGTTATTCGTTAATCCGCTCCCCCCGATGTATCCAATCCGGGTGTGACCTTTGTCAATGAGATGGTTGACGGCCATCGAAGCGACATTGTAATGATCATAGCCCACATTATCGATATCCCCGCGTTCGGTATCAATCCCCACGATATAAGGAACCTGCTTGCGTATATACTCATAGGTTTCACCGTTCAACGATTCCATAAGAATCAGGCCGGTAATCGGTTCGCTGAATGTATGGAATAAAATCTTGCTGTCATTCAGTTCAATTCCAGTCCGAATAAAGGAAATGTTATATCCCGCACTCAGCAATCGCTCTTCCACGCCGGATAAAATCGACATGAAATAAGGATCGTTGTATTTATCCTTTGTAACGCTTAGTACACACCCGATTTTGATGTGCGACTTGCTGTCGGAATGATCCGTGGTTACAACTTTCCGCTTGGGACTTGAAGTGATTTTATAGTTGAGCTGCGTAACAGCCTGCCACACCCGTTCCCGGGTTTCGTCCGTAATTTTATATTTCGTATCATTGTTTAACACTCTGGATACGGTGGCGGTAGATACATTTGCTAATTTAGCAACATCCCGAATGGTACTCATAAATAAACACATTCTCCTTTTTAGTTACGAATAGTCACCATTTAGAGTTTATAGGAATGTTACATGGTAAACAATGATGGACTTGATAAACGTCTTGTTGCGTAATTTGTTGCGTGATAACGTTACGTTATTCAAGTGTACCTATATTCACGATTAAAATCAATCATAACATGTTTCTGTCGTGCTGTGTTACTACAAATTTTTAAAAAAACCAAAATTATTATTGCAAGGATACGCAGGGATGATATAACATGAAATCACGAAATGTTACAAGTATTACGTCGTTTTGTTACGTTATATTAACGTAACAAAACGGGAGAGTTTGTTTAGCAGGCGGCGGGGGGCGGATTAAAACATGAACAAAGCAGTAACGGTTTACCCCATGATGTTAGAAGACATCCTAAACAACCCGGGCATAGGTTTTACGGCAGCACCAGGGTTAATGGGAGACCTGGATCGGATCTGCGACAATCGAGGGGAAGAGCACAAGAAATATAAGTTCACGGAAGACAGCAGAACGTACAATCATCCCGACAGCAAAGTGTATTTCTGCAGCGTGCGCTGGCGGGATCTGGAAGTTCGCCAAGGAGAGTACAGGTGGGAGGTTCTTGAGGAGAGGCTGGACTACGCCAAATCGATAGGCTGTACGGCCGTGGTTCGCTGTTCCCCATACGCGTTAAGCGAAGAGGATGATATACCCGCCTGGTATCGTGCGGAACATCCGGAGGAGCCGGACTTTCCGTTCTGGAGAGTAGATCCTGAGACAACACCCTATGTGTTGTATTGGTCTGACTTTATCAAAGCGTTTGCCGCACGGTTTGACGGACATCCGGTCATAAGCTCGGTTGATTTGACGATTGTAGGGGCCTGGGGAGAAGGCGGCGGAACGGAGTTTTTAAAGCCGGAGGCCATTAAACACATTACAGATGCCTACCTGGATGGGTTTAAGATAACCCCTCTCCAAGCATTGCTGCATGATGCCTTGTCGATCAGCATCATGAAGGAGCGCAAAGCCAAAGTGGGCTTTCGCGTCGATTGCTTGGGTGATATGGGCGGCTTTCATGGAAATGAGTGGTCACATATGACGGATTTCTATCCCCAGAATATTCAGAATTTCAAGATGGGCGATGCCTGGGAGAAGGCTCCGGTTCTATTTGAAGCATGCTGGCACATGAATGATTGGTATCTTCAGGGCTGGGATATGGATTATATCATTCAAGAAACGCTGAAGTGGCATATTTCATCCTTTAACAATAAAGGAACGGTAGTCCCCGAACCGTGGAAAGAGAAGGTCAAGGCTTGGCTGAACAAGATGGGATACCGCTTTGAATTGAGAAAGTTCACGTACGATTCGTTGGTGAAGACGGGTGGTCAGCTAAAAATCAGTGCATTGTGGGCTAATGTAGGAGTAGCGCCGATTTATAATCCTTATCCGCTGGTTGTGAGGCTTACTGGCCAAGATCAAACCTATACGCTGCGCAGCAGAGAGGATATTAGGGAGTGGCTGCCGGACGAAGATATTGTGTGGGAAGAGGGTTTCGGTTTACCCGGTAATATGTCCGAAGGCGAATATCAGTTGGAGATAGGCATCGAAACCGGGGTTAAGGAAATCGGGAATATCCAGCTGGCCATCGAGGGGAACAAGGACGGTTATTACCCGATGGGCAAGTTAACAGTTGAACGGGGGAGACAAGGAAATGGAGAGTCTGTTGAAGTTTAACGAGTGTATCGCAATCTGCAACTTTGATTACCTGCCAGAAGGGTTGGAAGCTAAATATGATCGATATAAGCCGGATGGCAAGCCCCATCTTATCCCGCGGGAGTTCTTGTCCGGAATCTTTGAGCAGTATCAAATTCCTGAACCTATCCGCCAATGGCTCGTTCATGGGGTTGAGGCGGTAGAAAAGGATGACGTACTATTTCATTTTACCCAATTCTTAGTAGAGGATATGTGCACTTTGCGCAATCGCTGTGATGAGACCCATTATACGAATATGACGCCAGGATGCATGGCGCAATACGGAGAATTATACTCCTTTCTTTTGCTGCTGGCCTGCGTTGTTCCTTCCATGAAGATGCTGGAGGCGCGTGCCATACCTAAAGCTTACTACGAGCAGATCCCTCAACAGCCCCTGAAGCTTCAATTGGAAAAGCTGGTGCTCCGCGGCGATGCCAAGGTTCATGATTTTCCATGGGTGATGAATTTTTATACCTGCTCCATCTTTCTGTTAGACCGGTTTTATTTTATCCCCTACCGATTTGAGGATCCTTTCACCATGTTCCGTCATGTGAACACGCAGGAGGTTATTGCGCTTCGGCACGCAGGCGAAGAATTTCGCAGCGATGGACAACGGAACGGAATCAATGATGTATATGATCTTCAAGGAAACTTCACCTCAGAATGGCACGAGAATGCCGAGTTTGTCATCGCTAATCGGATAAATCCCATGGGATTCGTTGAAAGAGAAACGACGCCGATCCTGAAGAAGGAATGGGAGACGGTACTTCAAACAGGGGATACGCTGTTAGCGCTCCACATTCCATCCGGCCCCGGGTACACGCCGGACAGGTTGAAGAATTCCATGGAGATGGCTGCTGCATTCTATGACCAGTACTTTCCGGAGTTACCCATCAAAGGCTTCTGGAGCTCAAGCTGGCTTTATGATACCAGGCTGTCGCTGATCCTGGATCATGAAAGAAGCAATATTGTCCTCGTTCAACGACAATTCTATAATTATCCGACCATGGAAGGGGACGGCATGCTGCGTTATGAAGCCTTTGGGGACAGGAAGGCAGACCCGGCCCGAAACCCAGGCGAATATACAACCTCCCTGCAAAAAGCAGCAGCGGCATATATGGAGACGGGAGCCCGTTTTAACACATTAAGCATGGTTGTATTGCGGGAGGATATCGACAAGATTGGCAGCCGGCCGTACATAACCGACGCAGACATCGAGCAATTCCATCGCACCGTTGACAGCCATTTGCAAGGGAGAGAAGAGGATGGGGAAATACTCGCTTGAAAATTACGAGAAGTATAAAACCGTAAAAATCCGACCGCAGCCCTTATTGAACCGGGAGTTTGATGTAAGCCAGGGTCCATTCGAATACGTCTCCTTTTTCTGGAGAGCGCTTGAGCCGGTTCGAGGTGAATACAGGCTTGAAGCGATCAAAGAAGCACTGCGTACGGCCCATAATCCCATTCTTGTCCTGGTACCGGAATTGCCGATCTGGGTTCAGGGTTACGAACCTGATTGTTTTGCGGCCTTGGTCCGAAAAATCGGGAGTTATATCGACTCCGACAGACGCTTAACAGCCGTTCTGATATCAACCTTAGCTGACAGTAAGGAAGAATGGAACGCTTATGTGGAGTCGTTTGAGACGCAGACGCTGCTAGCCGAACTGCAGAATGACAGATTGATTCAACATGTAAGAGACCGCGGCCGCGGATTTGGCCTGCTGGTGAAGTGCGGTGAGGAGAATTGGATCGAATGCTGTGAGGCTTTTGCCATACATAGGCTGCAGAAGGTATGGAAGCGTTACCAGGTGGTCCTTGATGTGACCGATAACGTTTGCGGTCCTCATACCAGACGCGAGGCATATCGCTGGCACGCCGCCCTCTCCAATCTGAATATAGGACTTGGATATCATCTAACTTTACGCAGACTGACGTATCCGGAAACGGTATATAGTCGTGGAAGCTTGCCGCTGCGTTTCTGGTTCGTCAACGAGGGCAGCTCGAGAATATACCGGGAGTTTCAGTTATGGGTGCAGTTACAGCAGGGGGAGGTTTCCTATGAATATCCTCTGCACGCCGCCACGCATTCCTGGTTAACCGGGGACCTTGTCCATAATGAGATGGTCCCCTTGAAGGATATGTTACCGGGAGAATATAAGCTGAGTATAGCACTCTTTTTCGAAGACCGGTCGTATATCCCGCTGCATATACAGAACCCGCAGCAGGATGGATATTATGAGGCAGGCATGATCCAAGTCGAAATATCCGATGAGGATCCGCTTAGGAATATTTGGGATGACTATGATCCGGAAGGATATTATCCCTTGGAAGATCCCGTGATTCCGGAACAGGAATAGATGTTTCGAACAAGATGGTTAGGACAAATACGAGTTTGCTGGAGGTTATGGATTTGAAGTTAGCATTAATCGGCGCAGGACAAAGAGGCATGATCTACGCAAGGCATGCATACCCAAGCGAGGACATCGTTGCGGTCGTTGAACCGGATGACAGCAGAAGAAAGGCGGCAGCGGACGAGTTTCAGATTCCTTTGGAGAAACAATTTGAATCCGTAGATGAATTTTATCGGCTCGGCAAAATTTGCGATGCCGTCATTGTTTCTTCCATGGACCGCGATCATTACGGGCAAACGATGAGAGCGCTTGATCTTGGGTATGATATTTTGCTGGAAAAGCCCATTTCGCCAAGTCCGGAAGAAAGCTTGAGAATACAACGAAAAGCCAATGAAACAGGCCGGAAAGTGATTGTATGCCATGTCCTCAGATATACGAACTTCTTTGCGGAAATCAAGAAAATCATCGATAGCCAAGAGCTCGGCAAGATCGTGACCATACAGCACAACGAGAACATCGGCAATTTCCATATGGCACACTCCTTTGTACGAGGCAACTGGAGGAGAAGCGATCTGGCCAGTCCAATTATCATGCAGAAGTCCTGCCATGACATGGATATTCTGGCCTGGCTGGTGGATAGTCAAGCGAAACGGATCTCTTCCTATGGCAGCCTGACTTATTTTAAGGCGGAGAATGCTCCGGCAGGCAGTGCGGAACGATGCCTCGACTGTAAGGTAGCAGCGAACTGCCGATTCGATGCCAGAAAAGCTTATTTGCCTATAAGGGGCCAATGGCCCGCTACCGTCATTTCGGCGGATCAGAGCGAAGAGGGACTGCTCCAAGCGCTCGCAACGAGTCCTTACGGACGCTGTGTTTATCGGCTCGACAATGATGTGTGCGACCATCAGGTCACCGTGATCGAGTTCAAGAACGGAGTAACGGCAACGTTTAATTTAAGCGGATTCACCAACAAAATGTACCGTACGCTCAAAATCATGTGCGAGCACGGGGAGATTCGAGGCGACGATAACATGAACATTATCGAAGTCACCCGCTTTAACTCCAATATGGCAGAACCCGTTCAGCAAACCGTCATTCGGCCAGCAACGGTGAGCGGCGGACATAACGGCGGCGATACCGGTCTGATGAACGACTTTTTGGAGAATCTGGGGAATGCCGACTTCAGCAGCAGATCCTCCATCGACATGTCCGTCGAAAGCCATATCATGGCCTATGCCGCGGAAGAGGCGAGAATTACTGGTACCGTGATCGATCTGGATCAACTTAAGGAGAGGCTGCAGCAGAGCATTTTGGCATAATCGTTTAATCACATTGCAAAGGTAGTGATGGAATGGGTTCCGTGGTTAAGGGGTTTCTATATGAAATAACGAAAAACAGAATACTATATCTGATGTGCGTGCCTGCTCTGATCGTGCTGATCATGTTCTCCTATATCCCGTTTGCCGGAATATGGATGGCATTTACCGATTTTAATGTGGTTGATGGCATCTTCGGCAGTGAATTTGTGGGTCTGGACAATTTCAAATACTTTTTCTCGGAAAACAGCATGGGATGGAAGGTTACCTATAACACGCTGTACATCAACTTTTTTGGTCTCATCTTAGGCATTATCATACCAGTCAGCATAGCCATTCTGATCAACGAAATCCGGCATAAAACCTACAAAAAGGTCGCTCAGAGCATGATGTTTTTTCCCTATTTCATCTCGTGGGTCGTCGTTGGGGCGATTCTGTACGGGATTTTCTCTACCGATGTGGGCGTTGCCAATCATATTCTGGAGTTCTTCGGAGCAGAGCCGATCAGATGGTACTCGGAGCCGAAGTATTGGAAATGGATCATCATTCTGTCGAGCGTCTGGAAATGGAGCGGGTACAGTTCCATTATCTATATGGCGGCGATGTCCAATTTTGATGGGAGCTTATACGAAGCGGCTAAGGTGGATGGCGCCAACAAATTGCAGCGGATATTTTACTTGACCGTGCCTATGCTGAAGCCGACGATCATCGTTTTGAGCTTGCTGAGTGTCGGACGAATCTTCTATGGGGACTTTGGGATGATTTACGGTATTGTCGGCAACAACCCGGTCCTGGCTGAAGAAGTCACGGTTATCGATACTTATGTTTACCAGTCGATGCGTACGCTGGGCTTTTCTTACTCTACGGCAATCGGGTTATTTCAGTCCTTGATGGGATTGATTCTGATTACGGCTGCAAACCAATCGGCTAAGAAAATAAATGACGGAGAGGGTCTATTTTGATGAAACAAAAGAATAGATTGCTTGGCGATCAATTGGTGATAGCCTTTGCCTATGGTTTCATTGGCTTATTCGCGCTCGTGTGTCTGTATCCCCTTGTTTTAACCTTAAGCGTGTCCTTTTCTTCGGAGCAGGCCGTTGCGAGAAACGGATATTCGATCATCCCGCTGAGCCCCAGCTTGGATACCTATAAATATATCTTTGTTAATAGTGGAATGAAATTGCTCAGATCCTATGGCGTGACCCTGCTTGTAACGACCGTGGGGACGATGGGGGCGCTGCTGATTACCAGCATGATTGCCTTTTCCCTATCGATCAAAAAGCTGAAATACCGTAACGTACTCGCCTTCATTAGCAATTTTACGATTATTTTCTCGGCTGGCCTCATTCCGTGGTACATGGTCAGCGTCAATTATTATGGACTGAAAAACAGCATTCTGGCTTTGATCCTGCCTTCCATATTCAGCGTATGGAACATGTTTCTGATGCGCACGTATTTTGCAAGCATCTCTCCATCTTTATATGAAGCTGCCGAGATGGACGGCGCCAATTACTTTACGATCTATGTAAAAATAGCCCTCCCATTAAGCAAGACCGCATTGCTGACCGTTGGATTAATGTATGCGCTTCAATATTGGAATGATTGGTGGCATGCTCTGATTTTTATTAATGATCGCGATTTATTTCCGCTCCAGTATTTCCTCTACAACATCTTGTCGAACGTCAATGCAATAAGCTCCGGACGAATTCCATCAGGGGCATCAGGCAACATTACACTGCCTGCGGAGACCGTGAAGATGGCCATTACGGTCATTACGATCGGCCCGATCATTTTCCTCTACCCTTACATTCAAAAATACTTCGTGCACGGGATTATGGCTGGTGCCGTCAAAGAATAGACGCCTGCGTGGTTACTGGCCGATATCGGCTTTTAACATAGATAAACTATTTTATTAGGGAGGGTCTTTCATGAAAGCAAGGACAATGCTGATCTTGTTGGTCTTATTGATGGCGTCCGTTTCGGTTATGACAGGATGCAGCGACAAAAAAGAGGGGGCAGCCAAGCTCGAAACCGTCACGATTCTGTATCCGGGGGAGCGAAGCGATCGCATGAGCGAATTTCTGGACAACGAGTTTGCCGAGAAGATGGCAGCCGATCTTGGTTTGAAGGTCGAAGTTACATTTGTGCCGTGGGCCCAGTATTGGGAACAAAAAGATATCATGCTGGCCGCAAATGAACCGATCGATTTATATTGGGACGGTCTCCCGGACCTTTCGACCATCGTCAACAAGAAACAAGCCATGGTATTGGATGATTTAATCGAGGAATATGGTCAGGATATGCTAAAGGTCCTGCCGATGGAGCAGCTTCAGGGGGCAACGATCGACGGGAAGATTCATGGCATTCCATCCGCTTATGCACCTTCCTCTGCCATGTACCAGCTGGTGGCCGTTCGTCAGGATATCCTCGAAGCGGTAGGGATGACGGACTTGAAGACAGCAGACGACTTAAAGGAATTCGCAACAAGGGCGAAAGGGAAATTTCCTGAAATGAAGGGACCCGCCGATATTATCTTTAAACCGTTGACCCGATATTTTACCGATGAACAATATAACTGGATCGCCGTAGAAGATTTGGTCGTATTCGGGGAAGAGAGTAAAAAAGCATACAGCTACTATGAAACGGAAGCGTTCCAGGAAGTCGCGAAGTTTAATCACTCCATGTATGATGCAGGGTTGTATACAGAGGATTTGACCATCAAATATAACGAGAGAGACTCCCGGATGCAGACAGGCTTATACTTATGGGTTGAAGGATCTTTGGGCAAGGAAATGGAAATCGTTGATGCCATCAAAGCCAATGCGCCGGATGCCGAGGTGAAGACGTATCTGTTAGCCGAGGATAAACCGCGTTATGTGACAGCCGCAGGCGGAGAAGTGTTGGGCATACCTGTCAATGCTCCTAATCCGGAAGGCGCCATGAAGTTCGTGAACTGGATTTATAAATCCCAGGAGAATTATCTGTTTGCTCTCTATGGCGTCGAAGGCAAGGATTACGAGATGGTGGATGGAAGAATCAATAAGCTCACCGCTAGTGAATTCTTCTATGAATGGATGTTTAGAAACCAAAATTACCAATTGTTCGGGCCGAGTGTGGCGCAAGAGTCCATCGATAAGTACAAGAGCTGGGATGAGACGGCTATTCGATCCGATTCATTGGGCTTCCGATTTAACAATGAAAAGGTCAAGTTAATCGAGACGGCCCTGAAAGAAGTCGCAGGCAAGGATTTAGCCGCTATCCGTTCCGGTTTCGTCGATTTTGAGACGGAGTATCCTAAAGCCATCGAGAAGCTGAAGGCGGCGGGCATTGATGACTATGTCGCTGAGATCCAGCGTCAGCTGGATGAGTTTTTGGCGGGGAAATAACAGCTTGTATCTACTTTTGTTCCAATTCTAAATCGGATAAGCTGCAAGCTTCGAGGATGAGCAGAGATAAAGGATGTGTAACACTGAAAGAGGTATTTTCTGAATAAGGAAATATCTCTTTTTTTTATATAGGAGCATTTCATTCTTGCGAGTTATAACAAAAAAGGCTATCGTGCCGGGTCTGATCAAAAGCCTCCATTGACAATATGTGCTACTTTTGTGTACACTCTTTTTATTCCGACTGTTCAGTATAAATAAAATACAAAGATACAGGTGAAGAAATCATGCCCAAATTAGGAATGGGACCGAAGCGCAGGGCAGAGGTCATTAATGCCACGTTAACCTGCATCAGCATGTATGGGATTGACGGCATGACGCTGGATAAGGTGGCCGATCATGCAAACTGTTCCAAAGGAGTTGTCACATATTATTTCAAGAATAAGGATCAACTGACGATCGAAGCCTTCAAATCATTCTTGGCGTACTATGGACTGAAAATCGAATCAGGCATTGAGCATACGATGACACCGGGAGAAATGATGGATCTTACCCTGAAATTTATACTTCCCCCGCTCAGCGATGACGCGGATCGCACGATTAATGTGTCGCAGCTGGACGGGGTCGACAAGATGTATATTCCGCTTGCGGATCAAGCCAAGCTCTTTGTCCAGTTTTACTCAAAGGCCATGCTGGATCGCAATTTGCAGGAAGTTGTATCGAAGAGCTACGAGACGGATCTCCAAGGCATCGCCAAGATCATGGATTATGGTAATCGGGCGGGACAGATGTCCGTTGAGGATCCACAAAGTGCTGCCTATGGTGTGCTGGCGATGGCTATAGGTCTGAGTTTTTTTCGAGTGGCTAACGTTCCGCCAGCCAACGGCGACGACAATCGGTACATATGTGAGGATTATGTGAGAAGACTTACCAAAACAGGAGGGTGACTATGAATATAGAGAAGATTGAAACAGATGGAGGAACGATAGCGGTTGTTAGCAGTAATGAAATATTAATTGAGGATGTTCAGTCTGCATTGGATCTTATAGCAACCGTGCAATATGAAACGGGCAGCCATCGTATGGTAATGAATCAATCGATATTCAGTCAAGCCTTCTTCGATTTGAAGACCCGCCTTGCAGGTGAAATCCTTCAGAAGTATATCAATTATCATGTGAAGGTTGCGATCATCGGTGATTTTTCTGTGTACCCGAGCCAAAGCTTGCAAGATTTCATATATGAATGCAATAAGGGGAACGACTTCTTTTTCTTGCCGACTGAACAGCAAGGGATTGAACGGTTAAGCAGGGTGAACTAAGAGATGAAAACCGGGAGGAAGATCATTGTCAGCACCTGGATTTAATCCAAAAGAATACCCGATGGTGAGCATTCCGGCAGGCGAAATTCAATTAAGGGACGACCGTATCCAATCTTCGTGGGCGGTTGAAGTGAACGCTTTTCAGCTTGCACCGGTTCCTGTTACAGAGGCTTTATATTACTCGCTCATGCCACAGTCAACCAGATTCACTGAGGTCATGCAGGCTCCGGTCGTCAATGTATCATGGAATGATGCGATTGAATTCTGTAATGTGCTATCTCGACACTCAGGTCTGGACGAATGTTATTCGGTCTCGGACGAAGGTGAACGTGTCGTGTGTAACTGGGAGGCGGATGGATACCGCCTTCCGACGGAAGCGGAATGGCAATATGCGTGCAGAGCCGGGAGTGATGGCTATCGTTACGGAGAACTTGATGACATCGCTTGGTATGAAGGGAATTCCGGGGGAGCCCTGCATGAGGTAGGCACAAAGCGTCCGAATGCGTGGGGCTTTTACGATATGCTCGGAAATGTGTGGGAGTGGTGCTGGGATGTATACGATCCGGATGTATACGGCTCGTACAGAGTATTCCGCGGCGGAAGCTGGGCGGAAGAGGCCAGGGGCTGCGGGGCGACATGCCGCCGCCGAAGCCATCCGACGTTTCGGATTGAGGATCTCGGGTTTCGTTTGGCAAGATCGATTTCACGATAAAGCTGATCCTTCGGGACCAGCTTTTTTTTGATCGTGCAGCACCTAGCGAATTTCCAATAAACGCATCGAAACGCCGTCAATGACATGTCACATAATCTAACGCGATGAATGTTCGTTAAATTGCGTATAGACAAGGCTGGAAGACATCAGTAAGATTGGGTTTAACTTTTCGCGGGAGGTGTGGGGAGCTAAAGGGAGTTAAGGGTTGAATTGCCGGAGTGTTGATCAAAAACCAGGAAATTCAAGGGATAAGGGGGATAAGAAGATGGTGCATGGACCAACATTCAACAATCCGATTGTAGAGCAAGCAGCCGATCCTTGGGTATGGAAGCATACCGACGGCTATTATTACTTTATGTCGACGAGACGCGGATATCTGGAGCTGACGCAATCCGCTACCTTAACAGGCCTTGCGGAGGGCCGCAAGAAAACGATCTGGACTCCGGAAGCCGGCGGACGTCATAGTCATAACCTGTGGGCGCCGGAAATTCATTATGTGGACAACACATGGTACATTTATTTCACGGCAAATGATGGGGGAGGCGATGAGTCGCGCCAAATATGCGTGCTGGAGAACGGGGAGCCTGATCCGATGGAAGGCGAGTGGGAATGGAAAGGTGCGCTGCCGACTCCCGTCCCCGGCCTGGATGGTACGGTTATGTCCATAGGGGATCAGCTTTATTTCCTGTATGCCGGGTACGGTCACTTCCCAGATTATGGGTCCGCTATATATATCATGCGCATGACAAACCCTTGGACATTGACGGGAGATCATGTATTACTTACTGCCCCGACCCTATCCTGGGAAAAACAAGGCGGAATGGCCATTAACGAAGGACCTGTCGTCCTTCAGCGAAACGGCCGCATCTTCCTGGTATACTCGGCCAGCACTACATGGTCTGAGGATTATGCGCTGGGGATGCTCACGATGGATGAAGCTGCGGATCCGATGGACCCGCTTTCCTGGACTAAGTCCATGGAGCCTGTATTTTGCAAAAGCGTGGAAAACGGGGTGTATGCTACCGGCCATAACAGCTTCACGCAATCTCCGGATGGCAAGGAGGACTGGATTGTCTACCATGCGCTTCCAGCACCTGGAGTAGATACGGTCTTGCGATCAACCCGCATTCAGACATTCGGCTGGAAGCCGGATGGAACTCCGGATTTCGGCGTACCCGCCGGCGAGTCTGAGGCTCTGGCCAAACCGTCCGGTGAATAATGTATGCGGATTCATAACAAGATCCAAGAGTAGATGATAGTGGCAAGGGGCGGTAAATGCTGCAAGGGTGTAAGTGAATATTCATAGAATTCGATAAACCCCCATTCATTACAGATTATCTGTAATGAATGGGGGTTTATTACGAATGAGAGTAAAACGTGTAAGACACACATATCCATAACGAAAAACGTGGGATTAAAACGGCGATTCCTTTTTACATAAGAGTTATAAGTCTATGGATTGTTTCCGATATCCGAAATTAAAAGTGCGGATTTTACAAAATGAATAAATTTAGTTACGGAATTTATGTATGAAAGCGTTGACAAGGTAAAGTTATATGCTTATACTTCGGTTAAAGATACAGGATAATTGTATTAAATGAGTGTGTAGGGTTTGGCAATGCCGTCAATTACCATGTGAAAAAGGGGATCCATTGGAATGACCATGAGGAAGATTTGCATTTCAGACTGGGGGTGCTTAGACACTGCGAAGATGAAGGATGATAGATAGCAAGTTTTAAACTGGCACCTCTGAAAAACTACGGAATATAGATCCTCTGCGCTAATGCGGAGGATGCTCGTAATTATTCATATCATGGGAGGTTAAGCATGAACAGAACGATGAAGCGTTATTTCACTCTGTTATTCATATCCATATTGATCATTTCGACGGTAACCGCTTGCAGCGGCAAGGCAAGTGACGAGCCAGACAATACCGTAACCCAAGAGGAAAGCGTAGAGAAGAATGAGGTGACATTCGAAGATATCAGCGGGGACATACGGGGCAATAAAGCACCGACACAGGAACAAATCGATGAAGTCAACGGCACACTCAATGATACATACCTCGGTGATGTATTTGACGAAGTCATTCCTAGCGATTATTCTGCTTATCCCGTCAAAGGCGATGTGGTGCTGGATGTATGGATGCCTGCCAACTCCAACATCCCGGATATGAATAATCACTTGGTTCAGAAGCAGGTGGAGAAGCTGACCGGCATTAAGGTGAACTTCATTACGCCTCCCGTCGGACAGGAAGCGGATGCTTTTACCTTGATGATCTCCTCCGGCGAGCTGCCGGACATCATCATTGATCCGGGGCGTTATCCGGGAGGTTTCGAAGCGGGGGTAAACGATGGCGCTTACCTCGATCTGACCGACCTGAT
This sequence comes from Paenibacillus sp. p3-SID867, assembly GCF_025142895.1. Taxonomy (NCBI): domain Bacteria; kingdom Bacillati; phylum Bacillota; class Bacilli; order Caryophanales; family Paenibacillaceae; genus Paenibacillus; species Paenibacillus sp. p3-SID867. Next base: position 70,666 of record NZ_JAMBDM010000017.1, read on the forward strand.
GGAAAAGCACGCTCCGAATTATTCGGCATGGCGGAACTCGGACGAAACGAGAAGAAAAACGACCGTGACCGACGATGGCAGGCTGCTGGGCTTCTACGGCATCGCGCCGTACTCCGAATGGACCTGGTTCGGCATGCTAATTAAGCAGGAAGCGCTGGACAAGACAGGACTTCCAGTCCCGACGACGATAGACGAATGGTATGAATTCCTGAAAAAAAGCAAGGAAGTCGGATACAAGGCGCCGCTGAATTACGGCTCGACGTACGGCCAAATTTTTACCGGCATCATTAATGGCGCATATGGCGTCTGGGACTGGACCTTCTTGGATGAAAACGGCAAGGTCGCATGGGGCCCGGCACAGCCGAAAGCCAAGGAATATCTCGCGACCATGCAGCAGTGGAACAAGGAAGGCTTGCTGAATCGGGACTGGGCCACCGCCGATTTCAATCAACGGATGGCAAGCGCGATTTCCGACGATACGGCCGTCATGATGGATTCCCCTGACACGATGTGGAGCTATTGGAAAGTGCAGAACGATATTGATTTCGTGGGGGCGCTGAATCCTGTTCTGAATGAAGGGGATAAATCCGCAACCACCTATAAAAACTTCAAAAGAACGGGAACCAGTGCGGCCATTACCACCCAGAGCGAAAATGTTGAAGCCGCGATGGCGTGGCTGGATTTCAACTATTCCAAAAAAGGCTGGGAGCTCATCAACTTCGGCGAGTACGGTACCGTGCATCTGGTGGATGAGCAAGGAATGCCTTATTATCCGGAAAACAGTTACATGTACAATGATCCGGAAGGCCAGCCGGTCGATGTTACGCTTTGGAAATACCGCTGGCACAGTTGGCCGAATATCCGCGACGAGCATCACGCCAACCCGTTGATTACGGCGAAAGGAAGCTATTCTGGAGATATTCGCAAGGACTGGACGGAGAACATGGATACCAGCATGGCGATGCCGCCGATCACGTTTACGAAAGAAGAAGCCTCGCGTGAGGCCGAGCTTGGAAACCAGTTATCCACGCTGCGCGGAGAATACTTTGCGAAGATCATCATGGGTGAATTGCCGATCGATGCTTACGATAAATTTTTGAAGGAAGCGCAGAGCATGGGACTGGACGAATTCTTGAGTCTCCATCAGGCGGCCCTGGATCGGTATAACCAACGATAGTTTCCATATTAAGAACAGGTGGTTGATTCATGGAGATATTACGGAAAAACAGGAAAATAGACCATGTTCGTGCGACCTCACAACCGAAGAATACCAAACGTTTGATACAAAAGGATCTGAAAAAGAATTGGTTTGTCTATCTCATGGCCCTTCCCGTGGTGGCGTGGTTCTTAATATTCTGCTACGGGCCGATGTGGGGCGTCATGATCGCATTTAAGGATTTCAAACCTTTGCTTGGATTCGGTGAAAGCGATTGGGTGGGCTTCAAGCATTTTATCGATTTTTTCTCCGGACCCTATTTTTGGAGGGTCGTCAAGAATACGCTCCTGCTGAATGTGTGGGGCATCGTGTTTGGATTTACGGCACCGATCATCCTGGCATTACTGCTGAATGAAGTTCGCTCTTCCAAGTTTAAGCGGACCGTTCAAACCATTACGTATATGCCGCATTTTATTTCACTGGTGGTTGTATGCGGGATCATTCACATCTTTACGGCCAATGAAGGGGTCGTTACGCAGCTGCTTTCGTTTATAACGGGCAAAGACTACTCGTCCCTTCTCGGGTACTCGGATTTGTTCCGCCCGATTTATACCTTTTCCGGAATCTGGCAGAGCATCGGATGGGACAGCATCATTTACCTGGCTGCGATGAGCTCCATCGATCCTTCATTATATGAAGCGGCCGATATCGACGGGGTCGGCAGGGTGAAGAAAATGTGGTACATTACGCTGCCTCAGATCAGTCCGGTCATCATCATCCTGTTTATCTTTGCGATCGGCGGATTGATGGCTTCCGGCTACGAGAAAATTATCCTGCTCTACAATCCTTTGATCTATGATACGGCGGATGTCATAGCCTCCTATGTTTACCGAAGGGGCTTGAGGGAAGCAAGCCTGAGTTATTCCACAGCCGTCGGATTAATAAGCTCCATCGTGAACTTCGGGCTGTTATGGATGACAAATACCATCGTGAAGCGCAGATCTGAATCCAGCTTATGGTAAGAGAGAGGGAAGGTTATGGAGGATATCAAGCAATTCAAAGTGAAACGAAGAAGGAAGCATAAAAGCATAGGGGACCGCGTGTTCGACTTTACGAACTACACGGTTTTGACGGCATTGACCTTGGTGTGTTTTTATCCCATATTGCATATCTTGTTTGCTTCCGTCAGCGATCCCAGCGCCTTGATGGCACATAAAGGGATATTGTTAAAGCCGCTGGGATTCACGCTCGACGGTTACAAGCTGGTATTTAAAGACAACAGCCTGCTAAAGGGGTACATGAATACGATCATATATGTTGGACTGGGTACGTTAGTCAATATGATCATGACGATATTGGGCGCTTACGTACTGTCCAGGCGGGAATTGTATTTCAAGAATTTCATCATGATTCTGATTACGATCACGATGTTCTTTGGCGGCGGGCTGATTCCCTGGTTCCTGTTAATGAAGGACATCGGCTTGTACAACAATCTGTGGGCGATGATTCTGCCGACCGCTTTAAGCACATGGAACATCATCATATTAAGGACTGGGTTCCAATCGATTCCGAGAGAGCTGGAAGAAGCGGCATTGATTGACGGTGCAAGCCAGGCCAACATCCTGATGACGGTGATCCTGCCGCTGTCGAAAGCCACGCTGGCCGTTATTTTCTTGTACTATCTGGTCGGGAATTGGAACTCATGGTTTAACGCGATGGTCCTGCTGAAGGATAGGGAATTGTTCCCGCTGCAGCTGTTGATGAAGGAAATCCTGGTTGCCAATGATTCGACGGCCACCACGATCGGCAGCGCGGGCGGGGTCGTTATTAACAGCGCCCAGAGCTCGACCGCGTTCCGGGAGCTGGTTAAATATTGCGCGATCGTGGTTTCGACGGTGCCTATATTAATGGTATATCCGTTCCTGCAAAAGTATTTCGTGAAAGGCGTTTATGTGGGTTCGATCAAAGGCTAAACGTTCAAACGAGCAGATAGAGAGACTGAATCATTAGGAGTGAGTTGCATCTTGACGACAGAAGTTAGCAAGGCACAAACGGTTCGAAACGAATATCCGAGACCCCAGTTTCAGCGCAAAGAGTGGTTAACCCTCAATGGCGAATGGGATTTCAGTTTTGATGATGAAGCCATCGGCGAGGATGCAGGGTGGTATCGGGCGGAAGCGCAGGCTTCCTTTACAAGGAAGATCAACGTGCCCTATACGTTCCAAAGCAAGCTGAGCGGCATCGGCGACCCTTCCTTTCATGATGTGGTATGGTACCGCAGAACGTTCGAGATCCCTCAGGACTGGGACGGAAAACGAATATTGCTTCATTTCGGCGCCGTGGATTATTTCGCCAAAGTGTGGGTGAACGGACATTTGGTGGCGATGCATGAAGGCGGACATACGCCGTTCCAGGCGGACATTACAGCTTCGCTTGTGAAAGGAAGCAATACGGTCGTCCTGCGCGCGGAGGATTTCAGCCGCGACGTCACCCTGCCGCGAGGCAAACAATACTGGCTTGAGCATTCGGCAAGCATTTTCTATACCCGTACGACCGGCATCTGGCAGAGCGTGTGGCTGGAGCCGGTGTCCCCGGTACATCTGAGCAAAATAAGGATGACACCCGACATTGACCGGAACGAAATTCGCATTCGGACGTTCCTTGAGGGTTACAAGCCGACGGAGGATCTCAAGCTGCAGATCACCGTATCGTATAAGGGGGAACGGGTCGCCGAAGATCAATATGCAATCCGAAACGCAGAGCAGCTGCGGACCATCGGTTTGAGTGATTTTACCGATCATGGTCTGGGACGCCTGTGGAGCCCTGAACATCCGAACCTGTATGATATTGAGTTCCGTCTTGTCCAGGATGAGAACGTCGTCGATCAAGTATCCAGCTATTTCGGGATGCGGAAGGTATCGATCGAGAACGGCAAGTTATGCCTGAATAACCGGCCGTATTTCCAAAGGCTGGTGCTGGATCAGGGGTATTTCCCTGAGGGAATCCTAACGGCGCCGTCGGACGAGGCTTTGAAGCGCGATGTGGAGCTGGCGAAGGAAATGGGATTCAACGGCGTGAGAAAGCACCAGAAGACGGAGGACCCCAGGTTTCTGTACTGGTGCGACAAGCTCGGCCTGCTGTTATGGAGCGAGGCGGCCAACGCATATGAATATTCCGAGTCGTATGTTCGCCGCTTCACAGCGGAATGGCAGGAGATCATCGAGCGGGACTATAACCATCCTTGCATCATAACCTGGGTTCCGCTCAATGAGAGCTGGGGAGTTCCGAATGTTCAGCTGGATAAGCGTCAGCAGCAGCATGGGCTTGCGATGTATCATTTAACGAAGTCTTTGGACGATAGCAGGCCGGTTGTTTATAACGATGGATGGGAGCATATGACCACGGACTTGGTCACCATTCACGACTATGAGAGCCGCCAGGAAGTGCTGGAAGAACGGTATGCATCAGCCGCGTCGGCGGTGGAAGCCATGCCGGCCAACCGGAGGATATTCGTTGGCGGTGCTTCCTATGAAGGCCAACCCATTCTGGTGTCGGAGTTTGGCGGCATTGCCTTCAAGAAGAGCGATTGGGAAGGCTGGGGATATTCCGGAGCCGAGAACGAGGAGGACTTCCTGATCCGGCTTAAGGCCGTAGTGGATCCCATGTTCTCTTCCCCGGTGATCCAGGGATACTGCTACACGCAGCTGACGGATGTCGAGCAGGAGATCAACGGCTTGCTGACGTATGACCGCAAGCCCAAGGCGCCGCTTGAAACCATACGCAGCATCATGACAGGGCAATAGGAGGTGGAGAAATGGACGGGACGAATGCTTATGAAGGAGTATACCATAACGAGAAAGCAGTTTATTTAAGAGCCGGGAGTTATGAGGCTATCATGCTTCCGGATATCGGCGGGAATTTGATATCGTTCCGGGATCTCGATAAGGGCTGCCGGTTTCTGCATGAACCGACGCTTGACGAAATGCCGGCGTTCAAAGCAAGGCCGATGATTCATGGCATTCCGGTGTTGTTCCCCCCCAACCGGTATCAAGATGGCCGGTTCCGTTGGAACGGCAAAGTCCATCAGCTGCCGGTGAATGAAGAGGCAACCGGTCATCATCTGCATGGATTTCTGTACAATATTCCATGGGAGGTTGATGAATACGGGCATTCCGGGCAGGAGGCTTATGTGACCGTGTCTGTCCGCGTGGATGAACGGCATCCGGTATTCCGGAACTTCCCGTTCCGTTTCCATATTCAGCTTCGGTACGGCTTAAGCCGGCAGGGGTTATCCCAGCGGGTAACGATCACCAATACAGGCCAAGAAGCCATGCCGTGTCTGCTGGCGTTTCATACATCCGTTAATGCGCCATTTACCGAGGGAGGCGACGCTCGGGATTACCGTTTAAAGCTGACCGTCGGGAAGCGATGGGAGCTGGATGGTCGAATGCTGCCCACCGGCTCCCACCAGGAGCTGTCGGCGAACGAGCAGGCCATGCAAGGAGCAGGTGTTTATCCTTTCTTTGAAAGGATGGACAATCATTATACCGCCGAGCCCCAAAACGGAAGAAACCGGATGGAGCTTACCGATGGGGCGAAGAAACTGAGGCTGGTCTATGACGTAGGCACCTCCTATAAGCAATGGATGATCTGGAACAACGAAGCGACCGAGGGTTTCTTTTGCCCTGAGCCGCAGATCAATCTGGTCAATGCACCCAATGTGGACTTGGAAGCTGAAGAGATCGGATGTTTCAGCCTTGAACCGAATGAAATCTGGGAAGAGACCAGCAGGCTGTATGTGACGGAAAGCCAAGGCTAAAAGCCGCAGGTGACAGTCGGCAGAAAGATAAATGCCGACAAATTAAACATATAAGAAGGAGTTAAACATGACTGAATTAACACTGCCGCGTCCGGAGTACCCCCGTCCGCAATGGGTAAGACCCGACTGGATCAATCTGAACGGTTCTTGGCAATTCGAAATCGATCATGGGAAAAGCGGGAAGGAGCGCGGATTCCATGAGCCGGGACATGATCTGTCCGGAACGATCACCGTTCCTTTCTGCCCCGAAAGCAAGCTGTCCGGTGTTGAATATAAGGATTTCATGGCAGCCGTATGGTATAAGCGGGATTTTACCGTGCCTGAAGCATGGGAAGGCAGCATCCTGCTTCACTTCGGGGCTGTGGATTACGAGGCGGAAGTATGGGTTAACGGTGTATCCGTAGGATCGCATCGCGGGGGATATACGCCCTTTAGCTTGGATATCACCTCGCATGTGATACCGGGCAAGAACGTAATTACCGTCTGTGCGGAGGATGACGTCCGTTCCGGACGCCAGCCGCGCGGGAAACAAAGCGGACGCTTCCACTCGCATGGCTGCGATTATACCCGTACGACGGGGATTTGGCAGACGGTATGGCTGGAGCAAGTGCCGCAGGTCTATATGTCCGACATGAAGCTGGTGGGTGACCCGGATAATGGCTGTGCCCACCTCGAGATTAAGATCAACGGGAACGCAGCAGGTCATAAACTGACCGCATCCGCCCTGTATGAAGGGAAAGCGGTAGGGAATGCGAGTGCCGTCGTATCCGGGCCGTACGTCAAACTTACCATTCCATTATCGGAGGTTCACTTGTGGGAGGTGGGTCAGGCCAGGCTGTACGATCTGGAATTATCCCTGCAAGGACAGGATCAGGTGTGCGACACCGTCCAATCCTATTTTGGGCTCCGAACCGTCATGCTGGACGGAATGGCCTTCCACATCAACGGCAAATCCGTATTTCAACGACTTGTGCTGGATCAAGGCTTCTATCCGGATGGGGTCTACACCGCGCCAAGCGATGAGGATCTCCGCAAAGATATCGAAATTTCGATGGGACTCGGCTTTAACGGCGCAAGGCTTCACGAGAAGATGTTCGAACCGCGCTTTCTGTATTGGGCTGACCGGTTAGGGTATCTGGTATGGGGAGAGCATGCGAATTGGGGGCTTGACATTACCACGGCGGAGGGGTTGTCCCATTTTCTGCCGGAATGGCTCGAAGGGATGGAGCGCGATTTCAATCATCCGGCCCTCATCGGCTGGTGTCCTTTCAACGAGACGTGGGACCGGGACGGCTCCAAGCAAAATAACGACGTACTGCGCATTGTATACGAGGTTACGAAGAAAATGGACCCGACGCGTCCTGTGATTGATACGAGCGGCAACTTCCATGTCGTGACGGATATTTTCGATATCCATGATTACGACCAGAACCCGGAGACGTTCAAGCAGCGATATGAGCCGATGAAGAACGGTGGAGAGGTGTACAATAGCTTCCCGAATCGGCAGAAGTATGAAGGCCAGCCTTACTTCATCAGCGAATATGGCGGCATATGGTGGAATCCGGACCAAAAAGACGAGAAGTCTTGGGGTTACGGCGACAGGCCGACATCCGAAGAGGCGTTTCTAACGCGTTATGCGGGCTTAACGAATGCGCTGCTGGATCATCCCATGATGTTCGGGTTCTGTTATACCCAGCTGTACGATGTGGAACAGGAAGTGAACGGATTGTACACCTATGACAGACGATCGAAATTCGATCCTGAAGTGATCCGCCGCATCAATTCCCGTAAGGCCGCGATTGAAGACTGAGCCGTTATCATGACCGTTATCGAAGTAGGCGGTGTTTCATTTCTGCATGGTGTATGATTGCATATTATCCGAAAGGAACGTGACGAAGGATGAAGGTGAATTACCGGAATAAATTATTGCTCACGATATGCGCATTCCTTATTCTTCCTATGGGTCAGGCGACACATGCGGCTACGCTTCAAAATAACTTCTACAACGTGGTCATGCAGGAGGGCGCGGATCCATGGGTATATAAACATACCGACGGCTTTTACTACTTCACAAAAACGACCGGCGGAAATGTGACCATATGGAAGTCCGCACAGCTTACGACGATTGATGCAGCTCCGACGAGGGTCGTGGAAACGGGCTGCTGCAGCATCTGGGCTCCGGAATTGCATTACATCAATGGCGCCTGGTATATCTACTATGCCAAGGATGACGGGGATAACGTCAACCACCGCATGTATGTCATGGAGAACACGTCGGCGGACCCGACGCAGGGAACCTGGCAGTACAAAGGCCAGATTACGGACCCGACGAACAAATGGGCGATTGACGGCACAGTGCTGCAAACAGGCGGTCAGCTGTACTTTATATGGTCCGGCTGGGAAGGCGACACCAATGTCCGGCAGAATTTGTATATCGCCCGCATGAGCAATCCCTGGACGATCGATTCGAATCGCGTTGAAATCGCAAGGCCTACCCACAGCTGGGAAACGAATCATTCCCCGCACGTAAACGAGGGGCCTCAGGTGATTGTGCGAAACGGTCTCATCAATCTGGTATACTCGGCAAGCGGAAGCTGGACGAACGACTATTGCCTGGGCCTCATCACGGCCAGCGCAACCAGCGATCTGATGAATCCGGCATCATGGAGCAAACGCAGTCAGCCTATATTCAAGTCCGGTAACGGTTTGTACGGACCGGGTCATCATTCGTTCACCAAGTCGCCCGACGGTACGGAGGACTGGATACTCTATCATGTCGCCAAATACAATAATGCCGGGTGGAACCGCGAAGTTCGAATGCAGAAATTCACGTGGCATGCCGACAACACGCCAAATCTCGGCGTCCCGGCGAATCCGAATGCCCCGATAACCTTGCCTTCCGGCGAAGCAGCACATATCCGTTACGAAGGTGAGGAAGGGACATTCGGCGGTATCGCCTATGCATCTCAGAGCCCTAACGGCTCGGGAGGCATGAAGGCCGGGCATATCGATACGCCGGAAAGCTATGTGGAATTCACGGTTCATGCCGCGTCGGCAGGCGAATACATTCTGCTCGCCCGCACGGCGAACGGGACAGCCGGGGGGAATTGGTCCCATCTCATGCTCAGCGTAAATGCCGGTACGGCGAGCAAGTTCCATATCACGAATAAAGGATGGGAGAACTGGGGACTGTCCACGGCGCGGATTCAGTTGAAGGCCGGCGTGAACACGATACGTTTTTCAAAAGGCGAGGGATACGGAGAAATCGACTTTTTTGACATCAAGCCGGCGAATTAGGTCATAACCGATGGCATAGAGGGCCGATAAATAAAGAGTTGTTAGCTTGATCATGGATGGCTTCCGGTTCTCCCGGAGGCCATTTCTGGCTATGAAAGTCATGGTTTGCTATGTCCGGCTATTTGATGCCGTATGGCAAGAGGCAGGAAAATGGCTGGTGTAAGCCTTTCCAGTGTGATTGTTTTTCATTTCATTAAGAAGTAAAATTATTGTAATGAATATGTTTAAAGGAGAGCAGATTTGTGCTGGAACTTGGTTTTAACGACCCGGAAAGATTGGTCACGGTGGCCCATGCCTTGTCAACACGTTCTCGGGTTGATATCCTAAGGCTCTTGAATTCCAAGAACTTGAATATCATTGAAATCGCCGAGAAGCTCAAACTCCCCGTTTCGACGGTAGCGAGCAATATCAAAGTGTTGGAAGCGGCTGAGTTAATTAATACGGAATTGCTTCCGGCGTCACGTGGGGCCATGAAGGTCTGCAGCCGGAATTATGATGATATTCATATTGCGTTGAATTTGAGAAATTCGGTACCCAAAGGAGTAACGCATGTCTATGAAGTAGAGATGCCGATTGGCCATTACAGCGATTGCGAAGTATCGCCGACATGCGGAATGGCGAATGCCGACGGGTATATCATAAAGGAAGACGAGCCGGCGAGCTTTTACCATCCCAAGCATGTTAATGCCCAGATCATCTGGCTGCGCAAGGGATATTTGGAATATTTGATGCCGATGGATATTCCGGCCGGAGCTCGCATCGAATCGCTTGAATTGTCCATGGAGATGTGTTCCGAGGCGCCCAATTATGATCATAACTGGCCTTCGAATATTTCCGTGTGGGTCAATGGCGTGGAAATCGGCATGTGGACAAGCCCCGGCGATTTCGGGGATCGGCGCGGCAAGCTGAACCCGAATTGGTGGTATGATTGGGCAACGCAGTACGGGTTTCTCAAGACTTGGCGGGTCGATCATGAGAAGACGACGCTGGATATGGAGAAAGTGTCGGGTGTTACATTGGCTGAGCTGAATCTTTCCGAGAGTCCCAAATTGCGGCTGCGTATCGGCATTAAGCCCGATGCCGTCAATCAAGGAGGGCTGAATCTGTTCGGTCGCCAGTTTGGAGATCACGAACAGAATATCATCATGCAGTTGAAATATACGATGGATCAGGATGGGGAAGACCTTTAATCACGCTTGTATAAGTGGCCGAAGGCTCAGCTGTTGACGAAGAAGAGGCAAATCCGGCGGCAGCTAGTTGGCGGAGAGGTTTCCCGTTTAGATAAAGGATAAAGTGGCAGTGCAGAAGGTATTTCTGTGCTGCCACTTTTTTTTGTTTGCCGTCAGAAGTATTCGGAGTAACACGCGAATCCTTATCGAATGAGGATCATTTTCATAAAAAGAGCCCATTCTTTTCCCGGTTTACATTCCGTTTAAATAGGGGTGCTACGATTCAATCATCATCCATTAGCGAAGAGGAGGAAATCATAATGGAGCATGCATACAAAAAGAAAATAGAGCCAAAACCTGGCGACTTGGCCGTTGAGGCTTACGGACTGATCAAAACATTCGGAGATAACCGCGCCGTGGATGGGGTGGATCTGAACGTACGTACCGGAACGATCTACGGTGTACTTGGCCCGAATGGGGCAGGCAAGACGACCACCATCCGAATGCTGGCGACCTTGCTAAGACCGGATGCGGGTTCGGCCCGAATCTTCGGACATGATGTGCAGGCGGAATCGCAGATTGTCCGTCAGTTGATCGGGGTAACCGGCCAATACGCGTCGGTGGACGAATCGCTCAGCGCTACGGAGAATCTGATTATATTCTCACGTTTGCTTGGTTTGGGGCGTAAGGAGGCAAGGCGCAAGGCGGAAGAGCTGCTCGAGGAATTCGGTTTGTCGGAAGCCGCGAAGCGGCCGCTAAAAAATTTCTCCGGCGGCATGCGGAGAAGGCTGGATCTGGCGGCAAGCCTCATTGCCCAGCCGCCACTCATCTTCCTCGATGAACCGACGACGGGGCTGGATCCAAGGACGCGTTCCCAGATGTGGGATACGATCCGCCGATTGGTGAATACCGGTTCAACGGTATTGCTGACCACGCAGTATCTCGAGGAGGCGGACCAGCTGGCAGACCGCATCGCCGTTATCGATTACGGCCGGGTTGTGGCCGAGGGTACGGCCGATGAACTGAAGATGTCGGTGGGCACTTCCTCGCTGCATTTGACTGTCGAGGATTCGGTTGACATGGATCGCGCCCGCCATACCGTGGAACAAGTGTTAGGCGTCCATGCCAATGTATCGCCGGAAGCCGGAAAGATCACAGCGCCGATGGCTAATGCGGGTCTTGTTACAGACCTGTTGATCGAGCTGCGAACAGCAGGAATCGGCTTGTCCGAGATGAGCGTGCAGAAGCCGACCCTGGATGAGGTATTCCTGACGATCACAGGCCACGGCGTGAAGGAAGACGCTGCCCAAGAGTCTTATGAATCCAATGATCGGGAGGTGGCACGGGTATGAGCAGCACCATGATTCAGCCTGGGACGGAACGTCAGCTTAAGAACCGCACGAGTTTGGGTCAGACGATTCGAAATTCGTTGACGATGGCCTACCGCGGGCTGCTGAAGCTCCGGCGCACGCCCGAGCAGTTGTTTGACGTCACGTTTCAGCCCATTATTTTTACGCTGATGTTCACTTATATTTTTGGGGGCGCCATCTCCGGTGACGTGGCGAGTTATTTGCCCGTCATCATTCCCGGCATCCTCGTCCAGACCGTGATCACGACCTCCGTCGTCACAGGCGTTCAGCTGCGCGAGGATATGGATAAAGGCGTATTCGACCGATTCAAATCGCTGCCGATTGCGCGCATCGCACCGCTGGCCGGTGCCCTGCTGGCAGACACGATTCGGTATACCATTGCGACAGTGCTTACCTTTACGATGGGATATATTATGGGGTACCGGCCCGAGGGCGGCTTGGGTTATGTTGCGCTTGCGGGGTTGGTCGTAATTTTGTGCTCATGGGCCATTAGCTGGATTTTTGCTTTCTGCGGCGTGATTGCAAGATCCGCCTCCGGCGTGCAGGGGATATCGATGATCGTGCTGTTTCCGCTCACGTTTCTCTCCAACGCGTTCGTGCCGGTGGATACGATGCCGGGCTGGCTGCAGTGGTTCGTCAATATGAATCCGATCTCGCATCTTGTGACAGCCGTTCGGGATCTCACCAACGCTGGCACCGTGGGCTGGGATCTCACGATATCCTTGGTTGGTGCCGCGGTTATCGTGGCGATCTTTGCTCCCATTACGGTTCGTGCGTACATGCGCCGCACTTGATGCCAAGGGGGCTCGCCTAACGGCGTTTACCCATCCTGCCGGGGAAAGCAGGACTTCCGTCCGAAACGCAGGTTGACATTGATTTATGAATTCACTATACTGTCTGTAATCTTATAAGCGACATACGTTGAAAGAGCCCAGTAGCAGCTTGGTCCCTGTTCTAGAAAGCCGGGGGATGATGGAACCCGGTACACACCAAGGCGGCGAATTACACTCTGGAGTATCTCGGGTAATGCCGAGCGGAAACGACGAACGATATCTCGTCTAATGAGCGGCATGAATGACGCGCGGCAGCGTGCAGAGCATTCGTGCAATCTGGGTGGTAACACGGTTAATAATCGTCCCTATGTCTTTACAGACAAGGGGCGATTTTTTGTTTTTCAACGAGTTGGACGTTTCGTTATAAGGAAATTACTGAACTAAAAGGAGTGTTAACACTGTGAATATTATCGACGAACTGGAATGGCGCGATGCGATTAACCAACAGACGGATGCCGAAGGCCTCCGGGAGCTTACGAATGAAAAATCCATCTCGCTGTACTGCGGCGTGGACCCAACGGGCGACAGCATGCATATCGGTCACCTGATTCCCTTTATCATGCTCAAACGCTTCCAGCTTGCCGGCCATCGTCCGGTCATTCTGATCGGGGGCGCGACAGGCACCATCGGGGATCCAAGCGGGCGTCAAACCGAGCGTTCCCTGCAGACGCTGGAGCAGGTTCAGGCTAACGTTGACGCGCTGACCGGACAAATGAAAAAGCTCTTCGTAACCGAGGGTGACAATCAAATCCGCATGGTTAACAACTACGACTGGACGCATAAAATCAACATCATCGAATTCCTGCGCGATTACGGCAAGAACTTCAGCATTAACTCGATGCTGGCGAAGGACGTGGTTGCGAGCCGGCTTGACAGCGGGATTTCGTTTACGGAATTCTCGTACCAAATCCTGCAGTCGGTCGACTACCTGCATCTGTACCAGCATGAGGACGTGCAGCTGCAAATCGGCGGATCGGACCAATGGGGCAACATTACAAGCGGCCTGGATCTGATCCGGAAGAAAGAAGGGCCCGAAGCAAAAGCATTCGGCCTGACCATACCGCTCATGCTGAAGGCCGACGGCACGAAGTTCGGCAAAACGGCCGGCGGCGCGATCTGGCTCGACCCGAACAAAACGACACCGTTCGAGTTCTACCAGTTCTGGGCGAACACCGACGACCGCGACGTTGTGAAATACCTGAAGTACTTCACCTTCTTGACCAAAGAGCAAATTGACGAGTTGGCCGAAAAGGTGCAGAGCGAGCCGCATAAACGCGAAGCGCAAAAAATGCTGGCTGAGGAAATGACGAGATTCGTGCACGGCGAAGAGATGCTGGAGCAGGCCAAGCGCATTACGGCGGCTTTGTTCAGCGGCGATATTAAATCCCTTACGGCCGATGAGATCGAGCAGGGATTTAAGGAGATGCCGACATTTGAAGCTACGCCGGAAACGAAGAATATCGTGGACTGGCTCGTGGATCTGGGCATCGAGCCTTCCAAGCGGCAAGCTCGTGAGGATATTACCAAAGGCGCCATCTTGATGAACGGCGAGCGTATCAGCGACGTCGGTCACGAGGTGACAGCCGACCAAGCGATTGGCGGCCGCTTCATCATCATTCGCAAAGGCAAGAAAAACTACAGCTTGGTGAAAATGTCCTAGAAGACGTTGTAACCATCGGGGAGAACGGTCTCCCCGGACGAAAACACCCATAAAAAGCCGCTAAACACGTTTCATGTGCTTAGCGGCTTTCATGTTACCAGGTTATCCAGAATCTTTTGGTTGGCCTATTGGCGTTTTTCTTTTATTTGAAAGTTTCTCTCATTTAATAGGATAATATCTGTAGTGTTAAAGGAGGTAGATGATATCATGAACATTCAACTGCAGACCGAGCTGTGCGAGCTGTTCCAAATCCGTTATCCGCTCTTGCAGGCAGGGATGGCCGGGGGACCGACAACAGTAGAACTGGTCGCCGCCGTATCCAACGCAGGCGGACTTGGCACGTTGGGTGCAGCTTATATGGAGCCGGCTGCCATTCGCGACAGCATTCAGGAAATCCGCAAGCGGACGGATCAGCCTTTTGCCGTCAACCTTTTTGTGCCCGGTGCCCGGGATCGTCATGAGCGAATCGGAGAGGTTCAACAGGAGTTAAACCGGATGCGGGATGATCTTGGCATTCCCTATGCGGGCAAGGACCACGTAGCAACCCCGGATTGGTTCGAGCAGCAATTCGCGGTTCTGATCGAAGAGAAGGTGCCTGTCATCAGTACGGCATTCGGGATTCTGGATGAGCCTCATATGCAGCAAGCAAAAGCGGCTAGGCTTCGGGTTGTTGCGATGGCTACCACAGTCCGCGAAGCCATGCTGGCTGAGCAGGCAGGGTATGATGCCGTCGTTGCCCAAGGTAGCGAAGCGGGCGGACACCGTGGAACGTTTGATATTTCGGAGCACCCGATGGGGGCCCAGATCGGAACGTTTGCCTTGGTACCGCAAATCGTGGATCGCGTCAAGATCCCCGTTATTGCCGCCGGAGGCGTGATGGATGGACGGGGGCTCGCAGCTTCGCTTGTTCTTGGAGCCCAAGGCGTTCAGATGGGGACGCGATTCCTGACCGCGGTCGAATCGGGTGCGCATGAGGTTTATAAGCAAGCGCTCCTTCAGAGTACGGAAGAGAGCGCGGTAATCACCAAAGCGTTCTCGGGACGGCCTGCAAGGGGAATCCGCAATGCATTCATCCGGCAATGGGACGAGAGCGGCATAGAGCCGCTGCCTTTTCCTACGCAGAATACGGTGACCCGCGACATCCGAAACGCGGCTAATCGCCAAGACAATCCGGAGTATATGTCATTGTGGGCGGGGCAAGGCACCAGAGGGCTGACTGCGGGACAAACGGCAGCGGATATTGTGGCCGAGACGATCCGGGAAGCGTTGTTGATCTGCTCATTTTCTTCGTAAATCCGATCATTGGAGATGAGAGCGGATTATGTTATTCGCTTAGGAAAACATGAAGCAGCAGGCCACCTGAAGAAAACCCATAAGGTGGCCTGCATATCTTTGTGCTAGAAGCTGTAAGTATCTCCGCCTTCGCCGCTCCACGTCATCTCCACGAAGGAGGACGGATTGGAAGAAGTCGCTGTTTTGGAGCCGGAAGCGTAGAGTCCTCCGGCAACACCGGTCATAGTATAGTCGGTATACAATTTGTTCGAAGTATAGTTCGTGTAAATCATCGCTCCCGAAATATTCGATGCGGTTACGTTCTTAAGCTCCAGATTGCTTCCGTAGGACACCCCGTCCGAGGCCGTGGTTTTGCTTGTTCTGAACGCTTGGCCCGTGGCCGCATTGTTTTTGACGGTGGTGTTGATGATCTGTACGTCATTGGCCCGCATGAATATTCCGTTGTTGCCCACGGTCGACTCTGGCACCGTATTCTGAAAGTCAACCGTGCTGCCGATCACTTTGATATGATGCGTACCCTCTTTAAAATCAAAGCCGTCGTTTTTGGTCTGTATGGCGCTGCAATTCAGGAACGTAATATATCCGCTTCGATCCGGATTCGGCAGTGTGGTCCAGTTCTGATCGGCATCCCCCACATAGAAGCCCTCGCCGAACTTCCCGCCTTGCCCCGCGCTATGGGCGGTACTGTTCGAGACAAGCCAGTACTGGCTGTTTTTCCGAATCTTGAAAGCTTCTGCCGTCGTATTTTTGACCGTTACATTGGTAACGTAGCCGTGAGAGGCTTCAATTAGCAGGCCTTTGTTTGATTTGGAGTTGGAGTTGATCGTCACATTCTCCAGCTTATAATAGCTGTTCTTGATATGGAAAGCCGCATTGCCTGCCGATGCGGTGAAATGAAAGGTGGCTCCGCTGCCCGTGCCGCGAATCGTAATGTAATTGCCTGACGATCCGTTCCGGGAGGTTGCAATGGTTCCATCCGACACCGAGTAGGTCCCGGATACTTCAATAATGTCACCGGGATTCGCGCTGGCTAGGTAGCTCCGCAGCGTCGCGACGTCACCGGCCGGGACCGTTTTGGTTGCCGCCTTTACGATATGACCAGGGTAGAATGCAAATACAAGCATGAAGCAAAATAAGGATACGATGCCGAACTTGATGGATGGCTTGATCATCATGATACCTCCTCGCTATTTTGGACACGATTCACCGTACTGTCGCATGAATTGCCTTACAAATCTTTCTGTGCGAAACACATCACCTCACTTAACAAGGATCAGAATCATTGTTTAAGCGCTCTAATTATAATCCAATCCCCATACCACATTGCTGCTTGAAAATATCATAATTCCGTCTGCATTCGATACTGAAGAGGCGTCAAACCGTACTTTTTTTTGAACATGGCGATAAAATACGAGGGGTAGTTGAATCCGGTCTGTTTACTGACGTCTTCGATTGTTAGAGACGGCAAGCCAAGAAGCGTTCTGGCTTCCTCCAAGCGCTTGTTGTTCGTATATTCGATGATGGTCATGCCCATCTGCTCTTTGAACAGCTTGGACAAATAACTGGGAGAGAAATGAAGCTCCGCAGCCATTTCGTTAATCGTGAAGGATAGATGATAGTGCTTGCCGATCCACCTTACCATGGCGCCGACAGGCTCGATCGAAGCAGCGGGAGCAGGATACTTGAAACCCCCGCTACGATCCGGCGGGTAAATATGGCTATTAAAGTAGGTGAAGAAATGAAATAAAAACAAGGCAACAACTTCCTTCTGAACCTTGGGCGGAACGCTGGCCAGCATTTCATGCAATTGCAGAAACTGATTTTCTAAATATATGGAATCCTTGGACGACAGATGAAACACCTGATTGGACCACGGATGATCCAGCAATTGTGAAACCGCGGTTGTCAGCTGCGGGAGTGCGGTGAGGAAACGCTCGATGACGGAGGCTTTGATTTTCAGCAGGCTGCGAATGTAATTCGGCGGTACGATGACTTTAATATGGTGAATTTGAAAAGGTTTAATCAACACCAAAGTGCCGGGCTTCAGCGAGTACGTTTGATTATCGACGATATATCTTCCGGCGCCTTCGTGAATGTACAGAATCTCCAACCCCTCATGATAATGAAAATATTCCACCGGCTCGGTATGTACGCTTCGATAGTTGAACAGATACAGATTGTCACGCCAGGGAATTGAATGGTGAATTTTCATCTGAAACCTCCTTTTGCATGATTGATGGGTTCAATTACAGGGCCTCCAGCATTTCGGATACATCGTATGCCACACCCTGCAAATCATGCTTCTGCGTTTGACTGCAGCAAGCGAATATCGCGCACAAGAGGGAAAACCGGTAGGCTGTCGAACACTTTATCATAATATATATGTTGAAAAATGCTGCAATGACGGCATAACGGGGGTTATGATGTCCACGCCTATTTTGTCTACAAAATTGTATATACCTTCTCCCCGATCGAGGGCTGTTCTTCGCCTCCGCCTAATCGAGCGTTTGAACGAGGGGCTGCGTTTGCAGCGCAAGCTCACTATGATTTCCGCCTCTGCAGGCTGCGGTAAAACTACGCTGCTCAGCCAATGGATCAAAGACTCCCCGCTGCCCGTCGCCTGGCTGTCTTTGGAGGAGGGGGATCGTGAGCCAACAAGATTCCTGGCTTATCTTGTGGCCGCCCTGCAAACCGTCGGGGTTGAAATCGGAGAGGGCATTATGAGCAAACTCCAAGCGCCGTCCCCTCTTCCTCTGCCGCTCGAAGGTATCGTCACGGCCATCCTTAACCACATAGCGGCCCTGCCGAATCGGTTCATTCTGGTTCTTGACGATTACCACGTGTTGGATTCCAAAGCGATAGACAGCGCTCTTGATTTTCTCATCGAGCACATGCCGCCGCAGATGCATGTAGTTATCGCCAGCCGCCAGGATCTCGCTCTGCCCTTGGCCCGGCTGCGTGTCCGGGACCAGTTGACGGAAGTGCGGACATCAGACTTGCGCTTCACATCCGATGAAGCCTCTGAATTTCTGCGCCGCTCCATGGGACTGGATTTGTCAGCGGAGGATGCAGCGCTCCTCGAATCGCGCACGGAGGGCTGGATTGCCGGCCTGCAATTAGCGGCGCTGTCTTTGCAGGTCCATCATGACGCTGCCACCTTTATCCGATCCTTCGGCGGCAAGCACCGTGACGTACTGGACTACCTGGTTGAAGAAGCACTGCAGCAGCAGCCCGAGGATATTCAGGATTTTTTGCTAAACACCTCCATTCTTGAGCAGTTGTGTGGTCCATTGTGTGACTACGTTCTTCGGAGCGAAGTTCGTGATTCTCGGCTGAGCGCCATCTCCGGGCAAGAAACCTTGGAGTACCTGGAGCGCGTCAACCTGTTCATTGTTCCGCTGGACAAGGAGAGGCGCTGGTACCGATATCACCATCTGTTCTCGGATGCGCTTCGGCAGCGTCTGACCCGAACGGGTGCTTCTGCGGTTGGCGGTGAGAGGGACGTGTCCGAATTGCATCGTCGTGCCAGCGAATGGCATGAACGTCAAGATCTTCTGCTGGAAGCTTTCCAGCATGCGATTGCCGCTTCGGATGTGGATCGCGCCGCACGCCTTATTGAAGGGAAGGGGACACCTTTGATCTTCCGTGGAGCAATAGGCCCTGTGCTCCATTGGCTGGATTCCTTGCCTAAGGGGGAGATGGATGCAAGGCCCGCGCTACATGTCATGCATGCTTCTGCGATGTTAATGGTCGGTCAAATGACCGGTATCGAACCTAAACTTCAAGCCGCCGAAACCTATCTGCAAGCTGCGGAGGACGATTATACCCGGGATCTTATAGGGCATATCGCCTCCATACGTGCCACGCTTGCTGTCAGTCAACATCAGACGGAAACCATCATGGCGGAATCGCGCCGGGCCTTGGAATTTTTGAGTCCGCATAATCTGCCCGTGCGCACAGCGACGATATGGACGCTGGGGTATGCCTACCAGCTGCAGGGGGAGCGTGCCGCGGCTGGCAAGGCGTATCAGGAAGCCGTGATCATCAGTCAGAAGATTGGGCACATCACGATCAACATGATGGCGACGCTCGGACTCGGAATGATTCAGGAAGCGGAGAATCAGTTATATGTTGCGGCCGAGACGTATCGGCGCGTTCTGGATTTGGCGGGTGATCCTCCGCTGCCGGCAGCATGCGAGGCGTATCTGGGACTGGCCCGAATATGCAGCGAGTGGAATGATCTGGATGCCGCGGAACAGCATGGGCAGCAGGCCCTCCACTTGGCCGGGCAGTTCGAGCATATCGACAGGGGCGTGGCCTGCGAGGTGTTTCTCGCAAGGCTGAAGCTTACACGGGGAGCGGTGAGCGAAGCGGCTGCCATGTTAGCCAAGGCGGATCACTTCGCTCGTCAGCATCATTTCACGCATCAGCTGCCCCATATTGCCGAGGCACAGGTGCTTGCCCTGCTGCAGCAAGGGGATGTCAGTTCAGCGTTGCAGCTTGCCCAGAGGTTTGAGCTCAAGCTAAGCCTAGCCAGGGTGCTGCTGGCACAGGGGGATACGGCGACAGCGCTGGTGATCCTCGAACAGCTGCGGACGGATATGGAAGTTAAGGAATGGGTGAACGAACAGCTTAAGGTGATGGTGCTGCAGGCTTTGGCCCTTCATGCCCATGGGGAGAAACGGAGAGCGGCACAAGTTATTGCGGATGTGCTGGAGATGGGCGAGCCGGGCGGTTTCATCCGGATGTTTATCGATGAAGGGGAGCCGATGCGGGAATTGATAAGCGCAGCAGCTTTGAGCAAACCGAGGCGGAAGATAGTTAAGCCGAAGCAGTGGCCATTAAGGGAGGCTGCAAACAAACCGAAGCAGAAGTTGTTAAGCGAAGCTGTAGACAAACCGAAGCAGCTGCCCTTAAGAGGTGCTGTAAACAAGCCGGAGCAGAAGCTGTTATGGCCCATCCATGACTATCTGGAGCGACTGCTGCATGCATTTAAGGCTGAAGGACTGGAACGTGGAGTCACATCCGTATTCGTTCCTGGGTTTGTTCGGCCTGCGGATACTCATTTTGAGCCGCTAAGCCGGCGGGAGATGGAGGTTCTGCGTCTCATTGCCGAGGGGCTATCGAATCGTCAGATTAGCGAGGGGCTTTTTGTTACGCTCAGCACCGTGAAAGGGCATAACCGGATGATTTTCGATAAACTCCAGGCCACGCGCCGTACCGAAGCTGTAGCGCGAGCACGAGAGCTGGGTTTACTATAAGGTGACAATCGTAGTATAAATATTAATCCATAGCTATCTCCCTTCCAATACCGCTATTCATGAGAGAACCATACTGTGCTGTCCATAAGAAAACCATACTTAAGTATCTATGTTCCGGTACCTGACGGCAGATATACTGATTGCAAATGCCAGTTTGGAGGAAACCCATGAAAGCAATGGTATGTACCGCTTATGGAGCACCGGATGTTTTACAGCTGCAAGAGATAGAGAAGCCGATCCCAAAGGATCGCGAAATTCGGATCAAAATTTATGCAACCACCGTCAATTCGGGGGATTGCCGCGTGCGGGGATTTCGCAGTCCTCTTTTGTACAGGATTCCCATGCGGCTGGTGCTGGGTCTGAGAAAGCCAAGACAACCGATACTCGGGGTAGAGCTGGCGGGGGAAGTCGAAGCGATTGGCAGGGATGTTACGCAATTCAAGGTAGGCGATCAGGTCTTGGCATTCAGGGGAATGCGATTCGGTACGTATGCCCAATATATCTGCATGCGTGAAGATGCGTTATTGCTGTTAAAGCCCGATCATGTGACTTATGACGATGCCGCCGCCGTATCTTTCGGAGGAACGACGGCCCTGCATTTTCTTAGAAAAGGGAATATCCGGCAGGGACACAAGGTTCTGATTTATGGAGCGTCCGGTGCGGTTGGGACGTTAGCCGTACAGCTTGCTAAGCAACATTATGGAGCAGAGGTAACCGGCGTTTGTAGTGCCGTGAATGTGGGACTGGTGAGGTCGCTCGGAGCCGATCGGGTCCTTGATTATACCAAAGAGGACATTACGACGACCGGAGATCGATACGACATTATTCTGGACGCGGTCGGTAAACTGCCAAAATCCAGATGCAAGCATTTGCTCACCCCGGGCGGGAGCTATGTAACCGTTGAAGGGCAAGGGGTAGCCAAGGTGCTGATGGAGGATCTGAGATTGCTTGCGGAGCTGCTGGGAACGGGGAAGATCAAGCCGGTTATCGACAGAAGGTATGCATTGGAGCAAATGGCCGAGGCGCACCGGTATGTGGATGAAGGTCGCAAGAGGGGCAGCGTTGTCATCACGGTGGACCATGATCATTGAGGAAAAGTCATCATTTTTGGCGAGGCATGATTATGACAGCTGATGAAGTTAGGCATCATTCAAGGATATAGCAGCCATTCATAGATATAGTAGCCATCCATAGATATAGTAGCCATCCAAGGATATAGACAGACATTCAAAAGCATGCCACGGACCACTCACCGTGCGACACAGGTAGCAGTGCCACACGATGTACTCATTGACTAGCCGATCCTGCAGAGGGTCGGCTTTTCTCATCGGAATGTGGGGGATCGATTACCATCCGGATTAAGCAGGAAGAAATCTCTAAACCTTCTACTAGGAAGTGATATATAATGTGATCACATATATGAATTCCAAGGGAAGGGCTGCTGCATAACGATGTCTAAAGCCGATAATATGCTGGCGATGCTATGGCTGCTGAAATCACGAAGAAGAATGACCGCTAAACAACTATCGGAGGAGCTGGGCGTACATATCCGGACGGTTTACCGATGCATTGACGCGCTCTGCATGTCCGGCGTGCCTGTCGTATCCGAGATTGGGCGCGATGGAGGCTATTCCATCCCGGAGCATATCAAGCTGGAGCCGCTGTTTTTTGAGGCCGATGAGCAAAAGGCGCTTCTTCATGCCGCCGCATTCGCACGGGAAGCGGGTTATCCATCCGAAGAGCCGCTTAATCGAGCCGTTTCCAAAATAAAACGATATACGAATCCGGAACAGCTGGAGCGTTTGGAGCGCCACGAAAGCAGTATTGAGGCCATCCATCCTCCTACAGCTTCTTCGCTTACCAGGATACTGCATGAGATCGAGGCGGGGATCGACCGGCAATCCAGCCTCGAGATCGACTACGCCACAGGCTATGACGGTATAACACAACCACGTATCCTGGATCCTTACGGACTCGTCCATTGGAAAAGCAAATGGTACGCGGTGGGCCATTGCCATCTGCGCGGTGAAATTCGCTGCTTCCGCGTCGACCGTATGCGCGATATCCGGCATACCGACAACGCGTTTGACCGTCCGGCGTCGTTTTCCCCGCGGGAATACGTATTGGACAGCTTGTTATCGGGGCAAGGTTCCGAATCCAATCCTCATTTGGTTTCCGTACATATCCAAGGCCTCCCTCAAGCTTTGGACGATTTATGCGCGCATTGGCTGCTCAGTCAAGCCCTCGTCGAACGTACGGCGGAGCATGCGGTGTTCAGGCTGGATGAGCATATGTTATACACGCAAGTTGCCTACTACCTATTGTCATTTGGCGGGAAGATTCGAATCATCGGGCCCGAGGAACTGAAATCAGGCATGATCGACATTGCGGAATCCCTCTTAAAATATTATCAATCCTGAAGATAAACACTGACCTTCTTTGTCAGTGTTTGTATTATATAATAAACTCCATCAGATAGCGTCAGGGAGGAGAGAGCTCGATGGCAGGCACGATTTTTAAACAAGAAGTGATGAAGGCAACCGAACGTTCGTGGGAGGAATGGATTGTGGCCCTTGGGCAGGAAGTGGGCCCGCTCTGGTCACACGAGCAGATCCGAAACCATATCGTTGAGAAGCATCAGGTATCCGGTGAATGGAGCGAGTGGATCGCCGTCATGTATGAGCAGGTCATGGGGCGGGTGCCGGTCGGCTTATCCAAAGATGCCGGGGTGCAGATTGGGGTCAGAAAGACGATGGCCGTGACAAAAGAGAGAGTTTGGGATTTCCTCATGTCTTCTGAGGGACTGTCGTTATGGATCGGAGATGTCCCTTCTCTGGAGCTGCAGGTCGGGCTTGAGTATGAATCGAAGGAAGGCGTGACCGGCAAACTTACGGTGGTCGTACCCTACCATAAGTTGCGCTTGACCTGGAAACGCAAGGAGTGGGACAACCCGTCCCGGCTGCAAATCTATGTGTTGTCCACTAAGACTGGAAAAACAACCATCGCGATTCACCAGGAGATGCTGGATGACGTTTATATGAGAGAGGTCATGAGGCGTTATTGGGATGAGATGCTGACGACGCTGCAAAACCGGGTGATGGTGCCGAACTGAACGGATTCTGTTATATGGGACTTAGGGTTTATCAACTGGATTGAATTGACTACTCCAACGTTATGAGGACTGCGGTTCGCTATTACGTCTCGGAGGGTGGGTTTAGGGTAATATGAGGACAGAGGTTCCGCTATTACGCCTCGATGGGAGGGTTTTGGGTAATATGAGGACAGAGGTTCCGCTATTACGTCTGGACGGGTGGGTTTAGGGTAATATGAGGACAGAGGTTCCGCTATTACGTCTGAATCGGTAGATTTTGGACAATATGAGGACACCAGATCCGCTATTACATAAAGAATGGCGATAATTTGTGGTTTTTAAAGTAAATAGCGGATTCTGAGTCCGGAAGAACGGGAAAAGTGGCTGTTTTTTTCGGAATAACGAATCTGGTGTCCACTAGTTTGTTTATTCGTCTCTTGCTCTTGGGTATCTGCAAGAACTGTTGCATGCTCCCGAGGTACTGTGTTACAAGCTGAGATTAGAGATGAGCGGAGTTTAGAGATGTTTTTTATGAGGCGTGGTCTCGCGTTTGGCTGGTGCAACGTTATGAGGACAGAGGTTCCGCTATACGTCTGGATGGGTGGGTTTAGGGTAATATGAGGACAGAGGTTCTGCTATTACGTCTCGATGGGTGGGTTTTGGACAATATGAGGACACCAGATCCGCTATTACATAAAGAAGGGCGATAATTTGTGGTTTTTAAAGTAAATAGCGGATTCTGAGTCCGGAAGTACGGGAAAAGTGGCTGTTTTTTTCGGAATAACGGATCTGGTGTCCACTAGTTTGTTTATTCGTCTCTTGGGTATCGGCAAGAACTGATGCATGCTCCCGTCAGGTACTGTGTTACAAGTTGAATTGAAAGATGAGCAGAGCTTAGATATGTTTTTAATGATGCGTGGTCTCGTGGTTAGCTACTCCAACGTTATGAGGACTAAGGTTCGCTATTACGTCTGAATGGGTAGATTTTGGGTAATATGAGGATACCAGATCCGCTATTGCATAGAGAAGGGCGATAATTTGTGGTTTTTTAAGTAAATAGCGGATTCTGAGTCCGGAAGTACGGGAAATGTGGCTGTTTTTTTCGGAATAACGGATCTGGTGTCCATTAGTTTGTTTATTCGTCTCTTGGGTATCTGCAAGAACTGTTGCATGCTCCCGTCGGTACTGTGTTACAAGTTGAATTGAAAGAAGAGCAGATGTTTTTTATGATGCGTGGTCTCGTGGTTAGCTACTGCAACGTTATGAGGACAGAGGTTCCGCTATTACGTCTGCACGGGTGGGTTATGGGCAATATGAGGACTAAGGTTCCGCTATTACGTCTGCACGGGTGGGTTATGGGCAATATGAGGACAGAGGTTCCGCTATTACGTCTGAATGGGTAGATTTTGGGTAATATGAGGACACCAGATCCGCTATTGCAGGAGAATGGCGATAATTTGTGGTTTTTAAAGTAAATAGCGGACTCTGAGTCCGGAAGTACGGGGAAAGTGGCTGTTTTTTTCGGAATAACGGATCTGGTGTCCACTTAGTTTGTTTATTCGTCTCTTGGATATCTGCATGACTGATGCATGTACCCGTCAGGTACTGTGTTACAAGTTGACTTTAGAGATGAGCGGAGTTTAGAGATGTTTTTGATGAGGCGTGGTCTCGCGTTTGGCTACTGCGATGTTATGAGGACAGAGGTTCCGCTATACGTCTGGATGGGTGGGTTTAGGGTAATATGAGGACAGAGGTTCCGCTATACGTCTGGATGGGTGGGTTTAGGGTAATATGAGGACAGAGGTTCTGCTATTACGTCTCGATGGGTGGGTTTTGGACAATATGAGGACACCAGATCCGCTATTACATAAAGAAGGGCGATAATTTGTGGTTATTAAAGTAAATAGCGGATTCTGAGTCCGGAAGTACGGGAAGAGTGGCTGTTTTTTCGGAATAACGGATCGGGTGTCCACTAGTTTGTTTATTCGTCACTTGGGTATCTGCAGGAACTGATGCATGCTCCCGTCGGTACTGTGTTACAAGCGGAGTTTATAGGTACGGGCTCGTTGTTCACCGCTTGCTATGTCCAGTATCTGAAGCTCGACCAGTTTATGCAATAAGCGTCGGGTATGCCGGTCACTCACCCTAAGATGATTAGCGAGTTCTAATGGGGTTATCGGGCGCAGCAATCGCCGCGCAAATCGGACAGCTTCTGCCTCAAGCCAACTTAAGGAAGCAGGTACATCTGACGCCACAAATCTGCCGACGAAGGATAAAATGAGCTGCTGGCATTGTTTTGGCTCTTCGACGATGGAGGGGTAGGCAATGGGAAGGAATGTCCAACCATCCAGTGCCAGTAAGCAGTGACGGCGGCATAAATCCTTAAACCTTCTTACGTCCAAATCGCGGGCATGCGGGCCGTATCCTTGGATTTCGATGCCTCCTCTCGCACCACCGGGCATGTAGGCAAGGTCTAAATAACGATAACCATTGCTGAAATCTCGTACTTCCCATTCCGGATGCAAGTCATTGAAATTACCGATCGCGGGAAACCACACCGAGCGCAGAAACTCGACGGTACCGTGGCCTAACCCTTTATGAAGGATTTCGAGCCTGCGGGGGTTCTTTTCATTCAAAATATTCGTGTGTATCCAGAGCTCATATTGTTGATCAAACCGTGACATGTTCAATTTTCCTCCTTAGTATTAGATGGAATGCGATTGCGCTAGAAAATAAAAAAACCGCTCCATACAATGCAACCCCAATCCTTCATTGGAGCACTTTGCATAGAAGCGGCGTGTTCTTCACGTCCTTATGATGGCTAGTATAACTCGTGTTTTGCGGGTTTTGCAATAGTATTGCCTCCAGCTATGTGTGACAGCTATATAGTTCTTCCAAGATAAAAAACATGTGATTGCGTGATTTTTCGCAAATTCATGCCATGAAGCGCTTCATGTTACTACATGGAGCGCTTTTTTATGTTATCTCCATATATATGACGTCATATATAACGATGTATAACAATTTAATTAATATATATTGTGTATTATTTATTTATATTGTACATTAATTACATGGGATGATTAAAAAAAATGCATAACAATCTGATACTTGAGAGGATGAGTGAAGCATGAACACTTCCGTTAAAAAGTTGGAAATGGGCGTCATCTTGTGCAGGCATTGCAGCGCTGAAGTCGATACGGTGGATACGAATCGAATCGCTACCTTCTATGGCGTGTGTGATCAGCCGGAGTGCCGGCAGCTGCACAGCCACATGCAAGTATCAGTTAGTGATGTAACAGACGAAGAGTAATGATAGAAGAAGGCTGTACCCGCAAAAACGCACCACTTGATGTGGTGCGTTTTTGTGTTGAATGAAGAGTGCTTATTGCTGCGTGCTCTGTCGTGCTTGTAATACTACGATAATGTGTGCATTTATCAAAAGGCGGGTGCTATATCCATGCTTGTCCCAATGTGTCTTGTCGTGCTTGCCAAACTACGATGCTCGGTCACGTTTGTCAAAAACGCGAGCGTCCTATACTCTTTTCAACTGCGGGATAACCTCTCAATCGAATGAAATGGCATGGTTGACTTGATGAAAAGTGGTACTTATAGCTGCCCATCCGTCATGCTAAGATGAAACTGCCAATATCCCATTTTTGATGGGTGGGACATATGCAGCGGAATGGAGGTTGTCATTTATGAAAATATTCGTAGCGGGCTCTACCGGCGTTATCGGCCAGCGTTTACTTCCCAGACTGGTGCAAGCTGGCCATGAAGTTATAGGCATGATCCACGACCCTCAGCGGAAAGGGTTGATTGAATCATGGGGAGCCAAGGGGATCGTTGCGGATGCCTTTGATCGGGAAGGGATCATAGCCTCGATTGGGGGAGTGCGGCCGGATGTCATTATCCATCAGCTCACTTCGTTAAGCCAATGGAATCTGGAGGATAATGCGAGGATTCGGATGGAGGGCACCCGTCATCTGGTAGAAGCCACGCAGATCCATAGCGTTACACGAATGATTGCCCAGAGCATTGCCTGGGCCTATGAACCCGGGGATCATCCTGCCACTGAGAATGTTCCTCTAGATGTCCAGGCGCCTGCGCCGCGCAAGTCCACGATAGAGGGTATCATCTCACTGGAACATGCCGTCGCACAACTGCCGAACCACGTCATTTTAAGGTACGGTATGTTCTACGGTCCCGGCACGTGGTACGATGCCGACGGGGTGATGGCGGAAAAGGTACGAACTCGAGCTCTTCCAGCAACGGATGGCGTTATGTCATTTCTCCATGTCGAGGATGCGGCGAATGCCGCACTGCAGGCATTGGACTGGCCGACGGGTCCGGTCAATATCGTAGATGACGAGCCTGCTGCCGGAACGTCGTGGCTGCCGGTGTATGCTGAGGCGCTGCACGCGCCTGCTCCAGCATATCAAGCGGGGAGCAAGCGCGGCGAACGCGGCGCTTCGAATGCCAAAGCTCGGAAGGAGTACGGCTGGGAGCCGCTACATCCCACGTGGCGAACAGGGTTCGCGCAATCGCTAAGGTGAGCTAGCTTAGCGATGTGCCAACCGGTTCCGCCGTTAAGAGTACATACACAAGGAGTATGCTATTCACAACGCACACTGTAGATGAAGGGATAACAATGTAGAGCACGTCCCGGACCACACACCGAAGGGATTACAGATCCTGTAGAGATCCGATCACGACAAAGCTTGGCATTCCGATGTCCTGGAATAAGACGACAGGCGAAGTGATCCTGGGGAAAACACCATAAGAATATGTTGAAGGCACGCCCATACGGCGTGTCTTTTGTTATTCTGAGGAACGCCATCCTTAACGCAGAGTTTCCAAAATGATTGACGTATGGGCCGGCAAGGCTGCTACTGTTCGTGGATATTCTAAAAGATCGCCACCCTGTGGGAGCGATCTATTGTAGTTTGAATTTATTGTCAATGGGCACCTTTATCGCCTTTGGTCACAGCCCAAAATATAAGAGCAACAGCGCTGACGGAGGCTCCAAGCACACAAACTCCATGCCAACCATACTGTGCATAGATATGGGTCGAAGCAATGGAACCGGCGGCACTTCCGATGGAATAAAAAATCATATACCCGGCAACCATGCGACTGCGCGCCTGCGGGCGCAATGCAAAAATCATACTCTGATTCGTGACATGCACGGCCTGTACCGCCAAGTCCAACAGAATAATACCAATGACTAAGGCAAACAGGGACCGTTCTGTATAGCTGATCGGCAGCCATGACAGCAATAGCAGGGACAATGCAATTCCGGTCGTTCTTTGTCCGTAACCTCGATCGGCTAGCTTACCGGCTTTTGCTGCAGCCAATGCACCCACGACGCCTACGAGACCAAACGCCCCGATGGCAGAGTGCGAAAGGGATAGTGGGGGCGCGCTAAGAGGCAGCACTAATGGCGTCCACAAAATGCTGAAAGCTGTAAAAATCAGCATAGCCAAAACAGCGCGGACACGTAGTAGACGTTCTTGAAGGAACAACACCAGTACCGACTTCAGCAGTTGAGAATAGGAAAGAGTTTTTATCTTACGCTCAACATTTGGAAGTGTCTTATATAAGGCGTAAACCATGAGCAGCATCAACGCGGCAGAAAATAGATAAACCGAACGCCATCCTGCAAGATCCTTCAAAACTCCGGAAATGGTTCGCGCAAGAAGGATCCCGATCACAATTCCGCTGGTTACCATACCTACGGCTCGCCCTCGTTCAGCAGGAGCAGCTACGGTCGCCACGAACGCCACAATCGTCTGCGTTACTACGGCAAGCAATCCGACCAAAGCCAAACCTGCGAAGAGCATCGCGCCGGATGAAGCAGTACCAACGATCACGAGAGCCGCCATGGAGATCGCCATTTGCCCGATAATTAATCGGCGCTGGTTCAGTAAATCCCCCAGAGGCACCAGCAGCAGCAGTCCCAATGCATAAAAGATCTGTGTGACGGTAATCAGAATTCCAATGACGGCATAGTCCATGTTGAACTCGTACGACAGCTCATCGAGCAGCGGCTGAGCGAAGTAGATATTGGCAACGGACATACCGCAAGCAATCGCAAACAATAAGGTAACGTATCGAGTCAGAGGCATACGATTACCGGATTCGGCCGTGGTCACCGTCCCTTTTGATGCATTCGCCGCTGTTTCGTCATGGACTGCTTTTTGTGCTATCATCTCTTCCATTGTGTGCACCAACCCTTTCGAGTTTTATATGTACTGATCGGTATGATAAATCGCCTGATAAATATATCCTATCCTTACGATCCATGTCAACGGGTTTATTTCAAGCGTAAAGGTGACAACGGATTTTTTTAATATAACTCTGCAATATACAGAAAATTGGTGTTTGACAAAAGCATCCACACACCATAAAATTATTATACTGATTGGTAATGAAAAACCATTTACTTCCCAGTGTGATCATATAATTTCTTTAAAATAATAATGTAACGAGAGGTAATTCAATATGGGACGAGTCCGCGAATTTGATGAAGAGAAAGTATTAGATGCAGCGATGCAGTTATTTTGGGAGAAGGGGTATGAGGCTACCTCATTAAGCGATTTGACTTCCAGAATGGGCATTCAGCGGCCCAGTATTTACTCAGCCTTTGGAGACAAGAAGGAGCTGTTCGAAACCGCTCTGCGCAAATACACGATGTCACATGCTTCCGAGGTGCGGACCAGGCTGCAAAACCATCGATCGGTCAGGGAGGCGTTTCGAGCGTTTTTTGAGAATGTGGTCGATGAGGAATATTCCGAAAGCCACAGCCGAGGATGCTTTTGCATCAATACGATGGTTGAGCTTGCGCCTCATGATGAGAAATTTGAAATTCTGACAAGGGAGCATCAGATGTACTTGGCGGTCATATTTCAAGAAACCATTGAACGAGGCATACAATCGGGCGAGCTTGCGAGCGACACGGACGCGAAAGCTTTATCCCAGGTGCTCATCGTATCGCTGATTGGGTTGACCGTCATGTTGAAATCCCGTCCGGAGCGCTCATTCGTAACGAATACGATAGAGGTGACCCTTACATTGCTTAAATAAAAGGGTGTCTGTAATGGAACCTTTAAAGGTATTATCCCACCCAAGTAATTCGTGGGATGACGTTGAGTTTCATGTGTACATGTTGTTGCAGCCGTCCAAGCATAGTAAAATGTTCTAAAAAACAATAGTAGGTGCATCGATGAATATGAACATACGGACAGGACGAATAGAGGAGCTTCAAGAAATCATGGATTTGATAGCCCGCTGTGTTGCGGTCATGCAGGCTGGAGGCAGTGATCAATGGGATGATCAGTATCCGAACCGAGAGGTCATTGGTGAGGATTTGCAGCGAGGAACGTTGTTTGCAGCTGAGGGCGAAGGCCGCATCTTAGGGATCATCGTTCTTGACGAATCGCAGGATGAGCAGTATGAGACCATTAACTGGAAGCAGTTGAAAGGGCCTCATTTAATGATGCATCGGCTTGCTGTCGATCCGAAAGCCCAAGGACAGGGAGTTGCGCGAAAACTGATAGCCTTCTCCGAAGAATATGCCGTGCGAGAGGGTTACACGAGTCTACGATTGGATACCTATGCCAAGAACACGGCTGCGCTCAAGCTGTATCAAGGCTTAGGTTATGACCTGCGGGGAGAAGTGAATTTCCCAGGGAGAGCGGCAAGCTTTCCGGTATTTGAGAAGGTGCTTGGATAAACAAGTCATGAAGTTAGTCTGCTGAGGATCAGCGGTATGCTGGTCCGAGGTGGACTTTTGTTGTTTATAGGAAAACTACAATTACTATCATGGCGATGGGGCTTGCCGGGATGCCCTTTTACCATCTATTTAGATTTTTTTCAAAATAGGTATTGCAATTCGGTACAGGAATAAGAGATAATGTATTTAGATGAAATTCTAAATAGAAATATGGGTGATGCACATTGGGGTTTCCGGAAACATTCAAAGCGTTATCTGATCCGGTGAGACGGGACATCCTGGTTATGCTCAAGCGCGGCAAAATGTCAGCCGGAGAGATCGGGCAGCATTTCGATATGACCGGGGCAACCATTTCGTATCATCTGTCGCAGCTGAAGAAGGCCGGTCTTATATTTGAAACGAAATATAAAAATTATATTTACTATGAGATCAACGTGTCCGTCTTCGAAGAAATCATGCTGTGGTTTTCACAATTTAACGGGGGGAAACAAGATGAAGAAAAAGAATAGTTCGATGCTGGTTATAACAACGCTGATATGCTTGCTGCCGATTATTTTATCGATGACGCTGTACAGCCAATTGCCTGAGCAGGTGGCAGTTCACTGGGACGCGGCGGGCAATCCGGATAATTATGTGTCGAAGGCGGTTGCGGCGTTTGTGCTTCCGTTGATTACGGCGGTTATTAACATCATTGTCAATGTAGCGCTTAACAACGATCCTAAGAAAATGAACGCTGCCCCGGTTTTAAGAACGATGGGTCTATGGCTCATCCCCGCGTTGTCTCTCATTCTCATGCCGATCACGCTGTTCAAGGCCATAGGGGCCGAGCTGCCGATCCAGACGATTGCGCCGGCTATCGTGGGCATGCTTCTCGTGGTCATCGGCAATTATTTGCCGAAGAGCAAACAGAACTATACGGTTGGCATTAAGCTGCCTTGGACGCTGAATAGCCAGGATAATTGGAATAAAACGCATCGTTTTGCGGGGTATTTATGGATGGCAGGCGGAGCATTCATGATCCTGACGGCATTTCTGAAGGCGAGCCTCGCCGTCGCCATAGTCCCCGTCATTATACTGATTGTGGCGGCTCCAGCGATTTACTCATTCTCTTTGTTTAAAAAGGGCGTGTAATGGGCGGGATTGCAGCACATGAACGATGCGAACTGCCAAACAAGCTGACTCCATGAACGATGGGTCAGCTTGTTTATTTTACGGCAGAGCGCGAGCCCATCCGTTCGGGAGGCCTTCTCCATAGCAGTTATAGACACTGCGCTGCATAAGGATGAAGCTCATATTTCACGACATGTTTGCCTTGCGATCCGGTGACGGGAATCAGCAGTCCTTTGTCGCAAAGAGAATGAAGGAAGCGAAGGGCCGTCCGATGATTCAGGCGCAGATGTGTCTTCACATCGATCGGACGGAGGGGCCGTGCAAGCATGCATGCAAATCGGATAATTTCACGTTCTGTTACCGAAGATATGCTTGTTGAATGTGGTTCTGACAGATATCGGTTCATAACCATTCGCAGGAGTGCTTTACACAGCTCCGGGCGGTGAGTCACATCATCGCAAGCAAATGAAATCACCTGATACCCCATGGCGAATAAAAAGGTTTCCCGATTCAGATCGTTACAATATTTCTGCCGGTCCATCTCGGTTGTATACGTGCTGAATGGTTTAACCTCGATGATTAGTCTCAGATGTGGGGTGATGAAAGCAAAGCTGCAGTAATATGACCGTCCGCGCCAATCCAACACCTCGAATTGAGGATGTAGATCGCGGAAATCACCACGCAGCGGCCACCATATATTTTGGCAGAATAAGGCCCCGGCCTCGTCATGTCCTCGTTCCAGACGGACCCTTCGTTCTCCGGTTCTGTTCCTCAGATGGAAATGCATAAAAATCCCATGTGCCTTTTCAAAATCCATTCGACCGCCTACCTCCTAAATAAAAAAAGAACGTCCCGGCCTCACTCCGTGTTAGGAATGCGCTGGGACGTTCTTCGTCTCTTACCACTCATTATAATCAATATGTGATCATTTAACCACAGGATATCATAAAAATGGCAGCCATAACCTTATATCCCTAAACAACGACAGCGTAGGAGCGGTACACAAAATGAAAAGAAAAAGCCGGACTCCACATCTTGGAATCCAGCCTTTCTCTTGCCTTATTTGCCGTACGGGTCAATCGTCTGAATGGTGCCGTCATCATTATAGGTCAGCTCGGTAAACTTGACGCTGCGTTTGTTGTCCGCTCCGCCGGAAAGGGAGCTGTCATGGTAGAAGAGGTACCATTTATCCTGGAACTGAACGATGGAGTGATGGGTCGTCCAGCCGATTACGGGAGTTAGAATCGTGCCTTTGAACTCGAAAGGCCCCGTTGGACTTTGACTCGTGCCGTAGACGATTTTGTGCGTTGAGCCGGTGGAATAAGAAAGATAGTAGGTTCCGTTGTATTTATGGACCCAAGGTCCTTCAAAATATCTTCGCTCTTCATCCCCTGCAACAATCGGGTTGCCTTTGTCATCCACGATGGATATTTCTTGGGGCGCCTCCTTAAAAGTAAGCATGTCGTCGCTCAGCTCAGCGACCCGCGGTCCGATGGCAGGCGCGTCTGCGGCAGGCCCTTCCGCATCCGGAATGTGCGATCCGGTCTGCCATTGTTCCAGCTGTCCGCCCCAGAGGCCGCCGAAGTAAATATAGGCACGGTTGTCGTCATCCACGAATACGGCGGGGTCGATGCTGTAGCTGCCCGGGATGTAATGAGGCTCCGGTTTAAAGGGGCCGTAAGGAGACGAGCTTGTCGCTACGCCAAGACGGAAAATATCGTCATGATCCCTGGCAGGGAAGTATAAATAGTAAGTGTCGTTCTTGAAGGCAGCATCCGGTGCCCACATTTGCTTCTTGGCCCATGGCACATCCTTCACATGAAGAGCTTCGCCATGGTCCACGCATGGAGCATCCACATTCTCCATCGAGAGAACATGGTAGTCTTCCATGTCATACTGGTCGCCGTTATCATTGGACGTGTTCTCATGATCCAGGTCATGGGATGGATAAATATAAATTTTACCCTCGAATACGTGGGCGGATGGGTCTGCAGTATAGATATGGGTTACGATCGGTTCGTTAGGCTGTACGGGCTTGTTCATTACGGTTCCTCCTTGGATCATCACATTGTAAGCGCTTGTATTCATTTTATCAGACGTGATCCTCTCCAAAAACCTAATAAAATTAGGTTTTTCACCTAAAAATATTAGATTTTTTTTATTGCCATTAGAAGTGATTCCAAAAGACCGTCTCTTCTAGGGGTAAACGGGTTGAAGGATGAGCCGGTACGGACTTCTTACCGATCGCAACCAGCATAACGGGAATCAAATGGCGCGGAACCCCGAATGCTTCAATAAAGAGGCTTGAGTTGTATCCGCCCATCGGGCATGAATCAAGACCGCGCGCCCTTGCAGCCAGCATGAGCTGCATGGCGGCCATGGAGGCGCTCCGTATCGCTTCTTCCCGGGCAAGTTCAGGCGCATTGGTGTAGGAATTCATTATTTGCCGGACCAGATTCGTTTTGACCTCATCTGGCATGAATCCCGCCTGAACCGCTTGGTCATATATCGCTTCAGCATGTTGATGGGCCTGCAGGTTTCCCAATATCGCGATGATAGCGGAGGCTTCTACGATTTGCCTTTGTCCATATGCGATGGGTAACAGTTTGTCTTTGGTGGCCTTATCTGTAATGGCAAGATACGTCCAATGCTGCAGATTCCAGGCGGAAGGTGCGGTACTCGCGATCTCTAGCATTTCTTTAATCTCTTCATGGCTGAGGTTGTGTTGGGGGTCAAAATGTTTTACCGCTTGACGTTCACGTACGGTAGTTAAAAAATCGGCATGCGAAATGGATGGCATATGAATCAGCTCCCTATCGTAGTTTTCTTCATTCTTAAGGCCGGGAAGGTGTTCCCAACGCAGCGAACGGTTACTTGAATATAGGATAATGATGTGTTCGAAACCATTCCCTATTTTGACAACTGTACCGATACAGTGGTGAGATCCTGTATAATAAGAGTCGCGAGGGGGCGGGATCATGAAAAAATATTTATCCATTCTTACCGATATGGAATCGAAAATTCAGGAAGGCCAATATCGTTCAGGGCAGAAGCTCCCTTCCGTTCGAAGTGCGGCACAATCCTACAGGTGCAGCATTAGTACGGTGATTCGTGCTTATACTGAGCTTGAGAAACGGCACGCCATTTATTCGGTTTCGCAAAGCGGTTATTATGTAGTCCAGAAAGATGGGGATTCGAATAACATGGATAAGAGTTTGATTGATTTTGCCTCGGCTTCTCCGGACGTGAACGTATTCCCGTATCTGGATTTTCAGCATTGCCTGAACAAGGCGATTGATACCTATAAATATGAGCTGTTTACCTATGGTGATCCGCAAGGAATGGAGAAACTGCGCCGCACCCTGGTCTCCCATTTGGCAGGAGCTCAAGTGTTCACTTCCGCGGAGAGGATTATGATTACGGCAGGCGCCCAGCAGGCGCTTGAGATTTTGACGAAAATGCCGTTTCCCGGCGGAAAGTCCGTCATTCTGGTCGAACAGCCCAGCTACAATAATTATTTGCAGCTGTTGGAGAGTGAAGGAGTGCCCGTTATCGGAATCACCCGCACTGCAGCGGGGATTGACCTGCAGGCTCTGGAGGAGCAATTTCGATCCGGACATATTAAATTTTTCTATACGATGTCGAGATACCATAATCCGCTGGGCAACTCCTACAGCGCAGAGCAGAGAAAGGCCATTGCTAATCTGGCGGCGAAATATGACGTTTATATCGTGGAAGACGATTATATGGCCGATCTGGGCGAGGAACGGGGATATGATCCCATCTATGCCTACAACCGAACATCGCATGTGGTGTATTTGAAGAGCTTCTCGAAGATTATTTTCCCCGGTTTACGCCTGGGAGCCGTCGTCCTGCCGGAACGTTTGCTCGATACGTTCCATGCTTTTAAAAGTTATGGGGATACGTCGCTGCTGTCCCAAGCGGCGCTTGAAATTTATATTAGCAACGGAATGTATGAACGGCATAAACAGAAGATTTACAGCCAGTATGAAACTCGAATGCAAGCCCTGAATGCGGCGGTGCAGCGATACGAGGGAGCCGGATGGATTGAAGCCGTACCTGGCGACGGCGGCATATATAAGCTGTTTAAGCTGCCGCAGACCGTTAACCTGGAGCGGTTGATCAGGCGGCTGAAAGAGCGGAACATTCATGTGGTGTCCGGCAAGCTGTTTTATCTATCTGACAACCTTATGCGCGAGAAGTTTATACGTATCAGCATTTCCAGAGCACGATTGGATCAGATTGAGGAAGGGGTTCGTGTTATAGTGGAAGAAGTAAAGCGGGAGGTCGGAAGTCGCTGGTAATGCCATATCGTGGAACGAAGGAGCGAGGCTTTTCATGGAGTATAAGGAAAAAGTGTACAACACCGCGGTCGAAGCTACGCTTGAGGTCATTGGCGGAAAGTGGAAACCTGTCATTCTCTTTCATCTTACTTTCGGTAAAAGACGAAATAGCGAATTTTTAAGCCTGATTCCCCAGATCACGCAAAAAATGCTGACACAGCATCTGCGGGAGCTGGAGGAGGAGGGCGTTATCGTACGAAAAACGTACAATCAGGTTCCACCCAAGGTGGAGTATGAACTGAGCGAGTATGGCTGGAGCTTGAAGGAAATTCTCCATTTAATGTGCAGATGGGGCGATATTCATATCGAGCGAAAATACGGCGAATCCGCCATGGTGCTGGAGAAGCCTGCATTTGAGGATCGTCATTAACAGGTATGATAAATGAAGGAGCCGACTATTCACGTATAGCCGGCTCTTTGTCATGCAGCTTGAACGATAACTTAGGGAATGACCTTACGCCGCCGGAGCTCGTCAAAGATATTCATGAACATGGCCTCTGTATCGACATACTCATGAAATCCGAAGCGGCGGGCCTTCGAACCGTCTGCAAAGAAATCATAATCCCATGAGAACACAAAATCACCGAACTTCCAGGAGGAAACCTCTTGATACGTGTGCTCCGCAAGTCCATGCTTCTCAACCATACGATTCCAGACCGGCTCTTTATCTGCCATGACAACTTCCAGATTCATCTGTAGAGGCGGTGCGGTTTCCATCTCAAAATACTGCGCAATCTTTGGCCATAACTCGTTCCAACGGAACAGATCCCCATTCGTGATGTTAAATGCTTGATTGGCGCATCGTTCATCGGTTGCGGCCCATACTGTAGCCTTCGCGAGCAGATCGGCATCGGTCATCTCCAGCAGACTGTGATAGGCCCCCGGCTTACCTGGAAAACGCAGAGGTATGCCGAGCTCTTTCGAAATCGAGGCATAGACGGCAATGACCATCGCCAGATTCATCGGATTTCCAAGGGAGAAGCCGCTGACTACGGATGGACGCAGGGCTGACCAGGTCCAGGTTTTGCCTTGTTGCCGCTCCTCAAGAAAGTTCTGCTGATCGATATTGAATTCTGGCGGCATATGGTTTGCATCCGTCTCCCGTGCTGGCGTTTTGAATGGACCGAGATGAGCACCGTATACCTTGTAGCCCTGCATTAGGCTGACATGCTGCAGGTTGGCAGCAATGGGCTCAATAGCTTCCACAACATGAACGAGCATTGCCAGATTCGGGGCAACGAGCTCGGCCCAAGTTGGCCGGTCCTGATAGGCGGCATAGAAGATGTGAGTTACTTCCGATAAGTGACTTAATTTGGCGACCGTATCCTCGCGATCAAGTAAATCGGCCGATAGATAGCTTATACGTTTCGTGGATTCGCCGCCTCGGCGCGATACGCCGACGATATTCCAATCGGGAAGCGTCGCAAGGTATTCGATGAGGTTGCGGCCGATCACCCCGTTGGCCCCTACAACCAATGCCGTCTTTTGCGAATGATGTGAACGTTGATCTGTATTCATATATTCATCTCCTAACGTCTTGTTCTTGATTAATGTCATTTTGCACGTTAGGGTTCGGCTTGAGAAGTACGCACTTTGAAGTGACCTAGTCACTTTTTGGTAATGTTTAAGTAAGGCAACCCTTTTTTGCTAAGGAAATATGATAAACTCACCATATAATTAGGACAACAACGTGCAACCTGTATGCTTATATCAAAAGCGGCATAATGCGGCTAGGTGCACACACGATTTGGCCCGTAAACCAAAAAAGAAGTAGCTCATGCTCGGCTAAATGTAAGAAAGAAACAGGGTGGCGATACCAAAGTAGATGACAAGCGAGAGAATATCGTTAATGGTTGTAATCAGTGGACCGGAGGCCACAGCCGGATCGATCTTGAATTTGAACAGAATGAGGGGGATGATGGTGCCGGCCATCGTGCCCACGATGAGTGTTGCAATCAACGAGCTTCCGACCACAAGCCCCAGATAAAGATTGCCCTGCCAGAAGTAGGCGATCAAGGATATCAGGATCCCGCATGTGACCCCGATCATCAAGCCGACCTTCAGCTCTCTCGCTAACAGCCGGTACACCAGCGACTTGGTCATTTCTTTCGTAGTCAGGCCGCGTACAATAACAGCTAGCGACTGCGTGCCGGTGTTGCCGGTCATTCCGGCAATCATGGGCATGAAGAAGGCCAGCGCCACAACCTGTGCCAGCGTCTCTTCAAATCGGGAAATGATCGTTCCCGAGATCAGACCGATGAATAAGAGCAGGACCAGCCAAGGTAATCTTCGAAAGGCGGCAACGGTTGCTTTGGTGTTGAAGTCAATGGATTTGCCCCCGGTGGCGTTCATTTTCCGAATGTCCTCATCGGCTTCCTTGATGACGACGTCGAGAATATCGTCAACCGTAATGATGCCTACAAGTTTGTTATCCTGTTCAACGACGGGGATGGCGACCAAATCGTATTTTTGGATCATCTGCGCGACTTCCTCCTGATCGGCATCCACAGGTACGGACAGTACCCGGCTGTGCATGATATCGACCATATATTCATCCGGTTCGGCCAAGATAAGACCACGGTAGGACACCACGCCCATCAGCTTCTTGTCTTGGTCAATGACGTACAGATAGTTGATCGTTTCGGAAATGGAGACGTAAGTTTTCAGCTTCTGGACGACCTCTGATACGGTGTAATGCTGGGGAATCCACACATAACGATTGGTCATGATTCGTCCCGCAGTTTCCGCCGGGTATTTCATCAGGTTCAGGACAAATTGGGATTCCTCGTCCCGCATTCCCTTGAGGAATTCGTCTTTCTGCTCAGGCGACAGCTCATCAAGCAGAATGGCGAGGTCGTCGTTATCCATCAAGTCCAGGATGATGGCTGTTTTTTCTTTTCCCAGCTTGCCCAAAACTTCGATCTGCTGGTCATGCTCCATTTCCTGAATCATATCGGCCAGCTGTTCCTCGTTCAGAAACTGCAGAAATCGGGTTTGGTCCGTATCGCTGAGGTGGCTATGTATTCTGGCCAGGTCATAAGGAAGAAATTCATCGATCATTCGCTGAAAGTCATTGGGTGTTTTTGCTTTCAGACTCTCTATAATGTCCGGCATCCATTGCTCCAGTGTCCGGGTATTCACGCCGACAATCCTCCTTTCTGATTCCGTTCTATGATAACGAAATGATTACATATTATAGGGTTCACCATAACGACTTATTATTAAACAATCCGAGTGGATGAAAATAAGGGTGATGGACGAGAAAAAAGAGACCACAGCATGAGTTGCAAACGGTTGCAATATCACATAAGATATAGGCGCAGAAATCTAAGAGTAGGGGTGAGTATATGAAATACAGACGTCTTGGAAAAACCGATCTGAAAGTATCGGTAGTCGGTGTGGGAACCTGGCAGTTTGGCGGTGATTGGGGGAAGGATTTCAACCAAAAGGAAGTCGACGCCATCTTAACGCATGCGAAGGAGCTCGGCGTTAATCTGCTCGATACAGCCGAATGTTATGGTCCTCATCATATGTCTGAGAATTTCATCGGTGATTTCTTGTCGCGCGACCGCCGCGAGGATTGGGTCATTGCCTCGAAGTTTGGTCATCGATGGCATGAGCAGTGGGAGAACGCTTGGGATGCGAAGCAGATCCGAATTCAGCTGGAGGAGTCACTTAAAGCGCTTCGTACCGATTACATCGACCTGTATCAATTCCATTCCGGCTCGGATGAAGTGTTCAACAATGATGACATGTGGACGATGCTGGACAAGCAGGTTCAGGCGGGAACGATCCGCAATCTGGGCATATCCATCGGAAGCAACAGAAATATCTATCAAACCGATAAGGCAGCGGAGGTGAATGCCAAAGCCATTCAGGTCGTATATAACCGTCTGGACCAAGCTCCGGAGGAAGAGGTCCTCCCTTCATGTTTGAAGCAGGATCTTGGCGTATTGGCGCGAGTTCCGCTTGCGAGCGGGTACTTAAGCGGAAAGTACAAGCCGGGAACGGTGTTCAGCGACAATGTGCGCAAGAATCGTGACCAGGACGAGATCAATGCCAAGCTGAAGCTTGTGGAAGAGATCAAGCAGAACGAAGTGCCTGAGGGCGTGAATATGGCCGAGTGGGCCCTGGCCTGGTGCTTAAAGCATCCGGCTGTCAGCTGTGTCATTCCCGGCTGCAAGAGCGTGGAGCAGGTGGAGACGAATGCGAGAGCCGTTGAGCTGGATCTGGTCCAAGACGATCATCCGGGAGCGTGGAAACCTTAGTACAGCCCAGACTCGAGTGCAAATTGGGCTATGTTAGAAAAAGCACCTGTAGAGGTGCTTTTTCTTGTATCATCCACATCCGGCCTGCAAACCGGCAACCATCCGCTTGGCAGGCCGGAATCGAAATTTAGAAATGACTCGTAGAAGCACGGGATGGCTCAATGACATGATCCGCGGGCTTCATGAACGTTTCAATCAGACTGGTAAAGCTGTCTCCGCCACGGCCGTTGGCCAACCCCCGTTTAAAGATCTCCAGCACGGCTTCAGGCAGTGAAGCGTCAATTCCTGCGTCATGTGTGGTATGGACGATATGCTCAACGCTGGCAGCGCCCATGGCAAGCCGATCCACGTCACCCGGATATTCTCCTGCATCGATGCGCGGCGTATAGAACTCAATGAATTGCGGCAGCGATGCCATCGTGCTGATCGCATGAGACTTCAATTGCTCTGCTGTGATGCCGTTAGCTTTGCCTACTGCAACAGCGTGCAAATAACTAAGCATCCCCGTCCAGAACATATCCATTCCGATTTGATAATATAGCGCGGCGAGCCCAGGATCTTCACCCCGATAATCCGTGCTCGTCAGCACTTCAAGCAACTCCTTTTGTGACTCGAAGACATCCAAGGGTCCGCTGTAAAAGGTGAACGACTCCGGCTTGCCGATTCCCGACGGAGGAACCTGCACACCGCCTGTGAGATGCGAAGCGCCATGTCCGGCCAGCCATTTGGCTGCTTCCCGGGCTTTCTCCGGGGTGTCCGAGCTTAGATTAACGAATACCTTACCCGCGAGAATGTCGGAGTCGTTTTCAAGAATAGCGTACATCGCATTGTAATCCGTAAGACTGAGAATGACTACCTCGCTTGCATTCAAGGCTTCCTTGACTGTGGACGCTCTGATCGCTCCCTGATC
The DNA here is from genome assembly GCF_025142895.1 of Paenibacillus sp. p3-SID867. Classification (NCBI taxonomy): domain Bacteria; kingdom Bacillati; phylum Bacillota; class Bacilli; order Caryophanales; family Paenibacillaceae; genus Paenibacillus; species Paenibacillus sp. p3-SID867. The sequence goes on from NZ_JAMBDM010000017.1 coordinate 113,002, forward strand.
AATAAGCTCATTGGCTTTACTGGCAGTGCGATTCCACAATGTGACCCCGTAACCGTGATTCAGTAACGTGCGTGCCATGGCTTGACCCATCGGTCCCAGACCTATGATCGTCACTGATGATTGACTTTGCGTATTGTTTTTCATATTGAATTATAGCTCCTCTCAATAAGTCTAACCCCATGCTAAACGATAACACTGGTGTCAAAGTCAACTGCTGAAGTTTGGCTAATGATTCTGTGATTTTGCAGAGCGAATATTCCAGTGTAATAGACTCATTGCACGGGACTTTGTTATAGTTAACTTAACGGGATTTTTTGGGGAGGAACCAGATGAAACCTATTAATAAACTTAGCGTTCAAGATGATTTTGTTGGATTTTACTTGCTGAAGGAATTAAATATGAGACAGACCAACGGCACGCCGCCGAAAGATTATTTTGACATTATTCTCTCGGATGCGAGCGGCCAGATCTCGGCCAAATACTGGGATGTGACCATTCAGGATAAAGAAACGTTCCTGCCGATGCAATTAGTCAAAATCCAGGGAACCGTGCTGAGCTACCGGGATCAGCATCAAGTCAAAATCAGCAGAATCCGTAAAGCAACAGATGAGGACGGCGTTTCCTTAACCGATTTTGTAAGGGCTGCGCCAATCCGTCCCGTGGATCTGCTACACACAATCAAACTTACGATGAATGAGATTACGGAGCCGCAGGTACGAAGCGTTGTGCAGTATTGTGTGTCGAAGGTGGAAGAGAAGCTGATGCATTATCCGGCTGCCAAAACCTATCATCATGCCTATTTTGCCGGACTTGCCTATCATATTGTCCGCATGCTGGAGATTGGCGATTTCATCTGCAAGCAGCGGCCGTTTCTGAATCCGGACTTGATTAGGGCGGGCATTATCCTTCATGATATCGCAAAGCCGGAAGAGATGATCGCTCAGATGGGCATTGTTACGGACTACAGCAATCAGGGAAAATTGATCGGACATATCGCCCTGGCATCCAATTGGATCGTGGAAGCGGCCATACAGAACGACATCGCGCTGGATTCCGAAGTGGTATTGGGACTACAGCATCTCGTACTTTCCCACCATAACCTGGGAGAGTGGGGGAGCCCGGTTCAGCCGCAGACGGCTGAAGCCGTCGCGCTGCATCATATCGATCTGCTGGATGCCAAGCTGCAGATGGTAGAGGATGCCCTGGATACGACACTTGAAACGGAGCCGTGGACACCGATGATCCGCGGACTCGACAATAAGGCGATTTATCGACTGAAGGTATAAGGATTGCTTGAATACGACTAAGAAAAGAGAGTGCCTTTCATACAATGAGTTGAGGCATCCTTCGATCCATTGGATCATGGAGGATGCCTCTTCGTTATGCTTGGAAAAGTTTAGGGTTCTTGGCTCGATATCGGTATGGTAAAGCGCACCGTCGCCCCGCGAGGCGGGGTGTTCTCGGCAGAAATATGCCCTCCATGATGCTGAATGAGAAGTTTGGCGATATACAGCCCCAAACCGGAATGGCCTTTTTGTCTGGAGGATTGATGATCCCCTTGATAAAACTGCTTAAATACCTGCTGCAGATCCTGCTGCTGCCCAAAGCCTGCTCCATTATCCGTAACAGCCATCATCACCTGCTCCTCGGTGATTTCGATCCGCCATAGAATCTGTCCGGCTTCAGGAGTATATCGAATGCTGTTCGAAACGAGATTATCCAGTACCTGCATGATGCGATAGGGATCCAAGAGGACGGGCTTTTTGTTCAATCGATTATCGTTGATCTCTGTATGGAAGGTTATGTTGTGATTGCCGCATAAAGCGGCATATTCCATGGTTTTATCATCTGCCAGTTCTTCAAGATCCACGGGAAGCGGCTGAAGCCGAAAAGAGACCTTCTCAATTTCCGCGATGGTGTTCATATCCTGAAGGAGCTTCGAAGCACGTGTCGTGTTGCGTTTGATGACTTGCAGATATTGCGATCGTTTGGCTTCGTACGATTCCCCGTTCATCTGCTCCAAGCCCTCAACATGTCCTTGAATAATCGTAAGCGGTGTTCGAAGATCGTGAGCGAGAGCCGCAAACATGGTGCTTCTATCCTGCTCCAGTCTCCATTCCCGCTCGATGGATTGCTCCAGCTCTTGACGCATGTCCTCAAAAGCATGTGTAAGCCGGTTAACTTCCGTTATTGACGATGTCCCTGTCATCGAAAAGTGTAAATTTCGCTCTTTAATCTGCTCGGCTCCTTGCAGAAGCCGCTGCAGCGGAGTGCTGATCTGTCGGCTGAATCGCCTTCCGAATATTAGCGTGAACAAGATGATGTACAGAAAAGGCGTCAGAACAAAGATGAGGGACCCGATGGTTACCAAGGGATTCAGCTCCGGATTGGATGCCGTCACCTTCAGGTTATATCCAAGCAGAAGAGCCCCTGCAAGATTTCCGTCACTGGAGACAACCGGAGTGTATTTCACGACTTGATTCATGCTTCTATGCGTCTGGTTCAAGCGTGCCAGTATTTTCTGCCGGCTAAGTGATTCGTTGAGAGGAAGATCACCATATAGGGGTTCGCCAGTAAGGGACACTACCAGGTAGGACATGCCCTGCGAGGGAATCACCTTTTCCAGTTCGGCTTGTCCCTGCTTGCTCATGACAGAATCGCCCCGGGCTTCGGCGTACTCCGAAATTACAGGGATCTGAGCTTCATAATGATTGGCCGGGAACGCGATGTCATGGTTGAACAAGTATCCAAGCAGCATCGCGAGCAGTCCCCAGGTTACAAGCGTAGCCAGCAAGCTGCAGGCCAGGATCGACGCGAAATGGCGGGCGAACGTGTTTTTGATGGAACGCTGTTTCATCATTTGGGATCCCACTTGTAGCCAATGCCCCATACGGTTTGAATATAGCTGCGGTCCTGTGCGTGGGCGGCCAGCTTGGCCCGTATTTTCTTAATATGCTCGGTGATGGTAGAGTCGTCCCCTTCAGCGTCAAATCCCCATAACTTCTCGTAAATCTGCTCTCTGGAAAAGACCTGCCCCTGATGCATCGCCAGCAGTTCTAAGATCTGATACTCCTTATTCGTAAGAGCGAGGTTGTGCCCGTTGCAGGTAACGGCATGTCCCTTGCAATCGATCGTCAGGGCTGGGAAGCGCAGGAAACCCTGTTCTTTGTGGGTGCGGATTCTCTGTTCTCGCCGCAGATGGGCATGGATACGGGCTTTTAATTCAGCAAGGCTAAAGGGCTTGAGCAAATAATCGTCCCCGCCGGCAGCCAGCCCTCGAATTCGGTCCACTTCACTTTGGCATGCACTCAAGAACACAATGGGACACTGCGTCCTTTCCCTAAGCTGCTCGCATACCGCAATGCCGTTCATATCAGGCATCATTACATCGAGTATGATCAGGGACGGCTGCTGTTTGCTCTGGATTAACGCCTCCTGTCCACTTCCGGCAGTCAGTACGTGATAGCCTTCAAGCTCCAGCGCGTCTTGTATAAAAGAGATGATTTCTTCTTCATCATCCACTAATAGGATCGTTTCGTTTGCCATATCTATTACATCCTCCGAGAACTAGCTATTTAAAAAGGTCTATCTAGTTAGTGTACACGTCATTTCTAAAGAATGAATAAAGAAAATCTAACGACTTAAAGTTAGTAGCAGTATCCATACTTCAACGGAGCAGGCGGAATCGTTCTGGAGAAGCGGAAGCGGTCGCCTTTGCCCCCGGATTTCAACCATTCTTAAATGCATAGATAGGAATCTGGGGGCAACAGCGATCGGAAGAATGATCCGCATGCGCAGTGATGCTTAAGCTGCTGTATACTTACAGGTCAATTTGAGTATCTTTATCCTTTCTTTATGATTGTACCTTAACCTGAAGGCACAATGATAAGGAGGTACGATGATGGCAACGAATTCACAGCCAAGAATAAGGCTCATTGACAGCTTGAGGGGATTTGCACTATTAGGCATTTTTTTGGTGAACATTACGTTTTTTACGACATCGCTGCAAACCATTTCGTTCGGGGTTGAATTATGGTCAGGCTGGTACAATGAAGTCCTGATGCTGCTGCGCGGAATTGTAGTTGACGGCAAATTCATATTGATTTTCTCTTTCCTGTTTGGTTTTGGCATGGTGATGTTACAGGAGAGCAGTCAGGCAAAAGGACGAAGCTTTAACCGCATCTATACTCGAAGGTTGACGGCTTTGCTTCTAGTCGGTCTGATCCATGGAATTCTGATTTGGTACGGAGACGTTCTGACCCACTATGCACTCATGGGTTTTCTGCTGATGCTGTTTCAACGCTGCAAGCCGAGAACGCTGCTGGTCTGGTCGCTATCCCTGCTGCTGCTCGTTCCCGTCCTGCTGACGGGAGCAAGTCTGCTGAGCCCTTCGGCTGGCCAGGTCTTTGAGCCGTTTAGCCAAGCGGATGCGCATCAGATAGGAATATATTTCCAGGAGCGGGATGCAGCCATATACGGAGAGGGGACGACGGCCCAGATCATCGCTCAGCGGCTGAATGATTACATCGGCTCCATTTTGAATATGGTGGTCTTCTACCCCCAAGTATTAGGGATGTTCCTGATGGGTGCCTACTTCTGCAAGCGTCGTATTTTGCATGAGGTCCAGAAGAACCGGAAAGGGATCGTCCGATTGGTGGTCATTGGAGGTAGTTTGGGTCTTGTCCTTCAACTCGTGATGTCGCTGGCGGATGGACTTCCATCCTGGGGCGAGGCGGTCGTTTTATTCGTTGGGGCACCACTCTTGACCCTGGGCTATATCGGTGCGCTTGCACTTTTATACCAGAATAAAACGTGGCAAAAGGTGCTGGATTTATTTTCTTATCCCGGAAAAATGGCCTTCACCAACTATTTGCTTCAATCGATCCTTTGCGGATTGATCTTTTACAGCTACGGATTGGGGTGGTATGGAAAGATCGAACCGATCTGGCAGATGGTGATGGTTGTCGTCATTTTTGCTCTGCAAGCAGCCTTCAGCAGGGTCTGGTTGAAGCGGCTTCCGATGGGACCATTCGAATATATCTGGCGCCTGTTTACGTATTGGGGAAATCCCGTGCAACAAGGGCAGAAGGTGAATGTTCGTCACTGACATGAAGCACGCTCTATTAAACTTCACTGCATCAAAGCACCCAAGCTTTAAATAAAACTCTTGCAATTTTAATTCGGGGTGTAATACAATGCTTCTTAATTAACCAACACGATATGTTATAACAAGCGATGATGGAAAGAGTAAGCGAAAGAACGTTCCTGACAGGAAAGGGCAGCCACCGACTGAGAGCGCCCGGGCGAAGGTTCTCCGCTGAAGTTCATTCCGGAGCTGGTATGCTGATAATCTGCATGTTGCGTGCAGAGGGGTAGGCTTACCCGTAACCCTTGCGTTAAGAGGTTCAAGTGAGATGTGTTTGCTTTTTTTTGGCATATCTAATAAGGGTGGTACCACGACTCCTCGTCCCTTTTCGGGCGGGGGGTCTTTTTGTTTTTATAAACCAGAAAAAAAAGGTGAGGGAGAGATTTCAGATGAGTCAAGGACGTTTGGAACAATTAAGATCGGAGCTCGATTCCGTTAATCTTCAACTGCTGGAGCTGTTGTCGGAGCGGGCACGAATTGCCCAGGAGATCGGTCAGGAGAAGCAAAAGCAGGGAGTTCCTGATTTTGATCCGGTACGCGAGAAAAAAATGCTGGATACTCTGGTGGAGCATAACCAAGGTCCTTTCGATAATGAAACGGTGCGTCATTTATTTAAACAGATTTTCCAGGCATCCTTGAAGCTGCAGCAAGTCGATCACAAGAAGCATTTGCTGGTGAGCCGGAAGAAGAAGCAGGAAGATACACTGATTCAGCTGGGCTATACGGTGATTGGCGGCGGCACGCCGGTAATGATCGCAGGGCCATGCTCCGTTGAGAGTTATGAGCAAGTACGCCAGGTTGCGGCAGCTCTTAAGGAAGCGGGCATAACCGTCATGCGCGGCGGGGCGTTCAAACCGAGAACATCGCCTTACGATTTTCAGGGCTTGGGCATTGAGGGCCTGAAAATTCTGAAGGAAGTGGCGTCCGAGTTCGGGCTGAAGACGATCAGCGAAATCGTGGATCCTGCGCATATCGAGCTTGCGTGCGAATACATTGACGTCATTCAGATCGGTGCGCGGAACATGCAGAACTTTGAGCTGTTAAAAGCGGCGGGGGATGTTCAGACGCCGGTGCTGTTGAAACGCGGACTTGCGGCTACGATCGATGAGTTCGTGCACGCTGCGGAATACATCGTGTCCCGCGGTAATACGCAAGTGATGCTGATTGAACGCGGCATTCGGACGTACGAAAAGGCGACGAGAAACACCCTGGACATTTCGGCGGTGCCGATTCTGAAACAGGAAACGCATCTTCCGGTGCTGGTGGACGTGACCCATTCCACAGGCCGCAAGGACATCCTTGCCCCTTGTGCAAGAGCGGCTCTCGCTGCAGGTGCGGACGGCGTGATGGTAGAGGTTCATCCCGATCCGGCTACGGCGTTGTCCGATGCGGCGCAGCAGCTGAATATTCCGGAATTCCATGATTTCCTGGCGAATGTGAAGAAGTCCGGATTGCTGTAAAAAAGCATTCTTTTGCTTCTGGAAGATAAAGGGTTGACAAAACGCTTCTCTTTCCTTAAGATAATTATCAAAATTCATATCGAAATGTTTTGATTAGAAATAGTAAAAGCGAAATGACTTTTCAGAGAGCCGTTGGCAGGTGTGAAACGGTAATGTCGTTCCCTTTGAACTCGTCTATGAACAGCTGCCTGATCATGTAGGGTTAGCCGGAGTTCCACCGTTACAGGGATAGATGGTGATGGCCATCGAAGAAGATCATTTTGCATAAAATGAATTAGAGTGGTACCGCGGGTTCAACCCCGCCTCTATACGTAGAGGCGGGGTTTTTTTGTTGGTTAAATTCCGGGTTTAACCAACCCCGCTTGATATAAATGAATGAAAATGGATGATCGATGATCGAGGAGGAATATCAAATGGAACGCAATATTATCGTATTGGACACAACCTTGCGCGACGGAGAGCAGGTTCCGGGCGCCAAACTGAACGTACAGCAAAAAATCGAGTTTGCGCAGCAGCTAAAGCGGCTGAACGTCGATATTATCGAGGCTGGTTTTCCCGCGTCTTCGGCAGGGGATTTTCAAGCGGTTCAGGAAATCGCCCGAACCGTAGGCGATAGCGTCTCCATTACTGCGCTTGCACGCGCAGTGAAGAGCGATATCGATGCCGTATATGAGAGCATTAAGCTCGCGCAAAATCCGCTGATTCATATCGTGCTTGGCACCTCGAACATTCATGTGGAGAAGAAATTCAACCGCTCCAAGGATGCGGTGCTCCAGATGGGCGTTGATGCGGTGAAGTACGCCAAAACACTGCTGCCTCATGTCCAGTATTCGACGGAGGATGCATCCAGGTCCGATTTTGAATATCTGTGGTCAACGATCGAAGCCGTCGTGAAGGCCGGAGCAACGATGATTAACGTACCGGATACGGTCGGTTATGCGGTTCCGGATGAGTTCGGCGAATTGATTCGCAAAATCAATGAACGCCTGAAGAATCTGAACGACCAGGTTATTCTCAGCGTTCACTGTCATAACGATCTCGGGCTTGCTACGGCGAACACGCTCAGCGCAGTGAGAAATGGTGCCCAGAAAGTAGAATGCACGATCAATGGTTTAGGGGAGCGCGCAGGCAATACATCGCTGGAAGAAGTGGTCATGGGACTGAAGGTCCGGGAGAATCACTTTAAGGCCTCCACCAATATCCGGCTCAAGGAGCTGATTAGAACCTCCCGGCTGCTGACGCATTTGACGGGCCTGGATGTGCAGGTGAACAAGGCGATTACGGGTGAGAATGCATTCGCGCACTCATCCGGCATTCACCAGGACGGCCTGCTGAAGGATAAACAGGTTTATGAGATTATGTCGCCGGAGGAAGTCGGCGCCGACAGCATGGAGCTGATCCTGACGGCACGGTCCGGAAGGCATGCGTTCAAGAATGCGGTGGAGAAGCTTGGCTTCGAGACAGGCGAAGGCGAAGATTTTGAAGCGTTGTTCGCGAAATTCCTGCAGCTGGCCGATGCCAAGAAGGAAGTATATGACCATGACGTTTTTTATCTGGTGACCCAGCACCGTACCCATGAAGAAGTCAGCAGTCATCTGTATGAGCTGGATTCGTTCCAGGTCGTGACCAATGATCTGTATCCGACGGCAACCGTGAAGCTGAGAAAAGGCAGCGAGACGTTCAGGGACAGCATGGTGGGGGATGGCCCGATCGATGCGCTGTACAGCGCCATGAAAGCGTTGGTCGGTTTGGACGTACAGTTAAAGGATTACAAAATCAATAGTCTGTCCAGGGGAAAAGAAGCCATCGGCCGGGTGAATATCCGAATCGAATATCAAGGCAAAACCTATTCCGGGCGCGCGATGGATACGGATATCATTAAGGCAAGCGCGTTGGCTTTTCTTAACGGGATTAACGCGGTATTGCTTGATGCCGGCCAGGATGTGCAGGTGCAAGCGCCGGTGGATGCACGATAATTCATGTTATGAGACGGTTGCGTTCACCAACGGCCAAGTCATAACGGTAACGTAAAGCTGGTGCGGAGGGTGGATACCTCACGTCTACTTCTAATGTAGAGGTGGGGTATGCGGCCGCCCGTAACCGATGGATTTTAAAAGCACACTTATTGACCGATCGTTACAAAATATATATAATGAGCTGGAAACTATAGGAGAGAGGAGCCGATGATGGTGCGAAGATCATGGAGGGATACGTCCTTGCAGCGAAATGGCATGTTCATTCATGCCGAAATGTAGAGTGGGCGAGGTGTTTTATTTTTTTGTATAGTTTTGTACTATCCGGTAAAATAGTTGGTTGTACGCGAAGTTAGCATCTTATTTGAGCGCTTACGGATTCATTGATCCTATTTTTGTACCGATAATTACAGAAGTTTTGGAATAATAAAAGACAGGAGTGGTTTCCTTTGCCTTTATCGATTTATATATTAGGACTTATGATTTTCTCGATGACAACCTCCGAGTTTATGGTAGCAGGCATTATGCCTTCGCTTTCGGCAGAATTCGGCGTTTCAGTTGCAGCCATCGGATATCTCATTACCGCTTATGCCGCCGGCATGATTATAGGAGGACCGCTGCTGACGGTAGGGCTGTTGAAGGTGCCGCGCAAACAGGCCTTTATGATATTGGCTGCCATTTTTCTTGTCGGTCAGACGCTCGGCGCTGTCGCGACCACATATGAAGTGATGATGGCTGCCAGAGTGATCACGGGTATCTCCTCTGCAGCGGCGTTTGGCGTCTCGCTTGCGATTAGCTTTTCCCTCGTCGGTCCGGAATCGCGTGGAAGGGCGGCGTCGATCGTCCTCGGCGGTTTAATGGTTGCAACGGCGATCGGACTTCCGCTGGCGATGTGGATCGAGCAGCTATTAGGCTGGCGTGCCAGCTTCTGGGCTGTTGTGGTTCTGGTATTGGCATCGGGCTTGGTGGGGCTGTTTACGATCCCATCCTTGCCCAGAACGGAATCGGCCGGCATTCGTGGAGAGTTTGTCGCCTTCAAGAATCGCCATCTATGGGCTGCATATGCCACAAGCATGCTGATTATCGGAGCTACCTTTGCCGCATTCAGTTATTTCTCGCCGATCTTAACCGATCTTACCGGCTTTGGCGCTCAGGCGGTTCCGATCCTGCTTGGCGTATACGGTGTGGCAACGGTGCTTGGCAACATGGTCACCGGCAGACTGGCGGACCATTATATGATGCAGATCCTTACGATTGGGTTGGTCGCTCTAGCGGCGGCTTTAGTGGTATTCGGACTGTTTGTGCACAGCCAGGTGATCGCTATGATTGCGGTTGTGATCGTAGGTTTAGCCGGTGTGCCCATGAACCCGGCCATGGCGACCCGGGTCACCCGGGTTGCCGATACGGGGTCGCTTGTTACGACGGTGCATGGGTCCGTGATCAGCCTTGGCGTTGTCGTTGGTTCCTCCGTTGGAGGGATGGCGATGGATGCGGGATTTGGCTTGGCATCGCCTCTGTGGGTAGGGGCGTTCTTGGCTGTTCTCGGTTTGCTGTCCTTACTGCCAGCCGTGCGAGGTAGGGGGATAGCACAGCCTCTGTCTTCCGAACTATGACGGATTACCTGAAACCACCAGCTCCGAATAAAAGGGAGCTGGTGGTTTCTAATTTTCAGCTGAACTGCTGCGTGATCCCCGCCATAAACTCCTCCTCCGAGGCTTTGCTTCGCAAATCCATCAAGAAATGAGCATCTGCTCCGGATAAATAGCGGAAACGGGAGGATGTATCAGTAGCCGCTTCGTAAATGGTTTCCGCAATTAACTCCGGTGTGGAGACGTTGGTTTCAAAGCTGGCCATTTGTTTTTGCAGCACCGTTTCTGAATAGGCTGCATAAGCATTCAGCGAAGGGTCTGACAGCAGGTCCAATGAACGTCCGGTAAAGTCTGTTGCAACGTTTCCGGGCTCTACAACTTTCACCTTAATATTCTGTGCAGCCAGCTCATAGAACAAGGACTCCGAGAACCCTTCGACGGCCCACTTGCTCGCATGATACAAAGACAGAAGAGGAAAGGCAACTCTGCCGCCAACGGATGAAACATTGATGATCGTTCCCTCGCCGTTCATTCTGAAATGGGGGAGTATAGCCTGGGTTGTCTGGAGGACACCAAATACGTTGACATCAAACTGTTTTCTTACCTGTTCATCCGTCGCGGCTTCAAATGCGCCAATGGCTGCGTAGCCTGCATTGTTCAGCAGCACATCGATTTTACCGAATTGCCGAATCCCTTCAGCGATGGATGTTTCGATGGTTTCCTTACGTACAACATCCAGTTTTGTGACCAGCATACGCTCTCGCTGAATGAAATCCATTTCCTTCTCAGGCGAACGCATGGTTGCGATGACGTTCCATCCTCGCTCCCAAAAATACTGTGCGGTTCCTCTTCCGATTCCTGAGGATGTGCCTGTAATTAAAATGGTCTTCATAGTCTTATTCCCCCTCTATTCTCACTTGCAAGGAGAGTATATAACGAAAGCTGAACAAAGTAAACTTATTTTATTAAATTAGTAAATTAAATATAATTCAAATGGTTATTAAGCACCATGTCTCCTTGAACGGCCAGCATAGGAAAACACATGCGATCAGAAGAAAGTACATGTTAATGCAAGGGAATTGGATGTTATCATGAAAGCGCTTTAGATTTTCAGGTGAGAATTATGGAAGGAAGCGATATGGATGAGAAGAAAATGGAGTTTGGTTTTGATGAGTGCGCTAATCGCCGTAATGGCGGTCGGCTGTAATGGTGCCAAGGAAGCGGATGGAGGAACCTCCGGTTCATCAAGCGCTGCCGCTGATGGCAAGCTGTCTTTCACGATGTCCATGGCAACCAGCGGAAACAAACATGCCGAGCGTTCGAAGGATGTAAATGAAGAGAGATGGGTGAAGGAGCTTGAGAAGCTGACCAATACGGATATTGAACTGACGATGCTTCCGCTGAAGGACTTCGATAGCAAAATGACTTTAATGTTTGCCTCCAATGATATTCCTGACGTCGTTCAGAACGTGGGAGGGGCTACAAGCAAGGGAATGTCCGGTTCCGTAGAAGCAGGCGTATTTATGCCGCTTGACGATTTGCTGAAGGAGCATGCTCCGAACTTGATGAAGAGTGTGCCGAAGGAAGCCTGGCAGGAGACAAGCTATGACGGCAAAATTTACGGAATACCGGCATGGCTGTCCAACCCCTCCCGGAGAGGGCTGTATATCCGGACCGATCTGCTGGAGAAGACAGGGCTCCCTGCTCCAAAGACAGTGGATGACTTTCTGGACGTGATGCGTGCGATGAAAAAGGAAGGCGTGGAGTTCCCGTATCAAATGCGGGAGAACTTTAAATATGCGGACACGATTCTGGGAGCGTTCGACGTGCTGCCATCACAGTACGAACTCCAGAACGGGGAGGTCGTTCCCAAGTTCTTCGATGTGGAAAATATGACGAAGGCGCTCGAGACCTATAAGACCATGTACGATGAAGGTCTGATTCCTAAGGATTTTGCGACCCTGACCTCGAGTGACTATGGAAAAAATATTGAGAGCGGTAAATCCGGCATGTGGTCAGCCAATGCCCAGCTTCTCTCGGGATTCCGCGGTAAGCTGAAAAATGCCGTGCCAGACGCCAAGGTCGATATCATTGCTTCGCCGCGCGGTCCGGAGAACACAGGAGGCCATCTGCTGTATTCAAGCATCAATACATCCTACTATATTAACAGCAAGGTCTCAGAAGAGAAGGCCATCGGCATTATCAAGTTTTTTGACTGGATGCTGACGCCGGAGGCAGAGACATATTTCTCGTTCGGCATTGAAGGCGAAACGTTCACCCGGGAAAACGGCGCGATCAAGTTTACGCCTCCATCCACGCCGGAAGCGATGGATGAAGACGGTTTCCGCAGCATGTTCTGGTTCGTCCACGATATGGTATACAACAAGGCAAAGGAAGAGCTTACCGAGGACGGACAGGATATGATCAAGTTCATGGATACGGTGGTCTTCAAGGAAGGTCTAGGGTCGATCCGCTTCTCCCCGGCATTGGACGCTTACTCCAAATATCCGGATACCGCGCCGCAAGGCGATGACGTGGGGCCAAAGCTCGTTCTTGACCATATGATCAAGATGATTTATGGCAGAGAGCCGATCTCGGATTGGCCGAAAGTGATTGAGGAATACAAGAAGAAGGGCGGCCTTGAGATCATTAAGGAAGCCACGGACCGTTACAACGAAGGGAAGGGCATTGTCGTCTCGGAAAACCGGAAATAACCGATTCATGAAGAGAAGGAGATGTTCATATGAGCTTGCATGATATGAGCGGCAAACAAGCCGTATTCTTCGAGCGAATCATGGGGCTGCCGGTCTTCGATACCCATACTCACCTTATCGGTGACCGGCTCGGTGCAAGGGACTTTTGGGAAATCGCCCATTACTTCTGGTTTTACCGAGAGCTCCAAGCTGGGGGATACCCGGATGAAGCGGATAAATTACCGGAGGCGGAGCGAATTGCCGCTTTTCTAAAAGCCTATCAATCAACGAGAAGCACGCTGATGAACTGGGTATTCACCTCGATTATGCGTGAATTATACGGAGTCACCATCAAGGATGAACATTCGGTGCGGGAAGCTATGGCTCGCGTACGGCACGCATCCGCCGAAGAGGGCTGGGCACAGCAAACGGCAGACCGGATGAATATCCGCCGGTTTGTCGTGAATCATCCGGAGCATGCAACGTTTCAAGGCATGCGGGATGATGCTGTATTGATCCCCCGGATTGACGGAGTGCTGAGTTCATGGGTTGACCGCATCGTGCAATCTAATGATCCTGCCAGGACTTTACTTGATGTGAGAGGCGAGATTGATCTGCTGCTTGACGGATTTCGCGAAGCCGGCCTCCCGGGCATCATGACAACGCTGCCGCGGTATGAGTCGAGTTCGCACATCCGTAAGGAGATTGGGCCGGCAAGCGGGCGAGACGACATTCTGATGGAGCTGCTGCACGTCATATGTGGTGCTGCGGATCGGAATGGCCTGCTCGTTCAACTGTTTCTCGGAGTAGAGAGATCATGGTGCGGCACAGCGTTCCCTGCTAATGATACAGAGCGGATTCTTAAGCTGACGGCTTTGTTTGAGTCGTACCGATGTGAATTTGAGCTTGTGCTTGCATCGGAGCTGAACAACCTCGATGCCGTGCAGGCGGCCTGGAATTTCCCGAACGTTCATGTCGGCGGCATGTGGTGGTTCAACTTCCGGGCGAGCACCTACCGGGACAGCATGCAGTACCGTCTGGAGGCACTCCCGGCAAGCAAGAGCTCGATTATCGTCTCGGATGCCCGATGCATGGAATGGAGTTACGGCAAGATTTTGCTTGTGAAGAAGCTGGCTGCCGAGTTTCTGTGGGAGCGGGTCCTATCTGGCTGGATCGACGAAGAGACGGCGCTGGATACGGCAAACGAATGGTTCTACGCGAGTGCCGTGAAACGCTATGGCATTCGTACGGAGGATCAGTAAGGGAAATGGGTTGACATATCGATAAATCCCGATATAATGATACGTATGAAACCAATCGAAGTTTTTAAAGCGCTGTCCAATGAATCAAGGCTTGAAATATTGCAGTGGCTCAAGGAACCGGAACAACATTTTACACCCCACGAAGGGATTGATATGAGGAAAGTCGGGGTATGCGTAACCCAGGTGACCGAGAAATTGAATATGACGCAGTCCACCGCATCGCAATATTTATCGATTCTGCATCGGGCGGGTTTGATCAAGACGGAGCGGCTTGGGAAATTTACGTATTATACGCGGGATGAAGAGGCTATCCGGGAAATTGGAGAGTATTTAAAGCAGGAGATTTAGAGCAGGTACTGAATGATTCCTTCAGAAAAAAGGAATATTCAGTCTTGTCTCGCACTACACATCTAGATATTGCGATATGTCTTTTTATTGGTTTAACATATCGACAAATCGTGATATATAAATATTATTAAAGGAGTGGAAATACAATCATGACGGGTGCTTGGAAAATTTATTTTTTGGCGATCGTTAGTTTTTTAGTAGGAACATCGGAGTATATTATATCGGGAGTTTTGGATAAAATTGCGGATTCGTTAGGAATTACGATAACCGCAGCCGGTCAGCTGATCACGATTTTCTCATTGGTCTATGCGATCTTGACCCCCGTTCTTATGGCACTGACCGCTAGAATGGAGAGACGGAAGCTGTTGGTTTATTCATTGGGTATTTTTGTGATCGCGAATCTATTGTCGTTTGCCCTTCCGGGGTATATTCCGTTTGTAATTGCGCGCGTTATTATGGCGATGGGCGCAGGAATGGTCGTTGTAACTGCACTCGGGATTGCCGCCAAAATCGCGCCGCCGGGCAAACAGGCGAGTTCGATCGCTACGGTTGTCATGGGCTTCACGGCTTCCCTGATTATCGGCGTCCCTCTCGGCCGTGTCGTAGCTGCTGATTTTGGATGGAAATCAGTGTTCGGTTTCATTGCCATTCTGGGGGTTGTTTCCATGATCGTGCTGTATAAGGCGATTCCCCACACCAAAGGAGATGCTCCCGTACCGCTGCTCCAGCAATTCGCGCTGCTCAAAAAGCCTAAAGTGGCACTCGGTTTGGCGATCACCTTCTTCTGGCTGGGCGGGTATTCTATTGCCTATACGTACCTGTCTCCTTACCTTCTTCATGTTAGCGGTCTGAACGAAGGTCTGATTAGTGCGGCGCTGTTTGCCTTTGGCATTGCCAGCCTTATTGGCTCCAAGTTCGGCGGATTCAGTACGGATCGATGGGGAGTGCCGCTTACATTAACAGGGGGCATGATTCTGCATATTCTCGCGTTAATCGTTCTGACTTTTACTCAAGCAGCCGTATCGGCCATCCCCGTATTTGCAATTCTTGTTATATGGTCGTTATCCGCCTGGTCTTCCGGTCCGACACAGCAGTATAATCTCGTCCAGCTGGAGCCGAATTCATCGGGGGTCATGCTAGGCCTGAACCAATCCGTGATGCAGCTCGCCATGGCTGCTGGCGCAGGCATCGGAGGATTTGCCGTTGAGCAATGGTCCTTGTCATCCATCACCTGGATCGGTGCCGGGGGCGTTGCCATAGCCATGGTAGTGTCGTTTGTACTTTTCCGTTTAGGAAAGCGGGAGAGCATGGGGCGCGCGCCATTGGAAGCTTAATGAATAACCACTGATGACGCAGTGCTGTTGGATAGCTTAAAATGCACCATTTCATACTTTCGTAAACGAAAGAATCCATGAGACATCTCCTTTCTTCTCAGCGATCAGAGTCATCAATTTGACGCCCCAAAACCAGAAAGTTTATGCTATGATCAATGGATGGCGGAAAATTTGGTTCCAAATTTTGCGAAGGAGGAGATGCGATTGGCTAAGCTCAAAGATATTGCCGAACGGGTCGGGGTATCCATATCTACGGTTTCGCGTGCCATCAGCAATGATGCAAGCCGTCCGGTCAGCGAGGATACCAAGCAGAAAATCCGGCAGGCGGCGCTTGATCTTGGTTATAAACTGCCAGAGTCATCCCAAAGGGTACATGATAACGGCATAGCCGATAAGCGGGTTGTCTGCGTCGTTCCCCAAAACCTGATGGACGACCACCCGTATTTCTCAACGGTTCTTGCCGGTTTCCATAAAAAAATGGAGGAGCTCGGACAGCCCCCGGCGATCGTTCGTACATGCGAGGAAGTCGCCGATGCGGACAAAATACGCCTCATGCTGAGGGAGACAGGAGCTCAGGGGATTGTAGCCGTCAGTTGGTATGACAAGGAGCTGTTTGAACTGATACAGCAGGCCGGCGTTGCCATCATGGGAGTGAGTTTGAATGATGAGCGGCTGACCGTACCGGTTGTAGACTGTGACCGGATTTCATCCGCGAGGGCAGCCGTAAGCCACCTGATTGACCAGGGACACACGCGAATCGCCTATATCGGGGGGCCTGCGTATTCCAAGCAGATGGAGAGCGAAGAACGGTATGTTGGATATAAATTCGCTATGCTGGAAGCCAATCTGGAGGTGCGCGAGGAGTGGCTGATGAATACCGGATGGAATGTGGATCGAAGCTTCAGCAAGCTGTCCGAGCTGCTCGGAGGCCTTCCCAAAGAGCAATGGCCAACGGCTGTTTTTTGTGCCAGCGACATGCTGGCCATTCCGGCGATGCGTGCCGTTGTCGAGAATCAAGGCAGAATCCCGGAAGATATCGCGATCGTGGGGATGGATAACATTGATGTGGCCCAGTATACAACGCCCCCGTTAAGCTCTGTCTCCGTGCCGAAGTACGAAATCGGCAGGGTAGCTGCCAAATCAATCGTGGATTATTTGGACGGGCATTTCAAGGTGGCAACCAAAATATTGCTGCCATGCTCATTGATTGTTCGGGAGTCTTCAAGTTTCACCAGAACATACATTTAACTAACACATTGTGTGTGATTAGTTAACATAAAATATGAAATAAAGGTTATTGAACAGCTGTCGGGTTGAAATCCGATAGCTGTTTTTTGTGGTTTTTCATCCAAACATTGAGGTTTTTGGGCCAAAATAGTCCAAAAAAGTATTTGACAATGCCATATTGCTATATTATCATGAGTGAAAATCAACCAAATGTTTGGAATGATGTTTCTGGGCTTGGTAACTGCTAAACGATTCTTCGCATAACTTCACTCTAGTCATCGATTTCGTTTTCATACCTTGTATTATAAAGGTTTTGATAATAGAGAGAATTCCTCCCATTCATGAAACAGGCCCTTCGCATGGTGCCTTTTATGTACCAGTATGGATCCAAATTTAGTCCGTAATTATCCAAAAACATATCCAAAAACACTCCGAGAAAATAAAATAACACCCGCCTGCTCGGGTCTTATTTATAAATTGATTTGGCGTTACTATACCTAACATATAGTGAGCTGGAATAACCTTATTCGACAATCGGATAGCTTGAGGCGGTGGTAGCTTAGTCATATGACGGATTGCATAGCAAAGGAGGGAAATCATAAACGAGTACTTTTCAAGCTCGATGCATGTAAAGGAACTGATCCGCTGGTTGAGCGGATACCCATGTTTTAATGGCAAGTCAGAATCGCTTTGCTGGTGAAACGAGGTTAATCCAATCCCATACATACGAGGTGATGCTCATTGGCTAATACGCCCCTGCACTCCGCAGCAACCGTGGTTCCCGAAACGAAACGTAAGCGCTTACTGTGGAATCGCGTCTTACGCAATTGGCAGCTTTATGCCCTGATTTCACCAGTCATCGCCTATTACATCCTGTTCCAGTATGTTCCGATGTACGGCATCCAGATCGCCTTTAAGGATTTTATAGCAACGCAGGGGATATGGGGCAGTCCGTGGGTCGGCTTTGAGCACTTCGATCGCTTTTTCAACAGTTATTATTTCTGGCGCCTGATCAAGAACACGCTGGGCATCGGTTTATACAGTCTTGCCGTCGGTTTTCCGATCCCGATTATTCTGGCTTTGCTCATGAACGAGGTTCGGGCTGAACGGTTCAAGAAATTCGTGCAGACCATCACATATGCGCCTCACTTTCTCTCTACCGTGGTTGTTGTCGGGATGATGATGATTTTTCTGTCGCCCCGTTACGGCATCATCAATCATTTTATTGAAATGTTCGGCGGTCAGCCGATCAATTTCATGACTGAACCCTCTTGGTTTAAATCTCTTTACGTTCTGTCGGATGTATGGCAGACCATGGGCTGGAGCTCCATTATTTATTTGGCTGCCCTTGCCGGCATTGACAACCAGCTGCACGAAGCGGCTCGCGTCGATGGTGCAACCAGGCTTCAGCGCATATGGCATATTAACATCCCTGGCATCATGCCAACGATCATCATCCTCTTGATCCTCAATATGGGCAGCATTATGGGTATCGGGTTCGAAAAGGTGCTTCTGATGCAAAACAACCTGAATATGGAGAGCTCCGACATTATAGCCACCTACGTCTACCGAATGGGAATCCAGAATGCCGAGTACAGTTTCTCCGCTGCCATCGGATTGTTCAATTCCATCATCAATTTTGTCCTGCTGGTAGTCGTGAACTTTATTTCGAAGCGCGTGAGCGAGACCAGCCTTTGGTAAAGAGGGGAGGGAAAGAACCATGCAAATTGAAACCAGAGGGGACCGCATTTTTAATGTTATCAACTATACGATTCTGATCCTGGTCACCATCATTGTCATGTATCCGCTGGTTTTTGTGCTCAGCGCATCGTTTAGCGACCCGCAGGCGGTTCTTAGGGGCGAGATGCTGCTGTGGCCCAAGGGCGTTAACCTGAATTCCTACGTGAAAATTTTTCAGAACAAGGATATCATCAGCGGCTTTTCCAACACGCTGGTATATACGTCGCTTGGCACGTTCATTAATCTCACGATGACCATCCTTGCCGCCTATCCGCTGTCCCGGAAGGATTTTGTCGGGCGAAATGCGATCATGGCGCTGCTGGTCTTCACGATGTTTTTCAGCGGAGGACTCATTCCTACGTATTTGCTGATCAAGAACCTCGGCATGCTGAATACGCTCTGGGTCATGATTATCCCGAATGCCGTATCCATCTGGAACATCATCATTATGCGCACCTTCTTTCAGCAGTCCATACCCGGCGAGCTGCAGGAGGCCGCGACGATTGATGGTTGCTCGAACATAAAAATCCTGACACGGATTATACTGCCGCTGTCCATGCCGATTATCGCAGTGACCATATTGTTCTATGCGGTCGGTCATTGGAATGCGTTTTTCAATGCACTTCTGTATTTATCGGATAAAGATAAATTTCCGCTGCAGCTCATCCTGCGCGAAATTTTGATTCAGGGACAAACGAACGATATGGTCAAAATGTCGACCGAATCGGCGATCAAGCAGCAAAGGGAAGTGGAGGGCATTAAGTACGCGGTGCTGGTCGTGGCGAATATTCCGGTGCTGGCCCTCTATCCGTTCCTGCAGCGATATTTTGTCAAAGGCGTGATGATTGGGGCCATCAAAGGATAATTCCTTGCATGGAAATATGGATGGAACATGAAAAGGGGAGGATTACGGATGAAGCTGAAGCAATGGGGAAGTCTTCTGTTGACCTGCATGTTGTCGTTATCGCTGGCGGTGGGCTGCAGCTCGAAAGGCTCGGGAGGAACGGCTCAATCGGACCCTTCGAGTGAAGGGAAATCCGCGATAAATGAAACGGGTTTTCCGATTGTCGACGACAAGATGACAGTGACCGGGTTTGCCGGAAAGTTCTTTGCCAACGCCGACTGGAACAACATCAGGCTGTGGCAGGAATATGAGAAAATGACCAATATTCAGGTGCAGTGGGACACGGTGCACAAAGACAATTTGGCGGAAAAACGGAACTTGCTGCTGGCCGGCGGCGATTATCCGGAAATGTTCTATGCTTCCGCATTTCCAAGGACAGACCTGCTGAAATACGGCAAGCAGGGTGCTTTTATTCCGCTGAATGACCTGATTGATCAACACGCGCCGAATTTTAAAGCCCTCATGGAAAAGTATCCGGTTATCGAGAAGGGGATTACAATGCCGGACGGCAACATTTATGGGCTGCCGACGATATACGATCCGGAATTCCGGTCCGTGTTGTACGGAACGCCGTGGGTGAAGTCGGAGTGGCTGACCAAGCTTGGCCTTCAAGAGCCGCAGACGCTGGATGAATTCTACGATATGTTGAAGGCATTCAAAGAGAAGGATCCGAACGGCAACGGCCAGAAGGACGAATATGCCTGGGGCGGCGTGGGGACTGCCGGCATCGTCAACTATTTGCGCGGCTCGTTCGGTCTCAATTATCACGGAACTTCGAACATTAACGTGGATACCGATCCGGCGAGCGGAAAAGTCCGGTTCATTCCGACGGATCCAAGATACAAGGAACTGCTTCAATTCGTGAACAAGCTGTACAAGGACGGCCTGCTGGAGCAGGATATCATGTCCGTGAAGAGCACGGAAGTGGACGCGAAAGGCGTTGAAGGCCTACTCGGCGTTGTTGATAACGTGGATCCGGTCGCCATCTACAACCAGGAGGGTTATGTGGGGCTGCCGGTATTGAAGGGGCCGCACGGCGATCAGATGTTCAGCGCCACGGGCTCTCCGCTGGGGAACATCGGGATGTTTGTCCTTACCGATAAAGCGAAGAATCCGGCCGCGCTGATCCGCTGGATGGATTACTTCTACAGCGACGAAGGCATCCGCATGTTCTTCATGGGCTGGAAAGACGAAACGTATAAGGAAGATGCAGAAGGCAATGTGGATTACGTGGACGACATCAAGAACAATCCGGAAGGTCTCAATCTGGACCAGGCGGTAGGGCAGTATCTGATATGGCCCGGCGGATATTATCCGGGCTTCGTGACCCAGAAGTATTTCAAGGGAGCGGAAGGCCTGCCGACTTCTGTAGAGAACGCAAAAAAAGCCGAGCCGTACGTCATCCCTCAAGACAAGGTCTGGCCGCCGTTTAATTTTACGGCCGATGAGCAGTCCGAGCTTACCGGTATCCAAACCGACATTCACACGTACGTGGATGAAATGCGGGATAAATTCATAGCAGGGAACGAGTCCTTTGATAACTGGGACCAATATGTTGCTAACCTGCAAAAAATGGGCTCGGAGCGCTATCTGGCTATTTACCAGTCCGCGGCAGATCGATATACCAAATAAACACGTGTACAGAACCTAAAAGGAGCGACATGTTATGACACAATTGAAAGCCATATTGATTGGGGCCGGCGCGCGCGGTGCCGGGGGTTATGCCCCCTATGCCCTGGATTACCCGCATGAGTTGACCTTCGTGGCCGTGGCCGAGGCCGATCCGGCGCGGCGCATCCGATTTGCCGAAAGGTTCGGAATTCCTCCGGAACAGTGTTATGAATCATGGGAGCCGCTGCTGGCGGAGCCGAAGCTTGCCGATATCGCCGTCATTTGCACGCAGGATCGCATGCATTATGGCCCAACCATGCAAGCGCTGGAGAAACAGTATCATGTGCTTCTGGAGAAACCAATGTCCCCGGAACCGAAGGAGTGTCTTGAGATGGAGCAGGCGGCCATTCGCAACAACAGGCTGCTGACCATATGCCATGTTCTGAGATATACCCCTTTTTGGAGTACCATCAAACGCCTGATTCAGGAAGGGACCATCGGTGAGGTGGCTTCGGTCCAGCTGAACGAGAATGTGGGATACTGGCATATCGCGCACAGCTTTGTGCGGGGGAACTGGAATCATTCCGATAAGGCCAGCCCGATGATACTGGCTAAATCCTGTCATGATATGGATGTGCTGTCGTGGCTGATGGATCGGCCTTGCACGCAGGTCACTTCGTTTGGCTCCCTGATGCATTTCCGGGAGGAGCAGGCCCCCGAAGGTTCGGCCGACCGCTGCCTCGATTGCCAGGTAGAAGCGACCTGTCCATATTCGGCCCCCCGGTTTTACTTGAGCGATCAGTACAAGGGATGGGCGGGGCATTTCACCCAGGAGCTGACCAAGCCGAACATCATTCAGGGGCTTCGCGATACGGACTATGGCCGCTGCGTATATCGGAGCGATAACAATGTGGTCGATCATCAGGTCGTCAACATGGAGTTTGAAGGCGGCGCCACCGCAATGTTCAGCATGTGCGGGTTTACGTATGAACAGGAGCGCAGAATTCAGATCATGGGCACCCGCGGAGAGCTTCGGGGAGAGGAAGGCAAGATTACGGTTTATGATTTCCTGTCCGGGCAGAAAACGGAGATTACGATTCCTTCGCAGTCGAGCGGACATGGCGGGGGCGACAGCGGAATTGTGGCGAGCTTCCTGAAGGAGGTTCGGAGCTATAACGGGCAGGAGAGCCTGACGTCGGCCAGTGCCTCCGTGCGGAGCCATCTGATTGCGTTCGCAGCGGAGAAATCGAGGCTGAATCACGGCCAATCCATCAATTTGAACGAATATGCGCGGGAATTGATGGCGGAAGAGAATACGGTGAAATAAAAGAAATTATATTAAAAATACATCATATGAAAAATTCACAATAGATAGTTTCTTACAGGAGATCCGATCACCATGGATGAGCGTGATGTGATCGAACTGCTTCGGTATGCTCCATATACGAAGGCGGTTGCGGTCCATATGGAAGCGATCAACCACTGCCTTGTGACAAGAGAGGAGCTGTCCGGTCGTCTGGCAGCGGAAGGACTGCGCACCCATATCGAAATTCCGCAGGATGGCGAATGGGTCGAATGGAACGCTTAATACGCCAACAGCTGGCATAACAGCGGAAACAGCTAGCTGTCAGCGGATGGTTTCAGTAGCAGTTAGACAGTTTGAACTGATATAATCTATGCAGGAAGCTCCGTGACACGGAGCTTTTTTTGTTATCCCACCTTATTTACTCTTTTCCTAAAAAATAATCCCATTCCATCAAGAACGAGATGTAATCCTGACATACTAGATGTCAGGATTCATGCTTTATCATTCGATTCAGAAGTCAAAAAGTATGAAACGCGAGGAGTGTTACCGATGAAACTCGACCGGCTGCTAGGCATTACGATGGAATTGTTGACCAAACAAAGAGTGACGGCCACGGCGCTTGCCGCCCGGTATGAAGTCTCGGTTCGTACGATCTACCGCGATGTGGACCTCATTAATCAGGCTGGCATTCCGGTTGCTTCCTATCCCGGTGCGGATGGCGGCTTTGAATTGATGAACGGGTTCTATCTGACGAGGCAGCACTTCTCCGTTGACGATTTTTTGGCGATCTACAATCTTTTGAAGGGCGTCGAAGGGACTGTGAAGGGGAGATACACTTCCATCCTGAATAAGCTTGGAACCCTGCAGCCTGCCCTGTTGAACGGAGGATGTCATGAACAAATTCTATTCGATATGAGCACGTCGGAGTATGAGCGGGCATGGGTACGACCCATTCTAAATGCCATTGAACGCTCGAACCTGATGACCCTTCACTATACGAGTACATCCGGCAGCCGCTCGGAGCGGCAAGTGGAGCCTCTGCAGCTGTACTGGGAACAAGGCGTGTGGTATTTGGAGGCCTACTGCTTGTTAAAGCGGGGGAAACGAATCTTCAGAGTATCGCGCATATCCAGTCTTGAAATATCCACCGACACGTTCATCCCAAGAGGAAACCTGGTGCGGGAGGATCAGGAGGCGGTGCAGGGCATACAGGCTCATCTCCGTTTCGATTCATCCGCCGGACCGAGGGTGACCGAGCAATTTCCGGAGGCTTTCATCTCCGGGGAGGGATTCCTAGATGTCCGAACGGTGTTCTATACCAAAGCCTATGCCATCTCGGTGATTTTAAGCTACAGTGCAAAGGTGGAGATCATCTCTCCGCCGGAATTGAAGGACGAACTGCTGCAGGAGCTGGAGGAAATCCGTAAACGTTATGAATGATGGATCAAGAACAATGAACAATGAACAATGAACAGGGAATGAACATGAACCATTAAATAAAACTCAAGGAGGAAGTTTCATATGACCATTTTGGTAACAGGAGCTACAGGAACTGTTGGAAAACATATGGTGCAGCAGCTTGTGCAGCGAGGCATAGAAGTGAGAGCGATATCACGCAATCCACAGCAAGCGAACCTGCCGGAGGGTGTGCAGGTGGTTGCCGGGAATCTCAACGACCCGGATAGCCTGATCCCCGCCATGCAAGGCGTGAGGGCCATGCATTTGATCATTTCCAGTGATGAGGCATACGGGACCCTGCAGACGGATCCGCGGATTATTGAGCTTGCCGAGAAGGCTGGCATACAGCGGGTAACGGTATTGGTGGGCTATGAAGAAGGGCCTGTGGAAGCTGCACTTCGAGACAGCGGAATGGAGTGGACCTTGCTCAAGCCATGCGAGTTTATGGCGAATATTCTGGTGGATTGGCAGGAATCGATCCGCCACGAAGGAGTCGTTCGTGAGCCGTTCGGCCATGCGCTGAGTGCGAGAATCCACGAAGCCGACATCGCTCGCGTTGCCGTCGCCGCACTTCTTGAGGAAGGTCACCATGGACAAGAATATTTCCTTACGGGACCGGAAGCCCTCTCGCGATTGGAAGCGGTTCGGATTATAGGCGAGGTAACAGGCAGGGACATCCGCTTTGTGGAACTGACCGAGGAACAGGCGAGAGATAAATGGAGAGAGCAAGGCTATGACGAGGAGTCGATTGAATTTTTTGTGCAAATGGGAAAAAATCCGCCCGAGATCGGTTATACGGTATTACCGACGGTAGCGCAGGTCACAGGGCAGCCGGCAGCCACGCTTGCTGATTGGGTCCGTGATCATAAGGACGATTTTTAAGTGCAAGCAGCATGGCAATCTAGAGGTCGATTTGTATAGGAAGAGGAGGAATTGTGAAACTTGCCTTACGCCATTGAAACGAAAAAGCTTCGCAAATCTTATAACGGCATTGGGGTCGTTCAAGGAATGGATCTGCGAGTGGAACAAGGAGAGCTGTTTGCCTTGTTAGGTCCGAACGGGGCCGGAAAAACAACCACCATTCATATGTTATCCACCCTGGTTAAGCCGGATGGGGGATTCGCATGCGTGGCCGGGTATGATGTCGTAAGCAATGCCCGGCACGTTCGAAGAAAGATCAGTCTGACAGGCCAGTTTGCAGCACTGGATGAGGGACTCTCCGGTCTTCAGAATTTAATGTTGATTTCAAGGCTTTACGGTTATTCGGCGAAATCGGCTCGATCCGTAAGCGAGGAGCTGATCGAATCCTTTGGACTCAGCGAAGCAAAGGACCGCGCGGTGTTGCATTACTCTGGCGGGATGCGGAGGCGGCTGGATATTGCCGCCAGTATCGTTACGAAACCCGACGTTATTTTTCTGGATGAGCCGACAACGGGCCTCGATCCGCAAAGCCGCATTCAAGTGTGGGAGGTTGTAAGGTCGCTTTTGAAACGGGGCACCACCGTGCTGCTGACGACGCAATATCTGGAAGAAGCCGATCAGTTGGCGGACCGGATTGCCGTGATGGATAAGGGGAGCCTGATTGCGGAAGGGACGCCCCGGCAATTGAAGGCTTCCGTTGGCAACAGAACGTTAACCATCCAATTCAACGAACCGGCCGATCAGCGCAAGCTGGGTACTTTGTTAAATGAGGAACACGCGTTGACCGTATTGCAGGACGATCATCCCTTGGTACATAAAATTCCGGTGAAGGATGCAAGAGCTGCTAATCAGGCCCTTCATACACTGATGAAGAACGGGTTAGCTATTGAATATTTCGCCTTAAGCGAACCGAGTCTGGATGAGGTCTTTCTGTCACTGACCCGCGCGAAGTCGAAGGGAGGCACTCCATGAGTGTAAGCCATCATACAGCGAATAAGGACGGCGTGCTGCCTGTTCGCCAAGCCGATACCGATCCTCCCCATGCCCTGACGGCGATCCGAATCTTTATGTGGAGAACTTGGCAGCATACGAAGCACAACGGGTTTGGTCTGGTGATGGACGCGGTTCTGTCGCCGGTTCTGCTGCTGCTTATATTTAGTTACTTGTTCGGCGGCGCTATGGCCGGGTCAACCGGGGCTTATATTCAATTTCTATTGCCTGGCATTCTGATCCTGACGGTCGTGCCTATGACGGTGTATAGCGGAACCACGATATGCTCGGATATTACCAAAGGGGTATATAATCGATTTCGAACGCTGCCCTTTTGGCAGCCGGCCTCGGTGCTTGGCTCCATCCTGACGGATGGTGTGCGCTATACAATCGGCGTAATCGTAGCCCTGGGCACGGGGCTTGTACTGGGCTTCCGGCCCGAGGGCAGCGTCATCCAAATGGCACTTGCCATTGCCATCATCCTGTTCTTTGCATTCGGTGTCAGCTGGATATTTGCGCTGATCGGCGTCGTGGCCAAACGGCCGGAGACGGTATCGGGGTCGAGCATGATCGCGATATACCCGCTGCTGTTCGCCAGCACCATTCTGGTGGATTCGTCGACGATGCCGAAATGGACGGGCATTCTCATCGACCTGAATCCGATCAGCATGGCGGCAGCCACGGTCAGGGGACTGATGAACGGCACGGCAACCATGCCTGTGATCATGACAGGAATCGGGGTCTGCGTGGTGATTATCGCTATTTTCGTTCCACTTACGCTGTATCTGTACCAAACCAAAAACGAGCGGTAAGAGGCATAAAAAAAACCAGGCTTGCATG
>NZ_JAMBDM010000018.1:0-106078 GCF_025142895.1 Paenibacillus sp. p3-SID867
GCCGCGCACCTCCCTCACCCCCGGCCTCCTGCCGGAGGTGAGGGAGCCGGAAGGGCAGCTCGCGCCAGCGGCTGCCCAGGGCGGCACCCCGGCGGCGCCGCCGGGGCACGGGCGCCCGGCGCCCCGCGCCGCCGGGGCGCAGGCGGCGGCACCGCAGCGCCGCCAGCGGCTGGATGCCGCGGCAGCCGAGCTGCGCGCGGCGGCTGCGATGCTGGCGCCGCACCCTGCGCTAGCATCGGCCGCGCGGGATATAACCGCCCGCGCGGATGCACTTGCAGGCGGGTCGTTCACTTTGGCGCTGTTCGGTGCGTTCAGCGCCGGGAAGTCCTCCTTCGCCAATGCTCTGCTTGGCGAGTCGGTATTGCCGGTATCACCGCACCCGACAACGGCGGCGGTGAACCGGATTCTGGCACCGGCAGAAGGGAAAACCCATGGTACCGCAGACGTGCGCATGAAGAGCCGCGAGATGTGGTGGGACGATTTGAAGTACTCCTTCAGCGTGCTGGGTCTCCAAGAACCAACTCCGAGCAATTGGCGAAGCGCGGCAGAAGCATTGAATCCGGCCGGTATTCATCCGGCAGGATTGCCGCATTATGGGTTTCTGAAGGCTGCGGCAGCCGGCTTTGACATGATGGAGACCAAACTGGGTATGACAGAAACCGTAGAGCTGGCGGAATATCGGGGCTATGTGGCCGACGAAACCAAATCCTGTTTTGTTGACGGGATCGATCTGTATTACAGCTGTCCGATGACAGAGCAGGGGATCGTGCTGGTGGATACGCCTGGAGCCGATTCCCTTCATGCCCGGCACACCGGCGTAACGTTCAATTATATTAAAAATGCGGACGCTATCGTATACGTAACGTATTACAACCATGCTTTCTCCAAAGCGGATCGGCAATTCCTGTCCCAGCTGGGCAGGGTTAAAGACAGCTTTGCGCTGGATAAAATGTTTTTTATCGTCAATGCCGCAGATCTTGCACAATCCGAAGAGGAACTGGATGAGGTGGTGAAGCATGTTCGTACCAACCTGACGTCTAGCGGGGTAGGCAGCCCGCATATCTTCCCTGTTTCCAGTTTGGCAGCACTGGATAGTAAGCTGTATGGGGATGAAGCGAAATTGAAGGAATCGGGGTTCCCTGTATTCGAAGATGCGCTTAGCCGATTTGCGGTTGAAGAGATGCCAAGGCTTTCAGAGCGCGCCGGTTATGATGAACTGGCTTCGGTGAGGGATCGAATCAGAGCTTGGGCCGATATGGCAGCCCAGGATGAAACCACGCGCGAGCGTAAAATCGTGGAGCTGGAAGAGGTTCACACACGAGCCTTATCCCGTCTTGCGGCTTTAACGGAGATTAACATGTCCCGTGATATCGCGCAGGAAAGCAGCGAGCTGCTGTTTCATGTACGGCAGCGGCTGGATTATGCCATGAACCGTTTCTTTCAGGAGTCGTTTAATCCTTCCGTGCTTCGGGAGGACGCAGGTCACCTGAAATCGGCCTTTGCGGCTTGCGGACGTGATTTGATGCGGACGATGTCCACGGAGCTGGATCAGGAGCTATGGGCAACAACGCTTCGATTAGAGATGGCCGGTCGCAAATTAACCGAAGACGCAGCGCTTAAAGCGGCAGCGGATATCAACGATATGGCCGAGGGCTTATCCCTCGCCATCCGGCGGGATAAAGACTGGTCACCGCCGGAGCTGGAAGAAACGGAATTGCAAATACAGGGGGATTGGTTGTCCTTCTGGTCGACCTTTAAGAACCCGAAGCATTTCTTTGAGGGCAGCGGAAGCTCCAAGCTTCGAGAAGCGGCAGAGCCGAAGGTGAAGGAAGCCGTGGCGAGTGTGGTGAGCATTCGGGAAGAGCAGCTGACGGACCACTATGTTCGAATGAGTGTACGTTCATTGCAGCATCATGTATCGGTGTTGGAGGAACAGCTGAAGGAATCCATGGCTGCCATCCTCGGTTCGCTGCAGGACGGTCAATCTCCGTTGATGTGGAGTAAGCTGGCGGATGAGCTGGAAGCTATGATTCAGGCGGCTCGGTAATAGCGGATCTTATGCCATAACATGTGCACACACAACGAAAGGTATAGATGTTGGAGTCTGAAGCTTCCATACGAATAACGATGTTATGCAGGTCTAAACTCCAATCGCATACTTTTCCATCCAAGGGCGTCCCATATGCCATCCTGGCGGGGCGTCTTTTTTCCTATGCTCGTTCGGGTGGATAAAGGTCAAGAGGATGGTATGACGTATTTTAATCTGCTACAACGTTCGCCACTGGGGTGAAAACGGCTTAGGATTTTACCCTTTTTCAAGCATGTTCAAAAAAGTCGGAAATCATGGATGAAGCCTGATGGTTGAAGGGACTGACAATGTGATTATATCCCCTAGTATTAATGAGAATTTCCGATGATTTCATTATGAAACAAAGATAAGTTATACTATTTGCCCCCTTTAGGTCCTTTTGGCTCATTTATGGCGGTTTTCCCTCTTTGCCGCGGGTTCAGGTCGATGATAAACTTCATAAATGCTACATAACCTGAACGAAAATAATCCAAAGGAGGATAAACATGAATGTTCTCAGGCAACTGCAGGGCTTCTTTTGGGAGAAACGAAGTTATCTTTTTCTTTCCATGCTGTGTCTGGCGATTGCAACCGCTTTAGGACTTGTCTATCCGCATCTGTTAAAAGTGCTGATTGACGATGCAATCAAGCTGGAGAATTACGGTATCGTACCGCAGCTGGCGCTCACTGTGCTGGGTGTGGTCATCCTTAAAGCTTTCATGCAGTTTTTGCACGGATTTTTTGGGGGAAGGCTGGGGAACTACCTGGCTTACGCGCTACGAAACGCCTGCTATGAAAAATTGCAATTTCTATCGTTCCGTTACTATGATACGGCTCGGACCGGGGATTTGATGTCACGGCTGACGGGCGATTTGGAAGCGATCCGAATGTTTATCGGCTTCGGTTTTGCTCAGCTGCTCAATCTGGTATTGATGGTGACTTTCGGTTCCATTATGATGTTCACTATTAGCTGGAAATTGACGCTCGTAACTTTGGTAGCGATGCCATTTTTGGTTGTGGCGGCTCTAAAGTTCGAATCCAAGATCCATCCGGCGTTCCAGGAGATGCGTCTGGCACTAAGCTCGCTGACGACCGCGGTTCAGGAGAATATCACGGGTGTTCGTACCGTAAAGTCTTTTGCTCGCGAGCCTCACGAAGTGGAGAAATTCTCCGAACGGAATGAGCGTTACAAAACCAACCAGATATTTGCCTCTTCACTATGGGCCCGTTATTTCCCGATGATGGAGCTCTTCGCGAATATCAGTGTCGTCATTTTGCTCGCCGTCGGCGGAGCGATGGTCATCCAAGGTTCCATGACGGTAGGGGAACTGGCAGCTTTCTTTACTTTGATCTGGTACATAATCGGCCCGCTTTGGGGAATCGGGTTTCACATTAATAACTACACGCAGTCCAAGGCATCGGGTGAACGGGTATTGGAGCTGCTGAATCAGCCGATTGATGTCGAAGACCGTGAACGTGCGGTAGATTTGGTACCAAGCGAGGTGAAGGGTCATGTCGTATTTGATAATGTCACCTTTGCTTACGGTAACAAGATGGCAGCCGTCAAAGATATTAATCTGGATGCTCGTCCCGGCTCCGTGATCGGCCTGCTTGGGGGAACGGGGTCTGGTAAATCGACCATTATCCAGCTCTTGATGCATGCCTACAATGTGAATCAGGGGAGCATCAAACTAGATGGCATGAACATTAATGATATAAAGATCCGGAGTCTGCGCAGCCAGATTGCCACGGTCTTTCAGGAGACCTTCTTGTTCTCGTCCAGCATCCGCAACAATATTTCTTACGGCATGAAGGACGTTAGCATGGAAGAAATCATCCGTGTTGCCAAGCTGGCCAAAGCCCATGACTTTATTATGGAAATGAAGGATGGTTACGATACCATTGTCGGCGAACGGGGGATGGGACTCTCCGGCGGACAGAAGCAGCGGATTGCGATTGCACGAGCCCTTCTGAAAGATCCGAAAATCTTGATCCTGGATGATGCCACCAGTGCTGTAGATATGGAAACCGAGCATGAAATTCAGTCCGGCTTCCAGGAAGTCATGAACGGCAGAACGACCTTTATTATCGCTCACCGGATTTCTTCCTTGCGTCATGCGGATGAAATTCTCGTTCTGGATGAGGGAAGAGTCGTGCAGCGCGGCAAGCATAACGATTTGATTGCAGTGCAGGGGCCTTATCAGGATGTATACAAAATACAATATGCGGACCTTATTGCGAAGCAAGCTCAAGCAGGAGGCACGCAAGGGCAGGTGCAAGCATGAACGCCAATGTAAATACAGAACCGCATCAAAAGCAAAAGATTCCGAGGCCGCGGAAGCCTTCGGAAGAAACGAATGAACGTTTTGTCTACAAGGACGACGATGCGATTGAAAAGCCGTTTAACTGGGCGCAGCTGACGCGTCTGATCTCGTATATGAAACCTTACGCCAAACAGATTCTCCCGTTGATCGGCCTTATGATGGTCATCGGTACCATAACGAAGCTGGCCATTCCGTTCTTGACCAGTTTGGCAATCGACCAGGCCATTGACCCGAGGGATGGCAACCCGAGCTTAACCCTATTGTATCAGATTACAATCGCGGTTCTTGCGATGTATATCATTCAATGGGTTGCAGGAATATTTCGTATCAGATTTACGAATATCATCGGTCAGCGGGTCATTTATGACCTGCGAGCAGATCTGTTCCAGCACATTCAGCGCTTGTCCTTCAATTTCTTCGACAAGCGTCCGGCTGGATCTGTGCTGGTCCGGGTTACGAATGATGTTAACTCCCTGCAGGATTTGTTTACCAACGGGGTTGTCAACCTGATCATCGACTGCGTGCAGTTAGTAGGTATTGTCGTTATTCTTTTGTTAATAAACTGGAAGCTCGGTCTTGCTGTTATTGTCACGGTACCGATCATGTTCTTCATCTCGACGAAACTCCGTGTACGCATCCGGCGTGCATGGCAGGATGTACGGATTCGGAACTCGCGGATTAACTCTCACTTGAATGAATCGATTCAGGGGATCCGCGTAACCCAAGCTTACACGCAAGAAGAAGAGAATATGAAGTTCTTTGATAACATGAACATGGACAGCAAAAAGTCCTGGGATAAAGCGTCCGCCATGAACCAAGGGTTTGGGCCTCTTATCGAAATTACCGGCGGTTTCGGTTCATTGATCTTGTTCTGGCTCGGTGCCGTGTTGATCCAGCAAGGCGAGCTCACCATCGGTCTGTTAATTGCCTTCACCCAATATGTCGGAAACTTCTGGGAGCCGATCAACCGGCTTGGCCAAATGTATAACCAATTGCTTGTCGCCATGGCTTCCTCTGAACGCATATTTGAGTTCATTGACGAGAAGCCGAGCATTGATGATCAGCCCGGGGCGAAGAAATTGCCAACGATTAAAGGGGACATCAAGCTGGAGAATGTGGTGTTCGAATACGAAAAAGGACGTCAGGCTCTCAAAGGGATCAATTTGAATGTAAAGGCAGGCCAGTCGATTGCGCTTGTCGGTCATACCGGATCAGGCAAGAGTACCATCATTAATCTGCTCAGCCGATTCTATGATATTACCGAAGGTAAGCTAACGATTGACGGATACGATATCCAATCGGTGACGGTGGAAAGCCTCCGCAATCAGATTGGCATCGTGCTGCAGGATACCTTTATATTCTCCGGCACGATTCGCGATAATATCCGGTTTGGCCGTCTGGATGCGACCAATGAGGAGATTGAGGATGTAGCCAAGGCGGTCGGCGCCCATGAATTCATCGTTCAGATGCCGGGCGGTTACGATACCGAGGTAGAAGAACGCGGGAATATGCTGTCTATGGGTCAGCGGCAGCTGCTGTCCTTTGCCAGGGCGCTCCTTGCCGATCCGCGGATTCTGATTCTGGATGAAGCAACGGCGAGTATCGATACCGAGACGGAGTTGAAAATTCAGGAAGCTCTTAAAGTGCTGCTTCAGGGCCGAACCTCCTTCATCGTGGCGCACCGTTTGTCAACGATCCGCCATGCCGATCATATCGTTGTGCTGGATCACGGCAAGATTATTGAAGAAGGAAATCACAGCCAGCTTATGCAGAAGCAGGGTACGTACCATGGGTTGATTGAAGCGCAATACCGATTTTTGTAAAAACGGCTTAACAAAGGTTTAACAAAACCGACACAAATGTAAAAAAAATGTCGCTCGATACTTGCAATCTTCTTCATAAACTTACAAAATAGAAGTAGAGTTTACTCAGAATTCATAGAAGAAGGGAAGCATGAGGGTATAATGAGCATCGAAAGCGTATTATCTGCGCCTGCACTGCTGATTCGAAACTTTGAGAAGAATGATTTGGAAGCTGTCACATCCTTGATGCGCGAACTGAATTATCCGACCACGCTGAATGTCATGCGTGAACGGATGGAAGCGATGAACGACAATCCTTTGTACGGCAATCTGATTGCTGAAGTTGATGGTGTTGTTGTTGGTATGATCATGCTTCGTCAAGTCAAATCCTTCACTATGACCGAACCGGTCACTCAAATTACTTCGGTTATTGTAACCTCAAGCTACCGCGGCCAAGGAATTGGCAAAAGATTGATTCGCGGTGCAGAGACATGGGGAAGACAGCATGGTAGCCACCTCTTGTTTCTCACAAGCGGCAACCGGGAAGAACTTGCTCCCGCACATGCATTTTATGAGCATATTGGATTTGAAAAGGCTGGATATCAGTTTAGTAAAAAGCTGTAGTCCTGGGTCTTTTCATGAACCCATCCCATTTTTGGGATGGGTTTTTTCTTGTTATGGCCTAAAACTCGATTGAAAGACACCGATTTAAAAGGAGATCTATCGCTTGAATCAGGCAGCGATCACTACATATGATCTGGGACTAGTGCCGACTTGATCACTTATGTATAGGTAGGAATTCAAGGTCGCTTTTCCAACAATTGTAGGATTGCCCAAGGTATCAAATGTGTTACAATGTGTTCGTACGAGATTACAAAAATGTAACTATTGTTTGATCGTCCAGCACCCATGAAAGTCATCTTAGAACGGGCGGTCAAGCAAACTCACAACTATGAGCATAGGAGATGAGCATTTATGAACAACCATTGGATAAAGAAAATCGCAGGCGGCAGCATTGCTGCTGTACTGGCTGTCGGTATCATGCTGCCTACTACGGCATCCGCAGCACCTGCTGAGAGTAATAATTATGTGAACTGGCAGCAAAAGATCCAGAAATTCCTGGAGAGCCAAGGTTTTGAATCACAGTTTAAATGGGTGGTTCAGAAGCCGCAAACGGAAAAACCTCAGGCAGATAAACCTGTTGAGACTCCGCAAACCAGCAAGCCAGAAACCACTAAACCAGAAGCGACGCAACCTGAAACCAGCAAACCGGAAACAAGCAAGCCTGAGACTAGCACTCCATCTACAAAACCGTCCCAGCCTTCCGAGTCAGCGGGTACAACGGAACAATCGAATTTTGCTTCCGAGGTTGTCACATTGGTGAACAAAGAACGTGCGAATGCAGGTCTGAAGCCGCTCACGGTCCATGCTAAGCTAACAACCGTAGCGCTGGATAAAGCGAAGGATATGAGTAATAACAATTACTTCAGCCACACTTCACCGACACATGGTTCGCCATTTGATATGATGAAAGCTTACGGTATTTCTTACGGCTATGCCGGCGAGAATATTGCTAAAGGGCAACGTACGCCTCAAGAAGTAATGAACTCCTGGATGAACAGCCAAGGTCATCGTGAAAACATCCTGTCTCCGAATTTCACCATGATCGGTGTTGGATACTATAACGGATATTGGGTTCAAGAGTTCATCAGTCAATAAGCACTTATCTTGTTTCATATAAAGGCTGCCCCGGTCACGCATCCAAAGATTGCGTCCGGGGCAGTCTTCTTTGCGTGTTTTGATTTGCAAATTTTATATAGAAGTCTTAAGGTAATGTAATGAGGAATTTTGTAGGGGGAATGTCATGAAATCATCTGCATGGATATGGCGAATCACTGCCTCCGTGTCGGTTATTGTAACGATTGTGCTCATTATCGGTTTTATGTATGCGTTCAAAGATATTAATGATCCGCAAGGACAGCCCTTGCTGACCGGTGGCGGATCCGAGGCGTCCGAAGAAGAGACAGCGCCGGAGCAGCCGGGGAGCGATCCGTCACAACCGGTTTTGCCCCATGATTTAAAGGTAACTGCGATTGGAGATTCACTGGCCAAGGGAACAGGGGACAATACCGGGAGCGGTTTTGTCCGCAGGAGCGTGGATCAATTAAACGGCGATGGACGAACAGCGAGCCTGCTGGCAAATCTGGCCATAAACGGAATGACTACCGAAGCACTGCTTCCCAAGCTGGACGACAAGGGAATACAGTATGCCTTGAAGCAAGCCAATGTGATTATGCTTTCGATCGGAGGCAATGATATATTTCAAGGCAGCGGGCTGATGGACGGGGCGGCGGATTCCGATGAGTTGGAGCTCGAACCTGCCAAACTGATGGCCGCATTGCCGCAGGCCTCTGAACGACTGCAGGCGATTCTGGAGAAGATTCGCGCCATTAATCCGGATGCCCGAATCGTTTATATCGGTCACTATCATCCTTTTTCCGATTTGGAGGATTTGCTCATACCCGGGAATATTGTGGTCTCTGCCTGGAATCATTCGGTCATGGAGATTGTGAACCGGGATCCCAATATGACATTGGTCCCTACGTTCGATCTGTTTCAGCACAAGCTGGGCGAGTATCTGTCCTCGGACCATTTTCATCCGAACGGGGCAGGATATCAGGCTATAGCGGATCGAATTGTAGAGGGTATGCTCTAGGCATGATGAGGATGTCATATGGGGAGTTGGAAAACGATGAATGAACAAGCTCAAGAAATCGTGCTATCTGTCCAGCATGTAAAAAAGAAAATCGGTCGAAAATGGATTATACATGATGTGTCGTTCGACGTGCGCGCAGGCGAAATTTTCGGGTTCTTGGGGCCGAACGGGGCAGGAAAGACGACCACGATCCGGATGCTGGTGGATCTGATCAAACCGACCTCCGGCAGGATCGAGGTTTGCGGTTATGATGTGAACCGCCAGCAGGAGCAGGCGCTGCGTTATATCGGTTCCATCGTGGAGAATCCTGAAATGTATTCATATATGACGGGGTGGGAAAATCTTGAGCATTTTGCGCGAATGCAGCCCGGCATTGACCAGCAGCGAATACAGGAAGTTGTGGATACGGTGAGATTGGATCGAAGAATTCATGACAAGGTGAGCACGTATTCTCTGGGAATGCGGCAGCGGCTTGGGATAGCCCAAGCCCTGCTCGGCAGACCGAGGCTGCTCATTCTTGACGAGCCGACAAACGGTCTTGATCCGAAAGGGATCAAAGAGATGCGGCAGTTCATCCATCGATTAGCCGAGGAAGGATTGGCTGTTTTTGTCTCGAGTCATCTGCTGAGCGAAATCCAGCTGTTATGCGATCGCGTGGCGATCATCAGCAGCGGAAGAGTGCTTGCGGTTGGCGAGGTCGAAGAATTGATTGCCGGCAACAGCGATCATGTGATCTGGGATCTGAATCCCGCCGTGCAAGGAAAACGAATATTGCAAAAGCTGGATTATTGCCACATTGTCGAGCGCCCCGAAGACGTGCTTGACGATAATTTGCTCGCAGGCATGTCTCCGGATGCTGTTGTGACCCGGATGAGCACTACATACACGTCAAGAGCTGTGGAACGGCTGGTGGCCGCGGGAGTACAGGTCCGGGAGGTTCATCGGATCAATCCTACGCTGGAGCAGCTGTTCCTGCAGATGACGGAGGGTGAGAGTATTGAGTAACCTGTTGCCCCTGATCAAAAACGAGTGCATCAAAATTATCAAACGAAAGCGGTTTTATGTTGTCCTTCTCGTTCTTCTTGTTCTGGTTCCCATGTTTACTTATGCCCAGATGAAGTCAGCTGAACGGAGCCGGGAGAAGTTCAACAGTGATTGGCGGCTTGAACTTCAGCAGCGAATCACGGATAATGAGAATTCGCTAAGCAGTGACAGGGTGCCGGATGAATGGAAACGATACAGGCAAATCTTTATTCAGCAAATGCAGTATTATTTGCAGCATGATGTGAATCCTAATCAACCAAACGGGGTTACGTTTACACGGGAATTTTTGAATAATGCGATATCCCTGTTTATTCCGCTGCTCATTATGGCGATCGCCTCGGATATCGTCTCCGGTGAACGGACGACCGGCACCATCAAAATGCTGCTGACAAGGCCTGTGAAGCGATGGAAGGTGCTGCTCAGCAAACTGATCGCCTTGATCATGTTTACGTCTCTTATTGTCGTTTCCACCTTTGTCATAGCCTATCTGATTTCCGGTCTAGCCTTCGGATACAAGGGATTTGACATACCGGTATTCACGGGATTCCAAATTGTTGGGTCTGATGTGGATATGTCCGGCGTTCATGCTGTCCCACAGTGGAAGTATTTGCTGATGCAGGGTGGATTGGTATGGTTTGTCGGCGTATGCGTCGGTATGCTGGCCTTTATGGTGTCCGTGCTGGTTCGAAGCACGGCGGCGAGCATTGTGATTATGATGGCCGCATTGATTGCCGGAAATATTCTGACGAATATGGCATCGGCCTGGAGCAGCGCGAAATATTTGTTCATGGTAAACCTCAATTTAACGAATTATTTAGCAGGCAATTTGCCGCCAATTGAGGGGATGACTTTGAATTTTTCCCTTGCCGTATTGGCCGTCTGGGCCATTTGTGCGGTTATTGTTTCATTCAGTGTCTTTACGAGAAGGGATATCTTGAATTAAAATGGACAAAGCATGAAACATTTGTTTGCATTTTTTAGGGAACAGCGTTCTTCTAAAATATTGAAATGTAGAAATAGAAATACACGAGATACGTGAAATTGAAGGAGGAGCATGAATGGTCGAACAGA
Source organism: Paenibacillus sp. p3-SID867 (assembly GCF_025142895.1). Taxonomy (NCBI): domain Bacteria; kingdom Bacillati; phylum Bacillota; class Bacilli; order Caryophanales; family Paenibacillaceae; genus Paenibacillus; species Paenibacillus sp. p3-SID867. Next base: position 11,026 of record NZ_JAMBDM010000018.1, read on the forward strand.
TCGATATGTTTGCAGAGTCATCGAAGAACGGCGGTAACAACCGTTCAGGATACGATGCTGACGACATTCAAGTGCTCGAAGGCCTCGTTGCGGTGCGCAAACGGCCAGGCATGTACATAGGGAGCACAAGCTCGTCAGGCTTGCATCATCTGGTATGGGAAATTGTGGACAACGCCGTAGACGAGCATTTGGCCAAGTACTGCTCGAGAATTGAAATTACATTGCATAAAGACGGATCCGCGACGGTATACGACAACGGACGCGGTATTCCAACCGGAATGCACAAGACAGGCATCCCCACCCCGCAGGTTGTATTTACGATTTTGCATGCCGGCGGTAAATTCGGTGGTTCCGGATATAAGAAGTCCGGCGGTCTTCATGGCGTTGGCGCATCCGTAACCAATGCGCTGTCCGAGTGGCTGGAGGTTGAAATTTACCGTGACGGTAAAATTCATCGCCAACGATTTGAATACTGGCAGGACAAAAAAGGAAAAGAGCATGTCGGGGAACCTGTAACGGGTCTTGAGGTGCTTGGCAATACGAACAAAACAGGGACGAAGATTACGTTTAAACCGGATGCGCGCGTGTTTACCGCGGGAACACATCTGAATTACGACACACTAGCAGAGCGCTTACAGGAAATTGCCTTCTTGAACTCCGGACTCCGGATTGTATTGAAAGACGAGCGCAGCGGCAACGGGGAAGAGTTTTTCTATGAAGGCGGCGCAAGCCAGTTCGTTCAGTTCCTGAATGAAGGCAAGGACGTGCTCCATGATGTGATCCATTTTTATGCGGAGAAGGATGATATCGAAGTTGAAATCGCCCTTCAATATAATGCGGGATATACCGAAACGTTGGCTTCTTTCGTTAACTCCATCCCGACGCGCGGGGGTGGTACGCATGAGACGGGCTTTAAGACAGCTTACACCCGTGTCATGAATGATTATGCCCGCAAGAACAATCTTTTGAAGGAAAAGGACAAGAACCTGGAGGGCAATGATCTTCGGGAAGGCATGATGACCGTGATCAGCGTCAAGATGGCTGAGGTCGAATTTGTCGGACAGACCAAGGACCAGCTGGGAAGCGCTTCTGCGCGCAGTGCGGTTGACAGCATTGTCACCGAGAAGATGCAAATCTTCCTCGAGGAGAATCCGCAGATCGCACAAACGCTGCTGAAGAAGGCCATCCAGGCTTCCAAAGCGCGTGAAGCGGCCCGTAAAGCAAGGGATGAGATGCGCAGCGGCAAGAAGCGCAGCGAAAGCTCCAATCTGGGCGGCAAGCTGACGCCTGCGCAGTCCAAAGACTTTACGCGAACCGAATTGTTTATAGTCGAAGGGGACTCCGCTGGCGGTTCTGCGAAGCAGGGACGGGATTCGAAAATCCAGGCTATACTGCCTCTTAAAGGGAAACCGATGAATCCGGAGAAATCGAAGCTGGCCGACATCCTGAAGAATGATGAATACCGAGCGATTGTATCTGCCATTGGTGCAGGGATCGGTACGGAGTTTACCGCCGGGGACAGCAATTATTCGAAAATCATCATCATGACGGATGCGGATACGGATGGCGCTCATATTCAGGTGCTGCTGCTTACGTTCTTCTACAGATACATGAAACCGTTAATTGATGAAGGCCGCGTCTACCTTGCGCAGCCTCCACTGTATAAAATCGCCAGCAAATCCGGGAAGCTGGAAACCGTTCGGTATGCCTGGACGGATGAGCAGCTGGCTAACTATTTGAAGGAATTCAAAAACTTCGAGCTGCAGCGTTACAAAGGTCTGGGCGAGATGAACCCGGAGCAATTATGGGAAACAACGATGAACCCGGAAACACGGACATTGCTGCAGGTACAAATCGATGATGCTGCCAAAGCGGAGCGTCGCGTGTCTACGCTGATGGGAGATAAAGTAGATCCCCGCAAACGGTGGATCGTAGAAAATGTAAACTTCGCAGAGTTTGAGGAATAGAAGGTGAAGGAATGAGTTTATCTGAGCAATTTTTGCCGGCTTTTCTGGAAGAGGTCGTAGGTGATCGATTTGGCCGGTATTCCAAGTATATTATTCAGGACCGGGCGATCCCGGACGTTCGTGACGGGCTGAAGCCCGTTCAGCGCCGGATCCTGTATGCCATGTACGATTCGGGTAACACACCGGATAAACCATACCGTAAATCGGCGAAAACCGTCGGGGATGTCATGGGTAATTACCATCCGCACGGGGACTCATCGATTTATGAAGGTATGGTTCGGATGGCTCAGCCATGGAAGATGGGACATGTGCTCGTGGACGGCCACGGAAACTGGGGTTCCCAGGATGATGATCCCGCCGCAGCGATGCGTTATACCGAGGCAAGGTTATCGCCGATTGCCATGGAGCTGCTTCGGGATATCGAGAAGCGGACCGTACTGTTTAAGGATAATTTTGATAACACGGCCAAGGAACCGGTTGTGCTGCCTTCACGGTACCCAAACCTGCTTGTGAACGGAGCTAGCGGGATTTCCGCGGGCTTTGCCACTGAAATCCCGCCTCACAATCTGCGGGAAGTGATCGATGCTTGTATTGCCGTTATGCAGAAGCCGGAGATTGAGCTGGCGGAGATTATGACCTTTATCAAAGGTCCGGACTTCCCAACCAGCGGAATCATCATGGGCGGCGAAGGCATTTTGGATGCCTATCGGACAGGCAAAGGCCGCGTTTATCTGCGGTCGAAGACGGACATTGAATCGCTTCGCGGCGGCAAGCAGCAGATTGTCATCACGGAAATTCCTTATCAGGTCGTTAAGTCACGGCTTGTTACCACGATGGAGAACATACGTCTGGAGAAAAAAGTCGAGGGTATCGCCGAGGTTCGCGATGAGAGCGGACGAGAAGGACTTCGCATCGTCGTTGAGCTGAAGAAGGATGCCGACGCAAACGGGATTCTGGCTTATTTGTTCAAGAAAACCGATCTGCAAATTACGTATAATTTCAATATGGTTGCGATCGTGAATAAAACCCCTCAACAACTGGGGCTTAAAGACATGTTATCAGCCTATATCCAGCATCAGCGTGAAGTCGTCACGCACCGGACCCAGTATGAGCTGGAGAAAGCAGAGGATCGGGCGCATGTATTGGAAGGCCTGGTTAAGGCTTTAAATATCCTGGATGAGGTCATTGCGGCGATCAAAGCGTCCAAGAATCGCCAGGATGCCCAGAACAATCTGCAATGGATGTTCGGTTTCACGGAGAGACAAGCCGATTCCATATTGACCTTGCAATTATACCGCCTTACGAACCTTGAAATTCATTCCCTGCAAAAAGAGCTGGACGAGTTAATGAAGAAAATCGAGGGCTTGCGTGCGATACTGGACAGCGATAAGAAGCTGATTGCCGTCATTCGCAAAGAGCTGCTTGAAATTCGCGAGAAATATGGCATCGACCGGCGTTCTGTCATTCAGGAAGAAGTGGAAGAGATCAAGGTTAATCTTGAAGTGCTGGTGAACGCAGAGGACGTGCTCGTAACACTGTCTAATGAAGGCTACATCAAGCGCACCAGCATGTTATCCTTCACCCGAAGCGGCGGTGAGCTGGAAAGCTCAGGCGTTAAGGAAGGGGATTACATCACACGTCTGTTTGAAGTCAATACCCTGGAGAATCTGCTTATATTCACGAGCCGTGGGCAGTATTTCTTATTGCCGGTTCACCAGATTCCGGAATACAAATGGAAAGATGCCGGTACGGCCATCGTTAACGTGATTCAGGTACCGAAAGAGGATCACATCGTATCGGTCATTCCGGTTTCGAACTTTGAAGAAGAGGGCAAGTCGCTTGTGTTTGTCAGCCGCAAAGGTCAAGTGAAACGCACAGAGCTCAAGGAGTATGTCACCAAGCGGGCTGGCGCTGTTGCGGCAGCCAAGGTCGCTGCGGAAGACAGCATTATCCAGGTCGTCGTGAGTGATAACAATAAAGATATTGTGCTAATCTCGAAAGAAGGGATGAGCATCCGGTTTAATGAGCAGGAAGTCAACGCCATGGGACGCGTTTCCGGCGGGGTTCGAGGAATCCAGCTCCGTGACGGGGATGAAGTCGTTGCGGCATTATGGGTGGAGAACGATGAGGGTGAGATTTTGACGATCACGGATCTTGGCTATGGCAAGCGCAGCTTGCTGCTGGATTACCAGACGCAAAGCCGCGGCGGAAAAGGCATGGCTACGTTTGAGTTTAAGGAAGGCAAGCGGGTGAAGCCTAACGGCAGCGCCATTGTCGGTGCTTTCTATTGCCGTGAACCGCTGCAGATTATGGCGTACAGCGAAGATGGGCAAGCCCAACTGATTCACACCGAAAAAGTTCCGATCGCGGAACGTAAATCGATAGGCAAACTGCTTGCCGATGTTGGCAAGCAAGGACGGATTGTCGATCTGGTAACTCTTCCGCATGCGGAGTCAGGTCAAGAAAGTTAAACAAGATTGCGTAACATCCTTTTTTAGGAGATTTCCAAGTTTGGAGAAGATAAGATAGACGGACGAAAAGCACCTTCGATGATATTTGTCGAGGTGCTTTTGCTATATTTTGCGTTTCCCGCAACATTAGAGCTGTTATTTATACTATTTGACATATGCCCGACTATGTCGAAGCAGGGTGAACCTTGAAAAATGCCGTCATATAAGGGTTGGCAGGTTTTGTCGCTTGATTGGAAATTATATTTTTTAACGAAAAAAGAAGGATATTGAGAGGTCGCCCGCGAAAAGTTAATCCTATAAACTATTATGGAATCATGACTAGGGTTCAAACGAAACCCATTCACCGAGGTACAGCGCAACATCTACGGACGGTATCCGATGTTTGATCATCACAGCATTATTGAAGGGACGGGATAAATATGCATACTGCCGAATTCGCCAAGGTGTGGTCCAAGCTGGCCAAGGATTATAAGCTCCATATGGAAGCCGGATTAGCACCGACATTGACGGAATCGCAACTGATGGTGCTGGAGGTGCTTGCTGAATTAAAGCGAATGAAACCTTCCGATTTCATTCCTTACCTGGCCACAAGTCCGGCAGCCGTAACCATGCTATTGGACCGGATGGAGAAGAATGGATTGATCAAACGGGAACGGGACGCGAATGACAGACGGATCGTCTGGGTGACGATTTCCTATAAAGGGCGTGAGGAATTTACACGGGGATTACAGGTTAGGGATGAGTACCTTTCCCAAATATTGAACCGCATATCCTCGCATAATCAACAGCTGCTTGTCTATCTGTTAGGAAAGATTAGTACAGCCCCAAAGGAAGTCCTGGTTGAGGTATAAGTTCTAAGGCTAAAGCTAACAATCGTAAACGTAGAGAAGCCCCCTGGGAAGCTGCAGACGGCAGCTCACCCTTGGGGGCTGTTACATATTTTCATACTTATGGAGCATTATCTTATATCACGTTTCGAATCTATACATGACGTATTGTGATTATGACTTAAGCAACCATAAAGCCGGCACGTTGGAGGGTTCCCAACCAGGCAGGGACGTGTGGGCTTGACGGCATTCATAGGTGTTGCCACCATATGTGACTAAAGCTCCCTGCTGGTATGAAGTGTTTGGTGCCCAGGCCGGGGTTTCCGGTGTGGAGCCGTCCGCCGTGGTAACTTGCAGTTCATTGCTTGCAGGGGAGACGTTGCCAGCCGCATCACGAGCTTTAACGGTGAAGCTATAGGCTGTGTTGGGTGTTAACCCGCCGACCGTATAGGAAAGCGTGCTGCCGGATACCGTGGTCACCAGCGTTGTGCCCCGATAAACTTCATAGCCGCTAACCCCGACATTATCCGTGGAATTGTTCCAGGCTAGTGATACGCTGGTTGAGGTAGAGCCGACTGATCGTAAATTGGCAGGGGCCGTGGGAGCTTGAGTGTCCGGTACCGGATTGGATGTGGCAATCGTTAACGGACTGCTCGCCGTGGAGACGTTGCCTGCGCCATCGCGTGCTTTTACCGTAAAGGTATAGGAGGTTGACGATTGCAGACCGGTGACGGTATGGCTTAAGGTTGTTCCTGATACGGTTGTTACTAGATTAGATCCTTGATAGATTTCATAGCCTGTTACCCCCACGTTATCCGTGGCAGCGTTCCAGGAGAGCGAAATGCTGCTGCTGGTGACGCCTGTGGATCTTAAGTTACCGGGTGCGGTTGGAGCTTGCGTATCCTGATTTCCGCTGCCGTTATTCAGGTTCACATCGATTACGTTATAGAAGGCGTTGCCTGTATCGGCAATCTCCCATACGGCTAGAATCAGATAGTAGCCGGTGCGGTCGGTAGGAACATTACAGGTGTGGGTTACGGTGTTCGGCGGACGTTTGCCACCGTCATTGAAGGAGCAGAACAATTCGAGATCTGCGCGTGCGAGGGGTTTGCTGGAATCCCAGCCTTTTTTCGTAATATAATATTTCCAATCGGATGTGGCGTGAGCTGCGGTCAGCACCCATTTAAATGTATTCGGTCCGCCGTTCATGTTCACTTTACTCCAGCGGGTAGGTGATTGTTCATTGAGCTCGTGAAATATTCCGGCACCAGCAATCTGACCATCCGCCGGTCCACCGATAGGGAAGTTTCCTTTTCCCTCCAGGGAATGCGGTTCATATATGATTCTGCCGCAGTTGGTGTTCTCTCCGAGCTTACACTTATAACCACGACTGGCTGGTGATTCAACATAACCATGAGCGGAGACGCTGCTTGCCGTGATGACCATGATGGTGAAGAACAACAGTGTGCTTCCTAAAAAAATCCACAGCGGTTTCAAATGCAAGCGGCGATTTGTTTGACATTGAACCTGATCCATAACAAATACCTCCTTGAATATTTAATTTGAAATTCAGCGGACACTTGTTGCTGATCAAACCTCCCTGAGCTGTGAGCTTTCTTGCTCTGTTACACATCATAAACAACCGAGCCGACCCGTGTAACCATTCATGAACAGTTTTGATCATCCTCCTCCTTGGCAGCCGTTGATCTATATAAACTCAAAAGCAGAGTTTATACCATGATTGTACAAATCATCTAAAAAATGTTAAACTATATGGTTACTATTTTTCGGCATTCTTTGATAAAAGTAAAGGGATAATATGTTATCCTATAGGGATAAAATAATACAGTATTTGCCATCAAGAAACAGAGGTATAAAAAAACCGAAATCCAGGAGTGGATTTCGGTTTTTTTAAGTTCTATGATAGGACCGTCATGAGGACGCCAGCTTCTCCATCGAGAAAAGACTCCAGGGATAGTCGGAGGGCGGCATGGAACGAATGGAGATCTCCTCTTTGGTAACGGGATGAGGAAATCCGACCAATACGGACCATAAGGCAATCTGCTGGCCGGCTTTGTTCACCTTGCTTCCATACTTCTGATCTCCGAACAGCGGATGTCCCGCATGGCTCAGCTGTACACGGATTTGGTGGGGCCTGCCCGTGTGCAGCTCGATCAGGACGAGGCTGAAGCCTTCGGACGTTTGGAGCACGGTGTAATCCAGAATGGCCTCCTTGGCCCCGTCCGTACCTTTAGAAGTGACATGAACGGTGTTGGTTTTTACATCCTTATACAGCATATTTACGAGCCGATCTGAAGTTTTCGAAGGAATCCCATGAACGACCGCCACATATTGCTTGCGGAAGCTGCGACTGCGGACGGCTTCCGATAATCGGGATGCGGCTTTGGAAGTCTTGGCAAACACCATCGCTCCGCCAACCGGACGGTCCAGACGGTGCACCAATCCCAAAAATACATTGCCCGGTTTATTGTAGCGCTCCTTGATGTCCTGTTTCAGAATGGTCAGCATGTCGGGATCGCCGGTAGCATCCTCTTGGGAGGGGATGTTTACCGGCTTGGTTACTCCTAACACATGATTATCCTCGAACAGAATCGGTACAACCGGATGTGCTGCTGGTTCCCGCTTGTTCATTGAATCAGGACTCCCATCGACCTAGGATGCCGCACGGCAGGTTCATGCCGGAGCGGGTAATCGGCAATCCGATCTCTCCCGCACTGATGGTACCGCCGTATTTCGGCTTCATGGTCATGGTCAGCATGTTATTCAGAACGGTAGGGGAGATCCCGGTTGTATAGGAGTTGATCAGCATGAACAGCGGATTATCCGATACGATGCTCATGCAGCTTTCGAGGAAGGGATACAAGCTTTGCTCAAGCTTCCACGTTTCTCCACTTGGTCCGCGGCCATAAGATGGAGGGTCCATAATGATCGCATCGTATTTGTTCCCCCGACGCTGCTCCCGTTGTACGAATTTAAACACATCATCCGTGATATAACGGATAGGACGGTCGGCAAGTCCGGACAATGCCGCGTTTTCCTTGGCCCATTGAACCATTCCCTTCGCAGCATCCACATGAACAACCTGAGCTCCGGCCGAGGCGGCCGCGACGGTTGCTCCGCCGGTATAGGCGAACAGGTTCAGCACGCTGACCGGACGTCCGGCTGAAGCGATCTTATCCATCATCCAGCGCCAGTTGGCTGCCTGCTCTGGAAACAATCCGGTATGTTTAAAATTGGTTGGTCGAATATGAAATTTCAATTGGTCGTATGCGATGGTCCACCGGTCCGGAAGCTGCTTTTTCATGTCCCACTGCCCGCCGCCCGACGAACTGCGATGATAGTGTCCGTGCACACTGCGCCACTGTCCATCTTCACGTTCAATCGGCCATATGATCTGCGGATCCGGACGTCTGAGAATCACGTCACCCCAGCGTTCCAGCTTTTCTCCGCCTCCGGTATCGATGACCTCGTAATCTTGCCAATCCTGAGCTACATACATGTTGAAAACCATCCTTCAAATAGTCATTTAGATTTTATTGTACAACATATCAGAAGCTGAATGCCACCAAGGATTCCCCGTCTTGATCAAACCTATTCGGATGATATGGTCTTTAAAGCTCGACTTACCCCAAATCTTCGAATGCGAAGTGGAAACGGAATTCGCCATGCAGGCGAGTGAGTGCGCCCGGCTGAAGCTCGGCAACCATGAACACTTCATCGGAAACCGTAAATTGGGTGATGTCGATTCCATAGGCTCTGGCCTGCACAAATCCGTAACGGGGATAATATGCCGGATGGCCGAACAGAAAAACAAGTGGATAGCCATGCGAGAGACACCGCCGTTTGCCTTCTTCGATCAATCTCCCGCCGATCCCTTGTCGTTGATAATCCGGGAGCACGGCCAGCGGCCCTAACGCAGCCACGTGATGGCTATGAACCCCGTCAAAAAGGCTAGACCGGCTGAACATAATATGTCCCTTAATGATCCCATCTTCTTCCGCCACGATTGACAATTCCCGTTGAAAGTCTTTATCTTCCCGCAGCCGCCGTACTAGAATCGCTTCTTCCTGTCCGGGAAAAGCCTGAGTGAGAAGGTTCTGGACCTTCTCATAATCGTTCTTGGTTTCTGTACGTATGTTCATCGTAATCTCTCCTCCGAAAATCCTTAGCATTCTTTTTGATATCCTTGTCAACCCATCGTCAAGAGTCTCGTTATTCCGGTTTCGTTTCTATCTGCAGTCCTTCAACGTGCTTGCGGTTCATCAGTTTACGCTTCTTCCGGTTCTCTTTGCTCTCAAAAACAATATCAAGATCATAATCCTCCGGGTAAAGATCCTTGGCCGCAATATAAGGCTTCAGCCGTTTATGGTTAATCTTCAGTTTATCCTTCTGAATCATAACACCGATATTACCTCTACCGTCGATGGTTTCATACACGGTTCCGCTTCGTTTCAAATAAGGCACATAGACACGATCGCCTAATTGATAGAGGGAAGAGGGAGAATCTTCGTCTTGATGATCTTCATCATTCATCAGCTTATCCTGTTTGTCTGTCGGCAACGTATCGTATTCTTCCGGACGTGTTTCTTCAGCCTCATCATCGGTCTCTGAGCTTACCTTTTGGATAAGGGCCGTGTTATCTCTTGCCATACCCGCTTCTGTGATTTCCCGCGATCTGGCAATGATCGACTCCGGTATGCCCAGCTTCGCTGCAATGACAAAGGCATAACTGTGCCCGGCTTCACCAATCCGCAGACGATAGAGCGGCTCGAGTGTGTCGGCATCAAATTCCATGCGGGCATTCTCAAAGCCGGAAGTGCGCTCGGCAAAATTTTTGATTTCGGTAAAATGGGTGGTTACCACAACCGTTGCTTGACGTTGACTCAACTCCTCCAGAATGGCGATCGACAATCCTACGCCTTCACCGGGATCCGTTCCCGACGCCATTTCATCGAGCAGTACAAGCGTGGACCGGCCGGCTGTCTGCAAAATGTCGCGGATGTTGCGAATATGCGCAGAGAACGTGCTGAGGGCATGCTCCAAACTCTGCCCATCTCCGATATCGACGGAAACCTCGTCAAAGATGGCGCAATGGCTGCCTTCCGCGACAGGAACCAGCAGACCGGATTGCACCATTACGGTGATGAGACCAACCGTCTTCAGAGCAGAAGTTTTGCCGCCGGTATTAGGCCCTGTAATGATCAAGGTTTTATACCGCTCCCCGATAGAGAAGTCCAGCGGTACCATCGTGGAGCCGATTAAAGGATGCACCGCGGATTTTAGATGGATGAACCCCTCCTGGTTCAGGCTTACATTGCGCCCGCCGATGGAAACGGCGTACTTGCCTCTGGCTATGATGTAGTCGTAGATTCCAACAATGTCGGCATTGGTTCTCAGTTCGAATTGATATTGCTCGGCTAGTGCGGTCAAATCACTCAGCACCTTCGTTTCTTCGCGGACTTCATCGGCGTGCAGGAAATTCAATTCCATCTGAAGTCCCTGCAAGTCGGAGGGCTCGATGAATACCGTCTGCCCGCTGGCCGATTCATCCAGAATCGAGCCATTCACGGATTTACGGTGCTCCTTCTTGATGGGCAGCACGTAACGATCTCCGCGTTTGCTGATAACATGCTCTTGCAAGATCCCTTTGTAACGGCTCATCAGGCTGTCGAGCTTACGCTTGATCCGTTCTTCGGCTACGATGATTTTTTTGCGGATTTTGGCCAAATCTTTGCTCGCGCTATCCACAACACGCCCCCCGTGAATGCTGCGTTCGATTTCGGACAGAAGTGGACGCAGTTCATGCATGGATGAGGCGTAGGAACTGATTAATGGAGCAATGCCGTCTTTGGCTTTCATATATTGAATGAGCTGGCGGCAGCTTCTCAGATATTGGACCATATTCCCGAAATCGCGCTCAGACAGCACATAACCGGTGCCGAGCAGATCCAGGATCATTTCAATGCCCTCCAGTGAAGGAATAGGGACGCTAGCTCCGGTCTGGAGCAGGGTTTTGGCTTCCTCCGTTTCATTCAGTTTGCTGCGGATGGCTTTCATCTGGGTGAGGGGAGCCATCTTCCGGATATGCTTGACGCCCAGATACGATACGGCAAATCGTTCAAGCTCGGTGCGTATTTTCTCGTACTCCAATTTGTTTAATGCGAAGGGTTTCATGGGTTACATTCTCCTTTTGACTATAATATGGATGGTTTACAACACAAAAAAGGGCGGAAAGCGAACTACTAAGGTTCGCTTTCCGCCCATAGAACGTTATTCTGATGATATGGCGTTATGGGACAGCTCCAAATAATCCTTTTGAATAAAAGGAGGGGAGACCCAAAAAATCCGTGCTGAACTCAGCACGGATGACCATATCATATCTGAATAAACCCTAAAGGGGCTTCCATTGATATCCGCAGTTCTTAACTAATTCAACGGACGAAATGAAAATTCCATCAAAAAATAAACATATCCATTTACAGGAAATGCCCAAAATTTTACATTTCGATCCATATGAAATTTGGTTAGTTAAGAACGACCACCGACATCAAAATCTCTCCTTTAGATAAGAGTATGAAATAACTATATCCATAAATAGGGTCAGAAGTCAAGGTCGAAAAGCGGATACGATCCCTTAAAAAACTGTGATATGATGGAATTGTTATACAGTTGCTAATCCATAGTAACTGCTATCGTCAATCACGAGAGGACAAGACACGAGAGGAGTTATATCCATGGGGAAATTGCTGACACGAAGTGAGGTTCCAATCGAGGCAACTTGGAATCTGGATGATTTGTTTGTCTCGCAAGAAGCTTTCGAAGCGGGATTAAAAGCGATTGAATCGCAAGCTGCTCAATTGACTCGATTCAAGGGCCGGCTGGGAGAGGGTGCAACAGTTCTTCTGGAGTGCTTGAATGAACAGGAAGCTCTGATGGAAAGCATTAGCAGAGTCGGGGCGTATGCCAGATTGCGACAATCGGAAGACGGAACCAATCCGGCCAACCTGGGAAATTCGGCCAAAACGGGCGATGTTCTCTCACGCATCCAATCTTCCCTGACGTTTATTGAATCGGAGCTGCTGGATCTCGAGGATGGAATCATCGAACAATACATAACGAAGGAAGACGGGCTTGCTCCTTATGCCCGAAGCTTGACATTGCTGCTGGAATCGAAACCTCACCGCTTGAGTCCTGAGACGGAAAGCGTGTTGGCATCGCTGGGAGAGGTGCTCGGTTCCCCTTACCGCATCTATTTGCGCAGCAAGCTGTCGGATATGACTTTTGACGATATTCAAGTGAATGACGGAACCAAGCCGGTCTCGTTTCGCCTGTACGAGAATTCTTACGAAATGTCAGAGGATACGCAGCTTCGGCGCGAGGCCTATGCCTCGTTCACGAAGTCACTGCAGGGATCGCGCCATACATTTGCCGAGGCTTATGCCACCGAAGTGAAAAAGCAAGTGGTGATGTCCCGGCTTCGCGGGTATGATTCCGTAACAGACATGCTGCTGAAGCCGCAGCAAGTGACGATGGAGATGTACAACAATATTCATGATACCATTCTGACGGAGTTAGCTCCGCATATGCGAAGACTGATGAAGCTGAAGAAGCGCGTGCTTGGGCTGGATCAAATGCTGTTCTGCGATTTGAAAGCGCCAATGGATACGGATTTCAATCCAAGCGTTACTTATGAAGAAGCATGCTCCACGATTTCCAGTGCCTTGTCGATACTGGGTCCTGAATACGGCGAGATCGTTCAATCCACGTTCTCCAAGCGCTGGGTGGATTATGCCGATAATATTGGTAAGTCTACAGGAGCGTTCTGTTCCTCCGTATACGGAGTGCATTCTTATATCCTGATGGCATGGGCGGATAATATGCGAAATGCCTTCACGTTAGCGCATGAAGTCGGGCATGCTGGTCATTTGATGCTGGCAGCCGACCATCAGCGTATCACCAATGCCCGTCCTTCCTTGTATTTTATCGAGGCGCCTTCCACGATGAACGAGCTGCTGCTGGCGGATCACCTGCTCAGTCAATCCGAGGATAAGCGGATGCGGCGCTCTGTTATTCTTCAGCTTCTGAGCACGTATTACCATAACTATGTGACTCACCTTCTGGAAGCGGAAATGCAGCGACGGGTATATCGCCATGCGATGGCCGATGAGCCGATTACCGCAGATAAGCTATCTGAGCTAAAAGGCGCTGTGTTATCCGATTTCTGGGGTGACGTGGTTGAGCTCGATGAAGGAGCGAAGCTTACCTGGATGCGACAGCCGCATTATTATATGGGTCTTTATCCATATACGTATGCCGCTGGACTAACCGCATCAACTGCTGCAGCACAATTGATTCGCGAGGAAGGACAACCGGCTGTAGACCGCTGGCTCCAAGTCCTAAAAGCCGGAGGTAGCAAGAGTCCGCTGGAATTAATGGCTATGGCAGGGGTCGATATGTCCACTTCCGAGCCGATCTCCAAATCGGTTGCATATGTTGGATCGCTTGTCGACGAACTGGAGTCCCTGTACGAGGAATAATACCATTTGCATACATGGGAAAAGGGTGGTCCACAGCTCATCGCTGTAGACCACCCTTTTGGTTGTAGAGAACATGAGAGAGACGCCTATGCTTGTTTGTCCGTGACATCATCCTGCAGAGTACGGGTTGGGATCGTAAAGTAGAAGGAGGATCCGACATTTTCGCGACTCTCGACGCCGATGACCCCACCCATCAGCTCGACCAGTTTTTTACTGATCGCCAGCCCCAATCCCGTACCCCCATATTTGCGATTCAAGGATGGGTGAAGCTGCGAGAAGGAGGTAAACAGCTGATGCTGCTGTTCGGCAGGGATGCCAATTCCCGTATCCTTTACTTGGAAAGCAAGCGTGATTTCCTGGGTCCCGGTCCTGCGCAGTCCCTCGACACTCATCGTGATGCTGCCCTCATGCGTGAATTTGATGGCATTGCTGATGAGATTAACTAGCACTTGCCGCAGCCGAAGAGCATCGCCGATGATCACATCGGGAACAGTGGAGCTGTTGATGCTGCAGGATAATGATAATCCTTTTTCTTTGGCTTTGGCCGAGAATAAATCAATGACGACTTCAAGCAAGGAACGTAAATCGATAGGTTCATGAATGAGTGTCATATTGCCGGTCTCGATTTTGCTGAAATCGAGAATCTCGTTCAGGATGTGCAGCAGCGAGCTGCTGCTCTCCATCAAAATATCGGTATAATTCAGCTGATCCTCGTCAAGCTCGGTCGTTCGTAATAGCTCAATCATGCCGATGATGCCGTTCATCGGCGTGCGGAGTTCGTGACTCATCATGGTCAGAAACTCCGTTTTTGCTTGATCTGCCCGCTCGGCATTCTCCTTCGCCCGGATGATTTCTTTCTCGTCGGTGATATCGCGGAATACCATAACGGCGCCTTTGCGCTCGCCTTGGTCCCAGATTGGATTGACCTGATAATCTGCCAGAAAGCTGGTGCCGTCGCCCCGCCAAAGCACGATTTCGGCTCTTGACAGCGGTACGCCTTGTTGGACGGCTCGAACAAGCGGAGAATCATCCCCCCGATAAAAAGTGCCGTCATGGCGAATTTCTTTGATGATCTGGTCGCAGGGTCTTCCGATGGTGGTGGCCGGTTCATAATCCAGCATCGCTGCGCCTGCCGGATTGATAAATGCGACGTGTCCGTGAATGTCCAGCCCGATAATGCCTTCGGACACCGTATTCAGCAAAAGGGTGAGCTCCCGGCTCAGCTTCTTGATCTCTTCCATGGTTCGTATGCGCTCGGTGATATCTCGGGTAATGCCATAGACGCCGACGACTTCGTCATCCACGAAAATCGGGATGTTAATTGTATTGATGTCGATGGGATGTCCATCCTTATGAATAATCGTTAGATCATAGCTCTGAGGTATGCCTTCTGTTGCCTGGTTAAAATGAAACAACGTGCGAGCCATGTCTTTTTCCGCTACAATCGGTCCGAAATACATCCCGATCAGCTCGTCCAGCGTATATCCTGTCAGTTCCTGCAGATTCTGGTTGGCCGTTAAGTAGTCGCCATCCAAATTCATGGAGTATACGGCCGACGGATTATATTCAAATAGAGAACGGTATCGCTGCTCGCTTTCCTTTAGCTTAAATTCCATCAGTTTTCGTTCGGAGATGTCGCGGGCAATCGAGATGATCTCGTTCTTTTGGCCATCCTGCGTGCTGATGTACTTGCAATTGACTTCAAACCAGATGTGCCTGCCATCCTTATGTATATAACGGAAGGTGATCGGTGTGAGCAATTTGCCGTCCAGGCAATTGTTAAAATAGTCCTGTAGCGGTATGATATCCTCTGCATACACATAATCGAATATACTGGTGCCAACCATCTCATCCGGACGATATCCAAGCAGTGAATAACAGGAAGGTGAACAATAAAGAAACGTTGAACAGTCTATGGTGCTGCTCGATATGAAGTCAAGGGAATTTTCGGTTATGAGCTTGTACTTGTTTTCATTCTCCAGCGACTGCTGTTCAATCAGCATCTGCTCGGTGATGTCCTGCGCCATACCGACCATCTCCATAGGTCTGCCTTCCTTCGTAACGGAGACTTCCCATTGAGCTCGAATGGTTCGGATTTGGCCGTCCTGAAGCTGGATCCGATAGATGATTTCATCCGCTTTTCCTAGAATGGCTCTGCTCACGGCTGCCTCGAGCCGCTCACGGTCCTCCGGAACGACCAATGACAGCAGCGTGTTATGGTTTGGCTCAGTGGCACGGATCTGATATCCGTAAATTCGTCTCATTTCATCGCTGTAGGTGAGCGTATGCGTGATCAAGTCCCAACGCCAGGAACCGATCTTGGCAATCCGCTGCGCATGGGCAAGCGTATCCTCATCCGTTTTGCGCTTGGTAATGTTTCGTCCAATGGCCAGAACCTTATTAATCTCGCCGTGAGCTCCCCGAATTGACTGAAAAGACGTTTCAAACCATAAATAATGCCCATCCTTATGGCGAATGCGTCGAACGAAACTGTCTTCCTCTGAAAATAGCTTCCCCGGTTCTTTCATTTGCTCGGAATCCACCTGGTGATAGTAATCGATCCGGCATTGGCCCGTCATTTCTTCTTGGGTGTATCCGAGTATTTCCGTCACAGAGGGTGAGATGTATTCGATGATGCCATCAGCGCTGCTGATGGATATAAGATCTTGTCCGCTCTTGGAAATGAGTGCAAGGAGTTCATCATTCTTAATGGTCGGCGGCAAAGACGATTTCTCCTGTACGGTCCCGGGCTCTATACAGCATAATATCCATGGAGCCTCTCCAGAGGCGGGATGTTTCAGCAGGGAAATCGAGACAGAGACATGGACTTGATCTCCGTTATGGCGGATAAAATATGAGTCTTTCTTGAGCGTGGACATTTGTTCATATGTAAATGATTGCAATATTTGTTGTATCGATAGATTGGATAGAACTTGGATTTCGGAAGGTTTGAGCTGAAGCAGGTCTGAACGTTTGGATTCGGTAAGTTCGCAGAAACGATCATTAACCTTCGCCACAGGCTCGTCAACCGCAGAGATCAGGATCGCCCCCATAGGCAATTTATCAAACATCTGTTCCCAGACCCAATGTTCCGCTATTTGCCTCATGATTATAGATGCCTCCCTAACTTAAGCTATACCCTTTGATCATAGAGGATAGAATCACTCTGTCGCAATAGTAAATACCAGTGCTGCATATGAACTTGGACAACAAGGCGGGTGAAAGCCAACCGATAAGAGGAGCATCCTTATGGCTGGCGAGATTAACCTTACGGTCCATCCGATTGCGAATGATGTTTTTATCCTCGTTTTTTATGTGTGCAGCAGGACACGGTCATCGACGTTTTTGTCAAAATAATGCCCGGCATAGGAGCAAGCGGGGATGATTTTCAAATCTTCTTCGCGAGCGTATCCTATTACTTTTCGCACGAGTTCGTCGGCGATTCCTTGCCCTCGCAGGCTGGGTGAGATATAGGTGTGATCGATACTGATTACTCCGTTACCCTGAGGCGAGTAGGTGATTTCGGCTACCGTTTTTCCGTCATCTTTAATGAAAAAGCTGCCCGGTTTTGACTGTATATTTTGTTTGTCCATGGTGTTTAACCCTCCTTCATCTGGTTGTACTATACCCGTATCTACGATGCATTAAACGGATTTCACATAGGCGAACACCCTTGACGGGACATTTGCATACAATGCGGATAGAAGAGAACGAAGGAGGAGCATCATGAACAATTATTCAACGCAACCGCAAATGCTGTTTCAATGCGATCACCATCTGGTACATTCCATGAAGAAGCATAGAGAAAGCGCCCATGCTGCTATGAAAAATGTGGTGAATCGCAAGGTAAGAGTGCATACGATGGATGATGAAGCTATCGAAGGCGTCGTCATAAACGTAGACGCAAAAAATGTGTACATTCTTGTAGAACAAGGCAACAGAGGATTCTTTCCCGGATATCCGCCCTTTGCGCCATACGGGCCTAATCCTAATGTAATATTGCCGCTAGCATTGTTTAATCTCTTGGCTGTCAGCTTGTTGTGGTAGCAAACGAAGAACCTGCAGTCTGGTCTGCGGGTTCTTTTTTTGTGGAAATTTTTAAAAAATACATTTACATACATACTGTTTGTATGTTAAATTGGATTCATCCCATTTATAGAAGGAGATGTTTTCCAGATGAAGCTGCAAGGATTTTATCCCGTTATCATGACAGAAAAGGTTGCCGAGAGCACAGAGTTTTACACACGGTTGTTTGGCTTTGAGATTGTTTTTGAAGCGGATTGGTATGTAAGCTTGAAGAATGGAGACCAGGGACAAGGCTCTTATGAAATGGCCCTTTTGTCCAAAAATCATCCCACGGTACCGTCTTCCTTTCAGAAACCAGTGCAGGGATTGATTCTTAATTTTGAGGTGGAGGATGTGGATGCCGAGTATCAAAGGCTGATCATCCACGAAAAGCTGCCGCTTCATCTGGATATACGGGATGAGGAATTTGGGCAGAGGCATTTTATTACCAGTGACCCGAATGGGGTGCTGATCGATATGATTAAAGTCATTCCGCCTTCACAAGCATTTATGGAGCTGTATAATGAAGATGTGTGGTCCACGGAAGATGACCAACCCGGTAAATGAGTACATCCACCGCATTAAAGGACTACTTTGGAAGAGAGCTGGCGATTCTTTTATCAGATCGAATTAAGCCGCTTGCTCCGGAGTTTCACTCGGAGGTTTTCATTGAAGCCGTAAGCCGCAAGACAGCAACGCTTGAATTGAAAGGAAGGGTAGCCGTTATTGCGGAAGAATTGCAGCATGCCCTGCCCTTTGGTTATCCGGATAGTTTGGAGATTTTACTCGGCATCATAGGACCAGAGAATGAAACAGAGAAAGGAATGTTCACGGAAGGGTATTTTCTCATGCCGATTGCATATTTTGTGGAACGATATGGGCTTGATCACTTTGAGATATCGATGAACGCGTTATATGAAATTACCAAAAGGCACACATCGGAGTATGCGATTAGGCCCTTTCTGCTCCATTATGAAGATCTGTGTCTTGAAATTTTGAAGGACTGGCTTTCGGACGATAATTCGCATGTCCGTCGCCTGGTTAGTGAAGGTACCCGGCCTCGTCTGCCGTGGGCAAAGCGAATTCCAGTGATCAAGGGAGATCCCGCCCACAATTTGGCGCTGCTAGAGCCCCTTCTGCAGGATTCCTCTGGCTATGTCCGCAAATCGGTTGCGAATCATCTTCATGATCTATGCAAAGATTACCGGGATACCGTCCTTCCCTGGCTGCTTGAACATCTGGAATCGTGTGGGGCGTACGGTCCTTGGATACTTCAGCATTCGCTAAGATCCATGGCCAAGAGCGGAGATCAGGAAGTGCTGAAGCTTCTAACGTCCATGAGAATAGCATCCGAATGATGCATAGGAGAGAGAAACGCGAATTATGAGAAGAACCAAAAGCGAAGCTAACGAAACTATACAGCTGCTGCTGAAGGTAGCCAGAACACATTTCACGGAAAAAGGTTATGCCAATGCGGCACTAGAGGAGATTGCCGACGAAGCTAAAGTTACCCGCGGTGCGCTGTATCATCATTTTAAAAATAAACAAGGACTGTTTCTTGCCGTGCTTGAATTAGTGCAGACAGAAATTGGGCAGCGCGTGGAGGCAGAAGCGGATAGCTCCGAGGATCCTTGGGAGCAGCTTCTGTATGGCTGTCGGGCTTTTATTGCGACCGTGGTAGAACCGCAAAATAAGCGCATTATGCTCATTGACGGTCCGAGTGTCGTAGGGTGGGAGTCTTGGCGCGAGATGGACGAGCAGAATTCGATGAGTCACCTAAGGGAGCAGCTAGCCTTCATGCAGAATCAGGGAATGATGAAGACCGTTCCGGTTGATGCTATGACGCATGCCTTGTCCGGCGCCTTAAACGAATGCTCGCTGTGGGTTGCTCAAATGCCGGAAACGGATAAGGGCATCGAGGAAACGATGGATGTGATTATCGGCATGTTACAGGGGTTTAGAGTAAGTTGATTCCTGGATAACTAAACCATGGTTTGATCCCGATCCGGGCCGGATGTTACGGCGGCCTACATACCTGTATGAGATTAAAGCACTAGAGAAGGTTTACCCCCAATATGGACCGGATTTTCAGCAAACCTTACAATTTGCATGAATGTTGTATGCTGGAGAGGTACATCCAAAATCCACGAAATGGAAGGGGTTAAACATGAAATCATTGAAGCCACTGCAGGAGTTTTTGGAAGAACAACAGGATAACCCGATCGAAGCCATCGGAAGCTACATTTCCGAACACATTGAAGGGAACTGGCAAACAGTACTTACCGTAAACCAGGAAAAACTGCTGAGGGCATACAACGAGGCTGGAGATGCGGCGTATGGGACCTTTTTGAACCTGTTATTCTTGCCGATTCATAAACAATTAAAGGAATTGGGAATACGTCCTGAACCTAATTTTCCAGGTGACTTCGACATCTCAAGAGAATGGGGAAGTCAGGAAGGGACAGACCAGCAGCGCTGGATGTGGAGCACGGTTTATTCGCCGGTGAAGGAGCCGCTCGGCACCATCGTTACCGTTGTATATCATGATCATACACAGTTTCGCGTCCCAAGGCAGCCTCGGATCTTAGCCTTGCATGAGAAAGGAAAAGAGGAGGTCGTCGCGGCCCTTTCGCTTAAATCACCGGATTTTAGGGAAGCGCTCGAGTTTACGGTTGAATATGAAGCATATCTTCGGGGTTTACAGGAGTAAGGAAGGACAGCTCTGTCAGCGCGATTATTCTACCCGCCGGGAGAAAATTCGCGCTTGCGTAGAATATCAGACGAGTCATTAACCTATAAAAAGCGCCTTGAGCAGGATGTAAATATCCTGGCACAAGGCGCTTTTAACATTTAGATTGAAGTCAGCTGATCGATCGTTAGGTCTAACCAGTCTAATTCTTCCTTTGTCAGCTGGATGGTTGAACCCTCATCACAGGATTTTAATTCTTCCACAGACTGCGCACCGATCAACGCACAGGTCGGGAAGGGCTGGTTCAGCACGTAAGCGAGCGCAATCTGTATAGCCGTCGCATTCTTCGAAGCGGCCAGCTGTTTGGCACGCTCTAACCGCTCCCAGTTCGCATCGCTATAAAATACCCGCACAAGATCCGCATTGTCCCGAATTTCCGGTGTGAACCGGCCGGTGAAGAATCCTCGCGCTTGGGAAGACCAGGAGAGCAGCGGAAACTGCTCAGTTTCATGCCACGCAATCGTCTCTGCATCGGCTGAGACGCAGCCTTTCCAGAACGGCTCGTTTGGCTTGGCCAGACTGAGATTCGGGCTGCTGAAGGAGAAACCGACCAGTCCATTCGCTTCGGCATAGGCATTGGCATCCCGGATGCGCTCCCATGTCCAGTTGGATACCCCAATGGCGCCAACGCTGCCATTGGCAATGTATTCGTTCAGAGCCTCAATAACTTCTCCTGCCGGAACCTCCGGGTCGTCACGGTGAAGAGCGTACAGATCGATGAAATTCGTCTGCAGTCGTTCAAAACTCGTTGAGATGTCGCTCTTGATGTCTTTTTTATTTACGCGTGGGCCATTCTGGTCATGATGGGCACCCTTGGTCAATATGACGATCTGATCCCGGTTACCTCTTTCCTGCATGTATCTTCCGATCACTTCTTCGCTTTGACCCCCACAGTAGATGTGGGCGGTATCAACGGAATTGCCGCCGATAGCCAGGTATGCATCCATATTCGCGGCTGCTTTCTCATACGAATCATGATAAAAGTAGTCCGTTCCTTTCATTAGCGCAGAGACGGGTTTGTTTAATCCCTTGATTGATATATATTTCATATTCATATCCTCCTTGGGTGTAATTACAACACAATTCGCTTCCGTTCATGGGCAGATTGCAGACAGGCGTCGATGACTTTCATGTTGTGAATGGCATCCTCTGCAGAGTAGCGAAGTGGCTTGTTGTTCAAAATAGCTTCGGCCATATGGTCGCCTTGTTCACTGTATGCGTTTGCACGAGGGACCTCGATTTCTTTACGTCCTTCGCCGGTCGTTAAGAAGAAGTTCGCTCCGTCCTCAGGCAGGCTATAGGCGTAAGGGACTTCAATCAGGCCATCCGTACCCACAATTTCAAGAGGGTTGCGATACGCCGCCCACATTCCGCAATCAAATGTCAGCGCTACATTCCCTCCAAATTCGATTAATCCGGATGCCATCATGTCGACATGATCATGCTCAGGGGAGAAGAAAGCTTGAACGGTAACAGCTTCCGGCTCTTTATCCAGCAGGATGCGCGCGGCGTTGATCGGATAACAGCCGATATCATAAATCGAGCCGCCGCCCCAATCCTTGCGAAAGCGGACATTCCCGTGATTGGCGGAGCTGTTGAAGGTAAACGCGCTGCGTATGCCCCGAATATCCCCGATGGCACCAGCGTTGATCATTTCCTTCAACAAGTCATACCGAGGGTGATACCGATACATAAAGGCTTCGGCCAGTACTACCCCGGCTTTAGCTGCTGCTTCCGCCATTTCAGCTGCTTCTGTTTCCGTCAGCGCAAGCGGTTTTTCGCATAGAATGTGTTTACCGGCTTCCGCCGCACGGATGCTCCATTCTTTATGTAGATGGTTGGGAAGCGGAATATAGATCGCATCTATGGAAGAATCCTCGAGCAAGGACTCGTAACTGCCGTATGCAGTCGGGATATTCAGTTCCTCTGCCGTTTGCGCTGCTTTTGCCTGATCGCGGCTGGCAATGGCAACGACTTCATTGAGACGCGATTGCTGTAAACCAGGTATGACCGCGCGTTTGGCAATGCTGGCGCAGCCAAGGATTCCCCAACGAAGTTTTTGAGTCATGTTCATCAGCTCCTATACAAATTATTAAGATTATATTGCGATTATAAAAGACAAGAAATAAAATTGATATAATATTATTTTGTAGTACAATACAACAATATTGTCATTCGAGGAGCATTATGATGAAACGACAAAGTCATCTGCTGACCCTACCGCAAATGCCATTCTTCTGCCTGCCTGAGTCGGTAGGGATATACCGGGATGAACCGGACCATACCGTCACGCGGGCAGCCGGGTCTCTGAACAATTTCAATATTCATTATGTGGCTTCCGGTAAAGGGTATGTTGAAATCGAAAATGTAGTCCATACGCTTGGCCCAGGTGAAGCCGTGCTGTATTTTCCAATGCAGGCTCAGCGTTATTACACCAGCGAGGACGATCCGTGGGATGTGCGTTGGTTCCATTTTTATGGCAGCGGTCTGCAGAACTATTTCATCGAACGCGGATTTCATAAAAGCCAGCTGTGGAGCATTCGGCAGCCGTCGGCCTTCGAGGAAGCGCACGAAGCGCTGTTATATGAGGCGGAGACCTATCGGATGCTCAAGCCTGCGCAGCTGTCCACGCTAACGTATTCCTTGTTAGCGGTATTCGTGGAGCAGGCATCGGCATTATCGGACAATAAATCAAACAACTCGGCCAACCGGATTCTTGAACTGCTGCCGATTATGCAGCAGGAAGCTTCGCAACCGTTTATTTTGGAGGAGTGGGCGGACAGACTCGGCGTTACCACTTACTATTTCTGTAAATTATTCCGCAATGTCATGGAGATGACCCCGATGGATTTTGTAACGCGCTGCCGGCTTCAGATGGCAAAGCAGTGGCTGCTCGACCATAAAGAAAAAACCATCGGACAGATTGCAGTGGAAGCGGGCTATCCGAGCGTCAGTTATTTTAACAAGCGATTTATGGAGCATGAAGGCATGACGCCATCTTCCTATCGTCGCTTATATGGGGTATAGTTATGGGTATCACGTCGCCAGGTCAGTTGAGAACTCGACTTAGGTCTAGGTCTTATTCACACCTATAGTCGGTTATGGAAACGGCTTGCCTCTACTACAATGGAATTAACGAAGGATTTGACGAAATCCGGCTTCAATGAAATATGTAATTAAGTATGTGGGGGAAAGCAAATGTCCGATAACCAAAATATATATGTTTTACTGACTGATACGGGTACGATGTTTACCAAACTGATTAAACGAATTACGGCAGCGCCCTATAATCATGCTTCGCTGGCGCTGGACGAGAACTTGAATGAAGTGTTCAGCTTCGGCCGGAAATGCGCCAACAATCCCTGGATAGGGGGATTTGTTGAAGAGGATGTATACGAAGGAACCTTCCGTCACTTTCCCGGCACGCGCTGCGCTCTGCTCCGTCTAAAGGTCACGCGGGAGCAACTTGAGGCAGCGAGGCGCGTGATTCAAAGCTATAAGGATGAAGAGGATGCTTACGGCTACAATCTTATCGGGATGTTTGGCGTGCTGATGAGACTTGATATTACGAGGGAAAGATCGTACTTCTGCTCACAATTCGTAGCGGAGGCAATGAAGCAAAGCAGAATTCATCTATGGGATCGCCCTTCCTCCGCAGTAACCCCGAATGATTTCTTTCAGCACCCGGCATTCGAGGTTATATACGAAGGCATGTTATATGACTATCCATTGCTTGATCAATCCAGGTTGGCTGGGTTCCAATACCCGTTACAAACAGTTGCTCGATGAGCTTATTAATACGATTCTTTCTTTAAAACATCAGCCCCCTTCAACCCATGGTTGAAGGGGGTTCTTATATCAATGCATTTTCGAAATATACTAAATGTATGAATTCCCTATTCCTTTTACTATTGATATTGCATAGGATGGATAAACTTGGTAGAAAGAGGAGTGAGGGAAATGCCAACCTTCGATAACGTTCTGGTTACAGGCAACCAAACCATACAACAGGATCTGCAAGTGAATGGAAACCAAACCGTCGGCCAGCATTTGCAAGTGAATGGGAATACTACGATACAAGGAAGTCTTCAAGTCAATACAAACGAGACCGTGCTGAACGATCTTGCAGTGGCAGGAAGTGCCAGCGTTGGAGAGAACCTGAACGTGACCGGAGTTGCCATCGCTGGCCAGCAGCTGAAAGCTACGAATCAGGCGACTCTCCCACCCGTGGCCCCGACTGTTCAATCCGTACGGTATTTTGCCACGGGCATTGTTAATCAACCCGGTCTCGTTCTAAAAGGCACGGACGGATTTGATTATGTGATTTTTATCGATAACACCGGCGGGAATGCAAATATCGGCATACAACGATTAACTTAATTCGGGATTCTCTAATCGGGGAGATATCCCCTTTTTTTTGTTATTCACTTGGGGCATCAAGTGGAATCCCGTTGGACTTTAAAGCCTGCTTAACCGCTTCGAGATACTGATAACCATAACGTTTATCAGGTTCTAGGTAGGCACCCTCGGCCCATTCGTTCCAAGCGTTAATAAATAGAAACTCGCTATGGTATAGATGAATTGACCGCTTGATTTGTTTAGCCAGATACCAACCGAACTTTTCGGGAGACGCACCGAGACAACTGAGCCCCCGGACACCTAAACGAGGCGTATTGTCCCACTTCACAAAAGCTCCAGGAAATACCTTGCGGCCGTTTCGTTGATGAGAACGGTTAATCATACCATCCCACACATAGTCGTAATCGAACATCAGATGTTGTTGGTCGCCAACGAGAGTATGGCTCCACAGCCGTTCCATGCTGCCGTGAGCAAACGTATAATGGGGTTCAAATTCCAGGCTTGCATCGAAAATGTCTAATGGAGAGGTTGGAAACCCGCCCAGAGTCTGAACGATATAGAGCCCATCCAATCCACAGCTAATGGCCAGATTCCTCCAATACCGGACCATTTCAGCGCAGCATGGGATATGTTCAGGTCTATAAAGGATGAATAGCGGTTTATTATCTATTCGAATGTATCGCTCATCCTGAAAGGCAGGCAGCAGCTCATCGAAGTGCTGTTCCCAATCCTGTTCCGTCCCGTAATCCTGCTTGAGCAGAATTTGCTGATCTCCGCCATCCCATCTTCTCGTCCACGACTCATTGGCCCACGATAAGCAGAAGGGAAGATCGGGTTCCTTGGATGACATTACTTGTTTGATTGGTGTTTCCAGCAGTCGCTTGCCCCGAAACCAATAATGATAGTAGCAGAAACCGTAGATTCCGTATGTCTTGGCCAGTTCCGCCTGCCGCAATCTGGCAGCGGAGGAGGTTAAATCATAATAATATTCGTTCAGAGGTTCATTCGGCTGGTGATGCTTGGGATATAGTGCCCTTGCTTTCCGGGTATTGGTCCATTCTGTGAAGCCTTCCCCCCACCACGCATCATTCTCGGGAATACGATGAAATTGTGGCAGTAAAAAAGCTATAAGCTTCAAGGAGCATACCTCCCTAGGTCATTCTAGCTTCGCCCGAATACCTGGTCTTAGTGTGTATGCATTACATGCAGCAACTGGTAAACCATTTGAAAAAAAGAATATCGATACATGCTGCCTTGCAAGGCGTTCGTGGCAATGGAACGTTTCTGTTCAACTTGCGCGGAATAATAAACGATGTTGTCAAGCAGATCATCCGGATTGTGAAATACGGCAACATCATGGCCTGGTTTAAAATAATCATAAATACCCGGATGCTCCCGTATCAATTGAAAGGCTCCGCAAGATGCGCACTCAAATAGGTGATGGTGGAGGCCGCTCCAGTTGATCACCATGTCGGCGCCGTTGTAATAATTCGCCAGATTGGCGTCAGCAGAAAGGCAGCGAATGTGTCCGTAAGGCTCCCACCCTCGGCCTGAAGCGAAGATCTTCTTCCCTTTCATGAGGTAGGGCAGCTGGGAAATAAAGGCATCGAACCTTGGAGCGGCATCTCCCAATATGAGAATGCTTGATTGGCAGGCTTCGTCAGCAGGCTTGGGATGGAAGATGGTCATGTCAGCTGCAAAAGGAAGATGATGTACATGCTGCACGTCGGATTCAAACTGATAAAATGGAATCAGTGTCGAAGTCTGCGTAAAAACATAATCGAATAAGGATGCAATGCCTTTGATTTCCTCCGAACTGCCATCATGATCGGATAGCCAGATTGCCGTCTTCATGGGAAGTTGCCCCAGAATCTGTTTGTCTTCGGGACTAAATTCATAATCATTCCCTATGAATATCAGCAGATCGGGATGGTATTGGAACAACTCCGCCAAGAAACCGGGATATGCTTTAATGACATACGCTTCATGAACCAGCTGTTTGAGCTGCTCCGTTATGATCTGAGGGGTTCTCCAGTGAAGGCCCTCATTGTATGGTGAAACGATCAGTGCATTCATATTTTTGTAATTGATGACACGGTGGATGTTGGATGCTTCTGTTTTATCCACCGGGCTAATATTCTGAACGGCCTTATTAATGACTTTGGATATATATTTTTGCGAAGATGGATGTAAACGTACGGTCGGATACATTTTTGTATCGGGATATCGACCGGATCTCTTATACCCTCTCATCCAGAATCACCTCCAAAAGCCTCTCCACGCTTGGATATTCTATGAAGGTTCATGAAATTCTGCTGTAGGGCATATGTACTCCAGTAATCAGAAAAGGCGGGTGTCCATCATGAAGGGTGGAGGCAAACTATGGATGTATGGACTCGGTAAAACGTTACTTTAATAGTGCATTAGCGCGTGCGATGACGGACTCGATTTTTTGTTCGTGACTGTAGATGCTTTTCTTTTTCGTCAGGATCTGACCGGAGAGTGTCAGCAGCCTGGACAGAGCATCCCTGGTTCGGGCCGATTCATTGGCTTTTACGGCGGTTTTGAAATTCTTCCACTCGGTTGCCATCAGTTTATTCGGCGTGGAGATTGCGCTTTTATCGCCTTTGATTTTGCTTTTGTAGGATTCAATCTCGGACAGGATGGAACGGACTTTAGCCGCTTTGGAAGCTTTCTCTTTCTTGGCCGCCGTAAGCGCCGCCTGCTTAGTCCGAATATCATCACGTCCCAAGGACACCAGGATCTTCATGCCACTGGCTTGTGACTGCAGCATCTTGGAGAGCGATTTGTCTTTGAGTTTTTTGGCTGCGGTGATTTGTTTATTGAGCGCGGAATAGGTATTAAACAGCGGCTGGTACTTGGTTTTGGCTGCTTGCAGCTGATCCTCCAGCTTGCGGATTTTATCCTTATCGATTTCGCTGATTTTTTTGCGGGTTTCTGAAGCTTTGGCTTCATTGGCATAGCGAAGGGAAGAGATTCGATCGTCCAAATCCATTACCTGGTTTCGTTCGGATTTGAAATCATCGAACTGTTTGATGAGTTTGGTACGTACGGTTCCGGCAGCCCGGTCCGCCGTGGCTTTCAATTGGGCTTGAACCGTATCGGTGAACTCGATCGCAGCTGCATTCGCGAAAGGCATAGGGATGACAGAGAGTAAAAGTGCCATAACAAGGGATGAGGTGAGTAATCTTCTAAACATAAACATCGCTCCTTAAATAACTAATAATCATCATTAGCGGTATTCGCATCATGACAGAATGGCCGGACCCACGACAAAAAGCACCCGTTAGAAAGGCGCATTCAACGCCAGACTTACGGGTGCTTCCTTCGTAAGAGTTCCGATTCACTTTTTGTAAATATACAGGTAAATTTTGGTTTTGTCAAACACTTATTCCCCTGAACTGAGCGAAAATTCTCTAAGAATGGTCTTCCAAGCCTCCGAATCTCCTTCCCATGTGGGCCCTTTCGGTATTTGCTTGATGAGAACCCGATCCGAGAACGAAGGGAGATTTACTATTTCGGGACTGCTGCTGAGCATAATAAATAACAGGTTTACGTCCGCGTTGGGATAGGCTTCGCGTATGGCTTGATCAATCGTCTCGGCATCCTTTGTATTCGCGATGATCCGCACGAGCAGGGTCTTCTGTTTAGAATTCAAGCAGCGGTTAAAGCGCTCGATTCTTCGATCCAGCCGCTTACGAAAAGCGGGGTAGTCATATAACGGAGGCTCCTCCGGATTGTTCTTGAAATCATGGAAGGATAAACAGGAAGATCTTTTATCGCGCACATAGTAACAGTTCACGGATTTGCCGTATATGTCGAGATTATCCCGAAGCATGAAATCGCTGAATTGACGTTTAATGACTTTACAAAATTCATGGGTCGAAGCGAAGTTAAACCAGTCTAACGGGCCAGCTGCATGTCGCAGCTTGTTTCTTCTTAACTGGGCGGCAACCTGACAGTTGGGACCCAGACTGAAAATGGCATCAAACTTCACATTGGTTGTCATGCTACCAGACCTCCTTGAATCTATCATTAGATATGCATATGCAAATTGATAAAGTTGGTATGGGGTAGCGACCAAAGTTGGGTGTGGAGTGCGGTTCATAGCCACCGTGCAGCATAAATTGAGGTGGGCCGGATTTGAGGGGAACGGAGTAGTGGGAAAATTACGGACCCGATCCTCAAGGACTCAAGCTATATTTTGAATGAAGCTGCCATATTAATTCCCTCCGGCTGTTGACGCCGGTTTTAACAAATATGGACTTTAGATGATCCTGAATCGTGTAGGGGGAAAT
The DNA here is from genome assembly GCF_025142895.1 of Paenibacillus sp. p3-SID867. Lineage (NCBI taxonomy): Bacteria > Bacillati > Bacillota > Bacilli > Caryophanales > Paenibacillaceae > Paenibacillus > Paenibacillus sp. p3-SID867. Next base: position 40,341 of record NZ_JAMBDM010000018.1, read on the forward strand.
AAACAGGGATTGAGCAAGCTCCTTGGTGGATAATCCTCGCAGAATTCCGCAGATTACTTCGTTCTCGCGCTCCGTTAATCCCAACGCATCCGAGATAAGCGGCAGCATATCCGTTGTGGCACAAGCGTGACTGCAAGCTTGGCAAGAGAATCGGGACCATGCAGAAGGCATGCCCGTATGCTGGCAAAGGAGCTATCACTTAACCGGACGCGAGTATGAGCGCCCGTCGAATAGGCCGTACCTCGGGAGCTCTCGGACAAAGCCCGGAAGCAGACTGCCCGCAGCGGGCGAGGGAGTGAAGCGGCATCCATATCCTCTGCATCCTGGAGCAATGACATCCACTGCCGTGCAGAAGCATTATATGAAAGAATATCGAGCGTTTCGGACAGCACCAATAAACCAGGCTCAGGCATGTGATCCATTCCATCAACAGGGGATCGCGGAAGACTTCGATCACGCAGCATGGCCGCCATGAATGGTGCCAGGGAAGAGAGCAGCTGCCGTTCCTCCTCGCTAAAAAAGGGCTGGCCCTCCTGACGGAATATCGTCAGATATCCCCAACACAAACCGTCCGCTACCAATGCGGCACGCATCTCATCATGAAAGCTTGCCGGCTGCAGGACGTTCAGATAACGAGGGCTTGTGTTCAGAGCCCCGTTCGTAGCTCCGCTTAGCATAGCCACCTTCTCCAAGGAGTTCGCCAGTTCATGAAAGTGATTGTAATCGCTGTGCAGATATTCATACTCGAACAGGCGATCATGGATTGCCTCAATGTCTTCATCCGTGATCGCACCCGTCGAGAGCAATGTACGTGGATCTACCGTCGTAAAGCAAGCCGATTCGAAAGGAATCCAGCAGCGCAATTACTTCATGAGTTCGCTCCGGTAGGTTTGGGAATTAGACAAAGCCCCGCCAAGTGCCGTTATTTTATTCAGTAAGCTGTTAAGCTGTGTGCCCATATTCACTCACCTTTTTCGTCGGTCTAAAGAAAACCCCACATTTCTGGGATAGGGTTATCGTTCTCCATCCTTATAATTGAGAATGATTCTTATTATGTCAAGTATGCAAATGGAATGAAAGAGACCTGCATATTTGCATTCATGATGGAGAAGGGGAGGTTTACCCATGAAAAAAGTGAAATCAGTGCTTGCTTCGCTGGACTGCAATCATGCGCATGCCAGCCGTTACATGGAGACGATCGCTCGGAAAAAACCGGGATATTCCTTGATATATGATATGGCAGAGCGGCTGATAGCGGCTCGATTAGGAGAGGAAGTATCATGAAGGAACGCATTGTGGTTGTAGGCGGATATGGGCATGTAGGAAGGATCCTATGCGAGGAGTTAGGGGAGAAATATCCCGGTCTTGTATACGCTGCATGAAGAAGTTTGGAAAGAGCCGAGCGTTTCAGTCAGGAGACAAGCGGGAAGGTGCTCCCCATGCGATTAGATATGGGGCAGCCGGTCCTGGCGAGTGAGTGGGAACGGATCAAACTCGTGGTCATGTGTCTGGATCAGGCGGACGATGCCTGGGTCGGAGCTTGCATCCGGAGCGGGACCCACTATGTGGATATATCGGCAAAAGCCGAGTTTTTGAACCAAGTGTCGAAGTTTTGATCCAAATCCCGATCTCTCTTGTAACAACGGAGAGATCGGGATTTTTTTGATAACAAGCTTTTCATACGCCATTGTGCCGTTTCTGTATTAATCATTGGGGGGAGAATGGTCTGGGTGGCTGTCGAAACGTCTTCGTTAAGTCCAGACTATCATGTTGCTCCGTTTATCAGCAGTATACGGTCATTTCCTGCGGCTTGCATTCATTGACAGATCACGGGTCTGGTGATATCCTCCAATCAAAGACGGGGTTTATCCGGGATCAAATGAATTAATCCGTATTGTCCCCTTGGCGAGGGAGTGAGCTCTCCCAAGCGACGGTTGCGGCAGCCATTTCTGAATACCGTAAGTCTGAAGCTCTTCGTTTGAAGAGTTTTTTTCTTTTATATTACAACGAAAAGAATGTGATGACAGATGTTGGTTCGATTACGAACCCAAATGAACGGTGTGCTTCAACACCATTTATCCGGGGAGTCGATGGACTACCGGCAGATTTTTGCTTTATTTTTTCCGATATTGATTGATCAGGCATTCATCATCGGTTTGAATTTGGTCAACACCGCCATGATCAGTTCGTCGGGCGTATCGGCGGTCAGCGCCGTGAACATGGTGGACTCCCTGAATATTTTCCTGATCAATGTGTTCGTGGCGGTAGCAACCGGGGGCACCGTCGTCGTTGCACAATATAAGGGAAGCGGCAATGCCATGATGGTATCCCGGGCTTCAGCGGCTACTGTTACATCCGTGGCGATGATCGCTTTAGCAATCGCGCTGCTGATCATTGGGCTTCACCAGCCGGTGCTGAATCTGCTGTTCGGCTCAGCGTCACCCGAGGTGCTGGAGAGTGCGCGAGTGTATCTGATCGGTAGCAGTACTTCCTTCATCGGAATCGCCATCGTGCAGGCGGTTTGCGGCGCGCTGCGGGGGATCGGCAAGACCCGGGCTTCACTGGCATTGTCGTTAATCATGAACCTGCTCTACGTTCTGCTCAACATCGTGTTCATCACCCTGCTGAATATGGGCGTTATGGGCATGACGCTGGCGATTAACATCGCCCGCTTTGCCGGTGCGGCCTGCGCGCTCTACTATCTGTTCAGAGTGGATGCCACGCTGCATATCCGCCTGCGAGATCTGTTTCATTTCCCGATATCCATGCTGCGCAAAATTATGTTTATCGGGCTTCCGTTTGCAGCCGAACAGATGTTTTTTAACGGGGGAAAGCTGTTAACCCAAGTGTTTATCGTCAGCTTGGGTACGTATGCCATAGCAACGAACGCGATCGGGTCTTCGCTTGCCGCCGTATTTCAAATTCCAGCCAGCGCGTTGTCCTTAACGATTGTGACCGTTGTCGGTCAATGCATCGGTCGCGGCAATATAGCGGATGCCCGCAAGTTCATCAAATCCTTTCTATGGCTTGGTGCAATCTCGCTGGCCCTGATGGGACTGATATTGATGCCGCTCTACCGGCCGTTGGTAGGGCTGTTCAACCCGCCTCCGGAAATCGTGAACGATCTGTTCGTGGTGCTGTTGATCAACACGCTCGTGCAGGTTCCATTGTGGTCGATAAGCTTTATTCTGCCTTCGGCGCTGCGTGCGGCAGGCGACTCGCGTTTTACCTCAATCACTTCGATGCTGACCATGTGGCTGTTCCGGGTGATTCTCGGTTATATTATGGGGATCGTTCTGGGCTGGAGCATCCTTGGCGTATGGCTGGCCATGAATTGTGAATGGGGAGTGCGGGGAGCGATTTTCCTATGGCGCTTCCGCGGCAAGAAATGGTATGCGCACAAGCTGATTTAAGCCATTATCTATTGTATATAGAAAGAAATGCCCCGTGTTTCCGGGGCTTTTTTGCATGTTTTTACTGCAAGCAGCATGTTCCATCTATTTCAGACGGATATAGTTAGGAACGATTATGATGGCTTGTAAACCGCTGCGTATGTTTTCCAGCCGCCGTCGAGATTCTTAACCCGGAAGCCATGCTGGGCCAAAATACGGGCAGCCAAATATCCGCGCAGCCCAACCTGGCAAGTCACGTACAGCATTTCATTCTCCGGCAATTCCTTCAGTCGGCTGCGCAGATCGTTAAGTGGAATGTTGACGGAACCTGGGATATAACCCGCTTCCCTTTCCTTAGGCTCGCGAACGTCGATCAAGGTTGCACCGTTTCCGACCAGGTCGTCGATCTCATGCCACTGCACCGTTTCAACCAAACCGTCCAAGATGTTGGCGGCAACATATCCGGCATAGTTAACCGGGTCTTTGGCGGAGGAATAAGGGGGCGCGTAGGAAAGCTCCAGCTCCGCCAGGTCCCATACATTGAGATCTCCCTTGATTGCTGTAGCAATGATATCGATTCGCTTATCCACGCCATCTGCTCCAATCGCTTGCGCCCCATAGATTTGACCTGTTTCCGGATGGAATAACAGCTTCAAGGAAATGGGATACGCCCCGGGGTAGTATCCGGCATGAGACGAGGGGTGAATTTGGATGGCTTGATAAGGGATGTTCATCTGCTTGAGGCGCTTTTCGTTAACGCCTGTTGCAGCAACCGTTAGATCAAAGACCTTGGCGATTGACGAGCCGAGCGTGCCTTTGTAACCATTGGTTTTACCATAGATGTGGTCTGCAACCAGGCGCCCCTGCCGGTTGGCAGGACCGGCGAGCGGGATAAAGGCCTGGCTCTGAAGGACATAATCCTTTACCTCAATCGCATCGCCGATGGCATAAATGCTCGGGTCAGCGGTCTGCATATATTCGTTAACTTGAATCCCGCCGCGATCATTGACGGGAAGTCCGGCAGCTGACGCCAGCAAGCTCTCCGGCTGAACGCCTATAGAAAGCAAGGTCATCTCGGTTGATATTCGTTTGCCGCTGGAAAGCTCGATTTGTTGGCCGCCCTTATGAAACTCTTTTACGCCATCCTCAAGAATCAGACGGACTCCTTTTTCCTTAAGATGCGATTGGACGATTGCGGCCATTTCGTAGTCGAGCGGAGCCATCACCTGGTTGGCCATTTCGATGACTGTCACTTGAACGCCTCGATCCGCCAGATTCTCGGCCATTTCCAGCCCGATAAATCCACCCCCGACAATAACGGCTTCCTTCGGATGGACTTCATCCACGTACTGCTTAATCCGGTCCGTATCGGGGATATTGCGCAAAGTGAAGTCGTTTGGGGATCCGGTCAGACCGCGAATATCCGGCGTAATCGGCTTCGCGCCAGGTGACAGGATCAGATAATCATAACTCTCGGTGTAGGTTTCTCCGGTAATAAGGTTTTTAATCATAACCATTTTTTCATCGCGCAGTATGGACGTAACTTCGCTATGATTCCGAATATCCAGCTCGTAGCGGCGGCTAAGGCCGGGTACGGTCTGCACCATGAGCTTATCGCGGTCGGTTATCGTTTCTCCTATATAATAGGGCAGACCGCAGTTGGCAAACGAAATATATTCACCGCGCTCCACTAAAACAATGGCAGAGTCCTCATCTAATCTCCGCAGTCTGGCAGCTGCCGAGGCTCCTCCCGCTACGCCGCCGACAATGAGAATTTTTTTGCCCATCGAATATTCCTCCCTGATTTGGTGTATATGATAAATGGATTACTATATACCCTATGGGGTATTGTAATATATAGCAGCACGGAAGAGTGTGACAATTATCAGACATGTCCTGATAAACATAAAGTTAGAATTATCCATTTGACAATATACCTATGGGGGTATATATTTAGGGCATGCAAGCCAGAGCCAGTATGCTTTAATCATGCATCCTAAAAAGTGCAGAGACAGGAGGGGATCGAGATGGATTACAATGATCAGATGAAAAATCGGGTGAAACGCATCGAAGGTCAGCTGCGCGGCATTCTGAAAATGATGGAAGAGAACAAGGATTGCAAGGAAGTGATTACCCAGCTCTCCGCAACGCGGACGGCAATAGATCGGACGATCGGCGTAGTCGTCAGTTCCAACCTTGTGGAATGCGTACAGAAAGCTGAAGAGACCGGGCAGGACACGGAGAAGCTTGTGGTTGAAGCGGTCAATTTGCTAGTGAAAAGCAGATAAACGTATCATTTTAAGGAGGAATTTTAATGAACGCGGATAAAGTATTGGATGTGAAAGGCTTGGCATGTCCCATGCCGATCGTGAAAACGAAGAAACAGATGAAGGAGATGCAACAAGGTCAAGTGCTTGAGATTCATGCAACGGATCGAGGCGCGAAGAGCGATTTGACGGCATGGGCCAAGTCGTCGGGCAACGAGATGCTGGAGCAGGCAGAGGATGGGGACGTATTGAAATTTTGGATTAGAAAGGGATAATTTTTTTTGAACGAAAATATACCTATGGGGGTATAAACGCATTCGTTGAGATTTATATATCAAATTTTATAGGGGGAGATCACGACGTGACGGAAACAAAAAAAACAACGATTATATTATTTAGCGGCGATTATGACAAAGCAATGGCCGCCTATATCATCGCGAACGGAGCTGCCGTTTATGACCATGAGGTGACGATATTCCATACCTTCTGGGGACTGAACGCACTGCGTAAGGACGAGGATGTCATGCTGCCCAAGAAGAAAAGTTTCATCGAGAAGATGTATGGGAAAATGATGCCACGCGGATCCGATAACATGGGTCTTTCCAAGATGAATTTTGCCGGGATGGGTCCAAAAATGATCAAGGATGTGATCAAGAAACACAACGCCGTTCCGCTGCCGCAATTGATCGAGATGGCGCAGGAGCAGGACATCAAGCTTGTTGCATGCACCATGACGATGGATCTGCTAGGGCTGCAGCAAGAAGAACTGCTTGACGGCATTGAGTATGCGGGGGTTGCTGCGTATTTGGGCGATGCTCAGGATGGCAATGTTAACTTGTTCATTTAAGGAAAACAGCGGCGACGGTTGCTGTTATAAAGAGAGGGAATAAAGATGGATATTCTCAATGTATCGTTCATTGCACTTATCATTCTGTTTGTCGTTTGGAGAATCCTCCCGGCTCAGGGAGTCAGGCAGATTACCTCGGCACAGCTGAAGCAAGAGCTTAAAAACAGAAACACAAACAAGCAGTTCATCGATGTCCGGACGCCGGGAGAGTTCAAGGGGAATCACATTCGGGGTTTCCGTAATATTCCGCTGGACCGGCTCATGTCGAGCAGCGATTCGCTCTCCAAAGACATGGAAGTGGTATTGATCTGCCAAAGCGGCATGCGAAGCAACAAAGCGAGCAAAACATTAAAGAAATTAGGCTTTGAGATGGTGACTAACGTGAAGGGCGGCATGAATCGCTGGTCTTAAACTATAAAAAGTAAAAGGAGCGCTGAACAACATGAAAGAGATTTCTCCAAAAGAAGTAGAGCATATGCTGAGTGACGGAGCTGACATGATTATCATCGATGTACGAGAAGCGGAGGAAGTCGCGGAAGGTAAAATTCCGGGCGCCGTCAACATTCCTTTAGGTTTGATTGAATTCCGCAAACAGGATCTTGATCGGTCGAAAGAGTATGTCTTGGTATGCCGTTCCGGGGGGCGCAGCGGCCGTGCAGCCGAATATTTGGAAGGTCAAGGCTATCAAGTCGTCAATATGACGGGCGGTATGCTCGCATGGGAGGGCAATACAGAGTAACTGTGTCTATTTGAAAAAGAATGGGTGTGATAGGCACCCCCTTTTTTTGAACTGAAATATACCCCTGGTGGTATGTGTGTCCGAAAACAAAACAATGGAGGTTCGATGTAATATGGCAGCAATTAAATCGAATATGAGGCTGGATGCTAAGGGGCTGGCTTGCCCGATGCCCATCGTCCGCACGAAAAAAGCGATGAAGGATCTTGAAGCCGGACATGTGCTGGAGGTAGAGGCAACCGACAAAGGCTCCAAGGCCGACATGCAGGCATGGGCGGAAAGCACGGGGCATCAATATCTCGGAACGATTGAAGAGGGGGATGTGCTGAAGCACTACCTCCGCAAATCATCAGGAGAAGAAACGGCAGAACGAACTTATCCGCATGTAGCGTCTAATGATCAGCTGGAGGAGAAACTTGCGTCCGGAGCGTCAATCGTCGTTCTGGATGTAAGGGAAGCGGCGGAGTTTGCTTTCAAGCATATTCGAAATGCCGTATCGATTCCTCTTGGTGATCTGGATGAACGTAAGGCTGAGCTGAACAAAGAGGATGAAATCTATGTCATCTGCCGTACCGGAACGCGGAGCGACCTGGCTGCGCAAAAGCTTTCAGCTAACGGCTTTGCAGGCATTAGAAACGTCATACCGGGCATGAGCGGCTGGTGTGGAGAAACTGTGGGCTTGAACGATAACGCAGTTTAAGATGGCTGTTGAAAAAACATGCTGAGCGCTTTTAATAGGCAGCCGGAAGGAATTTAACATTTCAGATCCATTTGAAATTATGAGGAGGAAGGCGACATGACAGTAAGAGAAATGCAAGCGCAAGAAGTGGCCATGAAGGCGATTCGCAAAGAGAGCCTGTTCATATTGGACGTGCGGAACCCATCGGATTACGAGGACTGGAAGATTGAAGGCGAAGGAATTCAGCATTTGAATATTCCCTACTTTGATTTGATTGACGGCGTGGAAGAAATTTTGGATCGAATCCCGAAGGATCAAGTGCTCGTCGTATGCGCCAAGGAAGGCTCGTCGGTGATGGTGGCTGAGATGCTGGCCGAGCACGGCCGGCATGTGGCGTATTTGAAAGGCGGCATGAAGGCATGGAGTGAACACCTTGTTCCCCTGAAGATCGGCAGTTTGGCAGATGGAGGCACGCTTTATCAGTTTGTTCGTATAGGTAAAGGCTGCTTGTCTTATATGGCGGTATCGAACGGTGAAGCGGCATTGTTTGACGCAACCCGTATGACGGAGGTATATCTTGAATTCGCAAAAAGCCTGAATGCAAACATCAAGCATGTGTTTGATACCCATCTCCATGCGGACCATATTTCCGGAGGACGAATGATTGCTAAGCAGACAGGAGCCGTATACTGGCTTCCGCCAAAGGATGCCGGCGAGGTGGCGTTTAAGTACGAACCGCTCAAGAACGGAGGCGAAGTGGCGATCGGCGGCAGCACAATTCGCATTGAAGCGCTCCATTCTCCGGGCCATACCATCGGGTCCACCTCGTTTGTAATTGATGATCAATATTTGCTGACAGGCGATATTCTGTTTATCGATTCCATCGGCCGTCCGGATCTGGCGGGGCTGGCGGAGGATTGGGTTGGCGACTTGCGGGAAACGCTCTATGTCCGCTACACCCATCTTTCGGAAGATCTGACCGTGCTGCCGGCGCATTTCATGGTCATGGACGAACTGAACGAGGACGGAACCGTCGCGAAGAAACTGGGAGAGCTTTACCGGGAAAACCATGGACTCAACATCGCCGATGAGGCAGAGTTCCGGACGTTGGTCACGCAAAATCTGCCGCTGCAGCCCAACAGCTATCAGGAAATCCGCCAAACGAACATGGGGAAAATGAATCCGGATACGGAGCAGCAGCGAGAGATGGAGATCGGGCCGAACCGCTGCGCGGTACGTTAATCTTGACAATGGCGATCTGATGTTAAGAGGTAGAAATATGAATTCTACAGCGCTCATTTTAAGGATCGCTAATAATCGGATGAAACAAGAGAAAAAGAGATCAAGGGGAACCAGACAGGTTCCCTTTTCTAAAGAGAAATAAGGGGGCAGCACGATGGAACTAAGCATATCCTTCATCATTACGATATTTTTAATCGGGTTCATTGGCTCTTATATATCAGGAATGGTTGGCATTGGAGGCTCGATCATTAAATACCCGATGCTGCTGTATATCCCGCCGGTATTCGGCCTTGCGGCTTTCACGGCGCATGAAGTATCGGGCATAAGCGCCGTACAGGTATTCTTCGCCACGATCGGCGGCGTGTGGGCATACCGCAAGGGCGGATATCTGAACAAAACGCTCATTATCTATATGGGTTCGGCCATACTGCTGGGCAGCTTCATCGGCGGTTTCGGCTCCAAGATGATGAGCGAAGGCGGCATCAATCTCATCTATGGCATATTAGCGCTGATTGCGGCCATTATGATGTTCATTCCGAACAAAGGGGTGGACGAGATTCCGCTAGATCAGGTCAAGTTCAATAAATGGCTGGCCGCTTCGCTGGCTCTTGTGGTCGGAATCGGAGCCGGCATCGTCGGGGCGGCCGGCGCGTTCCTGCTCGTTCCGATCATGCTGGTTGTATTAAAAATACCGACGCGGATGACCATAGCGTCCTCACTCGCAATCACCTTCATCTCATCCATCGGTTCTACGGTAGGGAAGCTGACGACGGGACAAGTGGATTATATCCCGGCCCTTATTATGGTTGCTGCCAGTTTGATCGCTTCTCCACTGGGAGCGGCCGCGGGCAAGAAGATGAACACAAAGATCCTGCAGATCATGCTGGCAGTTTTGATCCTGGCAACGGCTATCAAAATTTGGCTGGACATTCTATGAAGGCTGACTCCGGAAATCACTATGGTTATTCCAGACCGAGCTCAGTGAAGATTACGCACAAAGAGGCTATTTCCCCGAGCCATTCGGAAGTCACGCTAACATCGATGCGGCAGGAATGGTAAGATGGGGATGAGCTTCAGTGTGTATAGAATGGCGTTGATTTTAAAGAAAGAGGTGCTAATACGATGAATCCATGGAATGAGCGGTTTCAGGGAGATGAATACGTGTTTGGAACGGACCCGAATGTATTTATTGCCGATATGCATAAGAAATTAGGCTTAACGGGCGACGCACTGGCTATCGCAGAGGGAGAAGGACGGAATGCGGTGTTCCTGGCCCGGGAAGGCATGAACGTTACCGTATGGGATTACGCGGAATCCGGCCTGAACAAAGCCAATCGACTGGCGGAAGCAAGCGGTGTGCAGATTCGCACGGAGCTTGTGGATCTCCACGATGCGCTGTGGAAGCAGGACCAATGGGATGAGATCATTTGCGTGTTTGGACATTTTCCCAGGGCATTGAGAACGAGGACTTTAGAAGGCGTGAAGACAGCGGTGAAGCCCGGAGGATATTTCCTCACTGAGGTATATTCACCGTACCAGATTCCTTATCGCAGCGGGGGACCGCAGGATCAGCAATTTTTATACGTGCCTGAGGATTTCCTCGAGCCCTTTGCAGATTGGCGCATAGTCCACTTTTTTATGGGAGAGGTCGTTCGTCATGAGGGTCAGGGGCATCAAGGCTTGTCCCATGTCATTCAGTTTGCTGGGCAGAAGCCGTTAAGAACATGAATGAAGACGAGCGAGGATTAAGTGAACAGCATGGAAATATCGGACCGATCGTCTTGCTGTACATAGTCGGAGGGCGACAGGCCGGTGTGTTTTTTAAACATCCGATAAAAATAGGACGTGTCATAATAACCCAAATAGTGGGCGATATGAGCGATGGTCATGTCCGAATGAAGCAGCAGACTGCAAGCTTCCAGCACGCGCAGCTGATGCATATACCGAATCGGTGAAAGACCGTACACCTCTTTGAAGAGGGCTGCTGCATAACTCGGAGAGCGATGGATTAGTTTTGCTAATCGATCGATTTCGATGGGTTCGCGGTAATGCTCCAGCAGATACGATTTGATGGTATCCGCGTAGTTTCGTTTGCTGGGTGCCAGCTCATTCTTCTCGAGCTCACGGGCCAGCATGCCGATGAGTTCCTGTATAATGCCCTGACAGATCATGGTACGGTAGCTTTTGCCACCCCGCATTTCCTCATACAGGCGCTCACAGCGCCGGTAGACATATTGGATATGAGAGAGATTGAATTTCATGAATCGACCCGCATCCAGAAATGGAATACCTGTGGATTCTTGACAATCCAATGTAAAGAGAATGGTATGCTTCTGATGGGGAATGCCATTCCAGTTGCTGCCGCTGCGGCTCGTCGACCGGGGAATAAAGAGTACGTCTTCTTTCTCGGCAATGATGTCTTCCCCGTTGATTTCGTATCTCACCTTGCCTTCTCTAACCACAACAAGGACATTGTACTCAATCGTCTCCAGCTGGGTTCGCCAATTCGGTATGTAATCATCAAAATTCACGCTCATCAATTGGATCATAGGACAACACCCCGCAGTGATTTTATACCTATAGCCTAGCACAATAATGCTTCATTTGAGTACTCATTGATTCGATTATGTGATCCTGTTATTTCAAATCGAAGTAGAATCGTACAACATAGTGACGAAATGTACATCGACTCTGCAGGGATCGCGGACTATAATTTCAAACAAATGCAGAAAAATTGTAAACGCTGACATGTGAAGTCTTGAAAGATGTCAAGTGAATTCAGATAAGGAAGGAATCGATGAGGATATGAGAGTATTATTGCTGGATTTGGATTCGACCAGGCCGGATCATTTAGGCTGTTATGGCTATCATCGGAATACGTCCCCGAATATTGACCGAATTGCGGCGGAAGGCGTGCGTTTTGACAATTACTATACTTCGGATGCTCCATGTTTTCCTTCAAGAACCGCATTAATGACAGGTAAGTTCGGCATTCACAACGGTGTCGTCGGTCATGGAGGCACGGCTGCCGATGTCCGCCATGAAGGTATCACCCGTGACTTCCGCGACAAGCTGGGGTCGGAGAGCTTTCCAGCTATATTCCGCAGGGCCGGCATGAAGACCGCCTTGATCAGTCCGTTCGGTGAACGTCATTCGGCATGGACCTTCTACGCGGGCTTCAATGAAATGTATAATACAGGTAAGGGCGGGTTGGAATCTGCGGAAGAAGTATCTCCGGTCGTGCTGGATTGGCTGGATCGCAATGCCGATGAAGATAACTGGATGCTCTATGTGAACTTCTGGGATCCGCACACACCGTATCGCGCACCTCAGTCGCTGGGAAATCCATTTGAGCAGGAGCCGCTTCCCGATTGGATTACCGAAGAGGTGCTTCATGAGCACCAGAAGAAGGTCGGACCGCATGGGGTGAACGAAATTAACATGTATAATAGTGAAGTATCCCCCGATTATCCGCGTCATCCCGGAGAGATCAGGACGATGAAGGATCTGCGGACGATGGTGGATGGCTATGATTGCGGCATTCGCCATATGGACGAGCATATCGGCGCGATCTTCGAATTGCTGGAGAACAAGGGAGTAATGGATGATTTGGTTGTCATCATTACCGCGGATCATGGCGAGAACATGGGGGAGCTTGGCATTTATGGAGAACACGGAACAGCGGATCAGGGCACTTGCCGTATTCCGATGATCATTCGGGGGCCTGGCATCATGAAGGGGGTAACGGATCGCGAGCTCCATTATCATCTGGATCTTTTGCCAACGATGGCGGAATATTTGAACGTTGCACCGGTACGTAGCTGGGATGGCATCAGTTATGCGGAGAGCTTGCGGACCGGTAAAGGCGGCGGCAGGGAGTATCTGGTGGTGTCTCAATGCGCCCATGTCTGTCAGCGAAGCGTGCGATTTGGAGAATGGCTCTACATTCGAACGTATCATGACGGCTATCATCTGTTCGACAAAGAAATGCTGTTCCATATCACCGAGGATGTCCACGAGCAGTACAATCGGGCAGCTGAAAGACCGGATCTGTGCAGGGAGGCTGTATACCTTCTGAATGAATGGCATGATCATATGATGTCAACGATGCCGTATGACGTGGACCCGTTGTGGACGGTCATGAAGGAGGGAGGACCTTACCATGCGAAAGGTCATCTGCCCCGGTATATCGAGCGTTTGAAGAATACAGGCCGAGGGGAAGCGGTGCCGGAATTGATGCGTCGCCATCCGCAGGAATTCGTATAAAATATATAGTTAAAGTGAAGCAGGATAACCGCTCCGGTAGTGGTTGTCCTGTTCTCTGTATCTAGCATAGGAGGAACCGAGCATGGGAGAACAACATTCTTGCTGCGCTGGCGTGAGAGCGAAAGTACAGTTGGGAGAAGCCGATCCGAAGGATCATCAAGACAGTCTAAGTGAAGGCCAATATCATGACCAGTCTCAACTTGAGCTCCATTCCAACATGATCGCGATCCCTGGAGGGACGTTTACGATGGGCACGAATTCACATGAAGGGTTCCCGCGTGACGGCGAGGGTCCGGCTCGCAGCGTAACCGTTTCCGGATTTGAAATCTCACCGTATGCCGTTACGAATGAACAGTTTCAACGGTTCGTGGAAGCTACCGGTTATGTCACGGAAGCGGAACACTTCGGATGGTCGTTTGTATTTGAACTGCTGGCTTCGGAGGAGACCAAGGCAAGAGTTGCACAAGTTCCGCAGGAAGTGCCTTGGTGGCTGGTGGTCGAAGGCGCATACTGGGCTGCACCCGAGGGAGCGGATTCGAGCATCGAAGACCGAATGGACCATCCGGTGGTACATATATCCTGGAACGACGCGGTTGTTTATTGCCATTGGGCCGGTGTGCGGCTTCCCACAGAAGCGGAGTGGGAGTATGCGGCGCGCGGCGGTTTGGAGGGCAGGACCTATCCTTGGGGAGATCTGCTGAAGTTGGACGGAGAGCATCAATGCAACATATGGCAGGGCAAATTTCCAGTTAAAAATAACGCAAGCGATGGATTTATCGGTACCGCGCCGGTAGATGCCTATAAACCGAATGGTTACGGACTATATAACATGTCCGGCAACGTATGGGAATGGTGCGGCGATTGGTTCAGCCCGACTTATCATCAAATGACCTCGGCCATCAATCCGTTCTTTGGTGAGTCTACGGGTAGAAGGTCGATGCGCGGCGGTTCGTACCTGTGCCACAGATCCTATTGCAACCGTTATCGAGTCGCGGCACGCAGCGGGAATACGCCCGACAGCTCGACGGGCAATTGCGGTTTCCGTGTGGTGAGGGATAGAAAGTAGAATATGAAATATGTTGTATTATGATGATGATGCACATTCAGGATTATTCGCGAATGAGAACGCATATAAATGAATAAAACAGAAGAATATCACTTGAAAAGCGGAACATAAATGAATATAATCAAGGTGTGAAGTGGAAATAAAATGAATAAACGGGAGGATAATTGTATGGTGCAAGATCAATCAGGAATGTTTGCCGAGGAACGTCGTCAGAAAATTCTTGCTTTGCTGCATCAAGATAAACGGGTGATTGCCAAGGACTTGGCCGAGCGGTTTGAAATATCGATTGATTCGATTCGTCGGGATTTGACAATCATGGAGGAGCAAGGTTTACTCCAGAAAACGCACGGAGGCGCCATCCCCTTCATGAAAGTCAGGCAGCCGCCCTTGGCTCCGGAACAGCGGTATGGTGAAGGCTCTCCGGAAGGGCACGCCATTGCTCAATTAGCCGTTTCATACGTCCGAGAAAGAGATACCTTATTCATTGGCAGCAGCTCGCTTACCTACTTACTGCTGAAGTTTCTTCCGGAACAGATGCCCTTGACAATCGTGACCAACTGCATGCGTGTAGCGGATGCCCTGCGAGAGCGCGAATGGATTGACACTTATTTAATTGGCGGACGGGTGAAGCCTTCCGGAAATATCACGGACGTGCTGGCTAACGAATTTATCCGTCAATTTAAATTTGATATCAGTTTCGTTAGCGGAGGCGGTATTTCCGATGAGGGAATATTCGTCGCTACACCAGAAGTTGCCGCTTTTGGACGCGCGGTCTCTGCCGTATCCCGCCGCAGAATTGGCTTGGCAACGCATCGGATCCTTGGACAGGATGGTTTTGCCAGAGCTGGTGCCGTCGAAGATCTGGATGTGTTAATTACCGATCAGAAGGCGGATCAGGAGGTTATGGACCGGATTCAGGAGCTTGGCGTAAAGGTCATTGTGACAAAAACGGAAGAAGTTGCACAGACATAAAGATCCATTCGAGATAACTTTATATAAGATAAGATTTAACAGGTAAGCGAGGTAAAATCATGATTCAGAAGCTTCTGCAAGCGAACTGGCCGGAGTGGGACGGTCAACTGGCTAAAGGTCCTACGGGTTGGAACAATACGACCCATTTTATTCATAATGAACAACGCCGTTCAGTCATGCGCATTTACAATACACATCGAGACAGGGCAAGAATCGAATTCGAGTTTGCGGTACTGGACTCGCTGCAGCAGGTGCCGCTGAGTTTTAAGATTCCGGCTCCTATTCCATCCATGTCTGGCGATAAGATGGTTCGGGTTCAGGACGGGAGTGAGCGTTACGCCTGCCTGTTTGCCTACATTGAGGGAGTACGTCCGGAAGAAGGCAGCATTCAAGCAGCGTATTCCTTCGGGGAGAAGACGGGGGAACTGGTGAATGCCCTGGCGGTTTGTTCAATCGAAATGAAGCCGGTGTACCCGCCGTATTACGAGCTGCTTCAGTCTTATCCTGTGTGCAACAAGACGTTCATACTTGATTTTTGCATGCAGCCGCCACCGGCATTCAAGGATCAAGGAGAGGCACTCCATTTGCTAAAAGAAGCATACATCGATATATGCAGCAGCCTTGAATCGCTAAAAAATCTGCCGCAGCAGTTGGTTCATGGCGATCTGAACTTTTCGAACCTGCTGGTAGACGCAGAGCACCCGCATACGGTCACCGCTTTGCTTGATTTTGAATTTTGTACACAGGATGTAAGAGCGATGGAGCCTGCGGTCGTCATATCGGGGTTTATGGGAATGGCCGACGAGAAGGAGGCAATCAGGCGGTTTTGCGAAGGATTTGCCAAACGTGTACGGCTGAGCGCCGAGGAGATTGGCGCGATTCCGATTCTCATGCGCTTGCGTATGGTGGATGTGTTTCTTCATTTTTTGAGCCGCTATCGGGAAGGGACCGATGAGTCTCATGTGTTAGTGGAACAAGTGGATATGCTGGCTGCCGGATTTCAGCGGATGGAATACAGCCAGGAATGGCTGGATGATATGTTGTTTCAGTGTTTGCTGTGAAGATCTCTCGTGAATACGAAAAGCCCGGCTCTCTAAGAGACCGGGCCTTTCCGATGTATTCTGGACATGCTATTGGTAAGTGAAGAGTTTCCAATCACGGTTATTTATTCAGCAGATTAATATGGTCCAGCTCTGTGCTGCTGTTAAAGATGAACTCCAATTTGTACTCTCCCCGGTTGTAAGTGAGCTTGGTTTGTTTGATTTTTCCGGTTTTGAAAGTGGTTGTGGCATCCGGTGCAAACCAGTTCTGCTTCAGCATTTTCATGGTGATGCCGCCGATGTTGGTCTGCCGTTCCACGTTCGTTCCAAAATAACGCATCTCGCGGATTTTGTTCAGTTTATAGGAAAAGGCGTAGCCTGGATTCCCCATGTTTGCCCCATATACATCGAAGGCATCGGCATGCTTGCCGGGTACGGAAGGCTCGCCAATGGCTTTGTACACGTCCTGCTTCGTGCTTTTGCCAATCGTTAAACCGCTGACGGCTCCAGGGAATTGCCCCTTTAAAGCGGGTTTATAAAAGCTGTTAAGTGTCTTGAGCGCTTGCTTTGCAGCATAATCGCCGGAATTTGCAGCCTGGGCGGCTTCTGCTTGCTGAAGCGGAAGAACAGCATGATTTACGCCGATTGCACTAACGCCGAAGACGCCTGCCATGGTCAAGGCGACGATGGCTTTTTTTGCTGGATGTTTCAAGTTCATGTTGCATCCTCTCCTTTGTAACAACTAATTACCACATGCACTGTGCATCAAACAAGTGTGTCAAACTTATCTTCCCATAATAGTGGAAGCGAAGCGGCATTGGGTTACGATTCTATGAAGATGAAATATCAGAATTGATACCCGGAGTGGATCGAGTTCTGCGCACCATGTATGTTTCATCGGGGAGAATGGGGTAATGATGGATGAGGTGATATGAATTATTGGAAAAATCGTGTAATCTATATAGAACCGACTTTTTCAGGAGGAATTATGGAAACCGAATCATTACTCAAGGTGGAGCAGCTTGCTCTTAAAAAACACAAGATTTTCAAACAAAGCCATCTTCGTTACATCGCCCGCTCCATGCTCGCCAGCATGTTTATCGGCTTCGGCGTCATTGTTGCGTTTAAGACAGGCAACTTCTTTTATCTGGAGCATTCCCCTCTGACTTACCCGATGGCCGCCATTACGTTTGGCGCGGCGATCATTCTAATCGCGTATGGGGGAGGGGATTTGTTTACGGGGAACACGTTCTACTACACGTATGCCGCTCTGCGCAAGAAACTAAGGTGGCTGGAGGTCGTCAAGCTGTGGGTCTTCAGCTATGCGGGGAATATTTTGGGGGCGTGCACGTTTGCGCTGCTGATATTTTTGACCGGACTTTTCATGGATTCATCCGTGAACGGTTTTCTGCTTGATGTGGTTGAGCACAAAATGACCACCCCGACGGTGCAGCTGTTTTTCAGGGCTATTCTCTGTAACTGGCTCGTGTGCCTTGCCTTTTTTATCCCGATGTCATTGAAGGGCGACGGGGCCAAAATGTTTGCCATGATGCTGTTTGTATTCTGCTTCTTCATTTCCGGATACGAGCACAGCGTTGCCAATATGTGCACCTTTGCCATTGCGCTCGTGCTGAATCATCCCGGCACGATTTCATTGGAAGGCGTACTGCATAACCTGATTCCGGTAACGATTGGCAATTTGATTGGCGGCGTGCTGCTGATGGGTTTTATGTATTATTTTGTGAACAAACCGTTTCTGGATGCCAAGGAATCCCCGGGAGAATAAAACTTCGGCGGTTTATGCACAATCTCTAACGCAAATGGAACTGGTTCTTTAATAATGAGTACACCCGCGTATCGTGCGCCACGCCATTTTGATAAATATATAGGCGAAGAACACCTTCCGCTTCAAATCCGAGTTTGGTCAGGAGGGCGTGAGAAGCCTGGTTCTCGATAAAAACAACGGCACCGATGCGCGTCAGACCAAGCTCCTTAAAACCATATGCGATAACGGCAGAGGCGGCTTCGCTTGCATAACCTTGCCCCCAGAATTCAGGATGTAATTCATATCCGATCTCCGCCCTCTTATGCCGCGGGGACCAAACGTTATACCCAATCGTGCCGATGAGACCCTGCGCATCTTTCCGTTCGATGCCCCATCGAATCCCGCGTTTCTCCCTGTAGTTGTTAGCGAAGAGCTCAACGAATTGGAGAGCCTGATCGATGGTGGTCAGTGTATCTTGTCCGTAATAGCGAGTCACGTCTTCATTCGAGAAGCAATTGTAGATAGCCCCGGCATCCCGATGTTGGATCTCTCGCAGTCTTAATCGTTGGGTCTCTAGTATTGGAAACATGTTCTTCCTCCCAAGTGGAAAATAAAATATTATATAACAACGGGCTGGCCTTAAAAGGACCAGCCCGTTTAAATTGCATTCATTTTAATGTTAGTAGTCCGCTTTAGGATTGCCCAGCAATTATTGTATCGGAATCCGACTTAAACTGCCTCCGTCCGCAAATAAACGCTTGATGCTGCGTTCGACCTCTTCATCCGCTATTAATGGCGGGGCCTGATGCGGCTTCGTACGGGCATCGATAATGACCGTATCACAGCCCCAATGCTTATGCTCATAGCGGCTGTTCACACCGTGAATGTCATGGGAAGGATTGCTGCGCGTAAAGGTTGCCCACAGAAAATTATTCACTGTCGCACTCATAAATTCACTGTCATCGCACAGAATGATCATCGGACAAGACGGGAGCGAACCTCGCTCGCGGATGGCATCGCTTAGGCTCGCCATTTCCTGCTCCACTTCGGCATAACTCGTAAAAGGGGTTCCCTGGATGGCGACAATGCCGGGCATGATCCATTTTGCGGGCCCATACCCGGGAAGATCCGTTAACGCCTCAGGCACCGCTTGGCACAAATCCCTTTTTTTATCCCCGACCGCCGCAAATACGACCTTGCTGCCGGTGTTGAGTCCGGTCCCGGAATAATCAAGCGTATCGATCGTGGTATTGGTCTGAAAATGGATGTCCCGCTGCAGATCGATGCGTTCCAATATATAAGTCAAGAAGTCCTCGATGCGATGCGTGCTTAATGGCTGTTTCTCCTCAGCTGCAATGAACAAATACTTGGCCAGGCTTAATTGGCCCGTGCCCAGTATCCGGTTGGAGATGGTGAGAAGTTCGGCCGGTTGTTTTACTTGTTGATAAGGGGTATACCGTTCGCTGCCGATGGCAAAGAGCAGGGGGTGTACCCCGGCAGCGTCCACCGCATGCACCTCTTTGACACCCGGGATTTCTTGCCGGATGGCACCGCCGGTCAGTTCATGAATCAGTTCGCCGAAGGACGTATCTTCCTGCGGCGGTCTTCCGACTACCGTAAATGGATAGATTGCCTGCTGTTTGGCGTAAACCTTGTGCACGCGCATGACGGGAAACGGATGGACCAGGCTGTAATAGCCCAGATGATCGCCAAAAGGGCCTTCAGGCTTGGTCTCACCCGGATAGATTTCCCCTGTAATGACGAAATCCGCATCGTGGCTAATGCAGTATCCGTCAACATAGCTGTACCGGAAATGGCGTCCGGACAGCAAGCCGGCAAAGGTAAGCTCGCTCATGCCTTCCGGCAGCGGCATAACCGCTGAAATCGTATGGGCAGGGGGGCCCCCGATGAAACAGCTTACTTTAAGCGGCTGCCCCAATTTATTAGCCTTCGCTTGATGGATGCCGATGCCCCGGTGGATCTGATAATGGATGCCGACTTCCTTGTTCGTTTCATATTCGTTGCCTGTCAGCTGGACCCGGTACATGCCCAGATTGGAATTCATGACGCCCGGCTTCTCCGGATCTTCCGAATAGACTTGAGGCAGCGTGACAAAAGCACCGCCATCGTCCTTCCAGTGTTTAATTAGCGGCATATCAGAAATTTGGATTTCCTGAAACCCAGGTGGCAGCCCCCCCGTTTTTTTGAAAGGCAACGCGGTTTTAGCTGCTAATCCTGTCCCGATATATTTGAACGGATTTTTGAGCGCCTTCATCGGATCGTTGCGCAGCGCAATGACGTCTTGCGTGGATGCAAAGGTATCCCGAAAGATGAATTTACTGCGCTCGATCGTCCCGAACAGGTTGGAGACCGCGCGGAACCTCGAACCTTTTACATTTTCAAACAGCAGCGCCGGGCCGCCTGCAGCATAGACCTTCATATGTATGGCTGCCATTTCCAAATGAGGATCAACCTCTTCATGTATACGAACCAAATGCCCATGTTTCTCCAGATCCATAATGCATTCTTCCAGATTATGATATTTCATTACATAGCTCCAATCCCTTGAAGATAGTGAACTTATTCTACTATCTACTATTATCGACAATCTCACAGCACAGGTCAATGACACCCGATATAGACTGGAAGAATGGAAACGGATCTTGATAGAGTGCGTGGCAGGATTTATGCCCGTTGTTCTGCTCCCCCATAATGATCGACAGCGAAGCTGAACAATACTTTCAGCATAAACAGGGTGCCGGCCAATAACATGTAGGGCTGGATGTTGGACAGCAAGAACGTACCTCCTATACCAATCGACAAGAGCAAGCCTCCTATAAAATGCTGCGATGACTTCCCGATCAGCGTATTCACGATCACAGCTCCAGCGATGGTATATGCCCATATCCCTACCGCATACACCATGTCGGTATCCAGCAATACGGCGACCAGGAGAATATGAACGTGGATTGCGATGAACACAATCCGCTGTTTTTTACGGGCTGCATAGAAATTACTGGTCGAGCGGGTGAAGTTGGCGATACAGCCGCAGAAAATATCAAAAATAAGCAATAAAGCAAGGATACCTCGCCATAAAGGCAAAGAATGCAGGATATCCGGAAAAACAAGGCTTACCGCTAGGGTCAGACATCCGCCGAACGCCAAGATGACAAGAATCGTGGCAATGGATTGCTGTTCACCGAAAACCTCATGCAGAAACGAAGGAATCTTTATTGCTTTCATTTCATACCGCCCTCATTTCATCGTAATTTAATTTGAAGTTATGTAGTAAATGAAGTAATGAACTACAAAAAGAGTATAATTTCGAGTAGGTGAATGTCAATTGTTTTGTAGTGAAAACATTGAAACACTCTAAAACTTGGTTTATACTTCATTTGAGGTGGAGAACACATGAACGGTTATGAACGCAGAAAGCATAAAAAAATGGAACAAATCTACGCTGTCGCTTTCCAGCTTTTTTCGAGGCACGGTTACCAAAAGGTTAGCGTTAACGAAATCGCCCAACAGGCAGGCGTGTCACCTGCAACGATATATAACTATTTTGGAACCAAAGATCAGCTCTATATGGATATGATCATGGATTGGACGGACAAGCAGTTGGCAGTGTATGAGCGCATTCTGGATTCCGGGCGTTCATTTGCCGAAAAGACCCAAGAAATCATGCTGTTGGAGGCTAAAAATCTGACCTTTTTATCGGAAGAGTTTCGGAATTTCCAAACCTCCGAGGATCGCGGCATAAGTCAGACTATCCAGCAGTACAGCGAGGAGAAGGTGAAAGATTTTTTTATGAAGTTTGTCGCGCTGGGGAAACAAGAAGGTTATATTCATAAGGATCAAACCGAAGAAGTTACGATGCTGTACTTCTCGATGTTCATGAATGAGCTGGGGCGACGCTGGGATTCGGGGAACCGGGAACATGTCAACGGCAGCATGGAAACCTTGATGGAGCTTTTCTTTTACGGTTTAGCCGGACAAAAACATGAAGTCCATTGAGAGCGAGGGAGAGCGGTTGAATAAGTCTGAGAAGGAATTTATTCGGCGCTGGATCGATGACAAGAAAGGAGCCGTACATGAACGAATTAACGAAAGCGCAAATCGTTGATCTGGTGACAAGTCTGTATAATGGGGAAGGCAGCGAGAAAGAGGTGGGGGAATGGATCGAATTGCTGCAGCGGAATGTTCCCCACCCCGACATTAGCAATTTGATTTTTTGGCCGGAAAAAGATCTGACACCTGAGGAAATCGTTGAAAAGGCATTGAATTATAAACCAATCGTGCTATGAGCTCGTTGATGATCGTGCATTTGGTGCCTCGGCTGTACGCGAGTAGGAATATCATATGTTCGAACTTATCTTGGGCAATCAAAAAAGGAGCCGCTTCGCATGTTAGCGAAGCGGCTCCTTTACGATAGATGGTATTATTGCTGAACGATTGCGATAATCTCGTCTTCCAGCTCAAGTCGTACTTGCTCACTGTAAGCGCGGATATTGTATTCGGAGTACAGGTAGCGGAGAATAGCTTCGATGAGGTTAGCCTCAATCAAATATTGCGTTCTTCCGCCGACCCATACTTCAGCCGTATATCCGGTATCTTCGTCCCAGCTAAGCTCAAGCGATACATCAGTTGGTTTGACGCCTCTGCGTTCCGCCTGATGAAGGCAGACCGCATTGACGATTTCGTCCATGCTTAGAACCATGGATTAGTACCGATTGTTGTTATTGTTGTTGTCGCGAGGATCGTTTTGTTTACGACGGTTCTTTACGGAGCGTACAACAGCCATAACGATCATAATCAAAGCCCAGATTGCGATCAGGTTAATGAGCAATCCCATGATTTCGCCCATGAAGCCCATGCCGGCGAACATGCTGCCGAAGAGCAAGCCAGCCAGACCACCGATCATAAGTCCTTTCATCAAGCTGCCGCCGCTGAAAAATCCTGGTTTTTTCGTGTTAGCGGCTGCCCCTGTATTGGAACGGTTGTTCGTTTGTTGAACATTATTAGTATCCTTTTTCGGAGTGCTGTTGTATGACTTGGTCCCGGATTTGAAACCTCCGCCACCTCTTCTGGCATCTGCGGAATCAGGCGTCAGCGCTACAAAGAACAGTGTAATCGCTACAAGAATCGTCAATACTTTTTTCATCGTGTTCTGTCGAACCTCCCAGTAAATTTAGAGTAATAAAGAGTAATACGGACGAGTCACGATAAGGTTTCAAAATTTGTGCGACCATGTTTTGAGGCTGCTGTGTGCTGCTGCTGTCTCAGTAATTCCAGTACCCAATCACACCATTTCAGCTCGGTTTCAGCCATCATCAGCCCTTTGGTAGCGAGTACATAATTGCTGAAAGCCTTGCTTCCAATCTCGCGGGTATCCTCCGGAATTCCCTCTAAAATCTGCTCATAATAACGTTTTTTCTCCAGATACCCGATTCTGCGGTCCTCGAAAATATCGACGGCGATGCCGATTTCCGTCAGCCACAGACAAAAGGTTCGAAGAGAAAGTTCATCCTTGGTGACTGCAGGCGCGATCGGTTGGTACATCCATTCACGCAGCTTCTGCATGCCTTTTTCTGTAATCGCATAAATTTTCTTGTCCGGTTTATCACTTTGCTGAACCCAATGCGAGGACAACAGCTGTTTCTCCTCCATGCTGGACAGCAGAGGATAGATTTGACTGTGTTTGGCCTGCCAAAAGGGCTGTATTCGAAGCATCAAATCGTATCCTGATGATTCTCTTCTTGCTAGTAACCCTAACAAGCCGTATGACAACGTATTCATGGACATAACTCCCTTTGAAACGCATATCGTGGACGCTAAGGCGTGGATGGTCATCCGCCTATCGGTCCGGTTGATAAAAAGTGTACACTGAAACTGTATGGTTTGACAACTGGGGGAGGGGGCTTTCTCTCTGCTTTTGGCAAAATTGTGACTAAAAAAGCACAAACGCGTACGCGTTTGTGCTTCCATTTGACTTTGATTGATTTATTCGTTCTCGTATCCTTCTACGACCAGATCAAGCGCACCGGTGTTAGGGTCGATGACCATGCCATGAACGGGAACGTTTGGAGGAAGAAGCGGGTGGTTTTTGATCAGGCTCACCGTATTTTTTACCCCGTCCGTAATGTTATCGAACCCGCGAAGCCATTTGGATAACCGGATGCCGGAGTTTTCCAGTGTGGATAACACTTCATCGGATATGCCGCGGTCTCTCATATGCTGGATCATATCATCGGCGTTCAAGGAAGCCATGCCGCATTCGTAGTGACCCACAACGATGACTTCTTCGGCGTGCAGTTCGTACAGTGCTACCATGACGCTTCGCATCACACTTCCGAAGGGCTGTGAAATGATGGCGCCGGCGTTTTTAATGATTTTGACATCGCCATTTTTGAAATTCATTGCTTTAGGGAGCAGTTCAACCAATCGTGTATCCATACAAGTAATAATGACGAGTTTCTTCTCAGGAAAACGCCCTGTCAGGTAGGATTCGTACTCTTTATTCTCTACAAAGCTGCGATTGTGTTCCAGTATGCTGTTAAGGTGTTTTTCCATCGATTTTCTCTCCTTTGTATCTATCTATAATTTAATTGTTGTAGTTACGCTCTGGCATCTAATACTTGGATATTGGTGCCGTAGTTCTGTCCGCTGCTGTCCAGCCGGAAGGAGTAAGTGGCTGGATCGGCGCCCAGCCTCATCTTCTCTTCGAAAAAAACGGCCTGCTTGCGGTTTACGATAAACGGCACCGTGCTTCCTGTCTCGACAGCGATATCTTCCGTCGTCGGCTCATCTACAATACGCAGGCTTGGGACGCCGTTGACGGCACATCCGCATCCCTCCGTGTCATAGATCAGCCTGATTGCGCCCGGCTTGTCCCCGAGCTTGTCCTTCAGCTTCAGCTCGGCTTGCCGGGTGAGTTGAATATTCACGGCCTCATGACACTCCTTTATATGTATATTGTTATTTATTCTTTCTGGAAGTTGATTATATACCTTGTAAAACGTATCATCAATAGAGTATAGAAGAATCCTATTATAAAAAAAGAAGGTGTGCCGGAATGGCAGTACAACATTTACCACAATGGGAACAATTTGATCGATTGGTTCGCAAAATTATGAGTTATTACGAAGCTATTGGCCTACTTCATTGGGATTTACGGACAGGTGCTCCACGCAAGGGAACCGAAATCCGTTCGGAAACGATCGGGGTTTTATCCACAGAGGCGTTTAAACTGCAAATATCGGAAGAGATGGGACAGCTGTTATCATTTTTTGCGGAGCCGAAACAGGCGCAGCAGCTGGATGATCGCAAACGCCGCATGATTGCGGAAGTGCGAAAGGTGTACGATCAGAGCAAATCCATCCCGCCTGAACGCTTCCAGGAGTACTCCATTCTCGCCGCTCAATCGGAGACGAAGTGGGAGGAGGCGAAGAAGAACAGCGATTTTGAAGGTTTCGAACCTTACTTAACGAAGATCGTTGCATTCAAGCAAGAGTTTATTGAATATTGGGGCGTGAAAAACACCAGATACGATACACTCCTTGATATGTATGAGCCGGATTTAACGGTGGAAAAGGTGGATGCCATCTTCGACCGCCTGAAAGCGCGTCTGGTACCGCTGGTTCATGCGATCCAGGAATCGCCATTCAAGCCAAGAACGGACTTCTTGAAACAGCTGTTCCCGAAAGAACAGCAGGAGAAATTCAGTTTGTTCCTGCTGGAGCAAATGGGCTACGACTTTGAAGCGGGACGTTTGGACGAAAGCGTGCATCCATTTGCGACAGGCTTGAACCCGGGTGACGTGCGCATCACGACTATGTATCTTCCGGATGATGTGCTAAGTGCGGTATTCAGCTCTTTGCATGAGGGAGGGCATGCCCTTTACGAGCAAAATATCGATAAGGAGCTTGCGGGTACGCCGCTCTCCGGTGGTACCTCGATGGGCATCCATGAATCTCAATCCCGTCTGTGGGAAAATATGATTGGTCGCAGCCGTCCGTTCTGGCGCCGTTATTTTGCAGATCTGCAGCAGCATTTCCCTGAACAATTGAAGGGCGTGGACATCGAGGATTTCTATTTGGCCGCGAACAAGGTAGAGAATTCTCTCATTCGAATTGAGGCGGATGAGCTTACTTATAACCTGCATATCATCATTCGTTATGAGATCGAGAAGAAACTCTTTAACGAAGGTTTGGCCGTGAAGGAGCTGCCGGAGACCTGGAACGCGAAGTATAAAGAATATCTCGGCATTATGCCGCCAAATGACGGAATGGGCGTCCTGCAGGACGTTCACTGGTCCGGCGGCGATTTCGGGTATTTCGCTTCGTATTCCCTCGGCAATATGTATGCGGCTCAGTTCCTTTACACGATGCGCAAAGAACTGCCGAATCTCGACCAGCTCATCGAAGAGGGGAACCTGGCTCCGATCAAGGAATGGCTGACGGACAAGGTTTACAAGTACGGAAAGAGCGAGAAGCCGTCCGAGATCATCTTGCGCGTCACCGGAGAAGAACTGAATCCGGACTATCTGGCCGATTATCTCGAAGAGAAGTATAAAGAGATTTACAAACTTTGATCCACATTATAAACGCAGCCCAAGTGGCTGCGTTTTTTTTGTATTAAGACAGTATACACCTTCGAGGGCTTCCATCCTTTTCTCGCTAGAAAAACTTCCTCTAAACACGGTCTGTCTTCTGTGAAAATGCGTTAATAGACGTTTTTGTTATGATTCGTGGTTCCGAGTAATCTTGGATTAGGGATATGTTAATTGTTTCCAAATATCCATATTGCCAATCAAACACAGCCCCCAGCATATCTATCAGGCGTTTAACCTTTGGGCAGGCACATGCATATGCTGAAAAGAAACAAA
The DNA here is from genome assembly GCF_025142895.1 of Paenibacillus sp. p3-SID867. Taxonomy (NCBI): domain Bacteria; kingdom Bacillati; phylum Bacillota; class Bacilli; order Caryophanales; family Paenibacillaceae; genus Paenibacillus; species Paenibacillus sp. p3-SID867. The sequence continues at coordinate 67,497 of NZ_JAMBDM010000018.1, forward strand.
GGGTCAATGGGAATGGAGGGTTACGATGAAGCGTCAAAAATGGTGGGGGCTGGCGTTAACCATGCTGCTTGTTTGCGGAGTGGCGCTTGCCGGGTGCGGTGGCGGCGGATCGGCTACGAAGGTCAAGATTGGCGAAGTGACGCGCTCGATCTTCTACGCGCCGCAGTATGTCGCATTGGAAAAAGGATTTTTTAAGGAAGAGGGGCTTGATGTCGAGCTGCAGACGACCCCTGGCGGAGACAAAACGATGACGGCCCTGCTGTCGGGAGCCATCGATGTGGCACTTGTCGGCTCGGAAACTTCGATTTACGTGTATCAACAGGGCTCTGAAGATCCGGTCATTAACTTCGGACAGGTGACGCAGACAGACGGGACATTTTTGATGGCCAGGGATGGAGCGGGCGCTTTTGACTGGAACAACCTGAAGGACAAAGTATTCCTCGGTCAGCGTAAGGGCGGAATGCCGCAGATGGCAGGCGAGTTTACGCTCCGTAAAAAAGGAATCGATCCGCACGCGGACCTGGAACTGATTCAGAATATCGATTTTGCAAATATCGCCTCTGCTTATGCTTCCGGCACCGGTGAATTTGTTCAGCTCTTTGAACCGCAGGCCTCCATCTTTGAAAAAGAAGGCCGTGGCAAAGTGGTGGCTTCCTTTGGCGTAGAAAGCGGACGACTGCCATATACCGTATTCATGACAAAACAGAGCTTTATCGACAAAAACGATGCCACGGTGCAGAAGTTTACGAATGCTCTTTACAAGGCACAGCAATGGGTGGACGCGAGCAGTCCCGAAGATATCGCGGATGCGATCATGCCTTATTTTAAGGATAGCGACCGCGACATCGTGGTGTCCTCCGTTAAACGCTACAAGGAGCAGGGCAGCTATGCGACCGATCCGATCGTAGACGAGGCGGAATGGAACAATCTGCTGGACGTGATGGAGCAGGCCGGGGAACTGAAAGAACGGGTAGCGCCTGAAAGAATCGTCAACAACAGCTTTGCCGAGAAAGCGAAACAAGCCAAATGATGAATTAGCCTAATCCATAGAACGAAGGGAGAGAGCACCAATGGTACCGGTAGTTGAATTGAACGATATCGCTCACGTATATGTCACGGATCGGGAAGCCTCTCTGGCTGTGGAAGGGATTCAATTGAAGGTGGAACGGGGGGAGTTCATCAGCCTGGTTGGGCCTAGCGGCTGCGGCAAGACAACGATTTTGTCTGTCATTGCCGGCTTGCTGCAGCCATCCAAAGGAGCCGCTTATGTGAACGGCAAACCGGTAAACGGGCCGTCGCCGGCGGTCGGGTACATGCTGCAGCAGGACTATTTATTTCCTTGGCGCACCATTATGGATAACGCCTTGATCGGCTTGGAACTGACGGAGCGGTTGAATCCGGAAAGTCGCGGTATCGTACAGAGTTTGCTCAAGGAGATGGGCCTTGGGGACAGCGGCAACCTCTATCCCGCCCAGCTGTCAGGCGGAATGAGACAGCGGGTTGCACTTGTAAGGACCTTGGCGACGGACCCGGGCCTGCTATTGCTGGATGAACCTTTCTCTGCACTGGATTATCAGACGAAGCTGCAGCTTGAGGATCTGATCGTGGACACCTTGAAGGAGCGCGGGAAGACCGCCATCCTGGTGACCCATGATTTGTCCGAAGCCATTGCAATGAGCGATCGGGTCATTCTCCTGAACCGCAACCCGGGAAGGGTTCACCGGATGTTCAATATTCCTGAGAACATACGTCGGGTACAGCCTTTTTATGCTCGTAAGGAGCCGGGGTTCAACGAATTGTTTCATGAGATCTGGGGCGAAATGCAAACGATCGGGAAGGAGTGAAGCCTATGACATCAAGGGATGAGCCTCCTGCTTCTTCTTCGAAGGGCTGGCTCCAGGATATTTATGTAAAACACATGAAGCGCAAGAAAAGTTTGCGCAGACGCGTGCTGACCGTCCAGCTTAGCTTGCTGCTGCTATTCTTTATCTGGTGGGAAGCGGCGGGCAGATTCAAATGGATAGACGTGCTGCTCTTCAGTTATCCGACCAAAATTTTTGCCAACATATGGGGGAATATGATCAGCGGCGAGTTATGGGGGCACTTGGGGATCACGGTAGGGGAGACGGTTGTCGGATTCCTGCTCGGTACGCTGGTAGGCACGCTGCTAGCCGTATTCATCTGGTGGTCACCGTTTCTTAACAAGGTTCTGGATCCCTATATGGTTGTGTTCAATAGTATGCCGAAAGTAGCGCTCGGTCCGATATTTATCGTGATGTTTGGCGCGGGTTTTACGGCTATTGTTGTCACTACGTTATCGATCACGGTCATCGTGACCACGCTTGTTGTATACAACAGTTTTCATGAGGTGGATTCCAATCTGATCAAGGTGGTCCGGACGTTCGGCGGAACCAAGCGCCAGGTGTTTCAGCGGGTTATTTTGCCAGCTTCGTATCCGGCGATCGTATCAACGCTCAAGGTCAATGTGGGCATGGCGTGGGTCGGCGTCATCGTCGGCGAATTTCTGGTCGCCCAATCGGGTCTCGGTTACTTGATTATGTACGGGTTTCAGGTATTCAATTTCACGCTTGTGCTGTCGAGTCTGCTCATTATCGCCGTCGTGGCAACAGCTATGTATCAAATGGTGGTATATATAGAAAGGAAATTGCTGACTCATCGTTAATGGGCTTGGTCTATTGCCCCCAGGCATGGTTGTTTATGGCATAAAAATAAGCTAGGATGAAGATACCTTATATATGTGGTCATATAAAAAGAAACATATATAGTCATCATCAACTCGCCTGGAGGCTCTTCATCACATGGGATTTCGTGTCATCAAAACGGCTGCGGCAAGCCTGCTTGCCATCTTAATTACAGATGCCTTGAACATACCGGGGGCTACGTCCGCCGGTCTTCTTGCTATACTTGGCGTTGACGTCACGCGAAAACGGAGTGTGCGCTCCATATCGTCCAGATTGTTCGCTTCATTGCTGGGTCTGGTGCTGGCGTGTATTCTATTTTATTTTCTCGGATTTCATTATTGGGTATTGGCTCTATACATATTGCTTGCCTTTCCCGCGATTTCGAAGGCGAACTTCAAGGAAGGCATCGTAACCAGCTCGGTCGTGGTGTTTCGGGTGTTCCAGGGGGAAGAGATCGGGATGGACATTTTGCTCACCCAAATTGAACTGTTGATCATCGGTCTCGGATCGGCGATGCTTGTGAACCTGGTTTATATGCCGAACAGCGAGGGAGCGATGATGGAGATCCGCCAGAAGGTGGACGGGCTCTTCTCCGTCATTTTCCGTCACTTCTCGCTTACGCTTCGGGATCCTGAACATATATGGGACGGGAAAGAGCTGATTGAGGCCAACCGGCAGATTGAGAAAGGAATTGAGGAAGCGAAGCGGGCATCGGAGAACCAGATGATTCATCCGGACGGCTCCTGGAACATCTATTTTTATATGCGGAAGGAACAGATGGAGAATATCCAGAGCATGATGCATCAAATATCCCAGGTGTACGAGCGGCTTCCTCACGGTGTGCTGACGGCGGAAATATTCGATCAATTAAGCAAGGATGTCGTTGCCGAAGGATATACGGGCAAGTCCGAAGGATTGCTGATTGAGCTGGAGGACAGGTTCAAGGAGATGGAACTGCCGACGACCCGCGAAGAATTCGAGGTCCGTTCCGCGATCCTGCAGCTATGTCATGAGCTGGAATACTATTTGAATATTTCAAAGAAGTATAAGGCGCCCACGGCAAAAAAACCGCAGAAGCGCGCGGATTCGGCCGTATAGCTCTGGGATTTGCAAAAAAAAATCTGATATTTTTAGCATCATATGAATTTATTTGGACCACTTCATTCAACATTCGCCCATGTCTTGCATACACATGTATGGAATGATTGTATGGAGGAGGTTCGAAGATGTCATTGAGTCATAAACACCAATGTAGAGAAATCATCACGAAGGCGATCTGCGGCAAGGGTCGTAAATTCTCTACCGTAACACATACCGTGACTCCGCCTAATAATCCGACCAGTATTTTGGGGGCTTGGATTATAAACCATCAATACGAGGCGGTTGCCGCCGGAGACGGAATTGAAGTTATTGGTACTTACGATGTTAACATCTGGTATTCCTATGACAAAAATTCACAGACCGATGTGGCGAAAGAAACGGTATCGTATGTAGAACGCGTGCCTCTTTCCTATCTGGATCCGAAGCATCGTGCATCCACGGTGGAAGTGTCGGCTGAAGCGACACAGGAGCCGAGCTGCGTTGAGGCCAGCGTATCCTCGAATGGCACGAGTGTCATTCTGCGGGTAGAGAGAGAGTACGCGGTGGAGCTGATTGCCGAGACCAAGGTCGTTGTCAAAGTATGCAGCCATCATCATGGCGATTACGAGGACAAAGAATTCGATTACGTCCTGGGAGACGAAGTCGATGATTACGAAGACCTTGATTACGAAGGTCTGGAGGATGAACTGTAAGATAACCCTCCTGTAGGAATGATTCTAATCTTAGCATATGCAGTGAGGGCAGCTTTGCGGAGGGCGGATGCCCTCTTTTTTATTTTTTTTACAGGGGGACTAGGAGATGGCTCAATTTAAAGTAAAACCAGCTGCTGTAAAAGAATATGTACCCTTGAAGGGAGCTGCTGTGCTTCTCGCGCAAGCGCGTCTGTCCAGATCCGGGATACCGTCCCTTCTGGGCTTGAGCTCGGTTGAGGAAAAGCATTACACGGCCAGGTACGCGGTTCATGTTGAGCAGCTGTCCGCAGTCTCGATCCGCTCCTATCAGCTCGGCGGCAGTGAAGTCATGTTTGAGCCTGACCCCGAGAACGGGAGGTATGAGGATGGCCTGCATCGGCGATTGGAGAAAGCGGCCCTGCGGTCGCTGTATACGCTGGGCGTGGATGAAGGAGAGGTTATCATCAATGCCCGGCCCGGGCGAAGATATGTAGTCGAGGACATCCGCATGAAAGCGGGCCGGATTAAAACCGTCATGAGTGCGAAGGGGGTGCCGGCGGCAGGTTTTCACGCGCATAACGAAGACGGTGAATCCCCTTTGGCTGCGCCGCTGCTCATGGGGATGGATCCCGAGTTTGTGCTGATGAAGGATAACGGGGAGATTGTGTTTGCATCCGAATTTATGGAGCACGGCGGGTCGGTCGGCAGTGACGCCGTTCGTTTTCGGGGTGAGGTTATTTACCCCATTGCCGAGCTCAGGCCGTTACCGAGAGCGAATCCGAAGGCGTTAATGATTGAAATGCAAAAAGCTCTGCGTCAAGCCCAGAGCCTGATTACCGATCGTTCACTGACATGGAGGGCAGGAGCTCTGCCTTATGGTGATTTCCCGCTAGGCGGCCATATTCATTTCAGCGGAGTACCGCTCTCCCTGTCTCTTCTTCAGACGCTGGATAATTATCTGGCTCTGCCGCTGGCGCTGCTCGAAGACCCCAAGGGGCGTTCTCGCAGACCCCGTTATGGGTTCCTGGGGGATTTTCGGAGGCAGCCGTATGGCGGGTTTGAATACCGTACGCTTCCCAGCTTTCTCGTTTCCCCGCTTGTCGCGAAAGTGTCTCTGTATGTTGCCTACCTGGCGGCTCGATACAGCGACCGTTTGCTGGCGAGGCCATTCAATACGGAGCGTTACCATCGCGCCTATTACGAAGGCGACAAGTCCGTGCTTAAAGAATGTATCGCAGGCTGGCACAGGGATTTATCAGCGCTGCCGGAATATTCGGACTTTGCCCGCGAAATCGAACTGGCGCTTGCTCACATGGAAGCGGGGCGGGCCTGGGATGAGAGCAGAGATATCAGGCCGCTGTGGAATATTCCCGTTTAAGAGGTTGTTCAAAAAGTCCGATTTTGATCACGAAGTGAATCAAGAAGCAACTCGGCATCGAATCTTGAATTCAGCCGGGCCTTCCGGTGCTCACGTACAAACTACGTACGCTCCGCTCCTCAATCCCTAGCTTCATCCAACCTTCTCGGTGCTGAAAACCGACCTTTTTGAACGCGCACGTTAAACCGTAATGCCTTGCGGTCAATTTCTGTTATAATGGAGGTCAAGCTAGAAGGTAATGGAGGTACGTCATGGCTAAATATACGCCGATGATTGAACAATATTTGAAGGTCAAAGAACAAGCGCGCGATGCGTTTCTTTTTTTCCGCCTAGGCGATTTTTACGAAATGTTTTTTGATGATGCGATCCTTGCATCGAAGGAATTGGAGATTACGCTGACCGGCCGCGAAGGCGGCGGTGCAGAGAAAATACCGATGTGCGGAGTCCCTTATCATTCCGCGGAGGGTTATATTCAGCGGTTGATTGAGAAGGGGTACAAAGTCGCCATCTGCGAACAGATGGAGGATGCTTCAGTCACCAAAGGCATGGTGCGGCGGGAAATCGTTCGGGTCGTGACGCCGGGGACCATCATGGACGGCAAGGTTGTGCACGACAAGTCGAACAATTACATGGTGTGTGTCACGGAAACGGGCGGCTTGATGTCTTTATCTGCATGCGATCTGTCAACCGGGGAGCTTTATGTGACGTCAGTTCCATCTTCGGAGGAATGGCTGCGGGATGAGATTGGCCTCTATGAGCCTTCCGAGATTATTGGGGATGCAGTGCTGCTTGATATCATTTCATCTCAGGCGCTTCCAGGCAGCCGCAACATCGTTTATACGGCATGGGATCGTAGGGAGGACGCATTGGTACGCACCCAGTTCGGTGAGCCGGCTTGGGCCCGCCTGGAAGAGGAGCGAAGAGCCTGCATATCCCTGCTGATCTCGTATTTAAGCGAGACGCAGAAGCGGTCGCTGGGGCAGCTGACGCAGATTGCTTCCTATGAACCGGGACAATACATGGTTCTGGATCCGTTCACCAGACGCAACCTGGAGCTGGTTGAGACGGTTCGTGAGCGTTCGAAGAAAGGTTCGCTCCTGTGGCTTCTGGATCGCACGGAAACCTCGATGGGAGCCAGACTCCTGCGGCGGAGAATCGATAAACCTCTGCTGTCCCGCAGCCGGATTGAAGAGCGGCTGGAGGCTGTTGAGCATTTGTATAACCAGTACATACTGCGTGAAGATTTGCGAATGGCGCTTAAAGAGATATACGATCTGGAGCGGTTGGTCGGCCGGATTGCGTTCGGCAGCGCGAACGGACGGGATTTGAACGCACTCAAGCTGTCATTAAGACAAATTCCTTCCTTAAAAGAGCTGTGTGCCCAGTCTGCTTCCGAGACGCTGCGCCGGGTGGCTCAGGATACGGATATTTGCGACGATCTGTGCGAACTGATCGAGAATGCGATTGTTGACGAACCGCCGGTATCCGTGCGTGACGGAGGCATCATCAAGCCGGGCTATCACGAGCGGCTGGATGAGTTTCGTGAAGCGAGCACCAGCGGCAAACGCTGGATCGCCGAGCTGGAAGCCAAGGAACGCGCCGCTACGGGGATCAAGTCGCTGAAGATCGGTTACAACAAGGTGTTCGGCTATTATATCGAGGTGACGAAGTCCAATCTTTCGTCCCTGCCGGAAGGCCGGTATGAGCGCAAACAGACGCTGGCGAATGCAGAGCGATATGTTACGCCCGAGCTGAAGGAGAAGGAAGGATTGATCCTTGAGGCGCAGGAGAAGATGGTGGATCTGGAGTACGCTCTCTTTACCGAGCTCAGGGACAAGTTGAATACCCAAGTGAACCGGCTCCAAAAGCTCGCAGAGCGCATTGCCGAGATTGACGTCTATCAATCCCTGGCCGCGGTCAGCGCGGAATACCGGTTCGTGAAGCCGGAACTGAGCGAAGGTTATGATTATATCGTTGAAGGCGGTCGCCACCCTGTCGTGGAAGCCGTCATGAAGGATTCATCGTTTATCGCGAACGGGACGGATTTACGCAAGGACGGCTCCTCGATCCTGCTGATTACCGGTCCGAATATGGCTGGAAAAAGCACATACATGCGCCAGGTTGCCTTGTTATCGATTTTGGCCCAGATGGGCTGCTTTGTTCCGGCAGAGCGCGCGGTTATCCCGCTGGTGGACCGTATCTTTACCCGCATCGGAGCGGCAGACGATCTGATCGGCGGCCAGAGCACTTTTATGGTGGAAATGGCGGATATTCAGGTCATGACGGAAAAAGCAACGCCCCGCAGTCTGATTATTATTGATGAGCTGGGACGCGGTACGTCAACGAGTGAAGGCATGGCGATTGCGCAAGCCGTGATTGAGTATGTGCATGACCATATCGGCTGTAAGGCATTGGTATCCACGCATTTCCATGAGCTCGCTCATCTTCAGGAAAGCCTTGGCGGTCTCAAAAACTATTCCATGGCGGTTCAGGAAAGCGGAGACAAAGTGCATTTCCTCCGCAAGTTGATCCCTGGCGCGGCTGACAGCAGCTACGGCATTTACTGTGCGAGATTGGCAGGTTTGCCCGGCAGCATCATTGACCGCGCCTATGGGCTCCTGCAGGGCCTGGAGATGGCCTCGCTGGCCGCGGTGGCATCGGAGCAAGGGATTGTGATGCAGCGCGAGCAGCCAGCTGCCGCAGCTCCTTCCGATGAGAGACGAAGCGGACCGGAAGCTGTCTATGAGCATCGTGATAATAAGATGCTGTATACCGAAAGCTTGAGCGGTACCGACCGGAAGGGCGGCGTGGTGCAGCTCTCCATTTTTGGCGAGGAGGAAGTGCCTGAACCGAGTGTTAAGCCTGGCAAGGATCAGCATTCCATGGCGCAGGAAGCTTCCCAAGATCCTGCCGTCAAGAGCCTCATTGCTGCCGTTAAAGGCGTGGACGTGATGAATATGACGCCGCTTCAGGCCATGCAATTCCTGAATGACCTGAAGCTTCAAGCGAAGGATATGTGATTTTAGCATGGGAATGAAATGAAACGGAGGTAGGAACGATGGGGATTATTCGGATTTTGGACGAGCATATTGCAAACCAGATTGCTGCCGGTGAGGTGGTGGAGCGGCCTGCCTCCGTTGTGAAGGAGCTAGTCGAGAACGCCATTGATGCCGGGAGCACCAAGATTGACGTAACGGTCGAAGAAGGCGGACTGGACAGCATTCGCGTAACGGATAACGGCGCCGGCATTGATCCGGAGGATTGCGAGACGGCTTTTTACCGCCATGCGACAAGCAAAATCGCTGAAGGCCGCGATCTGTTTCAAATCACCAGCCTTGGATTCAGGGGCGAAGCCCTGCCATCCATCGCGGCCGTATCCAAGGTGCGTCTGGTTACGTCCAATGCTCAGGATGGCCGCGGACGGGTGATCGAAATCGAAGGCGGTCATCTGCGCGTGAACGAAGAAACGGCTGCACCCCGAGGAACGGATTTTCTCGTGAAGGAATTGTTCTTCAATACGCCGGCAAGGCTGAAATATATGAAAACGATCCAAACCGAGCTGGGGCACATATCCGACTATATGTATCGTCTGGCCCTTTCCCGGCCGGATATTGCCTTTACGCTCAGGCACAATGGAAACTCGCTGCTGCAGACGCTGGGCAACGGCGATGCCCTTCAGGTCATTGCGGCCATATACGGTACCCAATCGGCCAAAGCGATGCTGCCGTTTGAAGCGGAGAATATGGACTACACGCTAAGCGGATATATCAGCCGCCCGGATTATACCCGGGCAAACCGTAACGGCATGTCGCTGATCATCAATGGGAGGTATATTCGGAACTACGGTTTAATGCAGGCGATTTTGAGAGGTTATCATACGCTGCTGCCAATCAACCGGTTTCCGCTTGTTGTCATTCAACTGTCCATGCACCCCTCATTGATTGATGTGAATGTGCATCCATCCAAACTGGAGGTGCGGTTCAGTAAAGAGCAAGAGCTGTTCGCTTTGGTGGAGGAAGAAATTCGCAAGGTCCTGCAGCAGGAAATCCTGATTCCACGCCCGGCCAAACAAAATATTGGCAAAAGCGACAACGCCTATATCCAGGAACAGCTGCAATTTTCTCCTGCGCAAGGCCATGCCTCGACGAACGGCAGCGGCAATGAACGGGATATTGCGATCCCCGGAAGCGGCGAGCCTTCAACTGGCGGAAACATGCCTCTCAAGGCGCCACATGCAGCGACATGGCCGGAGGGGCAGGTCTTCACCCAGTCTGAGCCGGATATCAAGCGCGCTTATGGGTCCGGAGCAGCAGGTACATCCGCCACCTCGCAAATGCGGGAAACGGCAGCAGCTTCATCTTATCGCAGTGAATACCGCAATGAGACCAGGGGGAATGCTGGAATTCCTGCCGTAACGAAAGAGTGGCTGCAGGCGGCCTCAGGACCGGCTCCAGAGATCCCGCCATTTCCGGAGCTCACGCTTATCGGCCAGCATCACGGCACTTATCTCATAGCGCAGAATGATACCGGGCTGTACCTGATTGATCAGCATGCCGCGCATGAGCGGATTAACTACGAGTATTACTACGAACAGTTTGGCAACCCGGCAGACGCATCCCAGGAGCTGCTGCTGCCGATTACGCTGGAATTTACGCCCTCGGAATCGGAAAAGGTGAAGGAACGGCTGCACTGGTTTGAGAAGGTTGGCGTGTATATGGAGTTTTTTGGCGGTCATACCTTCCTGGTACGTTCCCATCCGTTCTGGTTCCCCAAGGGCGACGAGAAGGCCATTATCGAAGAGATGGCTGAATGGGTGCTGAGCGAACGCAATATCGATATCGCCAAGCTGAGAGAAACCTCGTCGATCATGTGTTCCTGCAAGGCTTCGATCAAAGCCAATCAGAAGCTGACGGAGCAGGAGGCGATGACGTTGATACAGCGTTTGGGCGCCTGCCGGCAGCCATACACATGTCCGCATGGACGACCGATTGTGGTTTCGTTCTCGGCTTATGATTTGGAGAAAATGTTTAAGCGCGTTATGTAACAGCAAGGAGGACCTTCATGATTATAACAACTGGAGAAGCGGAAGCGCCGGACATTGTGGAGCGCGCGATAAGTTTAGCCCGGGAAACCGGCTGCCGCTATGTCCAGCGCGGCGGTCATTCATTGCGAAAATTAGCACGCAGGTTCGGAGATGACGACGTGTTGGTCGTACTGAACGGACATGTACGTCTAAGCGGACCGGACGGCTCGGTCATGGAATTTCATCCGAGTATGGGGTTTGTCCGATTGAAACGCGTACTGAGCGGAAAACCCGATCCCATGCTGGAGGCTTCCGGAATGGAGGAAGGGGATTCCGTACTGGATTGTACGGCGGGGCTTGGAGCCGACTCCCTGGTATTTTCGGGCAAAGGCGGCCCGAACAGTCGGATCACTGCTCTGGAAAGCTCGCTTCCCTTGTATGCGCTGCTGAAAGAAGGGCTTCGGACCTATGAAAGCCATCTGGAGGCCAGTGATCAGGCGATGAGGCGAATCGAGGTCAGGCACAGCCATCACTTGGATTATTTGAAGTCGCTGCCGGACCGGAGCGTAGACATTGTTTATTTTGATCCGATGTTCCGTCAACCGATCGCCGAATCGGCTTCCATCCATCCTTTGAGACATTATGCAAACGGGGAGCCGCTGGAAATGGAAAGTGTGAGAGAAGCGGTCAGGGTCGCGCGCAAAACCGTTGTCATGAAGGAAGCGCGATCCAGCGGAGAGTTTGAACGGCTTGGCTTTACATTGCCTGAACGGGGAAAATCGAAAATAACGTACGGAGTGATTTCCATTGATAGATGAAACCAAACCGAAACTGCTCGTTCTTATAGGACCGACAGCTGTAGGTAAAACCAAAATGAGCATTGAAATTGCGAAGGAATTCGGATGTGAGATTATCTCCGGCGATTCGATGCAGGTATACCGGGGAATGGATATCGGAACAGCCAAAATTTCTGTCGAAGAAATGGAAGGCGTCCCCCACCATCTCATTGACATTCACGAGCCCGATCACCCCTATTCGGTAGCCGAATTTCAAGAGCAAAGCCAAAGGCTCATTACCGAGATCACGCAGCGGGGAAAACTTCCGTTCATTGTTGGCGGAACCGGCCTTTATGTGGAGTCAGTGTGCTACGGCTATCAGTTTAGCGAGACCGGAGCGGATGAAGTTTTTAGGGAAGAGCAGTTCCGCTATGCCAATGAACACGGAGCCGAGGCTCTTCATCAAAAATTGGCAGAGGTTGATCCTGAAACGGCCGAACGGCTTCACCCTAATGACCTACGTCGGGTCGTTCGTGCTTTGGAAGTATACCACATGACCGGCATCCCACTTTCGGCCCAGCTGGCGCCCCAAACCAAGCAATCTGCCTATGACTTATGCTTGGTCGGTTTGACAATGGACAGGCAAATGCTATATAACCGTATTGAAGAGCGAATTGATCTTATGCTGAGCCAGGGACTTGTTGATGAGGTGGCGGCGCTCATGGACAAAGGATTCGCTCCGGGACTTGTATCCATGCAAGGGCTGGGTTATAAGGAAATCGTTTCATACCTTAGCGGAGAATTCAGCTACGAGGAGGCCGTCGTGCTGCTCAAGCGCGATACACGCCGTTTCGCTAAGCGGCAGTTATCTTGGTTTCGCCACATGAAGGACATCGAGTGGGTAGACGTCACCGACTCGGGAAATTTTTCTGCAAACTATCAAAAAATCCGTGCTATAATAGCAGGAAAGTTTCACTGAAATCTTGAATATATTTTCAAAACAATCTAAATGAACCATTGGGGGTACGGCTAATGAACAAGTCCATTAACATCCAAGACACGTTCTTGAACCAACTGCGCAAAGAGAACATTCCGGCCACGGTATACCTTACAAACGGCTTTCAGATCCGTGGAACGATCAAAGCTTTTGACAATTTTACCATCGTGATTGACAGCGACGGCCGTCAGCAAATGGTGTACAAGCATGCTATCTCCACGTTCATGCCGCAGCGTAATGTGTCCCTGATGCAGGATAACAGCAGCGATCAATAGATTTTAGAATGGTTTTATAAAGAGCAGAATCATACCGTCATCTGATTAATTTGAAACTTTTTGGTTTATAATTCGTTTAGCTTATAAGGAGTGCAGAGAGCAACCTGAGAAGGTTGTTCTTTTCTTTCCGAGGCATGACTTATAGTCAGAAGGCTTGATCCCGCAAGGGAGTAAGGAGGGGGACAAATGGCTGGAAAAGATAATCAGATGTCACGGTTGAATAAAAACAAAGACAACTCGAAGACATCCAAAACCACGAAACCGAATGCGAAGAAGAAAAAGGGCAAGGGAAAGCGAATCGCATGGGCGTTGTTTTTCACCGCCGTCATTGCGATCTTCTGTGCGCTTGCAGGTTATTTGTTCATCCTGATCAGCGGTGAAAAGCTGCTGGAGCAGAATCAGGATAAGCTGACCGCATACGGTACTTCCAAGGTATATGACCGTAATGGCGCGCTGATGGGCGAACTATCCCTCCAGAAGAGTGATCCCGTGAAGTACGAGGATATTCCGGAGAAATTGATCCAAGCATTTATTGCAACAGAAGATAAACGATTCATGGAGCACAACGGCGTGGATATGTGGTCGATCGGCCGCGCAGCGGTAAAGGATATCATGGCCCGTTCCATGGTCGAAGGCGGAAGTACGATCACGCAGCAGCTGGCGAAGAATATATTCCTGACCAGGGACAAAACATTCTTCCGCAAGGCGACGGAAATGTCGATCGCGCTGGCGCTTGAGCGTCAGCACAGCAAACAGGAAATTATCGAGATGTATTTAAACCGGATTAACTTCGGGGGACCTTATTACGGCATCAAAGCCGCATCCGAGCGTTATTTCGGCAAGTCGGATCTGAACAAGCTGGATTTATGGGAAATGGCGACACTTGCGGCAATGCCGAAGGGACCGTCTCGATATAATCCGCTTAAGAATCCTGACCTCTCCAAAGAGCGTCGTGCGGTCGTATTGACCCTGATGGAACAGCAGGGGTATATCACGGCCGAAGAGGCAGCGGAAGCCAAGAAAGTGGACTATGCTTATACACCGCCTGAAAGACAGCAGAAATATACAGCGTTTATCGATTATGTTATGGAAGAAGCCGAAGAGAAGTGGGGCCTTACCGAGGACGACGTTAACATCGGCGGATATCAGATTTACACCACGATGGACGTGAATGCCCAGACGGCAATGGAAGAAGAGTTCAAGAATCCGGAAAACTTTGAAGAAAGTCCGGACGACGTGCCGGTTGAAGGTTCTATGGTCATCATAAACCAGGAAACCGGCGGTATCGTAGCCATGTCTGGTGGACGGGAATATACGCGCGGCGGGTTCAGTCGGGCTACCGACAGCCGTCGTCAGCCGGGATCCGCCTTGAAGCCGATTGTATCGTATGCACCGGCGCTGGAATCCGGGAAGTTTACGAAGGACTCCAGATTGAGTAATAAAAAGCAATGTTTTGGCAGCAATTACTGTCCGAACAACCTGCACGGTTACTCGGAGACCATTGGCATGCCGGAAGCGATTCAGCGTTCCGAGAACATTCCGGCCGTATGGCTGTTGAACCAAATCGGCGTAAAAGCCGGATTTGAGTTTGCTCAGAGTCTCGGCATCAAGATGACCGAAGGCGATGCGAACTTATCCCTGGCCCTCGGTGGAATGGATACAGGTACGAACACATTTGAGATGGCACAAGCTTTCAGCGCCTTTGCCAATGGCGGAGAATTTAAAGAGGCTTTTGCGATCAAACAGATTAAAGATAACAAAGGCAAGGTTGTGTTTGAGAATAAAGGCAGCAAAGGGAAGCGCGTAATGAGCGCTTCGACGGCTTCGCAAATGACGGACATGATGAAGCGCGTCGTAGAGGACGGAACGGGTAGAAATGCTCGGATCAGCCGTCCGGTAGCCGGTAAGACCGGGACCACGCAGAGCGGCTATAAGGGCGTCAGCTCGAACCGCGACGTATGGTTTGTCGGATATACGCCGGAGTTAACGGCAGCTGTATGGATGGGTTATGACAACCCTGACCGGCAGCATCTGCTTAAACGAAGCAGTTCGATTTCGGCTTCCCTATGGGGCAAAGTGATGGAGAAGGCAGTTCAGGGATATGAAGCCAAGAGCTTCCCGAGTACCGAGCCGGTACAGCCGCCTGTAGAAGAAACGACATTAACTGCAGTCAGCGGTTTGACGGGCTCCTATAATGGGGAGACTCAGACTGTATCACTGAGCTGGAATCCGGTTCACGGCAACATTCAATACCGCGTGTACCGTAAGGAAACGTCGGAATCGGAATACACCCGCATTCTCGATTCCTTGGGAGGAACCGCTATAGAGGATATGAGTGCGATGGAAGGATTGACTTACGATTATTACGTGACGGCCTTCGATCCATCTACCGGCGATGAGTCGGAACCTTCGAACCTTTTACAAATCGTGGCTGTGTCCGAGGAATTGCCGCCTGAGGATCTGGAACCCGATCCGGGAGACACCCAGGAACCGCCTCCGGTTGATGAAGGTGACAACGGAGCAGGCAATGAGTTCCCTCCTGGAAATGATGGCAACGGGAACGGAAACGGCAATGGCGAGCCAGGCAAAGGGAATGGTGAAGGCCCAGGCAATGGCAACGGAAATGGGAATGGTAACGGTAATGGTAATGGAACGAATCCTCCTGACAATGGAAACGGAGCCGGGAATGGCCAAGATGGTCAAATTCCTGGCGATGGATCGGATGGCTCAGGAGATGGATCTAATAATGGCGACACAGGCACCGGAGGAACCGACACCGATTCGGGCAATATTCCTACGGTACCGGGAACCATTGTGGAGCCGTCGGATCCGGTTGACGGATCTGACGAGTCCCAGGACAGTCCATAATGATTTTGAAAGCCTCCGCATGATTGCGGAGGCTTCTTTGTTTTGAGTGTGAAACCCAAATGTGGTAAGCTGGGAATACGAATGGGGAGGAAAAGTTCCATGAAACGTAAATTCGGAGATCGGGCGAATTGGCGCCGTATCACCCGCCGGCACTTCACTTCCCGGTATGTGGAATGTGAGCAATTTACAGGGTATCTCACGTTATATACCATATATGGCCTGAAAGAACCGTTGTGGAAGACGTATGGCCGTCATACTTACCGAATCGCGGACAAAGGCTATTCATGGCTGCAGTATTATCCGAAGGACAGCCATTTCATCGTGACAGCCATGTTTGATGACAAACGAAATATTGTTCAATGGTACATCGATATTTGCAAGAAACAAGGGGTAACGGATCAGGGTGTGCCTTGGTTTGATGATCTGTATTTGGACGTTGTTGTCGTCAAAAATGGTGAAGTGTTCCTGCTGGATGAAGATGAGCTTGAGGATGCCTTAGGGCGGAATGACATTACCCGGGATGATTACAGGCTTGCCAAGGTGACCGCACGGAATCTGCTTCGGGCCATCGACGCGCATGAATTCCCTTACTTTATGATGTCTCTGAAGCATCGCGACCAGTTATTTCATAACGGAGAGTTCAGGAGGAAGAAATAATGCGTCAGGAAATACATAAGAGTCTGCCACGAGCAGGCACCAAGAAGAGAGCATGGTATCGGAGAGGGATGATTACCCTGCTCTCTCTCGTTGTTCTTGGAGTGCTATGGTCAGGTTATGCATATTGGAAGATCGAAAGCGCCGTCAGCAGTCCGTCGGAAAAGGCGGATGTCGGCATCATCTTGGGTGCTTCCATGTGGGGAGATCAGCCAAGTCCTGGGCTTCGCGAACGGCTTGAGCATGCACTGGTTGAATACCATGCAGGCCGTTTTGATACCTTCATCGTTTCAGGCGGCCTTGATAAGCCCGGGTATCCATTTACCGAAGCCGAAGGAATGAGAAATTTCTTGGTCGACGCGGGCGTACCCGAGGAACAAATCTTCCTGGAGAACGAAGCTACGAGCACTTACGAGAATTTGCTCTTCAGCCAAGCAATAATGGAGGAGCATGGGTGGAAGACCGCCATTATAGTAACCCATGACTATCACGGGACGAGGGCGATGGAGGTTGCGACAACCCTTGGTTATGATCGTCCTTCTATATCGCTGACGGAATCTACCGTTTTGCCGATGGCCAAACACAAGTCTAGGGAAGTGCTGGCGTATACGAAATGGACGGCCGATCGGCTGTTGATCGCCATGGGTGTCCTATGAGGACGAAACTTCTAATAAGCAGGCTGTAAATAGAATACATTGGAATAGATAGTCAGCCCTTTGGATAAAGAGGTGAGGAGCAATGAACGGGCGTGTAACGGCCGCTAACGGCCGATCTGAAGGACGGCCATCCAGGCAGATTAATGTCGTGCTCCGCAGCGCGGAACCTCCACTCATCAGCAGTGCGGTTCCGGAACGCGAACCGGCCCCTTCGCCAAACCCTGTTTCCCAGCACAGTCTATTCCAGGAAATACAGAAAGAGCTGGATCAACTGGTAGGTCTTGAACAGATCAAAGACCTGGTATTTGAAATCTATGCTTTGCTTCAAGTGGCCCAGATGCGTTCGGAAGCAGGCTTATTAAGCGGCGGTCATGTGTACCATATGATTTTTAAAGGAAATCCCGGAACAGGGAAAACAACAGTCGCCCGTATCGTGGCAAAGCTGTTTCAGAAGATGGGCGTGCTTAATAAGGGTCATCTGGTCGAAGTGGAACGGGCGGATCTCGTAGGTGAATATATCGGTCACACGGCACAAAAGACCAGAGAGCTGGTTAAAAAAGCGCTTGGAGGGATCCTGTTCATCGACGAGGCTTACAGTTTGGCGCGCGGCGGCGAGAAGGATTTTGGCAAGGAAGCGATCGATACGCTGGTCAAGGCGATGGAGGATCATAAAAACCAGTTCATTCTTATTCTGGCAGGCTACAGCGATGAGATTGATTTTTTTATGGATTCGAATCCCGGCCTGTATTCCCGTTTTCCGATCCAGATGGACTTCCCGGATTACAATCTGGATCAATTGATACAGATTTCGGAGCTGATGGCGAAGGAGAGGGACTATATCTTGATGCCGCAGTCGCTGAGCAAGCTCAAGGAACACCTGCAGATGGAGAAGGATCACGGGCTGCACGCCTTTAGTAATGCGCGTTATGTACGGAACGTCATCGAGAAATCGATAAGGAATCAATCGGTTCGGCTGCTGAATCAGTACGTAACCGGTAATCCCGGCAAGCTGGAGCTTATGACCCTGCGGCCGGAGGACTTTAAGTTAAACGGAAAAATACAATGATTTTAAGCTTGTCTTCGAACATAATGAAGGGGTAGCGCTGCTTTCTTTGGATCATAATGTTTATTGCGGGCAGCAGCGGTTAGTTAAATTAGGAGACGTAATGTTAGAAGGAGTTGGCTATATGACAAATATAACGCATGATACCCGGACAGAGATCGAAGATAAAGCCGTTTTGGTCAGTTTGGTGACGGATGCGGTTAAACGCTCGGGAATAAACCCGGAACACTCGCTGCAGGAGTTGGTTCAGCTTGCTGAAACCGCAGGAGTGGAGGTGCTGGATGTCATTACGCAGAATCGCGAAGTTCCGGATTCCAAGTGGTTTATCGGCAAAGGAAAGGTCGAAGAGCTGCGCATGGCCATTGATGGCTTGGGCGCAACAACGGCCATATTTGATCAGGAATTGTCCGGTGCGCAAGTTCGGAATCTGGAAGAAACGCTCGATGTAAAAATTATCGACCGGACTCAATTGATACTGGATATTTTCGCTCAGCGGGCGAAGACCCGTGAGGGGATTATCCAGGTGGAGTTAGCGCAGCTTACTTATTTGCTCCCGCGGTTATCGGGACATGGTAAGAATCTGTCCAGGCTCGGAGCAGGGATCGGGACACGCGGACCGGGGGAGAGCAAGCTTGAAACCGACCGCAGGCATATCCGGGACAGAATCAGCGATCTGAAGCGGCAGCTGGATGAAGTCACCCGGCACCGGACGCTCCATCGGGAGCGCCGGAAGAAGAGCGGGGCCGTGCAGGTTGCTCTGGTCGGTTATACCAATGCCGGGAAGTCGACATTGTTGAACCGTTTAACGGCAGCAGACGTATATATTGAAAATCAATTGTTTGCTACGCTGGATCCCACTTCACGCGTGCTGGAGCTGCCGAGCGGCAAAGAAGTCGTCCTTACGGATACCGTAGGATTTATACAGAACCTTCCTCATGATCTGGTAGCGGCGTTCCGTGCGACGCTGGAAGAAGCCAACGAAGCCGATCTGATCCTTCATGTGGTAGATGCTTCTTCGCCTATGCGGGACGAACAGATGGCTGTCGTTCAATCCATCCTTCAGGATCTGGGGGCGGCGGATAAACCGCAGATCGTTCTGTTTAACAAAAAGGATGCTTGTGAGCCGGGCCAGCTGGAAATGCTGCCGACGGGAGATGGACAATTAAAGATCAGCGCGTATGAGGATCAGGATTTGGAAACGGTACGCGAAGCGATTCAGGACCAGCTGTCCGGAGGGAACGTGACGTTCCGGATTCCGGCTGACCGCGGGGATCTGAATTCGGTTGTATACCGTGTCGGAGACGTGCTGGAGCAGTCTTTTGATGAGAATGATATCCTCTATGAGGTTCGGATCAATAAAGCGGATTATGAGAAAATGGGTTATTTGCTTCATGATTACGTTCAGAATGGATCTTAGGCATAGGTAGGAAATGCAATATAAGCCCCTGTACAGGGGCTTATATTGCGTGTTCAGGGCGGCTCGACGTTGATGAGTTCTATGCAACAAAAATATATGTTAAGATGTGAGACATCATGTGTATAAGAGGAGAGAGCAGTTAGTCATGGCAAGATTTTCGCAAGATATACTCGAATTGAGCAGTGAGATTGAGTCCAAAATCGGTCAGCGTATACGGGAGATCGACGCTATTGTTGATTTTAATCAGTGGAAGGTGATTGATGCTTTCCAGAAGTTTCAGGTGAGTGATTTTCATTTTGCGGCTTCCACCGGGTATGCATACAACGATCGCGGCCGTGAAGTGCTGGATGAAGTCTATGCGGACGTATTTGGAGCCGAATCTGCCCTGGTAAGGCCGCATTTTGCTTCCGGTACCCATACGATCTCAACAGCACTGTTTGGTGTGTTAAGGCCTGGAGATGAGCTGCTGTATATTTCGGGGCGTCCCTATGACACCCTCCATAAAGTGATTGGCGAACCCGGGGACGGCAACGGGTCCCTTCGGGATTTCGGAATCGGTTATCAGGAGGTTGCGCTAACCGAACAAGGGGAGATTGATTGGGAGCGGGTAGAGAGGGCCATCACGCCTTCAACTAAGGTGATCGGTATCCAGCGTTCCCGCGGGTATGATTGGCGTTCTTCGTTCACGGTATCGCAGATTGGTGACATGGTCAGCCGGATCAGGTCTATACGCCAGGATTTGATCATTTTCGTTGATAATTGTTACGGCGAGTTTACGGAGCGATTGGAACCGACGGAGGTTGGCGTTGACCTGATGGCAGGCTCGCTTATCAAAAACCCTGGCGGCGGCATTGCTGAAACCGGCGGCTACATATGCGGTAAAGCAGCCTATGTCGATAAGGCGGCCTATCGGCTGACCGCTCCCGGCATCGGACGAGAAGTGGGGGCTATGCTGGGAACGACCAGAGGCATCTATCAGGGATTATTCCTGGCACCATCCACGGTTGGACAAGCGGTTAAGGGCAGCATTTATGCTGCTGCGATGTTTGAGGCGGTAGGATTCACAACCAAGCCGGGCTGGCAGGATGAGCGAACCGATTTGATTCAGGCTGTATCGTTTACCGGTGCGGATCATCTGATCGCTTTTGTTCAAGGGATTCAGCAGGCCGCGGCGGTCGATAGTCATGTGGTGCCTGAACCTTGGGATATGCCTGGGTATGAACATCCCGTAATCATGGCGGCAGGTACGTTCATTCAGGGAGGAAGCCTCGAATTATCAGCGGACGCGCCGATCCGATCACCTTATATCGGTTATATGCAAGGCGGCTTAACCTACTCCCATGTTAAATATGGTGTGCTTATGGCCCTCCAAAGCATGAAAGATCGTAAATTGTTGTGAGTTATCCTTACATGCGGTTGACGTGGTTGATCAGGAAATGTACAATAGGATCAGAATAGACCACTTGGAAGGTTGATGAGATATGGGTGATGAGATTCGGAGGAATATGGCGTTATTTCCGATAGGCATTGTTATGAAGCTTACGGATCTATCTGCCAGACAAATTCGCTATTATGAGCAGCATAACTTAATTGTCCCAGCCCGTACGTCGGGCAACCAACGCCTGTTTTCCTTCAATGATGTGGAGCGACTGCTAGAGATTAAGGCTTTGATTGAAAAAGGTGTTAATATCGCCGGCATTAAGCAAGTAATGAACCCTGTCACGAAGGAGTCAGAAGAGGCTACCGTCATTACTCCTGATACCGAGAACAGACGCCGTGAGATGTCTGAATCCCAGTTGCGACGTTTGCTGAAGCAGGAATTGATTACCGCTAAAAGACCGGGTCAGGTTTCATTGATTCAAGGGGAATTATCCCGGTTTTTTAATAAATAAGGATTGCCATGCTGTAATTCATCATTCAATCTAGTTTTTATTTAAAAAGGAGAGGATAAAGTGAGTTATACCAGAGAGGACATTCTACGCATTGCCAAAGAAGAAAATGTTCGATTTATCCGCTTGCAATTTACAGATTTGCTTGGAACGATTAAAAACGTTGAAATTCCTGTCAGCCAGCTGCCTAAAGCGCTTGATAATAAAATGATGTTCGACGGTTCATCCATCGAAGGTTATGTACGGATCGAAGAATCCGATATGTACCTGTACCCGGACCTGGATACCTTCATGATTTTCCCTTGGGTATCCGAGGATCGCGTTGCGCGTCTGATCTGTGATGTCTACATGCCTGACGGCACACAGTTTGCAGGAGATCCGCGCGGCATTCTGAAGAGAGCGCTGAAAGAAGCCGAAGAGATGGGCTTCACTTCCATGAATGTCGGTCCGGAGCCTGAATTCTTCCTGTTCAAAACCGATGAAAAAGGCAACCCGACCATGGAGCTCAATGACCAAGGTGGATACTTTGACCTCGCGCCTACGGATCTTGGCGAGAACTGCCGCCGCGATATCGTATTGACACTGGAAGAGATGGGCTTCGAAATCGAAGCTTCTCATCATGAGGTTGCTCCCGGCCAGCACGAAATCGATTTCAAATATGCAGATGCGATTAAAGCAGCTGACCAGATTCAAACGTTTAAATTGGTAGTGAAGACGATCGCTCGTCAGCATGGACTGATTGCAACATTTATGCCAAAACCGCTATTCGGTGTGAACGGCTCCGGCATGCACTGTAACCAATCGCTCTTCAAAGGCGGAGAGAACGCGTTTGTCGACGAGAGTGATGAGCTTGGCTTGAGCGTAACGGCTCGGCACTATATGGCGGGTATTCTTAAGCATGCACGCGCGTTTGCCGCGATCACCAACCCAACGGTTAACTCGTACAAGCGTCTCGTGCCTGGTTACGAAGCACCTTGCTACGTTGCATGGTCTGCAAGTAACCGCAGTCCGATGATTCGTATTCCTGCGTCCCGTGGTCTCAGCACGCGCATCGAAGTGCGTAACCCGGATCCGGCGGCTAACCCGTATCTGGCTCTGGCTGTCATGCTGAAAGCAGGCTTGGACGGCGTTAAGCGCGAGCTGTCGCTCCCGGCTCCAATTGACCGTAACATCTACGTGATGACGGAAGAAGAGCGCATTGAGGAAGGCATCCCTAGCTTGCCTGCAAACCTGAAGGAAGCGCTCAACGAGTTGATCCGCAGCGAAGTCATCTCCGATGCACTCGGTGATCATGCGTTGGCTCACTTCTATGAGCTGAAAGAAATCGAATGGGACATGTACCGCACGCAAGTTCACCAATGGGAACGCGATCAGTACATTACGATGTATTAATAGAGGAATCCCTTGCGCCGTAAGGCGTGAGGGGTTTTTGTTTTTGGGGGAGGTTAGTCAGTTCATAAGATTCAAAAACCACCTTAATGAGGGACCTACTGAAAGTGTATCATCAGCAGGTCCCATTTATATTTTACAAATTACCTTTTAGCAGCTTGTTGTAATCATTAAGTGCACGATCTGACTGCTGACTAGCTTTAACAATCTCCGGATCGGTAAGACGCCTACATACGGATAGTTTATTCAATTCCAACCGAAGCTCTTCAATCTTTGTTACGATTTTGTCCACGGTTGAACAGCTCCTATTAACAAGAGTATCTATATAAGACGTTCGCTGTGCACCGCAACCGTTGAGCGGAATCCCAACTCAGTTCCGTTCCGCACCGGAACGAAGTGGTATTATTTTTTTCGATAAATTCACCCGAAACACCTTCTTTTATGGTGCTTTTTGTTACATGCTGTCGATTTAAGAATGTGATTTCATCCTGAATCCGTGATCGCCCGAATGGCGCGACTCCAGAATTACAATTTCATGGAAAATCGAAGCATTGTCACGTCATGATTTGCTCTTCCTCTGGCGTTCGGTCGATTGCGAAGGCAGGAGGAAGCGCAATTTGCTCGTATTTGGAAAACACAAAGAACCCCTTCTTTTTACGGGTCGAAGTGGAACATATCGATGCGATTGGTGTCTGTTCGTACGTCGATCAGGCAAATGATTGGTAAATTCGCCTAGTACTGTAGTGCTTAAATAATCAAACAATTAGCGTTGCAGGACTTTACCGGAGTACGTCCATCGATATGGTTTGGCCATGGTTTTATTGAAGTAACGGATAAACGCAAGAATCTGCTCTTTCAGATCTCGCGTGGAGGTGAAGTTTCCTCGTCGGATCAGCCGCCGCACCAGAATACTGAACCAGATCTCGATTTGGTTTAACCAAGAGCAATGCTTAGGCGTATAAACGAACCGGATGCGGTGGGTGTGATCCGTTAGGAAAGCCGAACGAGATGCCTTCGACTTGAGAACCCCTTCTTTGTACTTGGTGCCTAGCTCACCTTCGTGAATGCCGCAGTGTCTGGCGACGAGGCGGACCACGCCTTCGGAGCGATGGATGTCCAGTTGATCCGTGATAAACACCCATTCACCGTCCGGATCCTGAGCGAGCAGTTGCTCCATATGCCGGGCAAAGTCCTGCTCCGAACGGGAGTTACCGACGGTCGGTGCAAGGATCTCTCCGGTCGCAACGTCCAGGTTTGCAATCAGACACTGGGTACCATGGCGAATGTATTCGAATTCCCTTCGCTCGATCAGGCCCGGTTTCATCGGCAGCGTAGGATGAAGCCGCTCGAGCGCCTGTATGCCGGTCATTTCATCGATACAGACGACATGGACGCCGACATCATGCAGGATGGGCGCATACTGGTAGGTCCGGCAAACGGCGCAAACCTGCTCGGCGAATCGCTCAGGAACTTTGGGGCAGGCATTCAGCCATGGCTTGCAGCGATGCGGTTTCACCTCCGCCTGATTTTAAAAAACGACCGACCTGGCGCTCGGAGATCGTCTCTACGATTCCGCGTTCGATGGCTTCGTCCCGGACTTCCCGAGGCGTCCAGTGCGAAATCGGACGTCCAGATTCCTTTGGATCTTCACAGGCGATGCCACGATCTGAACGATCTGTTCCGGCGTGAACCTAGCCGGCGCCCCCGGCCGCGACGCATCACTGAGGATCTCGACAATGACCAATTCCAGCTCATCCGGTTGTTCGGCCTCAACCAAGCGCAAGCGTTCGTCCTGATCGATCCAGCGTTCGCGCCACACGCCAACCTGGGGACGGTCCAGCGGTATCCGGCGGCTGATCTGAAGGTTGCTTAACTCGCGCGCAACTTGTTGCGGCGTTAGTCTTCGCCTGACAAGGCTTTGAAGTACCTCGCGTTGTTTGTCTGTCAGTACGAGCGGCCGCTTTTTAGGTCCAGTATTCATCCCGCATCCCTCCCGGTGGGTCCGAAGTAAACCCTTACTTCTCATTACCCCTTTTTCACCAGTCGGGAACTGTTGGATATTTTCAGCTATTCAGTACTAGCCGTTCGAAACCAAGGGCAGTTGCTTCCGAAGTTAAGCGCCACTCGGCCTGCATGACGAACGTATCGGGCAGCCATGTAAATGAGATTCTGAATGACCGTGCGGACACGCCGCCGCTTTACATTTCTGCGAATCGGCGCATCGTCTTCACACAAACTTTCTTGTCCCATCACGCGGAGCAGATTGTAGGCAAACAAGCCCGCATGCAACACCAAGTCATTGGTTGCGAACTTGCCAGCAGGCAGCCGCTCCAGATCAAGATCGGTTTTCAGTTCGCTGTGAAATTGCTCGCTGGTGCCGTGATCCCGGTAAAGTTCAATGACGCGCCAAGGCGCGCAGCGCAACGAAACCCAATACACATTCACCTCGATTTCGGGAAGGAGCAGCACCTGTCCATTTCGATCCATGGTTCGTTCAATGACGTGAAACACTTGGCGCAGCTTGACGTCGAATCCTGTGCAAGGAAATTCAATGGCGCCGACATACTCTGTTTTTCCTTCGCGCTGCTCGCAAGCGATGCCTTTCTCTTTCGCGATGGCGAGCCAGGTTGCTTTTGGCGTTTTACGCAAATTCGCCTTGATGATGTAATCCACGTCGGCATGGCGGTGACACACCTTCAGATTGTCCAGGCTGTCGTTGCCAGAATCCATACGCACGAGCAAAGGACGATCCGTGATGCGCCGTGCATAGCTGATGCTCTGTTCAAGAAACGTGACGGTACCGTTCTGGCAGTGTTGACTTTCTTCTCGCAGTTCGGTGTTGTCGCCGTAGCCTTCTTGTCCAAGGTACGCAAACATCGGAGCGAAACCATCCATTCCTTTGTAGGTGTAGGATACTCCTTCCTTTTTCGTGCCGGAATTATCGAAGGGAGAGACGTCCAGATCAAACGGCAGAAACACCTTGTTCCCGACTTCAATGCCCGTAAGCGGAGCAACGATGCGATGGAGCAGATCGGCGGACTCTTCAAGAAGAATGCGGTTCCAGTCAACCTGCTCCGAAGCAGCCGCAGCGTCCAGCCGCTGACGGAGCGTAGGGCTGGATGGTACTTTGTTCACTTGCATGCAAACAGGGAAAACGTCTTCACGAAAAGGCTCAATATGATCAAAATCGCTTTTGCCATGGCAGAGCAGACCGATATAGCTTTTCATCACGTCGCTATGTGTATAAGCAGGGGCTTCGTTTTCTTTCACGATGGTTTGATTCAATCGATCGGTTAATTTAGTATGCGAAAGCAGTGCGCCGACCGTAGCCAGGCCTGCGTGTGTCGTTAAAATGGTTTCGTTTGTCTGTGTAAATTGGATTTTCATCACGTCACCCCGATGGTAGTATTCAAAGATTCTATATTATCTTGTGATTTCTACATCGGAGTGCCGATTTCCTTCTATTTTCTCGGTTTTTCATGTAGCGAGGTTCACGGATTCAGGTTCATAAGTGGACGCCAGTATTTGTATTTTATGGGAGGGTTTTTAGCATGCCTTAATATAGCGACGGGTACCGTAAAATCCAGACTGCACCGGGCAAGGAAAAAAGTACAGAACCTATTAAAGGAGAATTCCGATGAATGTGGATAAACCAGACTGGTACACCCGGACTCAAAAAGTTCCCTTTCCAAATGAAACTTTTACGGCTGAAATGAAAAAATATGTGCACATGTCGGTGATCTGTTGCGACGGCAGACCAAAACGCCGTAAATATTTGCGTGTTGGTATCGTAAGTGGGCTATTGCTTCTGATCATATTCATTGCCATTCAGCCTTTTGGCGATGAGGGACTACAGACAGCAGGAGATGTAACCCCTGAAGCGGAGACGATTCGGGCACAAGGCGTAACAGAAGAGGGAATGTTAAGTGTGGTTGCTGTAGAGAAGGAAAAAATAACGGAGTTAGGAGCTCCGAGCTGCTTTGGCCTCGAAGCCGCCCTAAAACTTCTCGGATAATTATCGGCTTTAATCAAGCTTAGACTTCTGCAAAAACGACAAGAGACCCGACTGCTCTTTCTTGGACGTTGCATCCTTTAGTGTCTCGATACCGATGTCCCGATCTTTCAAATACTTGTTGGCGATCTCTGGTGTCACTGAGGCATATATCATCGTAGTCGCGATTGAAGCGTGCCCGAGGAACGCTCGGATAACCGCGATCGATTCCCCGCATTCTAACATATGGACAGCAATTGAGTGCCTGAAGCTATGCGGCGAGTATCTGTTCTGACGGAACAAGGACGGGTGAGCTTTTTTCGCTATCGCAACGTATTTTTTTACCACTTCCTCGACACAGGATATACTCATCTTCTCATGTGTTTGGGTTGGAAAGACATGACGCAGCTTATCGCGCTCACCACAGATATCTAATCCTCTAGCACCTACAATATAGTCTCGCAGGATTTTGGCGCAGTTGCCGGGAATGGATACGCTCCTTGCTTTTCTACCCTTGCCGACAAGCTTTAACTTGGTCGTCTTACCAAACATGACGTCGTTTACGTAAGATCGCAAATCTCTTGGCCCTTGCGCCGCTGGAATAAAGGACGCTCATCAACGTGACGTCCCTTTGTCCGATCCGCTTGGCTGTATTCGGGAGATTCAGCAAAATACCAATCTCGTCCTTGGTAAAATCCTTGATTTCGTTTGTCTTCGGTTCCCTCTTTGGAGGGATATCGGCGATATCAGAATAAAATGAGATGGTTTCGGTCGAGAATTTCCTGGCTGCATATTTGGCGAATGACATGATGGCCGCTCGGCGCTGGTTGCGCGTCTTTATGCTGCAAGCTCTCGTTTCTTCCAGCCATTGCAGGAACCTCAGTATCGAGTCCCCATCCAAATTGCCGAAAGATACTTTATCAGCCGTCAACCCTTTCTCCAACTCCATGTACTCAAATAAAAGGGCGAAAGCGTATTGATAGGATATTATGGTGTTCCTGCTTACGCCTTTGACGGTTGGCAAGTAGGACTCAAAATATTCCGTCAGTAGCCCCAAAAAATTTACAGTCCCTTTTCTCATTCGAATGTCACCTCCGGAAACAGGTGGTCGATATGGCGCTCGACTCTTTGGTGGGATCTCGTATAGAATGTATAGTCGGCTTTAAGATATTTCTCGGTCTCTGTTAACCCGACATGCCCTAGGTAGGTGGAAACGAAAGGGACGCTATCCTCGAATGTTCTCCCCTCAGACTCCGATTTCAAGAAGGATTGAATCGTGAACAAATGCCTGAAGCAGTGCAGGCATGGTCCGCGCTCATAAGGTGTCTTGCGGACATAATGGATATTCGCTGCTCGCAATATCCGCCCAAACCAGAAACGAAAAAAAGCCTTGCGGTGGGGTACTCCGGAATTGTTCGAGCTTTCGAAGACATGCTCGAGACAACGCCCGTTTGACTGCACCATCATTTTGTAGGATTTCAGCAACTCGCAAAGGGACGTGTCAACAGGTATGGCGCCGCTCTTTGCGTTCTTCGCTTGATGGGCATAGATAATGCCGTTTTCCAGGTCTATTTGATTCCAGGTCAAGGCGATCGCTTCACCAGAGCACATTCCAGTGCAATAAAGGACGCGTATCAACAGAGGTGTTTGGCACCTGACGGCGAATGAAGCGGTTGGTTCGAATGTTCCGATATGATCGGCAGCCTCTATGATCCTAGAAAATTCCTCATCGGAGAAAACATAGGGAACATAATCCCTCGCAGGGAATGGTTTCTCCGGTATGGTCACGGGGTATCCCAGCGTGACCAAGTATTTTGAAAATCCTGTAACGTGCGTCAGCAGGTTTCTCTTACTCTGAGGCTTTATACTTTTGCTGGACAGCCACCGCACGAGGGTATCCTCCTGCGGCGTTTTTTCGGATGTTTCGCAGTTCGCTAGGTAATCGTCCAGATCATAAAGGGTATATCGCACTTCACTACAGGTTTTTTCTGACCTACATTGCGAAAGTACACCGAGGTAGCCATCTATCTCGTTAGCGAAAATGCTGCGCAAGGTCCTGACCATCACCGTTCCCCCTTGTATGCTAAGAGCCTCTCTGCGAACAGTCCCGTAGGTATGGGTGCTGCAAGAGAGCAGGAGCGTAACGACTCGACATCAAGCCTTACATAGTTTTTCAGCGCGCCGTCCGACTCGTGGCCGAGGATTTTCCCCACCACAGTATAGGGCACTTTTTCTGAGATAAGATCCGTTGCGAGGGTCATACGCAGGGCGTGGGCACCATGCTTTTTTCCCTCAGTTGGTATTCCCGCCTTTTTGAATTGACAACCCACGAAAGTCGAGACGGCAGAAGCCTCAATGCCTGTAAAAGGTGCCACACCCCTTAAAAATAGTGACGGGTCGCTACTTTTGGGGCGGGCATTAGTCAGATAGCAGTGGAGTGCGCTCTCGATCTCGGGCAATAATTCGAACCTTTGCGGAACAGAAGTCTTTGTTTGCACGAAACTCAATGTCTTATTACAAAAATTAATATTTACCATCTTGAGGTTGGCTATGTCGCTTGCCCTCATCCCAAATCTGATGGCCAGCAAAGCGATTGCGTAATTACGTTTCCCCAGCCCGGTCGATCTGTCGATACTTGACAACAATTTCTCGATTTCTGACTTGGAGTAGGTAGATGGCAATGATTGCGGGCGTCTCGTGATGGGGATTGCTACGGAGAGGTCTGTTGCATGAACCTTTGATTTACGCAGAAACTTAAAAAAACCCCGGCAGAATGTCGCCCAGCATGATTTATTGCTTTTACTGTCGATAAATGCTTCATAAATATGGACAGTTGTCACATCCGACAGGTTATTGACGCCCTGCGAATCTATATAATGGAGCAGTTGGGTGCAATAATGAATGCTTTGCTTAATCGTGGACTTGCTCCGTCCGAGTTTCTCCAAGTACTCCGTGTACTGATAGAGTGTTTCGGCGAACTGTTCGGGGCATTTCGCCCTCTTTATCTCCGAATGCATGATGTTGAATTTTCCTAAGGAATAGTCGTTCAACCGACATACAACAGTCCTAATCAAACGCTGACTTGCCTTGTGATATTGCCCTTTGATTTCGGATAGAACTCTATCTCCCGTCTCAATGGAGTAGCCCGGTAAGCCGTGATCAAGGATACATCGCTCAATCTTGTTTAACGCCCAGGAATAGTCAATTAATTTCCTCTTGCTGTAGCCTAACGACTCCAAGCTTTGGTTAAATCCTTCGCGAAGCTCCTGCCAGTAGACTGCATTGTTACTGTTTTGTGCCATACAATAAATCTCCTTATATAGTTGCTAGCCTGTCCAGGCTGCTTATATAAGGATATCTCTCTTGTCATTGCTATGTTTATTATCCGAGAAGATTTAGGGCGGAAATGCGATAGCATTGACGTTTTGCTAAGTCTTCTCGGATAAAAAACTACTCGGATAATTGTCAAAGGGGACCGTGAAATCATACAAAAAGAGAAGGTGATTATCCTTATATTGCTTCAGACGATTCAGCAGCTTCTTCTCTTCTGCTCTGGCATATTTGCCCTTGGTTCGCTTGTTTTCTTCTACTCCGCGGATCACAATCGCATCGTAATCCCTGTCATAGCTCGCTAACTCCTCCTCGGAAAACACACGCTCCGATTTCAAGCAGTCTTTGCGCGCCTCATTCATCCCGCAGAGTCGTTCAGAGAGGTCCCCACTCCATGAATTTTCGGATTCTTCGGTGTTCTTTTGCAAGTACCTCAGTAAATAGACGTTGCACTCCCCGTTACCCGTCCCAAAATGATACATGGCGGTTTCATGGTCATGCATAAACGTTCCCGAAAATCGTGACAGGATCCCCGTCTCCTTCAGGGTTTCCAAGTCCTTCTTCTCCATCGGGCTGTAGAGAATCGCGGTGCCGCTGCTTTGGTTGCGGATATAGGCCTGTTTCCCATTCACGGTTATCACCGTTGCATCCGTGCTGAGGGTACTTTCATTCAGCAACTCCTCTTCAATCTGTGCGAGGGCGGGCGCACACTTGACCGAAAAATCTCGGCAGAAGTTGTATATGCTTCCCTCAGAGAGGGCAAGCTTCCCATCGCTGAACGCATGTATGAATCCGCAGATGCGATCGTTGGAGACGACACCTTCTGCATACAGGTCTACAATCATGGCCTTTAGGTTTGGACCGTATACCACATCACTCCAGTATGCTGGCGGAATCTCTATCTTGCCAGAAGCATCCTCATAGAAACGAAATTCCGTGGCCACACTCGTTATTTCTACATCAATGACGTACTTGCTCACATACCGTTCGGACGTTTTGCCTACATGTTTGACTTTGTGTGTAAGGGAGCCCTTTCGGATCTGTTCCTCCACATCCGCCTTGGTGAGCGTTCCTCCCTTATGCCCTGGCTGGCCGCCTGGCTCTTTACCACTCGTGTTTCGGCCGTTGTAGGTATTGGCGGGTTTCCCCTTCTGATCTGTGGACGGGGGGAGGGAGGAGTTAGAACTGTCATTATTGTTAATCCGCTTGAGCCGTTCATTGTCTTCGGTTAGAACTTTGATCTCGCGGTCTTTTTCCTCGATCTTACGATTGAGCCGATCTACATCTTCCTTATGCTCACGTTTTTCTTTCTTGAGATCGCTCTCCACTGCGTTCAGGCGCCCCCTGATTTCCTCAAGTTGGCGATACACGCTCTTTCCGTAATCCTTGTTCTTCCCATGGGGCCCCCACTTTCTTCCGGTTTGTCGTTAGGATCATTTTACCTGAGATCAGGCGACAGCGCGAGCGATTTCTCATTTTGTTTCTTCATACAGGGCTGAACTGTAACTCCGATACAATCTGTTTCGTTTTCAGCGGCAGTTTGGGTCTGTTATTTTCTTTTATGTCCCTAAGTCACAGCTAAATAAAGTGACAAACCATACAATATGGTTGTTGTTTCCTGTTTGGAATGAAAAATTTTGTTAAGGCAAGTAAGCCAAAATTTCAAACACTGTTATATCCCCAGAAGTGATTTGAGATGAATGTTACATCTCAAGAAGCTGCTATGCCAATATAAGAAATAGAACACTAGTTAAAATTTCCTTTTATGTAAATATGAGATTGTGTATACTAAATGTATTCAATAACATCGTTTGAAGAAACCATTACTAGCAAAAACCTATCGTCAATATATCACTATCGTTTATGGTGATAAGTTTTGGGGGGCGTGCATAATGAATCTTGCTTTCCTTCTGATTGTGGAAGATGAGAGTGACAAGAAGTTTATATTAGACTTGTACTTACAATTCTATCCGTTACTGAAACAAAGAGCGTATAGTTTTACACATAACAACGATGTTGTTGATGATTTGATTCACGACAGCTTTATCAAAATAATTCCGAAAATTTCTTTTTTACGGTCATTAAGCAGTTACAAATTAGCTTCCTATATCGTCAATACTTTGAAGCATACTTGTTTAGATTACATTCGAAAAGAAAAACGGCGAAATCAGCGTGTTTTTACTGGTATGACAGATGATATGGCAGAGCAAATTCCGAACTTGCTAGCTGCCGTCACAGAAGATAAATATATCCAGCAGGAGGCGTCTGAGGCTTTGGAGCAAGTCTTGTTACAATTGCCTGAAAGGGATCGAAACTTGCTGTATTTTAAATATAATATGAGTATGAAGGACAAGGAGATTGGAAGATTATTAGACATAGCTGAGCAGCATGTCCGACAGTACGTTGCTAGAGCCAGACGCAAGGCGCTCCAAATAATGTCCGAAGGAGAAGGTTACAATGTCAGAGACGAATAACACAATGAATCAGAAAGGCTTGGAAGAATTTGAGGAAATAAAGATTAGGTTGCTCATGACTCGTTTTACGGAAGTGGAAGGTAAGAAGCTGATAGAAGAAAATGAGGAATTGAGCAAAGATCCTTTTTATCTACCGTCTGAAAAGCAGAAGCAAACTTTTACAAAGCGAATTAGACTCCAATTTTTACTGTTTGACATCAAAACATTTTTCCAGCTTCTCATTCCGATCCGTTCGTTCAAACTTACAGTTATTCTTCCTGTTATTATTGCCCTCTTACTGACGACATTTTTCAGTGTAGGAGCATTTAGAACAAGTATTTTAAATCTATTTGTTGAAGTGGAAAGAGAGTTCACAGCAATACGACTTGGAGAAAACGGTGTTTGTCAATATAGTTGTCGCGATTAGTTGAAAATTTAATAGCCTCTATTTCAACTGCACCGCGGCAGTTGACGAGTTTAGCATTTTCTCTGGATTGAGATACACCTGATCCTCCAAGCTCCAGTTTCGCGTCTTCCCTGACCAGCGACTCGGATTGTTCTGTCGGGCTTGTTCATACTCGGCCAGCTCTACTTCGCTTAAAGTAGCTGTCTCCAGCACAATCGAGAACTTATCCCGACTACTTCAGTTGTCCGATTCCGACCTGCCACCAGGAACGACAGCACCGTTCGGTCTGGCTTCCTTTTGCCACTTGTATAGCGTCCCCTCAGACAGGCCGCTATCTCTTGCGATCTGACTCACAGACTCATTATTCGGTGGCATCATTCGCAGTTGCATCTTCCGCTTCAATTCTTCATTATATCTAGCCATCGTCCGTCACCTCTGCCTCTCTTTTTCCACTATACTTTTTATCGAGGGGTACGACAACTATTGTGACACAGGGGGAAAACAGTCATCATTATCTTCAAATTGAGAATGCTTACGTGCCTACAAAACTGCCATCAGATTACCATATTGTGAATGAAACGAATGATCGGAATATGAAATCTATAGCATATGGGAATGAGAGCGATGGCTTTATTTTATTTCAGCAACATAATGAAAATAGCGGTATTCATGTAGATACTGAAGAAGCGGACGAAGTGTTTCATACACGGATTCATGGTCAGGAAGGGCTTCTGGTTCGTAAAAACGAGATGATGACATTAGTATGGCAAGAAGGAATGAATTTGTTTGTTCTCATGGAAAGTGCAACAAATCTAAAGAAAGAGGAACCGGAACTAATTGAAATAGCTGAAAGCGTTTTGTTACTAAAATAATGATATAACTGTTACAAAACACTCTACTTGTACGTCGTTTATTATAAGCCAATTCAAAATGGGGGGAAACGGGAAAATGAAAAAGAAGTGTGCAGCAGTATTATTGTCTACTATGATGTTTTTCGGATTTGGTATGAATGTGAATTTAGAAGCAGCTTCAGTAAATACTGAGTCGGCGGTAATCACGCCATTATATGACTATATTTCTCTAATGGGTGCCTCAATCTCGATTGGAGCTTCGGGAAAGGACTTCCTCTAGCGGTTTTGTGGTTTATATGGGGAATTATAACTCCACCTTGACCATTGAATTACAGCGTAATGGGGGAGTGGTTGGTCTACCGTGAAATCTTGGAGTAAATCCTTTACAGGTAATGGTCAGCATACAATGGAGGAAGATTACTATGTGACGTCCGGCTATACGTACAGGGTGGTGTCGACTGTTCAAATAAAGAGTGGCAGTACGATTCTTGAAACGGCCTCCAGCACATCCTCCACCGTTTCATATTAGACCCTTTTTTTACATGTTCGTTGATGAAACTTGTCCCATGATCCTATCGGATCATGGGACAAGTTATTTATATGACCCATATAAACATCCGCTTATATTAGATTTTTTTCACAAGGTGTTATATTTACTCTTTCAGGCGTCGTTATAATTAGACAGCATGAACAACATGCGAACGGTACGTTTACAAATGAAGGGAAGGGGGGGGCTGGATGTCTGGAAAAGAAGAGGTACTAAACATTTGCAATTCCAAATTCGTCAAAAAGGAGGAAACGCTGCTACAGAAAAAGGACAGAATGTGATGTCGGAAGGCAAAGATAAAAGGTATCTGCGTATATTTGTACTAACTACAACAAATGAAGGGAACATGGAATATGTACTTCGAATTCAGACCAGTTCCCCGCTTCCCGAAAGGAAATCTCTTAAGTCATAACGATTATATAACTTGGGCTGGTCCTATCATTTGCATGACAGTTTCAAATTTTTTGCGTAATTCAACAGATTACAGCAATTGCAAATGAATTCCTTGTTTTATTTTGTAAAGCTATATCCTATCGCTTTCAAATCCATGCTATATCTGCTGTTATGCCACTTTTGGATCTGCGAAAGCTGAGTTAATTTAAATAAGGGACCAAACTTTTTTATGTTTTAGACGTCATAGTTAGTAAATAAGAACAGTCAGGTGGTGGAAGTATGGACATACAGATTGAAGCGTTGAATAAAGTCTACAGCGGGGAGAAACAAGCCTTGAGTGAAGTGAATTTAAAGATTGGTGCCGGTATGTTCGGATTACTAGGACCAAACGGAGCAGGAAAGAGCACATTGATGCAAATCTTGGCAACGATTATCCCACCGACAAACGGAAAAGTTCAGATGGGTTCTTTATTACTAGGTAGAGATGATCATCAAATTCGGCAGTGCTTAGGATACCTGCCTCAAACTTCACGGTTTTTCGATAAACTAACCGGTGAAGAATTTCTTCAATATATTGCCCTATTGAAAGGAATAAAGTCTGCGAAAGATCGCAGAGTGGCAGTCACTAATCTGCTGGAAAAAGTAAATTTACAACAACAAGCCAAACAAAGATTAAAAACTTACTCGGGAGGAATGAAGCAACGAATTGGTATTGCGCAAGCTCTTCTTGGCAATCCCGAAATCATTATTGTCGACGAACCCACTGCGGGTCTTGATCCTGAGGAACGTATAAGGTTTCGTGAATTGCTGGAAGATTTAGGTCGAGATCGGACGATCATCTTATCCACTCACATCGTAGCTGACATTGAAGCCAGCTGTCAGTCGCTTGCTATTTTGGATCGTGGAAGAATCGTTTTTTACGGATCAATAAAAAACCTTCTCTCCAAAGTGGAGAACCAAGTTTGGACAACGATAATCCCCGAGAGTGACTATCTGTGGAGCAGGAATCGAACTTCTCTTATAAGTCGTAGAAAAACGGTCACTGGCGAATTCGAAGTGCGAATGATTGCGAGGCAATGTCCCTACCCGGGAGCACAGCTTGCCATTCCAAATCTTGAGGATGCCTATTTATATTTTACAAGAGGTGAGTCTAGTGAATGAATGGTTGGGTCATTTTAAAACGGAATGGAAGCAATTATTACGCGGTGCTTACTTTTGGATATTATTGTTGGTTGGGGGATTTCACGCTTGGCTCGTACATTCAATCAGTCAATGGACTACCCATGTTGGCTTTTATTTGCAGCAATTTGAATTTTTGTACCTGGGGGCTCTCGCGATACTAGCTGTTCTATCTGGTGTTTATGGTGCGAGAAACTATCAAATAGCTGGAGAAGCGCAACTTATGGCAAGCATCCCCCACCGTTCCATTAAAAGATATTCTGCCCACCTCGCTGTCTACCTCATTCCGTTTACCATTTTCACATGTATTCCGGTGTGCATCTACCTTTGGAAAAGAGCGTTGTTTTTTCCCGATGCCAGTTTATATCCTGCATGGTTTTTATTATCTTCACTCATCCCGATGTTTTACAGCTTAGCATTAGGATGGATACTAGGCGGGCTGCTTAAAAACAGAATAGGATATTTTCTTGGTTTCCTGTTATTCTTTCTGCATATTTATGGTGGTATGTTATTGCTTACTCCACAGTTACCCTTATCTGCGCGGCTGCTCCCGAATTTTTTGCTTTTTGATTATCAATCCATGGGATATTTTATTAACATGTTTGGATTTTCAAGGGAGCTTTCCTTTTGGATGCATCGTGGTTTTTATCTGTCAGTTGCATGCGCTCTCTTCCTATTTATTGTACAAACGATGGCGCGGAAAAGACGTGAACCCGGAACTCGTGCCCAACGGGCAGCGTTACTGGTACTTTGCGTTGTTGCAGTTAGTTTTATGACAGGACATTTGTGGTTGAAGAAAGTTCAGGATTCTGGTGGAGTAGCTATAGAACGTTATGCTAGTTCTAATCAGAATCTAGAATTGGAAGAGCCAACCTTGATTTACGATTTGGATATGAAGCCTTTGTGGAATGGTGATATCCTTGTTCGGGCTAGTATTCAGTTTCCAGAAGAAAATACAATCGACTCCCTTGCCTTCAAGCTTAATGAAACCTATAACGTTATTGAAGTGCTGGCAAACGAAAATCCTGTTCCCTTTACTAGAAATGGAAAGGAAGTTCGACTGGATCTGAAAAATGAACACTTCTCTACGGTGATGATTCATTATGAAGGAAGTCCGACTGATTATAAATTGACGAACAACAGCACAATGTCTCCCATGCACTTTGCAGACAAGTGGAACGTGAATTTGCCGATGGGCAAAGAATGGTTTCCGTTACCTTTATCGGTTAATGGAATACCCAAGAGAGTGACCGTCCATTTTCCAGATACAATAAGTCTGTACAGCAACTATCGTATAATCAAGCAGACAAAGGCTAATCATGTCCAGAGCATAGAATTTGAATCGGTTAATTCATATGAATCAGGATTTAATTTATGGGGCGGGCCGTTACGGGAAACGATTGTAGAGTCGGGAAAGACGAGTACGAAAGTGATAGCGAATGAATTAGTCGATCCGCAATATGTGGAGGAGATCACCTCACTTTTTCAAGAGGGGAAAAATTTAGTATTATACTTGCGCCCTCAAGATAAAATGAACAAGTTGGATACGATCATTCCTGTTGATTGGATCCATGCTTCATCACGTGACATCAAGATGACCGGCGAAGGTTTTATTGAAGTTCCATCTTACTTACTTGACGGATTGTATGCAGATGGCGAAATCGCTCAAAAGATCACTACATTTTGGGCCGACACATATGGGTTACTGAATCGACAAATGGAATCCCAAAATAGAGAACGTTTCATAATCGCACTTTCCGCATATCTTTTAAAACAAGTGAATAAATCTGTACCAGTAGATTCGGATGAGGAAGCACTGAGAGCACTTATTAATCAGATTCAAACCAATAACGAACAACAGAATCTAGATCTCCTAAAAACTTTGTACGAGCAATTATAAGGTTTAGGAGTTTACGGTCGAAAGAATGGAGGAGGAATTCATGAAACGGATCTTGTTAGAAGTAAAGATCTTCTGGTCTTCACTAACAATCGTCGCAATTTGTCTGGTTCTATTTCAAGTTTTCGCAGTTAGCATTCTTCAACCGTGGCAATTTGTACCGTCTATTCAATTAATCCATGTTCGATTGATTTATGAGTATACTTTTCCACTTGTTGTTGTTTTCTTAATGTCGCCGTTATTTGCCGCAGAGACCGGCAAGGAAACAAGCAGATGGTTTATGTCACTTCCCTATCGTAGCATTGCTTATTTCGCAGCTAGATGGTTGTTGAGTCTAGCTATGATCGGTATACTTTTCTTAGGTAGTTTCTTAGTTATTCATGCGTGGGTGTTTCCAGTACCATTTATATCGTTTTCATTATATGTACTGCCTCCAGCTTTATGGCTTGGCCATTTAGCACTATTGATCAGTTTGATCGGCCGATCCTATGTAGCCGGGCTTGGGGCAGCCTTATTTTATTGGGTAACCGATTCTCTGAGCAGAGGAGAAATAACAAAAAAAATATATTTGTTTTCAAATTATATGACTTCGGATCCAGATTTTATTTTAAGCCGAAAACTATTTATTTTTTGTAGTCTCGGAGCTATTATTTTTGCTCTCTTGCTTTTTTATCAA